>JANODL010000066.1:0-115832 GCA_031412675.1 Acidobacteriota bacterium | reverse complement strand
GCGTGCTGAGCGCGAAAGCGCGAATCATTGCGCTTGAATGTCGAGTCAAGATTGAGCAAGGCTTTTACGACGCTTTTTCTATCGGCGAACCACGCTTTTCTTTTTGAGTCACCGTGAGAGAATCTCGAACAGCCTGACTTTTGTCCTCTCTGAAACTCACATCTCGAATGTGATTATTCGTTTCCACTTGCCAATGAAGTCTGACTGCTTGCGCCAATTCTTCATAATTTCCGACCTCATTCGTCAGATAACAACTTTCTTCACGACTGATTTTGCCGCTTTTTACTTTACATCTTTCCCTGCTCACTTTAATCGCTGTTTTGATTTGGCAGCTTTTCCAGCGTTCATCTTTTTTTAACTCCAGGACATCATAAAACTCATAACCTCTGACCTCGATTCGTCCGTGACTTTTCTTTTGGCTCCGGGTTTTGAATAAGATTGACTGATTTTCCATTGCCCGATTGATTTGTTTCTTCAACTGTTTCTGATTTTCTTTCAAGCCGACCAAATATTTCCCGCCGCTTGCGCTCCTTATTGCCAGCGTCAAAGCTTTACAATGCAACGCATCCAAACTTATCTTTTGTGAAGCTAAACCTCTTTCCTCTAATATCTTACGCACCACCGGAACTTCTGATGCTTGCTCTCCCGAATAATATTCCTGGACGACGGTTTGGCAATTCTCGTGCGAAACCGCTTGCACCACCGCTGCGCCTCGCTTGCCGCCTTTCTCAATACTTCCGCGCAGTTCTTTCCCATCTATCGCAAACCACAGTCGCTCTGCCGCGCTCAATTTGATTCCGAAACTTTCAAATAACAACCGATTAAAAACCTGAAACGCAACTTTTTCTAAAATCAAAGGCAATTGCGAACGCGAAACCGCTTGCTTCTTTGCGACTCCTAAAACGACCGCTAATTTCTCATAATGATTCTGAACATGCCGCTGAATGCTTGATAAAATTCCATCCCGATTACTTAAAATCGCCAGCGTCACGCCAACTAAAACAACCGCTAAATCGTGACGTTTCCCGCGATTATCCCGTAAATCCAAACCATCGGCATTTTGCAGAATCTGGAAAAAACTTCGACTATTTTCTTGACAAGGCGGCATATTGGTTACTTCTTAAAGTTTAGTCACTATAAAAAATAACTTTTTGCCTCCTTGTTCTCAAGTTTTATAGGAAAGCCCTGCAAAACAAACGGCAAACTCGACAACTTCAAACGGAGTTTTCGGCGGACGGTTAATGAAGCTGAAATTAAAGACTTCCGCTTTCACGACTTGCGTCATACTGCCGCGGACGCTTTTACGTTAATGAAAATACTTGGTTATTCGGATATTCGGATGAAGCGGATGAAAAATCTGATTTTGGTAACGTATTGGTAACGAAACAAAAACGGCAACCGCTCGGAGTGCCGTAAGTTGTTGATTTGATTGGTGGAGACGAGGGGGGTCGAACCCCTGACCTCTGCAATGCCATTGCAGCGCTCTGCCAAACTGAGCTACGTCCCCTTTTTTTCAAACTTTCGGCTGAATTTGCAGCAAAAGCCGAATAGAAAATATAGCAATCTGCTTTCAATAACGCAACTCTTGCCGCCGTAATTTAGGAAACTCAAAATCTTTTCTCTTTACTTTTAAAATCTCTGCACGGATAATATTAATACTTGATTTTGCTTTAGATTGATGCGTCAGCTTGAGTTCTTAAAACGTCAAATCCTCATCGCGCACGTTTCGGGAATTCCCGTGCGGATAGATTTGCGCTGGTTTTTTGTGCTTGCGCTGATGACCTGGATTACGGCGGTTAATCTTTCCAATTCCAGATTGATTGATAATTTTCTAGTTTCGCTGGTTTTCGGTTTTCTGACGACGCTGGTTCTTTTTGTTTCGATATTTCTTCACGAGTACGCCCACGCGGTCGTTGCGCGGATGGAAAGCGTCGAGGTTTTGGAGATTGTTCTTCATCCGTTCGGCGGGCTTGCGAGGTTTCGGCGCGAACCCGATACTCCGCGTGCCGAATTTCGGATTGCGATTGCCGGACCGGCGGCAAGTTTTCTGCTCGCAATAATTTTCGTAATTTTAATGGCGGCTGCCAATTCGCTCGAAGCCGGATTGCTTGTCACGCTCGCGTTTTTTCTTGCGCTCTGGAATTTCCTGCTGGCGGTTTTTAATCTTTTTCCGGGCTATCCGCTCGACGGCGGGCGGGTTTTGCGGGCGTATCTCTGGCGGCGCGGAACGGATTTGAACGAAGCAACGATAACGACCGGAAAGTTCGGAAAAATCATCGCGCTGGCGTTGATTGTTTTCGGGATTGTCATCTTAATATCGGCGGCAGACGGCTTTTTTACGGGGTTTTGGACGATTCTGGTCGGGGTTTTTCTATATGATTCGGCGAAGGGAATTATCAAACAGGTCGGCGATTTTGAAAATCTGAGCGTCGAAGAAGCGATGCAGTTGCCCGTCACCATCGAACCCGAATCGAATGTTTTGAAATTTATTGACACGGTGCTGCCGCTTCATCGGCGGACGGTTTTTCTGGTCGCCGAAAACAAACAGTTTTACGGCGTGTTGATGCTCGAAGATATAAAGGAACTGCCGCGTGAAGATTGGCATAAAACAAAAATCCGTCATGTGATGCGTCCGATTGCGCCCGAATATTTTGTCGAAACCGACGCGACTTTGACCGAAGCAAAACTCCTGATGCGCGAAAACGGCATCGGCTCGCTCGGCGTAATCAATGAGCGGGGCGAACTCGTCGGCTATCTCCAACGCGGCAGACTTCGCAAACGCAATTAAAAATTAAAACCCTGGAATTGCACAGTTGAAACTTAAATTCGGAATAGGTGAAAAGTGATAAGTGAAAGGTCAAAACCGATTATCATCTTTAACTTATCACTTTTCACCTGTTCCGAATTTTATTCAACTGTGCAATTCCTAAGGATTTTAATTGAGATTAAAAAATCCGCAGATAAAATTCCGAAAGCAACCCAAACCTTGCCAGTTTTGCATCGTAAGAAAGATTGTTTCTCAAACAACTCTCCTGCACCGAAAGCAAATTTTGACCGATTCCCGCGTCAGTTAAACAGCTAACATTAAGAGAAGCAAAGGGAAAATTAAACAAACCCGATTAAAATTGATATGATATTCGATAAGCGCGGCGGAAAATGCAGATAACTGATTACATTCCGAATATAAGCAACTTGCGAAATGTCTTCGACATCACGCTGGTTTTTATCATGGTTTATGTCGTGCTGAAACTTTTGCGCGGCACACGCGCCGTGCCGACCGTAGTCGGGATGGTGATTATCGGTTTGCTCTACTGGCTGGCGGTCGCGCAGGAACTGACGACGCTCGAAACGGTTTTGCGGGCGGCGGTTCCGTATATCGGTTTCGCGGTAATCATTCTTTTTCAATCGGAAATCCGCCAAGCCTTGATATATTTCGGCAACCGTCTGCGCTTCCCGCTCTTGCGCCGTCAGCGCGGGCAGATGGGCGAAACGATTTATGACGAAATCGTTTTGGCGGTAACGACGCTCTCTTCGGAAAAAACGGGCGCGTTGATTGTCATCGAGCGCGATGTCGGGTTGCGTAATTTTATTGACGCGGGCGTTCAGCTCGATTCAAAAATGAGCTACGATTTACTGGTCACGATTTTTAATCCGTCAACGCCCTTGCACGACGGCGCAGTCGTGATTCAGCGCGAACGCATCGCGGCGGCTTCGGTCTTTCTGCCGCTGACGAAGAATCCGGGCATTTCGCGGGAACTCGGCACACGGCATCGGGCGGCAATCGGCGTAACGGAAGGCTCGGACGCGATTTCGGTCGTCGTGTCCGAGGAAACAGGTTTGATAACGTATGTCGAAAACGGCGTGATGAAGCGCAATCTCGACACGACACAGCTTCGCACTTTATTGCTCAGCGCGATGGAAATTCCCGTCGTCGAACGAAGGCGCGAACAAACAAAAACGATGAAGGAATCAGAATCGGAGATTACTGTCGGATAATTCAAGATTCAAGATTCAAAATTATTACACTCTTGAATCTTAAACCTTGAATCTTGAATCTTGAATCTTTAATATGGCGTTCCCGACTGAAAAATTTTTTGAGCGAGATAATCAGCAAGCGTTTTGGTCGCGGCTGTTTCGTAAAGTCTTTCTCGACGATTGGATGATGAAGCTCATCGCACTGGTCGTGACGCTTGCCTTGTGGCTCGGTGTGACGGGACTGCGCACGCCGACTTCGCGCCGTTTTATGAATATTCCGCTCAACCTGCGCGTTGCCAACGAGCTTGAAGTGACGAATTCGCCCGTCACCGAAGTTGAAATAAAAATTTCGGGCGACAAAAGCAAGATTGACCAGCTGAATCAGCGTGATTTGTCCGTTTCGCTCGATTTGACAGATGTTTTGGCGGGCGATCGAACCGTTCAGATTACGCCCGACAACGTGAATATCGAACTGCCCGCCGGATTCAAGCTCGAAGAGATTCAGCCGAGCCGCATTGCCGTCAAGCTCGAAAGAATCATCGAGCGCGATGTGCCTGTCAAAGCCGACACCGAAGGCGCGTTGACCGAAGGTTTCGAGATTTACAGTTCATCAACCGTTCCGCAAACTGTGCGTGTGCGCGGACCCGAAAGTTTTGTCCGTCCGCTCGATTCGATCTCGACCGAAAAAGTCAACGTCGAATCGAAACAGGAAGATTTTACCGCGCCGCAGGTATCGCTCAACGTCGTCAGCCCGAAAGTCCGTCCGGTTGATACCACGGTCGTGGATGTCTTTTTCTACATCGGCGAAAAGCGTATCGAAAAATCCTTTATCGTTACGGTCAAAACCGAAACGGGCGAAAAACGCATTCCCGTCAAACTCTACGGCGCAAGCTCGATCATCGAAAATCTGCGAACTGAAGACATCAAAATCGAACTCATCAAAACCGAAACGGGCGAAACGTCTTACAACGTCATACTGCCGCCCGAAATTCAGAATAAAGTCGAAGTCCGCGATAAAAAAGTAATCAATAAATTGTAAATTTATATCGTTAGTTCGGAATCAGACTGGAGCGCAAGCGTCCTCGCTTGCTATAAGCGCAAAGCGCGAAGAAACGCTTCAATAACATTCAAACCTAAGTGTTGTTGAAGCGTTTTGAGCGTCTTTCGACGCTATGCAAGCGGGACGCTTACGCTCCAGTCTTTTGTCGTTTGTTTTCCGAGTTAATAAATTGTAAAGCTGTAGCTGATGATTCCAATCGTTGAATACGGTTTGCCGTCTTTGGTCGCGGGGTCGAATTTTATCTTTTTAGCACTTTCGAGACAATTTTGGGTCAATCCGTCGGGCAGAGTTTGAAATGCAACAACTGTTTTTATCGTCCCGTCCGCGCCGAATTCGACCGCTAATTTAATCGTGCCTTGCGTCTGATTTTGCCGTGCCGCGTCCGTGTAGTTCGCACGCGGTTTCGAAATGATTTTCAGTTTCGTTTGAGTTGCGTCCGCTTCCATTTCAGCGTCGGAAATCTTGTCGGCGGCTTTAAAGGCTTTCGCGGGTTTCGATTTGCCCGGCGATTTGAACTGGCTCATCCCGAGATAAAGCCACGCTTTGCGGTCGTTTTTATTGATTTCGACAACCTTTTGCAGAGTTTCGACCGCCTTTTGATATTCGCCTTTGTCGTAAAACTCAAAGCCTTTTTCGCGTTCGCTTTGCACTTCCTGCACAAAAACCGTGCTTGCCGAAAACAGCAAGACGCAAAAGAGAGTGATTTTGTAGAGTGTTTTCATAAAATTTCCTTCTTAATAATCTTGGCTTTGTTCGAATGTCGGAGCGCGGAACCTTCCTCGTCCGCCAGCGTTTGGAAAACGCTCAAAAACGCTTCGATTGCTTCAAACTTTAATGGAAATCGAAGCGTTTTTTACGCCGCTTTGCGGCGTGGCGGACGAGGAAGGTTCCGCGCTCCAATCTTCGTTAATCTTAATAAATCGTAAAACTATATTCAACGTTTTTGACCGTCGT
This sequence comes from Acidobacteriota bacterium, assembly GCA_031412675.1. Taxonomy (GTDB): domain Bacteria; phylum Acidobacteriota; class Blastocatellia; order Pyrinomonadales; family Pyrinomonadaceae; genus JAFDVJ01. The sequence continues at coordinate 109,843 of JANODL010000066.1, read as the reverse complement.
AACGGGTTTGCCGTTGCGCGTTTCGGGTTCGTATTTGATGCCTTTCGCGGCTTTCATGGCTTGCTGATCCAAACCGTAACCGAGACTCTTGAGAACCAGCACGTTTTCAACCGTGCCTTTTTCCGTAAAAGCGACCAGCAGGAGGATTGTGCCGGAAATTCCGGCTTGGCGGGCTTGGTCGGTATAATTGGCTCGCGGTTTCGCCGTAATTTTAAGCGGCGTAATATTCGCCGCGTCTGCGTCCGCCGAACCTTTATTCTTTTCCCGCTCGGCGTAGTAAGCCGCAAAAACCTTCAAAGTTTCCTGTTGTCCCGTCCAGTAAGGCGCGTCGGGCAAAGCCGCCGAAAGCACGATAAACTTGCCGATATTGTCCGCCGCGCTTCCGTATTTCTCGGCAATCGCGGCATAATCGGTCGGCACGTTGCGGCGGTTCATAATGGCTTGCGCCTTCAAATAATAAACATTCGGCATCTTCGGAGCGAGCTTGACGGCTTGTTCGGCGTTTTCGAGCGCGTCGTCATAGTTTTCGAGCTGCAGATTCGCCCAGCCGAGAATGTAAAAAGATTCGGCATCGAGCGGCTGCATCGCCTTCAGACGATCAATTTGTTTGACGGATTCCTTCGCATTCCGGCGCAAAATAAGCGCGTAAGCGTATGCTTTGAGCGCATCCGGCTGATTCGGGTTCACATCCAGACTTTTGTCGAGCATCTTGACGGCATCCTTGATTTTGCCGATTTTTATTTGCGACAACGCCAGAAACGTCCGCGCTTCGGCATCGTTCGGCGTAGCTTTGACGAACTTTTCAAGCACCGCCGCCGATTCCTTGTAACTGCCTTTTTTGTAAAGCTCGATACCTTTTTCGCGCTCGGTCTGCTGGGCAAAAACCGCGCTTGCCGAAAACAGCAAGGTGCAGAGCAGTATGATTTTATAAAGTGTTTTCATAAAAATTTTTAGAGTATCAGAATAAAATAATAGCCTATTGAAGCGTATTTTTAGTAGCATTATTTCCCCGATTGGTTGCCGAATCCGTCCGACGGCTTAAAAAAATCGTGTTATTAGCAAATGAAGATGTCCGTGAGTGAATTCCTTAAACATAGTTACGGGTTTCTTTTTGATACGCGGCGTTTCCATAACCAACCGCGTAACTTCCAAATATGACGGTAGTATTTCCACAAGCGACCGCGAAAAATTCTTTGGGTGTATGGGTGGTTTGATTGGTGTCGGGGTTTTTGGCGGAGGTTTCGGGGAAAGTGAAAAGGCGGAAAGTTTGAAACCTTCCGCCTTTATTTGTTCGGCACACTTCCTGACGGTCGTCTTTCCGCCGTTGTTGATTTTACGCGGGATTCGGAATTATTCATCCCTCATCCCTCATCCTTCACCCTTTATATTCCCGCGCCGTGGCATTTTTTGAATTTTTTGCCGGAGCCGCAGTAGCATGGGTCGTTGGGTTTGACTTTGGCGTGTTCGCGTTTGAACGGGGTGTGGCGGACTTGTTCGGTGTCGCCTGCCGCGGTTGCGCCTGCCATTGCGCCGGTGAAAGCCATTCCCGCGGCTTGTTTGCGGGCGCGTTGGCGTTCGAGACGTTCGAGGCGTTCCATTTCTTCCTGTTCGTCTTTGACGACGATTTCGAGGTTGAACAAGGAACGCGTCGTGTTCGTGTCAATGCGGTCGAGCATATCCTGAAACATATCGAACGACTGCTTTTTGTATTCGACGAGCGGGTCTTTTTGCCCGTAGCCGACCAAGCCGATGCCTTGTTTCAAGTGGTCAATCGAAAGCAGATGGTCTTTCCATTGCGAGTCAATGATGTTGAGCATAATGTAACGCTCGTAGGCGCGGAGAGATTCGCCGCCCGCGAGCTTTTCTTTTTCCTCGTAGTCGGCAATCGCCTTGCGCCAGACGGCTTCTTCGATCTGGTCGGCGTTCATCGTCTTGAAATCAACGTCGGCATCAACCGCCGGATCAACCGCGTAGATGCTTTCGATCTCGGCGGCGTAGGTCGCCACTTCCCAATCTTTCGGCGCGATGTTCGGACTCAGAAAGCTGTGCGTGAGGTCGTGCAGAAGGTCTCGCGCCACGCCGCTCTCACCCAAAAGATAATCGCGGTGTTCGGGTTCGAACATCAACTGACGGCGCAGAGTGTAGATCGTTTCGCGCTGTTTGTTCATCACGTCGTCGTATTTCAAAACGTGTTTGCGGGTTTCAAAGTTACGCGCTTCGACCGCCTTTTGAGCGCGTTCGATTTGCTTGGAAACGGTCTTCGATTCAATGGCAACGCCCTTTTCCATCCCGAGCCATTCCATCATCGAGCGAACCTTGTCGCCCGCGAAAATACGCATCAAATCGTCTTCGAGCGAAAGCACGAAGCGCGAACTGCCGGGATCGCCCTGCCGTCCGGCACGACCGCGAAGCTGATTATCAATACGCCTTGATTCGTGGCGTTCCGTCCCGAGAATGTGCAAACCGCCCGCTGCGACGACTTCTTTGTGTTCATCGGCGACGACGCGCTTTGCCTTGACCAGTTGTTCTTCAAACTGTTCGGGCGTGGCTTCGTCGGGGTTAATCTCCATCCGTTTGAGATATTCGTTGGCGAGAAATTCGGGGTTGCCGCCGAGCAGAATGTCGGTTCCGCGTCCAGCCATATTGGTTGCGATGGTGACCGCGCCTTTCCGTCCGGCTTGCGCGATGATCTCGGCTTCGCGGGCGTGCTGTTTCGCGTTCAGGACATTGTGCGGAATGCCCATCTTGCTCAACTTGTCGGCAACCAGTTCGGAGTTTTCGACCGAAACCGTCCCGACTAAAACCGGCTGACCGTTGGCGTGTAGCTGTTTGATTTCGTCAATCACCGCGTCCCACTTTTCGGGCAGAGTGCGGTAAATCATATCCGAATTGTCTTTGCGAACCATTGCGCGATTTGTCGGAATAACGACGACATCCAAACCATAAACCGTCCCGAATTCTTCCGCTTCGGTTTCCGCCGTTCCCGTCATACCCGAAAGTTTTTCATACATTCGGAAGTAATTCTGCAAAGTGATTGTCGCCAGCGTTTGATTTTCGCGTTCGATCTTCACGCCTTCTTTAGCTTCGACGGCTTGGTGCAAACCGTCCGACCAGCGTCTGCCCGCCATCAAGCGTCCCGTGAAATCGTCAACGATGATCACTTCGCCGTCCTGCACGACGTAATGATGGTCGGCTTTGTAGAGCGTGTGCGCCTTGAGCGACTGCTCGACACAATGGAGCATTTCCATATTCGCCGGGTCATACAGATTGGAAACGCCGAGAAGTTTTTCGGCTTTCGTAACGCCCGCTTCGGTCAAAACTGCCGAATGATTTTTTTCGTCGAGCAGATAATCGCCCGTCGTGACCTTTGTTTCTTCGTCTTTATGCCCGCGTTCAAAATGCGGAATGATTCCGTTAGCGGTGAAATACTTGTCGGTTGCTTCGTCGGACGCGCCCGAAATAATCAAAGGCGTGCGCGCTTCGTCAATCAAAATCGAGTCAACTTCGTCAATGATCGCAAAATAATGATCGCGCTGAACTAAGCTCTCAACGTCGAACTTCATATTGTCACGCAAATAATCGAAGCCGAATTCGTTGTTCGTTCCGTAAGTGATGTCGCTCGAATACTGCTCTTTGCGTTCGTAGTCGTCCATATCGTTTTGGATACAACCGACCGTCAAACCCAAAAACGCATGGATTTTGCCCATCCAATCCGAATCGCGCAAAGCTAGATAATCGTTGACCGTCACGACGTTCACGCCGCGTCCGGTCAAGCCGTTCAAATACGCGGGCAAGGTCGAAACCAAAGTTTTACCTTCGCCCGTCCGCATCTCGGCGATTCTGCCTTGATGAAGCGCGATGCCGCCGATTAACTGCACGTCGAAATGACGCATTCCCGTTACGCGCACCGATGCTTCGCGCACTGCCGCAAACGCTTCGGGCAAGATTTCATTCAAAACTTCCTGCTCGCGTTTGCGGCGTTCCGTCTTGTCGTCAATTCCTTCAAGTTCGCGCTGAATCCGCGCCTTAAACTCTTCCGTTTTCGCCTGTAATTCATCGTCCGAAAGCCGCTGCATCGAAGGTTCGAGCGCGTTGATCTGGTCAACGGCGGGCTTTACCTTTTTCAAAAAAATGTCGCTGCTGCTGCCGAATATTTTCTTAACTAATTTGTCTGCAAAACTATTAACTGCCATAAAATTCCTCTTCGTATTAGTTCAGAGTTCAAACTTTAGTTTGAATGGTTTTAACGAATTCAAACTAAAGTTTGAACTCTGAACATCTGTCTATAAAACTAAAAATTATTAAAGTTCAGGCGAGTTTGTTTGGTTGGAAAGTATGAATTTTTCGCTTCCTTCGCTCGCCGCCGTTATTGTGCGTCTTTTTGGGTGAGCAGCGAATCTATCGAACCACGAGGCAAACGGGTGACGATGAAAACTTGGTTGTTTTCAAAAGAGATTTCCGTGTTTTTTAAGATTATGTTTTTAGGTTTGTTTTGCGATTCAAGACGCAAAAAATCCAAACTTGAAACAAAAGAATAACCGGCGGGAGAAATATTATTGTTCAATCTTGGTTTGAGATTAAATTTTCCGAAAAGTTTGTCTTTATCAAGTGTGTAATTAAAACTCTCAATTACAACATCTTTTCTTAACGTCGGAAAAAATCCATTAAACAATTCATCGTCTTCAAGCGATGAATATGAAGCATTGATTGCTATTTTATAATCATCGGCTTCAGGTAAATAATTCTTTTTCAGCAAAGCCAAAATTGTTTTGGCATATTGCTCGATAAATTGTTTGTCGGCTTCGTCGGGATTGTTTTTTAAGCCGGAACAAATTTCATCATCAGGCTTTTTGTCTAAATCATCTTCAACGACAATCTCGTTTTTAATATTAAAATCGCGCGTTGTCGCCGCCTGCGCCAAAACAGACGGAGCAACTGCACCGCCGACCAACACCAAGCCGAGATAAACGCTTAGTGTCGTCAGAAAAACTATTGAATTGTAGTTTTTGCGATTGCTCATTTAACCGTATTTTCCTTCGATTCGTTCATTCTGCGTTTGACCATTTCCTGAAAATCGCTCGCCGAAAGCGAAACATTTATATTAACAGTTTTTTCCTGAACGCTGGCTCTTGTGCCTTGTAGTAATTTTATTTCGTCATTGCCAAACTTTTTCGTATCATTTTTATCCAATAGCAAAGCGGCGTTAATTAAACCGTTAAGTCCGCTTGAAAGAGTTTTTGCCCGTGCCGCCGTCGGTTGCTCCGAAATAACCGAAACGGAGAAAGTCTCGGAATTTTGAGTTGCCGATATTTTGATTTGTTTAATGCCTTGAGAACTTAAATAACCGAGCCAACCGCTGTCGCCAACGGCTTCAAACGATTGTTTGACGACTTCAAGCAATTCCGCGTCGCCTTCGCTTTTGATGAACTTCGTTTTTTCTGTATCAAATTTACCGTCTCTGGTTAAACTGCCTTCGAGTTCAACCAGAAAAGGCTTTGCCCAATCAACATTTTTTCCTTCGACCGATTTGACTAAATCCTTCAAAGGTTTTTTGTTAATTTCAGTCCCGTTTGAATCTTGCTGTCCGAAAACGGGCAAAGCGGCAAGATTTAAAATCAAGCCGCAAAGGAGAAAGATTGAATTAAAGAATCTGCTCATTTAACCGTATTTTGTTTGTTTTCCTTAATCTGCGCCGTGCTTCCGTTCGGTTTAGTTTCTGTCGGTTCGTTTAATTTGCGCGTAATCATTTCCTGTGCAGTCGCTTTCGGGATCACAAAATTTAAGACAAATTGTTTGGCATTTGCCGGATTAACCGTTGCATTTGCCTTGCTGAGCAAAACTTTTTCGTCTTCGCCCAATTTCTTAAAGCCGTTTTTGTCTAATAACAAAGCACCGCTGATTAAACCACTAATACCGCTTGAAACGGTATTTGCTCTTTCGGGTGTCGGAAGGTCTGAAGTAATGATGACCTGCAAATTATCGTTGTCCTGCACAACCTTAAAGTTAAATTTCTCGATGCCCTGACCTTTCAAATAACCGAGCCAACCGCTGTCGCCGATCGCCGCGATTGCCTTTTCGACAATATCAGTCATTTGCGGGTCGCCTTCTTTTTTCGTAATCCTTGATTTAGGCTTGTTGGTTTTTTTATCAATCGTGATGTCCAGTTTGCCGTCTTTGGTTAAAACACCATCGGCGACAACCGTAAAGTTCTGGCTCAAATCAATTTCCTTCTTTTCAAATTTAACTTTGACATCGGAGGCGAATTTTTTCATCGGCTCTTTATTGATTTCGACTGCCGAAACCGTTTCGCTTTTGTCGGTCGTCGGGTTTTTATCTTTAATCGGGTCGTTCTTCGCCGTTTTATCTTCCAGATCAAGAGTCTTCGGCGAAGTATCGCTCAAAGTCGGGTTTTTGTTTTTCGGAGTTTTCCAAGTCTTAACTTTTGAATTTTTCGGGCGGTTAACCGTCGGATTAGTATCAAACGTGAACGGCGAATCAGGCAAATTCGTAACCGCCTTGTCATTCGGCTGCGGCAAGACTTGCGGTTGATTCATTAAATCCGTGCCGCCGTTCGTGGTCGGATTCGGAATGCCCTGAATATTTGTCGGAAAACTGCCGTCTGCATTAGGAATTTCCTGCGGTATCATCAATTCGGGATTAGCCAACGCACGATAACCTTCGGGGTATTTAAATCGTTCCGCGCCGGTTTGATCAACCCAGATGATTTCCGCGTCTTCAAGCACGGTCGGCTCGAAATCCTTGCTGATATATTCTGTGTCCGTCGTTAAAATCGTGCCGCCGACGTAGATTGTGTCCAAAACCTGACAGACCTTATTGACCAGCGGACTGTCACAACCTTTAGTCGTTAAAAGATTACTCTGCGCGACAACCAACAGCGCGAGAATGTTAAAAATCGCGGAAGCCGCTAAAATTTTATAAATTCGCGGACTGAAATTCCAGTTTTTAACTTCGTAGCTTTGAAATAATTCTTGCTCTTCCTGCATACTTCTATAAAAATTTTATTAAAATTCAGCGATAAAAAAACTTGCCGTAAATAATAGATGCCCGCTCGGCTGAAACCGTTGCGAAGCAATTTGTCATTTTACCACTTTCGATTAGTAATTGAAAGCAATAGACTTTCGACTCTAAAACCTTTACCATTTTCCTTGATGCCGCGCAATTTTAAGGGAAAAAATAACAACCGCAGTAACCGGGAAAGAACTCGTTCAAATATCAACCGTCATAAGGAACGCTCATTTAAACGCGAACTTGCACCCGAAAGTTTCGTCGAATCGCGTCCGGCGGAGTTGAATGACTCACAAAAACGCGTCCTCGAAAAACTTTTAGCCGGCATCGGCACGCCCGAACCGCGCCCGATCGTGCCTGACGATTTTCAGATCGAAGCCTTGCAAGCGATTGAAACACAAGACGTTCTCGTTACCGCGCCGACCGGAAGCGGCAAAACCTGGATTGCCCGCGAAGAAATCCGACGGCTTCTCGAACGCGGAATGCGCGCCTGGTACACAACGCCGCTCAAAGCTCTGACAAACTCGAAATATATGGAATTCAGCGCGGAATTCGGCGCGGAAAACGTCGGAATCTTAACGGGCGACCGCAAAGAAAACTGGAGCGCACCGCTGATTGTCGGAACAACGGAAATCTATCGCAATCAGCTTTTCGACGCGCTCAGAAGCGGCGAACAAGTCGGCACCGATTTTGTTATTTTAGATGAAGCGCATTATTTGGCGGACGAAGAACGCGGTCACGTCTGGGAAGAAGCCATCATTCTTTCGCCGCCGCGCATCCGGCTTTTACTGCTTTCGGCAACCATCGGAAACGCCGAAGAATTTGCCTCTTGGATTGAAGAAGTTCGCGGCACACGCGTTCGCGTTATCAATCGCGCCGGTTCGCGTCCCGTCGAACTTCGCGCCGCTTTTCTCGCGCCGAATACTCAGCTTTTTCCGCTTTTCAACGATGAAGGAAAATTCAACCGTGACCTCGAACGATTTGCCGTCCAAGAGAATCGCTTTGAACGCCGCCGCCGTTAGCTTTTATCGGCTGAAAATTTCTAAACTTTAATTGAAGCAGGCATACAAATTGCCACACATCATCTTGCTTATCTGATTTTTTGCGGATTTGGAAAAGAACTGTGTATCTTTCCACGTTTTGCTGTGGGAATTTACCCGATTTTTGTGTTTCTGCTTAAAATCTAAAAGGCACTTATAATTCAAAAAACTTTGAGAAAGTCTTTTTTCGAGAGGAGGTCGCACTGTGAAAATAAGATTTTTTCTCAAAAAGGGAGTTTGTTATTATGAAACACTATCAAAAAATTGCGCTCCTGAGTGTGTTAATTCTTTCGTTTTTATCTATTTACATCTTTTTCCGGAAATATGATCCGGTCAGGCAATCACCTGTCGAAAACGTCGTTTCAGACAAAATATCTTCCGACAATGAAGCAAAAAAAAATCTGCAAATCGCCGGAAGTTACGGCAAATTGCCGCTTCATTTCGAGCCGAATCGCGGTCAGACCGATGAAAGCATCAAATTTTTTGCACGCGGAAAAGGTTACGGAATTTTTCTGCAAGATAAATCCGCCACGCTCGTTTTGAGCGAACTGCCGAAAACCAAAAACCGAAAACCGAAAACCGCCGTCCTGCAAATGAATCTTGTCGGCGCAAATTCGGCTGATGCAAACGGCGCGGATGAATTTTCGAGCAAGACGAATTATTTTATCGGAAAGGATTCGAGCAAGTGGCAAACCGATGTTGCAAATTACGGTAAAGTCGAATTTGAAAAGGTTTATGACGGCGTTGACCTCGTTTATTACGGCAATCAGCGGCGTTTGGAATACGATTTTGTCGTTGCGCCGAATGCCGACACAGCGCAAATAAAACTGAATTTTGAAGGCGCAAAGTCCGTCAAAATTGACGAAAAATCGGGCGATCTTTTGCTCGAAACCGCGCTCGGCACAATTCGTCAGCACAAACCTTTTGCGTATCAGGAAATTGACGGCGAACGCCGTGAAGTCGCAGCCATTTATTCAATCGAAAATCCAAAGACCAAAGACCAAAGACCAAAAACCATTACATTCAAACTCGCCGATTACGACAAATCGAAAGAATTGGTGATTGACCCGATTCTGGCATATTCGACCTATCTCGGCGGCGACAGAACCGATTACGGCACGGACATTACGGTTGACGCGGACGGCAATGCTTACGTTACGGGCTATACGCTTTCGACAACTTTTCCGGTAACGGCGGGCGCGTTAAAAACGACGCTTTTGCCGATTGCTTCGAGCGTTTACGGTTGGGATGCTTTTGTTTCAAAAATCAATCCGAGCGGAACATCGCTTGTTTATTCGACATATTTAGGAACAAATCAAGGTTCTGATATTGGCTACGGAATCGCCGTTGACGCGGGCGGAAACGCTTACATTACGGGCGGGACCGACCACGCGAGTTTTCCGACAGTTAATGCTCATCAGCCGACTTTCGGCGGCAACGGCGATGCTTTTATCGCCAAATTAAACCCGACCGGCTCGGCACTTCTTTTTTCGACATTTTACGGCGGAAGTTTTTCGGACAACGGGCAAAGAATCCGTCTGGTGAACGGCGATTTGTATCTGACAGGCTCGACAACCTCGTCGAATTTTCCGACGACTGCGGGAGTTTTGAAACCTGCGCCGTGTTCGGGCGCGGGTTGCGCGACGATGGGAAGCGATGCGTTTGCGGCGAAGTTTAACACTAATGGAATCGCGCAATGGGCAACGCTTTTGGGCGGAAATAACGCCGAATTTGCATTCGATTTGGCGGTTGACGTTGAAAACAATTCGTATCTTGTCGGCTACACGCTTTCAAACGATTTTCCGGCAACGGCGGGCGCGTTTCAGACGACTTACGGCGGCGGTACGGATGGTTTTGTCGCTAAAATAAATGCAAACGGCACGGCTTTGAGTTATGCAACTTATCTCGGCGGCGGTTTGCAATCGGACAGAGTTTGGGGCGTTGACGTTGACGCTGGAGGAAATGCTTACGTTACCGGACAAACCGAAAATGCGAATTTTCCGACGACTGCCGGAGCGTTTGACACCGTTTGGAACAACAGCGAGGACGCATTTTTGACGAAACTCAATCCGACCGGAACAGGGCTTGTTTATTCGACATTTTTTGGCGGAACAAGCCGCGACAAAGCGTTTGCCGTGAAAGTTACAAGCAACGGCGAAGCATTTATTGCGGGCGAAACTCTTTCGGCAAATTTGAATTTTCCGCTTCGCAATTCCCTGCAAGGCAATCTCGGTTCGATGTTTTTGGCGCGGTTTAATGTTTCGGGAAGCGACATTATTTTTTCGTCTTTGCTCGGCACGGGCGGTGTCAAAGCAATCGCGCTTGACGCGCAAAACAACGCATTTTTGACAGGCGAAACGCATTTTATTCCGACAACCCTAAACGCTCCGCAGACGACCCGCGGAAATCCTTCGAGTTCGACAATCCCCGATGGTTTTGTAATGAAAATCGGCGCAACCGATGAATCTGCGGCGGTTTATTCAATCAGCGGAACGGTTACAGACTCGACACAAAACGGCAATGTCGAACCGATAATCGTTACCTTGAGCGGAACGGTCAACCGTTCGGTAGTTTTGCCATACGGAAGCGGCAACGGCATTGTTTCTTATACTTTCGGCGGTTTGCCCGCAGGCGGAAATTACACGGTGTCAGCGCGGAAAATCGGTTATTCGGTGACACCTCCAAACGCGGTTTTCAACAATCTGCAAGCCAATCAATTTGCCGATTTCGCGGTTCAGCCGAATCAGCAACCCGTCGGCGTAATTACGACTCCGACGCATCAGCAAACTTTCAGCGCACCGGCGACGATCAACATTCAAGCAACCGCATCAGACCCTGACGGACACGCGATTGCAAAAGTTGATTTTGTCGCGTATCACAGCACTTTGGGCAATATTCCGCTCGGCACGGACACGACCGCGCCGTATGAATTTACCTGGACGAATGTCCCAATCGGAACTTACGCGCTCTATGCGATTCCGACGGACGAACTCGGCAGACGCGGTTATTCAACGCCGACGACGCACGTTTTTGTGATTGATACGAGTGCGCCGAGCATTCAGATTACCGCTCCGCTTGACGGGCAAACTTTTGTCGAAGGCGATTATGTGCCGTTGGGCGCACAGGTTTCTTCGTCAATCGTTTTGGTTGAATGGTATGACCAAAACAACACGCTTATCGGCAGACGCACGAGCGCACCTTGGACGACGACTTGGCGCGTGTTTGCGGTTGGAAATTACACGATTACGGCAAAAGGTTTTACATCGCAAAATGTTCAAGTTACCTCGCAACCTGTAAATATCGCCGTCAATCCGATAAATCATCGAATTTCAGGGCGCATTGTGGACAGCGTTACAAATGCCGGAATTGCCAATGTCGCTTTGAGTTTGACGAGTCCGACAAATCCGAATATCACGGCGAACACGACAACCGATGCGAGCGGAAATTATTTGTTCACGAATCTTGGCACAACACCGAATGACGGCGTAATTATCACGCCGGCTTTGGCAAATTATACATTCAATCCGGCAACTCGAAACATCGTATATTTGGGCTATATCGAATGGACGAATCAGAGTTTTACAGCGACCCGGCAAACGCAGATCACGGTTGAAATGACGAGTCCGACCAATGGACAAACTTTCATCGCTCCGGCAACAATCAATCTTGCCGCCAATGCTTCGAGCGGTGCGGGAACGATTTCGAGAGTCGAATTTCATCGGCAATTCAGCACAAACACCTTGCTCGGAACGGATACGTCTGCGCCGTTTGAGTTTCAACTGACAAATGTCGTGCAAGGAAACTACACATATTTTGCCCGTGCCTTCGATTCGAGCGGCGCGGTTCGAGATTCGGCAACTGTCAGCATAACGGTCAACGCGCCGCAGACAACGGTTCGTTTGCAGGGCGATATTGTCAATCCGGGCGGCGGTTGGATGCCGGGAATTACGGTTCGTCTGACGGGAACGGTCAACGGCAATCCGATAAATCAAACATCCGTCAGCAACAATTTCGGCGCGTATGGATTTTTCAATCTTCCGGCGGGTGGAAACTACACGATAACGCCTGTGCCGACCGGAACGATGACTTTCACGCCCGAATCGCAGAGCTTTACAAATGTCGTGTTCGATAATCTTGATGTTGATTTTGTGTCATCGGCACAAAATCAATTTCCGACCGCGACGATAAATAGTCCGACCGATGGCTCGACATATAATTTGCCCGCGCCGATTCCGATTAGCGCGACTGCTTCGGACGTTGACGGCAGCATCGTGCATTTTAGAATGACAGCGGTCGGCAATTCGTTCAGCACGACGATTGGAGAATCAAACAACGGCACGCTTAATTTTAATTGGACACCGAATCTGCCCGGCGCATACACGCTTCGCGCGACGGCGCGGGACAATGGCGGTTTTCAAACGACGAGTTCGATAAATATTACGGTTACGAACAACACGCCCGTTTCGATTTCGGGCAGAATTGTGAACCGCAACAGCGAGGGCATCGAAGGCGTTACAATGACGCTGAAAAATTCTGCGGAAACTTCGACGATTGCGACCGCAACGACTGATGCAAACGGCAATTATACGATTCCGAACGTCCCGACTTTTGCCGGTTATGTGCTGCGTGCTTCAAAAGACGATTACACATTTTCGCCGCAAAAGCGCACTTATTTTAATCTTTCGACCAATCAAACAAACGCCGATTACACGGGAACTTTGCAGATTCAGTTTTCGGATTTCGACGGAGACAGTCGTTCGGATGTCGCGGTTTGGCGCGGCTCCACGGGCGTTTGGCACGTTCAGCGTTCGAGCGATAATTCGTATAACGCTCTGCAATTCGGCGGCGCGAGTTTCGGCGATGTCGCCGTGCCGGGCAATTACGACGGCGACGGCAAAACCGATTACGCGGTTTATCGCAACGGCACTTGGTATATCCGGCAAAGCTCGAACGCGCAAGTTCGCATCGCGCAATTCGGCTTAGCGACCGATAAACCCGTCGCGGGCGATTATGACGGCGACGGCAAAACCGATATTGCCGTTTGGCGACCTTCGACCGGCGTTTGGTATGTCTGGCGAAGTTTGGATAACGGTTACGATTTTCGTCATTTCGGTTTAAGCGGCGATGTGCCGCTCGTGGGCGATTACGACGGCGACGGCAAAACCGATATTGCCGTTTGGCGACCTTCGACCGGCGTTTGGTATATTCAGCAAAGCTCGGACGGAAATTACCGCGCTTATCAATTCGGCGTGAACGGAGATGTTCCGCTGGTCGGTGATTTTGACGGCGATAAAATGGCGGATTACACGATTTATCGCCCGTCAAACGGAGTTTGGTATGTTAATTTGAGTTCTAACGGCGGGTTCAAAATTCTGCAATGGGGAATTTCGACCGACATTCCCGTGCCGGGTGATTTCGACCGCGACGGCAAAACCGATTTCGGCGTTTTTCGTCCGAGCGAGGGAAATTGGTATGTCTTTAAAAGTTCGACGAATTCTTACATCATCCAGCACTTCGGCTCAGACGGCGATCTGCCCGTTCAGGCGGCTTACCGATAACAGTCGAGAGTCCATAGTCGAGAGTCGAGAGTCCAAGGTTTCAGTCTTGACTCTCGACTCTCGACTCAAGACTTTCGACTGTTAAAAGTCTTTTGCCCATTTCCATTCCGAGTGCTTGCAGAGCGTTGGCGGGACGAATCATCACTTCAAAATCAATGATTTTTCCGCTCTCGCCGAGTTTAATCAAATCAACGCCGCGCAAAGTCAGTTCGCCGATTCGGGCTTCAAATTCGAGCGCGAAATTTTGTCCGTCAATGATTTCGCGGACGTAGCGAAAGTCTTCAAAAACTTTTGTGACGGTCGTTAAAATTATGATTGTTATTGCCTTTCCGTCCTTCGGTTTCCAGACAAAAGGCGAGTGAAATTTTACGTTGTCAGCTAAAATTTCTTCTAAAATTGCGGCGTTCTGCGTTTCGACAAATTGATGCCAGCGCGAAAGTGTTTCGTTCATAAGAGAAGTTTAACGCAAAGGCGCAAAGACGCGAAGATCGCAAAGAAATTAAAATAAATCTTTGCGTCTCGCGCACCTTTGCGCCTTTGCGTTAAAATGAATTTTAATGAAATTCAAAATGCCCGAAATTCCGCCGCCGAAATTAATCACGGCTCTCAGAAATTATAATCTTCTGCCCGCGATTATTTTTATGCCGACCAGACGGCGTTGCGACGAAGCCGCGCTCGAGGTTGCCGCTGACCGTTCGCAGAAAACGAACGCCGAAAAAGAACAGAAACGGCAGGAACTTTATCAGCAGTATTTAATCGAAAATCCCGAGATAAAATCGCACAAACATCGCAAAATCGTCCTTCGCGCCGGAGTTGCGGCGCATCACGCGGGACATATTCCGGCGTGGAAACTGCTTATCGAAAAAATGATGTCCGCCGGATTATTGGACGCGATTTTTGCGACTTCGACGGTTGCCGCCGGAGTTGATTTTCCGGCGCGAACCGTCGTGATTTCAAATGCCGACACACGCGGCAACGACGGCTGGCGTTCGCTGCAAGCCTCGGAACTTCAGCAAATGACCGGACGCGCCGGACGACGCGGTAAAGATAATGTCGGTTTTGTCGTGCTTGCGCCGAGTAATTTTCAAAATCCGCCGAAGATTGCCGAGCTTTTGAAATCGCCGCCCGACGCGCTGAACAGCCAGTTTCGCGCAACTTACACATCGCTTTTAAATCTGCTCGATGCTTTCGGAGGTTTCGCGCAGGTTCGTGAAATCGCCGAAAAAAGTTTTGCGTTTCGTGAAACCGCCGCGCAGGTCGCCAAACTCGAAAAACACATCGAAAAGCGCACAAAAGAATTGCAGAAAAAGCTCGACGGCAACGAATTCGGACTCACGATTGAATCGGCGCGGGCGTTTGAAAGATTGACGAATGCGCGTTTGCGCCTTCAATCGAATTTGCCGAATACACGCGCCGAAGTTCGCATTAATTGGCTTCGTGATAATGTCTTGGAAGGCAGAATCGTCACGAAAAGCCGCAACAGCAAGCGTCTGTTTTTGGTCTTGAACGTCTTCGGTGAAAAGGTGATGGCGATGCGCGACGACGGGCAAGGCGCGACGCTTTCGCTTCTGCACATCGGGCGCGTTTTTGACAAAATTTACAAACTCGAAGAAAAATCGCTCGATCAGGCGTTTGACGAGATTGACGCAGGTAAAAATCCCGCGCTTGATGAACCGAAACTGTCTCAGCAAACCACCGATTCGGACGAAGCGATTGAAATATTAAATCAAGCAATCGAAAAACTTCTGCCCGAAAATCTGACCGAAGATGCGGCACGGCGGGCGCATCTGCTTTTGTGGGAAACCTGGGACGATGCGGAATTTTTGGAAAAAACTCTGCGCGACACCGAAATTTTGCGGAACGAAATCTGGCTGCCGTTCGAGCATCGCGCCAAAGTTTTGCATCATTTCGGCTATCTTGATTTCCCGACGGAAAAAGTTACCGAACGCGGAAAATGGCTTGCCGATTTGCGCGTTGACCGTCCGCTTCTGGTCGGCGAAGCATTGCGTCACGGACTTTTTGAAAAACTCGAACCGAAACACGTCGCCGCGCTGATGGCATCGCTCGCGGCGGATTCCGACCGCAATTTCGGCGAGCTTTATCTGTCGGACAGAATCCTCGATGTCATTACCGAATTTGAAGATATTATCTACGAAGTTTCGGGCGTGGAATGGAAAAACGGTGTCGAGCCTTCCGAGGAAATCAATCTTTCGGCGGCGGCGGCGGCGGAACATTGGGCGGACGGCGTGGCTTGGGACGAACTGGTTTTTCGCACCAAAGCCGAGGAAGGCGACCTCGTGCGGCTGCTTTCGCGCACCGGCGAAGCCTTGATGCAAATCGCGCAACTGAAAAATTCAAACCCGCACGCGGCAGAAATTGCGCGTCAAACAGCCGACATTCTTTTGCGCGAACCGATTCGGTAGTCGGTGGTTTTGCGCGAATCGCGGTTCGCGTAAAGATTTTTTGACGCTCGACGAAGCGAAGAATTTTCTGCAAATCGGATTTGAAGAAATTTGAAGCCGCATCGAGCGCAGCGACATTCATTCGCCGGACGCGCCGCACGGCTTTATAAACTCATCTTTCGTAAGATTTCCGAGTAGCGCGGCTCGTCGCGCAGCGCATCGAAAATCGGGTCGGCTTTGACGAAGACCGACAAAAACGCTTTGCCTTCAAACGCCTTTTCCAGACTGTCGAGGGCTTTTTCCTTTTCGCCGAGCATGGCGTAGAGGGCGGCATTGCCGTAAGGAGCGTTTGCGTCCTGAGATTTTCCGAACGAATCTTCGACAAACTTTCCGATGCCGCCGGAGCGGTAGATTTTTCGGCGCGTTTCGTAATATGCCTCAAACTGCTGTTGGCGTTCGGCGGTTTCGTTGGCGTAAGTGTTGTTAATTTTTTCCGCTTTGATGAACATCTCGACCGCTTTGTCATAATCGCCGATTTTTACATAAATGTCGGAAAGATATTCGTGCGCGAAAACAAAATCGGGAGAAAGTTCCAATGCCTTGAGACACAATTTTTCTGCTTCGCCATATTCGCGGTTGAAATAATAAATTTGTCCGAGGTCGGCGAGAAAATTCGGCGACAAAGGATTTATTTTCAGAGCCAGACGCATTTCCGCTTTCGCTTCCTCGTTTCTGCCTTCGATTGCCAGAAGCTGGGCATACCAATGATGCGCCGTCGCATAATTCGGATTCAGTTCGATTGATTTTTTGAACGCGGTTTCGGCTGCCCGCCAATTCCAATCGTGAAACATTCTGATAAATCCCTGCGAAGCATACGCTTCCGCCAGATTCGGGTCGAGTTCCAGGGCTTTTTGAATGGCGATATTCGCCTGATTTCCGTCCACCGTGATCGCCAGCGTGTCCGCCAATCCGACGTGCGCGAGCGCGAAATTTTGGTCAAGCTCAATCGCATTGCGAAAAAGTCGCTGGGCTTCGCTCATTCCCGCCCAAGTGCGTTTATTCCATTCGTATCTGCCTTTGATATAAAGCTGATAAGCGTCGGCATTTTCGGTGTGCGTTTTGACCAGAGCGTTCTTTTCGTTTCCGCTTAAATTTAAAGCGAGCGCGTTGGCAACCTGCAAAGCGATTTCGTCTTGCAGACGCAGTTCGTCCTGCGCCAATTTTTCGAATTGCCCGCTCCAAATCGGCGAACCGTCGCTCGTTTTGATGAGCCGCGCCGTGATTCGAACTTTATCGCCGGTTCGATAAATCATTCCTTCGAGAACCGCGTCAACATTCAATCTTTTGCCGAACTCGATTGAATCCTGCGCCTGATTTTCAAACCCCGAAACCGCGCTCGTCGGGCGAACAACGATTTGTTTGAGGTTCGAGAGCCGCGTGATTAAAACGTCTGCCATTCCCAGACCCTGATGCTCGTTTTCCTTTTTTGAATCGAGCGTTTTGAACGGCAGCACGGCGATTGATTTGATTTCGGAAGCAGAAGTTTTAGCTCGTAGGTTTTGGTAAATTGTAAAACTGCCGATGAGTGTGATGAGCGAAATCGCTAAGGCGACGCGGAGAGTGGGAGACGCGGCGACGCGGCGATGTTTATTTTCAGATTCAAGTTCGTCCAAACGTCTCCGCGTCTCCGCGTCTGCGTGTCCCCGCGTTCCTTCTTCTCCCCACGTCTCTTCTTCAATTTCAATCAGCGTCCGCGTCTGCGTGTGCTTCTCGATAATGAGTTCGGCATTTTCGACTTCGCGCACTTTGCCGGTAAAACGATAGCCGCGACGCGGCACGGTTTGAATCAGATTCGTTTCGCCGAAGGTTTTGAAAGTTTCGCGCAGAGTGTAGATGTGGCGCGACAAATTGCTTTCCTCGACAAACGAATCTTTCCAAATTCGTTCGAGCAAATCGCTTTTCGTGACGACTTCGCCGCCGTGTTCGGTCAGGACGCAGAGCATCTCGATTTCCTTTAAAGCGAGGTTGACGGGTTTTTCTTCAAACCACAAAACACGCTTTTCCGCGTCGAGCCGAAACTTGCCGAATTCTCTTAAATGCTTTGTTTTGTTGCTCATAAATTCTTCCGAGAAAAAAAGGAGAAAGATTGGAGAAAAAGTTCAGGACTTCTTTATCCATTTCTGATTAAATACCAAGGCATCAGCGAAAAATCGTTGGCGAGCTTTGGCGGAAGCATTTGGTTTTGGCAAGCTGGGTGTTTCCGTTGAGGCTCATTTTACACCAAACAATGACAATTTCAAAGAGAATTCTAATCACGACCGAGAGCCGTGAAATTTTCATCATCCGTCAGCGCGGCGCGGAAATTTTTCAGGATTTTTGCGCGGACTGTCAGGCGGAAGTCGAGATGCTCACGCTCGACGCGGCAATCGTGCTGTCCGGCATCACCGCCAGAGAAATCGTGCGGCTCACGGAAACCGGCGCGATTCATTTTCGGGAAACGGCAAACGGGCATTTGTATATCTGCCGCCAATCTTTAATTAAAGACTTTTATGCTGACGCGAATTGATTTTTTGTGTCGCTTTTAACGGAGAAATTTATGTTCAAGAAATTTTATTTAACGCTCGTTTTATTATTTGTTCCTTTAAATGTTACCGCGCAATTATTCGAGCCGCCGATTGATAATTTATTTTTCCGGCTGACTAGTGTGGGCGGATTAGAATTTATCAAAGACGACTCGAAGAATCCTGCCAGCCCGAGCGTCTGCGTCGCGCCGCCCGCCAATTTGGTTTCGTGGTATCGCGGCGAAGGAAATGCTAACGACGCGCAAGGGACGAACAACGGAACGCTGAATGGCGGTGCGGATTTCGCTCCCGGAAAAGTCGGCAGCGGTTTTCGTTTCGATGCGCCTGGTGAAGAACTGTTCGTTCCGGCTTCTCCGGGTTTGGATGTCGGCGCGGGCGGTTCGCTGACGCTTGAGGCGTGGGTCAATGCGACTTCGCCGAATCCGGGCGGCAGCGGTTACGGACCGATCTTTGAATGGGGAAACGGCAGCGGCGTTCAACTGGGAAGATTTAACAACGGACAATTATTCGCCAATGTCGTGGACACCGGAGTCAACAATCATTTTATGTTCACGCCCGACAATACGCTGACGACGAATCAATTTCAGCACGTTGCTCTGACTTATACCAACGCGACGGGAATCGGCACAATTTACGTCAACGGAGTAACGGTTGCCACTCTAAATTTAGGCAGCTTTACGCCGCGCACAAATAGCGAAATGCGTTTGGGGCTGCGCGGCAGCGGCGACAGTTTTAACGGCATTATTGACGAGGCGACAATCTACAATCGCGCCTTATCGCAAACGGAAATTCAAGCGATAGTCAACGCCGGAAGCGCGGGCAAATGCGTCATCGCAGTTTGTACACCGCAGCCGACGAACGGCGTTACCTGGTTTAAGGCGGAAAATAACGGCAGCGATTCGCTCGGCTCGAACGACGGAACAATGCTCAACGGCGCGGATTTCGCCACCGGAATAATCGGCAGCGGTTTTCGTTTCGATGCGGATGGTGAACAACTGTTCGTTCCGGCTTCTCCGAGTTTGAATGTCGGCATAAGCGGTTCGTTGACGCTCGAGGCGTGGGTCAATCCGACTTCGCCGAATCCCGGCGGCAGCGGCGAAGGAACAATTATTGAGTGGGGACACAACAGCGGCGTTCAACTCATGAGACACAACAACGGACGATTATTCGCCAACGTCCAGGATGCCGGAGTCAACAATCATTTTATGTTCACGCCCGACAACACGCTGACGATAAATCAATTTCAGCACGTTGCTCTGACTTACACCAACGCGACAGGAATCGGCACGCTTTACGTCAACGGCGTTGTCATTCTCAGTCAAAATCTAGGCAGTTTTACGCCGCGCACAAATAACGAATTGCATTTGGGGCTGAGTGCCGGTGCCAACAGCTTTAACGGCATTATTGACGAGGCGGCAATTTACAATCGCGCATTATCCCAAGCAGAAATTCAGGCAATCTTCAACGCCGGAAGCGCGGGCAAATGCGATGCGCCTTTGCGAATCTCGCCGATAACGGCGACTGTTGCACCGGGCGGCACGATTAATTTCACCGCGACGGGCGGAACTGCGCCGCGCACATTCAGCATCGTAACCAATAATTCGGGCGGCGCAATCAATCCGACGACCGGAGTTTATACGGCGGGCGCGACGTTCGGCGCGGATACCGTGCGCGTGACGGACACGACTAATGCGACATCGGACGCGACTGTAACAGTAGCGGCAGGTTGTGTTGCCGGAGAAAAAACCTGGGACGGCGGCGGCGCGACGAACAACTGGAGCGATGCGGCGAATTGGACTTGCGATTTAGTTCCGACCCCGACGGACACGATTATTTTCGACGGCACAAGCACGAAGAACGCGACGATTGACACCAGCCGCGCCGTCAAAAATCTCAACATCAACGCCGGTTATACCGGAACGATTACGCAAGCCGACGCGACGACTTTAGCATTCGGCGCGGCAAGTTCCACTTCGACAAATTCATCGCAAGCTGGCGGCACATTCTTTTGCGGAAGCGGCAGCATAATTTCTTTCGACACCGTAATTTTCACGCAAACGGGCGGGCAGTTTAATTGTCAGAACGGAACGATTGGCAACAGTCCGACTTTCGATTTGAGAATCAACGGCGGAATATTCAACGCGCCTTCCGGCACGATGACGTTCGGCGGTGCTTCGCTTTTGACACTCGGCGCGGGCGGTGTTTTTAATCATAACAACGGCACGATTAACGCGACGGGAAGTTTTTTGACATTCGGAATCGCCAACAGCGCGGCAACGCTCGACTTTTATAATTTCACGATAGATTTAGCCGAAAACCTCGGCGGCGTGGTTGCCGGGAGCGAAGCAAACGACAAATTGCGCGTGGCGGGAACTTTGAATCTGGTGCGCGGCTCGTTGGGAACAGGTACGATTGAAGCGCAAGGCGCGGTCAACGTCAGCAGCACTTTTTTAGACGCGGCGGGCGGCGGCGGCTTCTTTGTCTTCGGCGGCGGCGGCAGTCAAATTTACACAAATAACGGCGGCTCAAATCCGCGCGGAAATATTTCAATCAACAAAACAGGCGGCACGGTAACAGCCGCGACGAGCTTGATTCTTCTTACCGCGCAACCGCTGAACATCACGAGCGGAACGCTTTATTTGAGCAACAGTTCAAATCTGCGAACGGGCGCGTTGACAATTGGCGCAAACGGCAGATTAGTCAATGATTCTTCAACGACTATCACGCTCGGCGGAAATCTGACGAACGACGGCACGATTGATTTGCAAGGCGGCGGCGCGAGTTGTCCCCAAACCGACACGATTTTGATTCGCTCGTCGAGCGGAGTTCAGCGCAGTTGGACGGGCAGCGGACTTTACAAGCTCGTTGATGTTGATGTGCAGAATATGGGCGGCACGGGAACGAAGACGGTTTTCAGCGGCACGAACAGCGGCGGCAATAACGCAAGCTGGGTTTTCAATTCCGGCTGCCCGACCGCGCTTTCAATCTCGCCTTCGAGCGCGAACGTGCCATCAGGCGCGACGCAGACTTTTACGGCAACGGGCGGTTCGCCGAATTACACTTTTTCGATTTTAACGAATAACTCCGGCGCGACCATCAACCCGACAACCGGACTTTACACCGCCGGAGCGACGGCGAATGTGACCGACACCGTGCGCGTGACGGACAGTTTCGGCTCGACCAGCGAGGCGACCGTCAATGTTTCCGTAAATTCGTTTGTCGTAACCAACAACAGCGACACCGGCGCAGGTTCTTTGCGACAGGCAATCACTAATGCCAACGCCACGCCCGGAATTCAATCTGTAAGTTTTAACATCGCCGGAACTGCGCCTTTCGGCATTTTTCTTTTGTCAGATTTACCGGAAATCACAGACCCGATAATAATTGACGGAACGACACAGCCGGGTTATGCCGGAAGCCCGATTGTCAAAATTTTGGGCAGCCTGTTAAACGGCTTGCAAATTCTCAACGGCGGCGGCGGCAGCATTATCAAAGGACTGCACTTAAGCGGTTTTGATTCTGCCGCGATAAGATTAAACGGCGGCGGCGGAAGTATCATTCAAGGCAATTATATCGGGCGAATTGACGAGATTTCTACTTCGGGAAACTTCACCGGAATAGAAATTTTCCTCTCGCCAAACAACATAATCGGCGGCTCGACGGCAAGTGAGCGCAATGTAATTTCAGGAAATGTAAAAGGAATTAGCATCGGCTTGTCAGACAATACGATGGTGCGGGGAAATTATATCGGTACGAATCCAGCCGGAACAACCGCTATCGGCAATTTTGAAGCAATCAATTTAACCGGCTCGCGCAACTGTTCAATTATCAGCAATGTAATATCGGGGAATTTCAGCGGCATTGTAGTTTTCGGAAACTTCAATTTGCCCGTTCAAAATAATCCGAGTCAAAACAACCTTATTCAAAATAACATTATCGGGCTTGATGCGAGCGGGACAAATCCGCTCGGTAACGGGCTGCAAGGTATACTTATCGGCTACGGGGCAACCGGAAATCGCCTGACCGGGAATCGCGTTTTCGCCAATGGAAAATTAGGAATTCAGGTTATAAACGGCATCGGCTATGACAATATACAGCCGTTACTCAACGATCCGCAAGACGCCGATGTCGGGGCGAACCATTTGCAAAACTATCCGGTTTTGACTTCGGCGACTTCGACGGGCGGCAACACTTCGATTCAGGGAACGCTCAACAGCAAACCTTCTTCAATTTTCACGCTCGAATTTTTCTCCAGCCCGTCGTGCGATGCTTCGGGCAACGGCGAAGGCGAAACTTTTATCGGCTCGACGAATGCGACGACCGACGCGGGCGGCATCGTCGGCTTCACGGCAAATCTGCCCGTTTCGGTAGCGAGCGGGCGATTCGTCACGGCGACGGCGACGGACGCAATCGGCAATACTTCGGAATTTTCGCGCTGCCAAATCGTCAGCCAAGTTTTTGAGATTTCCGGTCGCGCCACGCACGGCGGGCAACCGTTGGGAAATGTGCAGGTGCGTCTGGAAAACCCGAGTGGTGAAATAAATTCCCGCAGGACGTTGACGGACAGCAACGGCGATTATTCGTTCGGCTTTTTGCCTGTCGGCAATTACACACTGACCGTTTCGCATCCGAATGTCACATTCACACCGCCGAGCCGCAGTTATGCGAACTTGAGTGCGAATCAGACGGAACAAAATTTCACCGTCGTTCAGACAGCAGCCAGTTTGAGCGGAAATGTTGTGTCCGCCGCGTTCACGCCGAACATTGCTTCAAAGAAAGGCGGCGCGAAATTTATGCCGCCCGCGCCGACCGGCTCGTTCCCGATGGCGCGAGTGAGATTGAATTTGAGCGGCGCAACGAACGCGACGGTCGTCACCAACGATTTCGGCTTTTACGATTTTCCCAATCTGCCGCCGGGAACTTACGCCGTTACGCCGTCGAAAACGAACTACGTTTTCACGCCGCCCTCCGCCGCAGTCGTCATCGGCAGCGGCAATCAAAAGATTGATTTTGAAGCCGAACTCGAAGTCGCCACGCTGACCGGCAGAATCATTTACGAATCGCGCGACGGCGACATCAAAGCGATGAACGCCAACGGCAGCGGCATCGTTACTTTTACCAATACGACTTCAAGATCAGGTTTAAGGTATTCATCGCCGAATTTGTCGCCAAACGGAAGCCGCGCGGTTTATGCGAGGCAAAGAGGTAATTTATCCTCTCAAACGGGCATCAACACAATTAATGCCGACGGCAGCAATGTCGTAACTGTATTGACGGGTGAAGGATTATCCGCGCCGTCCTTCTCGCCCGACGGCAGCCGAATCGCTTTCCACAACGGGCAAAGACAATTAATCGTGATGAACGCCGACGGCACGAACCAAACGCAAATAACTGACGACTGCGCCGAGCCGGATTGGTCGCCCGACAGCACTAAACTGGTTTGCGTTGAAAATCCGGGTGGTTTTTCCCCGGATTCCAAAATTGTTACGGTAAACGCCGACGGCACGAACCGCACGATTATCAACAACACCGGCGGCGCGAAATTCTCGCCGCGCTGGTCGCCCGACGGCAGCCGCATCGCTTTTGTTCAACAAATAAGAACTCCGCGAAACAGTTCGCTCATCGTAATGAACGCGAACGGCACAAACGCGGCGACGCTTCTTTCTTACACTAGAACTATTTACGGAACCGTGTCGTGGTCGCCCGACGGCGCAAGATTGGCTCTCATCAGAGATAAAGGCATTGAAGCGAGAAACCACGCGCCGGACGCGAATGGAGCAGACCGCGAACTCATTACCGTTCAGGCGGACGGACAGGCGTTGCTCGTCATTGAAGATGATTTCGACGGAAACAACATTGACTGGGGCGTATCGAACAGCCTGCCGACTCCGGCGAGTCCGACTCCGGTAACAATTCAATCGGGCAGCATTTCAATCACCTTTCCGAACGTCGGCGGCACCAATCCAATCACCACCATCACGCCGATTGCGCCCGGTTCAGCCGGAACCGCGCCGAATGGTTTCGCGTATGGAGATTTCGCTTTTGAAATCAGCACAACGGCGACTTTCACAACACCGCCGCCTGTCACGATTTGCATTAACCTCAATACGCTGGCTCTCGGTTCGGCGCGATTACTGCCGCCTGCCTCGCGCCCGCGTTTTATCCATATTGAAAACGGCACGCCGGTCAACATCACGACCGGTTATGATGAGGAAACCAACGTCCTTTGCGGTCAAACCAATTCCTTCAGCCCGTTCGTCATCGCCGAAGAAATTGACCCGAATTTGCCGCAAATCACCGGACTCATCGTTGATTCAAACGGCAATCCGTTAAGCGGTGTAAATGTAGATTTAACCGGCACGGAAACGCGCCAACTCCAAACCGATTCAAACGGTATTTTCCGTTTCGTCAATCTGACGGCAAACGGCAATTACAACGTCCAGCCCGGAGAACTCGGATATTTGTTCACCGAATACAATCAGGATTTTGTGAATTTGACAGGCGAGAACACAATCGTTTTCACCGGCGCGGCAAACGATTTCCAAATCAGCGGACGCGTCCTTAATACGAATGGCGACCCGATCAGCGGCGCAATTATTACGCTCGGCGGCGCAGAACAGTCAGACGCAACGACGGACGCGAGCGGCAATTACAGTTTCACGAATCTTCCGGCAGACGGAAATTATGTGCTGACGGCTTCAAACGGTGCAAATTCATTTGCGCCGCCGCAGATTTTCGTTGATGCATTAACAAGCAATATCGCCGGAGCCGATTTCACCCAATTCGCACCGACGGCGGCAAGCGTTTCAATCGGCGGACGAGTTTCGGATTCGTTCGGTAACGCAATTTCCAGAGCGCGAGTTTCAATGACGACTCCAAGCGGCGAAACGCGCTACGCCCGAACTTCTTCGTTCGGCTATTACCGTTTCGATGAAGTCGAGGTCGGGCAAACCTACGTTTTCAACGTCAACGCCAAACAACTTCAATTTCAACCGCAAGTTATCAGCATTAATGATGCCGTCACCGATTTGAACTTTACGGCTTTGCCCTGAAATTGGAGAAATTCAGACTTCAATGCATCAGAACTCAAATTAAAGGCGGAAATGCAATGCTCGAAATGTATATTTTCGCCTTTTTCATTGTTACTTTAGTATTTGATTTGTTAAGATTTTCACGAGGTCGTCTGAAATTTTGTTTTCACGCGGCACATCAAAAGTATGAAAGTTTTACTGGCAGATGAATACGGATTTTGTTTTGGGGTCGAACGCGCCGTCGAAATGGTCGAAGACGCGCTCGAAGACGGCGATACCGTTCGCACGCTCGGACCGCTGATTCATAACGAACAGGAAATGCAGCGGCTCGGCAAATACGGCGTTTCAACGATCAGCGAACCCGTTCAAATCAAACGCGGCGAAACTGCCGTCATTCGCGCTCACGGCGTAACGCCCGAAGTGCAAAAAGAATTGGAAGAAAAAGCGTCGAAGGTTGTTGACGCGACTTGCCCGTTTGTTACCCGCGTTCAAAAACTCGCCGCTCGCGCCGCCGAACAAGACCGCCATGTCATCGTCGTCGGCAATCCCGACCATCCCGAAATGATCGGTGTCAAAGGCTACGCGCCGGATCACGCTTTTGTCATTAAAGATGAAACGGAAGTCGCCGCTTTGCCTTGGTTAAGGCATCCGCTCGTTGTTTCGCAAACGACGATCAAAGCGAAAACCTTTTTCGACACGGCGGAAGCGATTAAAACAAAGACCGACGACGAAGTTCAAATTGTCAACACGATCTGCTCGGCAACCCGTGATCGTCAGGACGCGGCACGTGCCTTAGCCGGCGAAGTTGACGCGTTTTACATCATCGGCGGTCGTCATTCGTCAAACAGCCGCAAACTGCTCGCGGTTTGTCAGGAACAATGCCCGAAAAGTTTTCTGATCGAAACCGAAGAAGAAATCAATCCGCAAGATGTAATGGGCGCGGAACGCGTCGGCGTGACAGCCGGTGCTTCAACGCCGGATTGGTTAATCAAAAAAATCATCAAGCATCTCGAAGAAATCGGCGAACGCCGGAAAAACGAATTGCCGTTAGCTTAATTTTCAGACTGGAGCGCAAGCGGCTCGCTTGCAACGGCGCGAAGCGTCGTAAAAAACGCTTCGATTCCCTTAAATGTTGAAAGGAATCGAAGCGTTTTTTAGATTGTTTCACAATCTTGCAAGCGAGCCGCTTGCGCTCCAATCCTATCCTACTGCTTCCAAAATCTCTTTCAACCGTTGAATTCCTTGTCTGATTTGTTTTTCGTCAAATCCCGTGTAACCGAGAATTAAGCCCGCAGGCAGATTGTTTTCGATGCAGTAAGATGAAAGCGGTGTCAGATTTAACCCGTTTTCAAAGGTTTTTTCGGCAACTTCCAAATCGTCGAAACCTTCCGCAAGCCAGCCGATTAAGTGCATTCCCGATTCTGCTTTCGAGATTTTCAAAAGTCCGCTCAAATTTTTTTCCGCTTCTTCAACCAAAACATTTTGTCTTTTTTCGTAAATCGTCCGCATTCGGCATAATAAAAGGAATGTTCGTCATATTTTATAAATTGGTCTATCTAGTTCATTCAAAATTGGTTCTTTTCATCATACCGATTTTGATTAAAATAATAAAAGTCGGACAAAAAAATTGACCTGAGATTAACGAAAAGAGGAATAAAGAAATGTTAGAAATGCGGCAATTTGGCGAGTGTTACGCCAAAAAATTTAACGCCCGAACCGGGTGAAGCAAGGATTTGTTCGTTTGAATTACAGCCGAAAAAAATGATTGCGATTGCCAAAACAGACCACGAAATTCAGGATTGTTACGTTGTTATGGCGGAACTTCGACCGCATATTTCAGCGGACGAATTTTTGCCGAAAGTTAAAAACTTGTCGGCAAATACGGGTTTTCGATTGGTTTATTTGAAGGACGCGGAAGAGGTCAAAGCGGTCGGCGGGTTCAGAATTTCCGAATGGCTCGCGGGCGGAAAATATCTCGAAATCGAAGACCTTACCGTCAAAGACGGTGAGCGTTCAAAAGGCTACGGCGGCGAGCTTTTTGATTGGTTTGTAAATTACGCGAAAGAGAATGATTGCGACCAAATCCGGCTTGTTTCGAATGTCAAAAGATTCGGCGCACACCGCTTTTATCTGCGGAAACGAATGATTATCGAAGCACATTATTTTTCGATGAGTTTGAAATAAAAAAAACCGTGCGGTTGGAAAACCCACACGGTTTTTTTGCTTTCCGTTAAAAAATTTAGTTGACCGGTTCAGTCCATTTCGGCATCGAAACGGCTTGGTTCAGATAAATGCCGAATTCCGTGCCGGATTTGACCTGTGCTTCTTCGCCTTTCGTGAATCTTTCACCCAAAAAACCGCCCGCCGCGCCTAAAATGCCGCCGATCAGCGCACCTTTGCCGCCGCCGATTGCCGCGCCGAGAACCGCGCCGCCCGCGCCGCCGCCGCCGATGAAGATGATTTTACGATTCTTCATTTTATCGCCCGAAGCGACGCTTTCGTTGTCGCTTTTCGCACTTTTTGAATCCAAGTCGGTCAATGAACCGTTAATCGAGCGCGTCCGTCCGGTCGGCACTCTGATAGACGTAAAAGTTACGCCGATCTGTCCGGGATTACCGCCTTTTTTCGCGGCAAGAACCGAATCAACACGACCGGTCACGATGCTTCCGGTCGGAATCACGACTTCGCCCGTGCTTGAATAGACGGGTTCGGTTACGGTTGTCGTAAATGTGTCGCCGACTTCCGCCGTTTTTGAACTGATACTGTTATTCATCCGCACGCGAAATGTCGTTCCCATGCTGACCGTATAAAGTTTGACGGTCGGTTTGACAACTCTTTTGACAGTCGTTTTTTTACGAATGACCGGTTTTTTCCTTTGCGCCAATGTTTCGGAGGCGCCAAATGCCAACAGCATCGCTAACATTGCAGTTAAAACTCTGAAATTTAATAATTTTTTCATATTTCACCTCTTTCTAATTTGCCGAAACCAACGTCCAAAACTTCTACAAGCGTCAGTCGTGCTTTTGACGGCAGATAGTTTCAGAGCGTTGTCTTAATTTTATTCAACGGGGCATTCTTTATAATCTAAGATTAGCACCAACCGCCTAAAATAAAAATTGCGAAATTTTAAAAATTTTCTTGAAATCCGCATCTATTAAGCGTATATTCAAGGCAATTAACAAACTTCGTTTCTCCGAGTCATTGCAGCCCTTGATTTATCAGGCAGTTACAATTACTTAAAGAGAAAGATTAAACCGGATTTTTACAGGGGAACTGTCTTAAATATGCCGTTATTTCATCAAACATTTTTGCTTTTTGCGCTCAACCTTCTCGACGCGGTTTTAACGATTTACTGGGTTCGCAACGGTTTTGCAACTGAAGGGAATCATCTCATGGCAACGCTTTTGGACATTGGCGACGTGCCGTTTTTAGCGGTCAAAGTTGCAATCGGAGCGGTGACGGCAGTAGTTCTCTGGCGTTGGCGAAATTTTCGGATGGCAAAATACGGTTTGGCGGTCGCGTTGGCGGTTTATATCAGTCTGATGGGCATTCATTTTGTGACGGGACTTTCCGCTTTCGGCTATGTTTCAAACACCTTTGTTAATGATTTTACGGTTCGCGTGGGCAGCTTGTTGACATAAATTTACAAAAAACTCTTTTTTTGAGCAATCCGTTGTTTTATACTTATGTTGAAACAGCGGGTTGTTTTTTTTCGTATTTCAACACGCAACGATTTTTTTCAAATCAGGCATCATAAGGACTGGAAAAATATTCAGCAGTTTTAGAAGGTATTTATGTCAAAAAAAGCAATTTATCAATTATCAGGACGGCAAATAGTTTTATTAGCCTTTGCTTCGGCACTCATCGCCGTCGGAACGGTTGCTTGTATCAGCAATTTCAGCGGATTTTTTCACTTAAAAAACTTAAATGTCATGGCGGAAGATGCGCCGACACCGCAGGGAATTTCCAACCCGACGACGGTCAGCGACGAGCAAAACAGCATCGAGGTTTATAAATCGCTCTCGCCCGGAGTCGCGTTTATCACGACCAGTTCGCAGGCTCAAAATTTTTGGGGCGAAGATTCCGAAACCGACAAAGGCAACGGTTCGGGTTCGGTGATTGACACGCAAGGTCATATTTTAACGAATTATCACGTTGTCGAAGGCGCAACCAAATTAACGGTCAGCTTCGGCGGCGAAAAAACTTATCCGGCGAAACTGGTTGGCGGCGACCCGGACACGGATTTAGCCGTGATCAAAATCGAACCCGGCGCGGACAAAATAACGGTTGTGCAGCTTGGCGATTCCGACCAGCTCGAAGTCGGTCAGAAAGTTTTGGCAATCGGCAACCCGTTCGGTTTGGACAGAACTTTGACGACCGGTGTTATTTCGGGTTTGCAAAGACCGATTCGCGCCCGCAACGGACGAACGATTGAAGGCGCGATTCAAACCGATGCTTCGATCAATCCGGGCAATTCGGGCGGACCTCTGCTCGACAAATTCGGACGAATGATCGGCATCAATTCGCAGATTCTTTCGCCCGGCGGCGGTTCGGTCGGTGTCGGTTTTGCCGTTCCGGTCAATATTGCCAAGCGCATCGTTCCGCAATTGATTCAATTCGGTGAAGTTCGCCGTCCGAAGCTCGGCGCGACACTTTACAGCGTCGAACAACTCGTCGAACGCGGGATTCAAATGCCTGTTCCGAAAGGTTTGCTGATTCGCAGCATTTCGCCGGGCGGTTCAGCCGCGGGCGCAGGACTTCGCGGACTCGCGCAGGACGGCGAAGGCGAATTGATTTTGGGCGACATCATCACTTCGATTGACGGCACGAAGGTTTCCGATTTGGACGATGTTTATAAATTACTCGACAAAAGACAAATCGGCGACACGGTGCAGGTCGAGATTTACCGCACTAATAAATCGCAGACCGTTTCCGTTAAACTGCTGCCTTTGCCGGCTTCGGTGCAAGGTCGTCCGCCGGGCAATAAAAAACAATAACTTTGCCGAAAATGCAAAGCCTTCGGACAGTAAGAAGTGCGCTTCTTACTGTCCGTTTATTTTTCAGATGACCGAGTTAAACGATTTTTACAACGACGGTTTCGGCTGGATTTGCAAATCTTGCGAACGTGAACTCAAAAGTCAGAACGAAACGGAAAAACATTCGCGGCTGATGCGCGAAGGCGAAGCCGAAAGCAAAAATCCGCGTTTTTCAAATTCCGCGTTGGCAAAATGGGCTGATCAAGAACATCGAACTTTGATGTGTCCGCAGTGCGGGATCAAGGAATCCGTTGACAAATATTGATGAAATAGGACGCAGATGAACGCGGATTTAGCGGATTTGTACGGATTAATTTTTATAAAAATCCGCGTCAATCCGCTTTATCCGCGTTTGTCCGCGTGCTATTTTTGTTTTCAGATGAAAAAAATTCTCGATGTCGGTTGCGGTGCAAATAAATACGAAGGTGCGATTGGGCTGGACAACAATCCGCGCACGGCGGCGGACATTATTCACGACCTTGGAACAGTTCCGTATCCGTTTGCCGACGACGAATTTGATTTAATTGTTTCGCATCACGTGGTCGAGCATGTGCCGGACGTAATGGCTTTTATCACCGAACTTTACCGCATCACCAAAAACGGCGGCACGATAAAATTACTAACGCCGCATTACACGAATCCCGATTGGGCAACCGACCCGACGCACCGCAATCATCTCAATTCATATTCTTTCAACACCTTTTTGCCCGACCGCCAGGTTTTTGATTTTTACACGGATGTAAAACTAAAACCCGTCAAACTCTACGTTTCGCTGGCAAATCTATGGCGTGCTTTGGGGTTGGAGTTTATCGTCAATCTCGACCAAAGATCGCCGCGCTTTCGCTTTACGCGCAAATTCTGGGAATTCTACCTGAGCTATATTTTTCGCGGCAAGGAACTTCATTTCGAGTTTGAAGTCATAAAAAATTAATCGGTATAGTGAGTGGTAGCGAACAAGTTCATATTTATTCGAGTTGAATAAAATCGAAAAACTCGCTACCGCTCGCTATACTGATTTATTTCCGGCAAACTTTTAATTACCGCAAAATCATCTATAATCACGGAAGTTTAATAAAGTTTTATAAGAGGTTGTTAAATGAAGAATAAAATTTTCGCGCTTTTGATGGTCTGCGCGGTTATGATGAGCGCGGTCAGCGTCAGTTTCGCCGACCCGAAAGACAAGAAAAAAGACAAAACCAATAATCAATTGCTTGCGCTTTTGCCGCCTTCCGATGCCGCGATGGCGGTTGACGCAAAACGACTTTTCGGTGAAGCTCTGCCGCAGATTTTGTCTGCCAATCAGCCGCTGTTGACCGAAATTTTGAGTAAATTCGACGAGATAAAAACGCGCACGGGCATTGATTTCAAACAGTTTCAGCAAGTCGCCGTCGGTGTCAGTTCATTCAAGGCGGTTGAAAAGGGCTACGATTTCGAGCCGTTGGTTCTGGGACGCGGACAATTTAAAGCCGACGGACTTATCACCATTGCGAAAACCGCTTCAAACGGTAAATTCCGCGAAGAAAAAATCGGCAACCGAACGGTTTATATCTTTTCACCGCAGGAAGTTATCGAACAAAACAAAGCCAAAGTTGGGAATTCGGCGTTGAGCGATATTTTCAGCAAAATACTTGTCGGATTGACCAAAGAAATGGCTTTGACGAGCTATGACGACAATACTTTGGTGCTTGGTTCGCTCGTTCGCGTGCGCGAAATGTTTGAATCGAAAACGCGCATCGGCGGCGAAGTTCTGGATTTGGTTTCGCGCAAACCGAACGCGATTGTCAATTTCGGTGCGTTGGTTCCGAACGGTTTATCGCAATTTATCGAACTCGAGGACGATGAACTCGGCAACAGTCTGAAAGGCGTTCGCCAGCTTTTCGGTTCGGTGGACGTGGCGGGCGGAAATACGACCGTTTCAATCGTTGCCAAAACCGCCGAAGCTCCGCAGGCGAAAGTTTTGAAGGACACGATTGTCGGTTTTCAAGGTTTTGCGGGCATTTTGAAAGGCTCGAAGCGCGAAGACCAGAAAATCTACGGACGAATGCTCGAAAACACGAAAATCGCGCAAACCGGCAACGAAGTGACGCTCGATTTGCAAGTTCCGCAAACCGACCTCAATGTGATTGTCGGCGCGAAAAAATGAGTAAAAGTAAAAAGTAAAAAGTAAAAAGGCAAAAGTTAAGAATGATTCCAAACTTTTGCCTTTTTGCTTTTTGCCTTTAAGAAAAATTCCGTAAAATAAATTCGATGAAAAAAATCAGCCAGCTCAAATTCGCGCTTTTTTTAATTGCGGCAATCGCTTTTTCAGTCGCGGCGCAGAGTGATAACAACCGCCAGCGAATCATCGTCGGCGCAACGCCAACGCCGAAACCGACCGTTTCGCCAACGCCGATTGCATCGCCGACTCCGACGATTTCGAGCGGACAGACGATTTTTGATTTACAGGCGAAGATTCGGCAAAGTCTGATGCGTCCCACACTGCGGCGCGGCACGGTCGGCATCAAAATCGTGTCGCTCGACACGGGCAAGATCGTTTTTGAAGACAATGCCGAAAAATATCTGATGCCCGCCTCGAATATGAAAAGTTTTACGGTCGCGGCGGCGATGGAAAAACTTTCACCGAATTTTCGTTTTATCACGAGCGTTTCGGCTAATTCGCAACCCGACGCAAGCGGCACGATCAAAGGTGATTTGACGATTTACGGGCGCGGCGATGTTTCGTTTTCGACGGCGTTTTATGACAAGGATTATTTCAAAGGTTTGGACAATCTAGCCGATAAAATCGTGCAGTCGGGCATCAAAAGAATCGAAGGAAACCTCGTCGGCGACGAAAGCTATTTTAGCGGAAATGCCGTTCCATACGGTTGGGAATGGGACGATTTGCAATGGTATTACGGCGCGGAAGTTTCGGCTTTGCCGCTCAATGACAACGCGCTCGATTTGAGCGTTAAGCCGTCATCGGTCGGTTCGTCCTGCATCGTTAATCTTTTGCCGTTTAATCCGGTCGTGCGGATTATCAATACTTGCCGAACAACCGCGTCTGGTGTAAAACGCGATTTGACGGTCAAAAAAGACCTCGACCAAAACGTCTTGGAAATCAGCGGAACGATGCCCGTCGGTGATAGAGGTTTTGCCGATTCCGTGACGGTTTCGCATCCGGCGGAATTGTTTGTCGCTTTACTCAAACAGAGGCTTGAGCAAAAAGGCGTTGTCGTTACGGGACAGCCGCGTGTGATCGGCAAAAAAGAAAAAGCATTTTTAGCGGTCGCTTCGTCGGGTGCGCCCGTTCAAATTACGCAGCTCGAATCGCCGCCGTTTTCGCTGATTGCCGCCAAAACGATGAAGCCGAGTCAGAATCTTTACACCGAAACGATTCTCTGGACGCTCGGCGAACAACTTGGCGATAAAAACAATCCGAAACAAACGAGTGCAGAACGCGGAATTGCGGTTGTCAGAAATTTTCTCAACGAAATCGGTGTTGCGCCTGACGGTTTAATTCAATACGACGGAAGCGGACTTTCGCGCCACAATCTCGTGACACCCGCCGCGCTCGTGACGCTTTACAGCTATATGGCGAAGAGCCGTTATTCAGCCGCGTGGTTCGATTCGCTGACGATCGGCGGCGTTGACGGAACTTTGAGAAGCCGTTTCAAAGGCGCAAAAACGAACGGCAACGTGCGCGGCAAAACGGGAACGATTGACCAAGTTTCCGCGCTTTCGGGCTATGTCACGACATCGGCAGGCGAAAGATTGGTTTTTTCAATCATCGTCAACGGTGTCAGCGAAGGCGGCTTGCGGGTTGCGACAATTGACGAAATCGTCGGACATCTGGCGAATTTTAACGGCAGGATAAATTAAAGTGGAAAAGTGAAAATGTTGAAAAGTGAAAAAGTTTGATTGATAATACGAAATCAAGTTGAATAGTGCGTGTTGTCAGAACCGCCTGCGGTAGCGGGCGGGTTCTTCGCACAAACATTTACCCGCCCGCTACCGCAGGCGGTTCTGACCTGTTGAACAACTTCATTTGAATCGGTATAATTTAACAAACTTTTTCACTTTTTCACTTTTCCACTTTTTCACTTTTCACCTTTTCCAGATTCTTTTGCCTGAAAAATTCCTTTAGTGAATCAAGTCTTTTTCGTGTTTCCCAGAGAAAAACGGCTTTCATGATCGGCTGCAAAAGCCTTCTCAGGAATTTGGGTTTTGCCGTGAAATTCACTTTATAAACAATCTCGGATTGATTTTCGCCGATGTCCGAATGGCGAATACTGGCGGCAAAAGTATCGAAAAACGGCGGCTGATTGAGCATTTTGACAGCCGCGACCTTTCCTCTTTCAAAAGTCACATACTCGGTTCGAAGCGCAAACCCGCCTAAGATCGCGCGTCCCTGACAGACTGAAATCGCGCCTTTTCGGGACTCGGGAAAATCATCTTCGAGATAGGCTTTCTGCAAAAGCGTGTCCCATTCCAGCCGCCGTCCGTAATCGTGCAAAAGATCAAAAACCTCGACGGCTGAAGCCGCAATAACTTCTTTTATTTCCGCAGTTGGCAATTTTTATCAGTTCTCTTTCAGGATATTCAAAATCTTTTCGTGAATGCCGCCGAAACCGCCGTTGGACATAATCGCCAAGACATCGCCGTCCTTTAATTCGGGCGCGAGATGTTCGATGATCGCGTCGGCATCGGGGAAAGCCATCGCGGGTTTGCCTTGCAGTTTGATGTCTTCGACGAGTTCCGAAACGTCCAAAACTTTGCCGAGTTCGCTCGCTTTTGAAGTATTGTAAACTCCGGCAATGACGACATAATCCGCGTAATTAAACGCTTTCGTATAAGGTTCTTGAAAAACCGCAAGCCGCGACGACCACGAACGCGGCTCGAAAACGGCGATTAATCTTTTGCCGTGATATTTTGTGCGAAGTGCCTTCAAAGTTTCTTCAACGGCGGTCGGATGATGTGCAAAATCGTCAATTACCGTTACGCCGCGTTCGACACCGCGAATTTCGACGCGCCGTTTGACCGATTTGAACGTCCGAAACGCTTCCTGCATTTTCTCTTTGGAAATTCCCCACGCGTCCGCCGCGATGATGACCGCCAAACAATTTCGCACGTTAAATTCGCCGATCAGATCGGTTTCAAATTCGCTCCAGAAATTGCCGTCTTTGAAAACCGTAAACCGCGTCGTGTCGCCCGAAAAATCAATCTCACGCGCTTGCCATTTGGCTTCGTCGGACGTTCCGAAAGTCTCGATATTCGTGAAAAGTTTGCCCTGCATTTCGTCTAAAACTTCACCGACAATCGGCGAATCAATTCCGCAAATCAAACGCCCGTTCGACGGAACTAAATTCATCAGGCGCGAAAACGCAAACTTTATTTCGTGGATGTCTTTGTAAATATCGGCGTGGTCGAATTCGATGTTATTGACAATCGCAATTTCGGGCAGATAGTGCATAAACTTCGGCTTTTTATCAAAATAAGCCGTGTCATATTCGTCGCCTTCGATGACGAAATAATCGCCGTCCGTTACGCGAAAAGACGCGCCGAAATTCTGCACGATGCCGCCGACGAGGAAACTCGGATTTAAACCGCCAACCTCGGCGATCCACGTCGCAATGCTCGTCGTCGTCGTCTTGCCGTGCGTTCCGGCAACGACCAGACTGCGCCGCCCGCGAATAAATTCTTCCTTGACGATTTCCGCCTGCGAGCGATACAAAAGTTTGCGGTTCAAAACTTCTTCAAGCTCCGCATTTCCCCGCGAAATCGCGTTTCCGACAACCGTGCAATCCGCGCCGATGTCGGCATTTTCTCCACGATAACCCGTAAGAATTTCAATCCCCAATTCTTCCAACTGCGTTGACATCGGCGGATAAACATTCTGATCCGAACCCGTCACTTTATTGCCTTTAGCCTGCAACATTCCCGCGAGACTAGCCATCGCCGTCCCGCAAATTCCGATTAAGTGATAGTGCATAGATTTATTTGAGAGGCTTTTGATTCGCCTTCGGTCTGATTCTAACAAAAAGGCTTTCGACAATCATTCATTGTGAACGAGATTCGGGGTGAATCTTATTTCATTTTGACCGAATTGTTCTGTGTTAAATTCATTTTTTAATAATTAAATCCTTGTTTTATAAGCATTTAGCATTATGGCACACGGCGTGATATAGAACTCTTTGTCAAAGCTGTAGCATCCCGAACAGCTTTGCAAAAAAATTCGATACAGAAAAATGAGATGAAAAACAAAATAGTTCAAAAAATTCGATTCAGCTTAATTGCATTAAGTCTTTTAATATTCACGTTGACGGCGATTCACCCGGTCAACGCGGCTCCGAAACTGAAAAAGAGCGAAAAGCTGACCAAGAAGATGATACAGGTCGGCAGCGAAGACTTTATTGATGTCATCATTAACCCGACTGCTTCGTGGGCGAACAGCTTGACGACCGACCTGAACGGCAAAGGTGCGGTGCTGAAAGCCTCGTTTACGAACTTTGCTTTTAAGGTTTATAAGCTCAAGAAAAAAGATGTTGATGCGATTGCCAGTCGTTTGGACGTAGATTTTATGACGGTTGACGATACGGTCAAAACGCTCGGTCATCTGACGGCGACGACCGGCGCAAACTCCATCCGTAACTTGAACGGCAGCTCGAACCCGCTTAACGGAACCGGCATCGGAATCGTCATTGTTGATTCGGGTATTGACAATCAGCATGAAAGTTTTCTGAACACTTCGGGATCAGGATCAGCCTCCAGAGTTATCTACAACAAAGATTTCACGGGCGAAAACCGAACGGACGACCCATACGGACACGGCACGCACGTCGCTGCGATGGCGGCGGGCAACAATAGAATATCGAACGGTGCGTATGAAGGAATCGCTCCGAACGCCAAACTTATTAACCTGCGCGTTTTGAATTCTAACGGAACCGGTTCGATCAGCGGGATTCTCACCGCACTCGACTGGATTTACACGAACCGCGCCAATACGACTTACAATATGAAAGTCGTAAATCTCAGTCTCGGCGCGAACGCGATTGACACTTACACCTTGGACCCGCTTTGCCTGGCGGTTCGCAAATTGGTTGATGCGGGAATCGTCGTGGTTGCCGCCGCCGGAAATGAAGGCAGAGGACCTTTGGGCGGTAAAATTTACGGTCAGATTCATTCACCCGGCAACGAGCCTTCGGCAATTACGGTCGGCGCGATTAATACTTACGGAACGAACCTTCGGTCCGATGATGTGATGGCGACTTACAGCTCGCGCGGTCCGACGCGTTCGTTCTATACGGACACGACCGGTGTCCGACATTTCGATAATCTGGTCAAACCCGATTTAGTCGCGCCGGGCAACAGAATTGTTGATGCCCAATCGTATGCTTCAGGTCTAAACCTTCTGGTGAGAAACAACCCGACTCTCGATGCCCGCGTATCTTCCGAGAGTGACGAAAATCAGATGTATCTTTCGGGAACGTCAATGGCGACACCGGCGGTTTCCGGCGCGGTGGCACTGATGCTGCAGGTGAATCCGAAATTAACGCCGAATCTGGTCAAAATGATTTTGATGTATTCGTCGCAAACGCTCAACGGAGCTAACCAGTTCGAGCAGGGCGCGGGTCGTTTGAACATTGACGGCGCAGTGCGTTTAGCGAAAATCGTTCGGCAGGATTTAACCGCAACGACGGCGGTCGGTTCGCCGCTTTTAACGACAACGGTTCCGGCTCAGCAGTCAACTTTTAACGGCGAAACTTTCACCTGGGGACAGGGCGTAGTGATGAATTACTCATTCGCTACGGGAAGCAACCTGATTACCAAATATCAGGGAATTTACAAACTCGGCGTTTTAATCAGCGACGGCGTTTTAATCAGCGACGGCGTTTTAATCAGCGACGGCGTTTTAATCAGCGACGGCGTTTTAATCAGCGACCACATCTTAACCGGCAATGGTGTTTTAATCAGCGATGGTTACGATTTCTTAAGCTGCGGCGTTTTAATCAGCGACGGCGTTTTACTCAGTGACGGCGTTTTAATCAGCGACGGCGTTTTAGTTGGCGACGGCGTTTTAGTCGGCGACGGCGTTTTAATGAGAGATAACGTAATGGCAAACGAGGTTGCCGCTCAAGCAGTTGACGCGATCAACGGCGACGCGACCGCTTCGATGATGCCGGAGCCTCATACCGCACCGAATACTTCACCGACGAATTTAACGGCGACGGCTTCCTCAACTACGCAAATCAATCTGGCGTGGAGCGAAAATGTCACCAATGAATCAGGCTTTGCCATCGAAAGCTGTCTGGGTTCAACCTGCACGAACTTTGTCCAGGTCGGAACGGTCGGCGCGAATGTCAAAACTTACTCAAGCACCGGACTAACATCGCGCAAAACTTATAGTTTTAGAGTCCGCGCCTACAACAACGGAGGTCAATCGTTTTACACAAATATCGGTGTCGCAACGACTAAATAAATAAACAGTAAACCATTAAAAAAGGAGCAAAAATCATGTCACTAGAACAGATGATGCAGACCGTAATGGAAGAAACTGCTTGTTTACCGCAGTCTAACTTGGCATTAACAGTCAGCGAACTTACCGAACCGGAAATCAATGAAGTTGTCGCGTTTCTTTCCGAACGCCCGATTCACACGGTGATAATGTTGGGAATGATTCGTGATAACGGATTGGTCAGCGAACTAAACCGCGGCACTTTTTACGGCTGCCGCAACTCCGAGGGAAGATTGGAAGGCGTTGCCCTGATCGGACACGCCACGCTGATCGAAACCCGCACACGCGGCGCGATCCGGGAACTCGCCCTGACGGCTCAAATCCATAATCATCTCCATATGTTTATGGCGGAGCAGGAAAAGGCGGAAATTTTCTGGAACAATTACGCCGACGACGGACAGCCGATGCGCCGCGTTTGCCGCGAACTGCTTTTCGAATTGAAAAACGGCATCGAGGCAGCGGGCAAAGCCGAAGGTTTGCGCCTTGCCACGCTCGATGATCTCGATTTGATCGCGCCGGTACACGCGGCGATGGCGGAAGCCGAAAGCGGCATCAACCCGCTCGAAAAAGACCGTGAAGGCTTTTTGAGCCGGTGTCGCCGGCGCATCGGTAAAAACCGCGTCTGGGTTGTCGTCAAAGACGACGAACTCGTTTTCAAAGCGGACATTCAAGCCGAAACGTCTGAACTGATCTATCTCGAAGGCGTTTACGTTTGCCCGTCGGAACGCGGAAGCGGTCTGGGCAGAAGATGTCTGGCACAATTAACCGCCGATTTGCTGACCCGCACACTTTCGATCTGTGTGCTGGTCAACGAAGAAAACGAAAAAGCGCAGGCTTTTTACCGGATGTGCGGCTTCAGGTGCGTCAGCCAATATGACACGATCTTTCTGAAAAAAGATTCGGTTCACTAAACTTCCGGCAAATAAGCAATTTCGTTTTCCTAAAATTAACCTCGGTTCGGGATAAGGAATTTGCCGAACGGAGCGCAGGCTGCCAGCCTGCAAGCGTTTGAAAAACGCTGACAACCTCCGAATTTATTCAAGATTACTGAAAAGCTAAGTCGTTACACCGCTTTTCAAGCGGCGTTGCAGGCTGGCAGCCTGCGCTCCGGTGTGATCCCGAACTGAGGTTAAAATTAGAACAAAATGCCTCGGTAAAACGAGGCATTTTTTTTAAGTGACAGTCCATATTTGTTGATTTTGTTTAGAAACCTGAATTTTTGATTTAACAATTCCGGCGCGATTTAATTAAGCAGCTTTGCAAAAGGCATTTGGCGGACGGTTTTGAAAATCTTTACGTCGGTGCTTTGATAATCTTCGTCTTTTGGTTTTTTGACCGGCTTTTTGGTATTCAAATCGCGGTAGCGAATCGTTTGGCGGAGCAGTCTGCCTTTGCCGTCGAAATAAAGGTTTCGCAGAACTATCAAATCGCCGTAAAAGGTGCGAAGTTCGGAGGCGATTTTGGCGATCGTGCCGTCGGCGCGGAAATAATAATAATCGTATTGCGCCCAATCGCCCGACGGGCTGAAAAGCGTGAAATTCGATTGAACGAGTTTGCCGTTTCGCCGCCAATTATAGGCAATCGTATAAGTTTCAGCTGTTTCACGGAACTTTTCCAAAGTTTTTTCGGACGCGAATTTTCGCCATTTCGGTTTATTGTTTTCGTTGTAATCGGAAGTATCGGCGAAAATCAACTGCGGGCGCTTATTTCTTTTGACAAATGCGTCGAGCGTTTTGACATAACTGTCAATGCGTTTGATTTCGGCGGTTTTATTAGCTTGCGCCGCGCTCCGTTGAAACGAAAAAGCGCAAATTACGAAGAAAAATACGAATATGGCGTGTTTTTTCATAAACCGATTTTACGCGATTTACAAAAAACGTCAATTATCTTTTTTGACAAGTTTTTGTCCGTCGCCGAGAATTTTGAGCAAACGGTCGGGGTAATCGGTCATAATTCCGTCAACCTTCATTTCGAGAAGCCTCTGCATATCTTCGGTTTCGTTAATCGTCCAAACGTGAACTTTCAGATTCAGTTTGCGGGCGGTTTCGATAAAATCTTTGGAAACGACCTGAAGACTTCCGACGCGTTCGGGAATTTGCAAAACCTGCATCGGCGGACTGTAAGATTCGCCCAAACCCATTTTATACAACGCCAGAAATTCGCTCACCTCGGACGGCGTGGCGGAAGTTGCAACTTCCGAACATTCGGTGCGAAACTCGTCAATCGCCATCTGGCGAAATGAACCGACGATCACCTTTTCGGTCATTTTTCGAGCGCGAATCATCTCGCACAAAGGTTTTGTGACGGATGGCTCGGCTTGTTTCGGTTCGACATTAAAGGTCATTTCGGGAAACGAATCGAAAATCTCCTGAAGTGTCGGAATCGTGATTCCTTTTCCGCGATAGGGAAAAGTTTTGCCGTCGTCGGGCGTGAAATTATAAGCCGCGTCGAGCTTTTTGACTTCGGCAAGCGTCATTTGGTTGATCCGTCCGCTGCCGTTCGTCGTGCGGTCAAGACTGCCGTCGTGCATCACGACGAGTGCGCCGTCCGCCGTCGAATGAATGTCGAGTTCCAAAACATCAACGCCCATCTGCGCGGAATATTTAAAGGCTTCGAGCGTGTTTTCGGGAAAAAGTCCGCCGCCGCCGCGATGTGCGAAAACGAGCGGACGCGAAATTTCACGTTTAAAAATCGCCCGCATATCTGCCGGTTTGCCCGTCCGCATCGCCAGATAAACGTAAATTCCCGCGAGAATCAAAACCACGCCGAGGACGAAATAGCCGAACCATTTTAGAATCTTTCTTAACACTATTTTTTGATGTTCGGAGTT
Source organism: Acidobacteriota bacterium (assembly GCA_031412675.1). Taxonomy (GTDB): domain Bacteria; phylum Acidobacteriota; class Blastocatellia; order Pyrinomonadales; family Pyrinomonadaceae; genus JAFDVJ01. The sequence continues at coordinate 67,847 of JANODL010000066.1, read as the reverse complement.
CAAACTTTAGTTTGCTTTTTTCGTTAAATTAAGCCATCGGAGATGGCGATAGCATATAGCCCATAGCGTGAGCTATGGGAATTGAGCGATAAAATGTTTAAGCTATCGAAGATAGCGACAGAAACTATAATTTCTGTCACCCGTTTCACGGGCTTGATTCTTTTCGTCAACATTCCACAGGCTTGCGCCTGTGGCTACACGCTGTCGTTCGCTCCGCGAACTAATAACGGAACTTTAAACAATAAAACTACTTTCCGGTCAACTCCTTCGCCAAATCTCCCGCATCGTAAAGTTTCCGCAAGGCTTCAATAATTCCCGCGCTGTGAACGGCGACCGCCCGCGAGCCTTCTTCTTCTTCGATATACCAATAGCGGTTGGAAAGTTTTTGCAGATTGCTGTCAAAGTTGATGCCGACAAATTCCGCGTTGCGGTTGATGATCGGCGAACCGGACATTCCGCCGATGGTGTCTGCCGTATAGACAAAATTGATCGGTGTCGCAAGGTCTAATTTCGTGCGACCCGTCCGCCAGCGCACGGGCAAATCATACGGCGGCGTTTCGCCGAAACTGAGTGCGCGGTCATACAAACCGTAATAGGTTGTTTTATACGGCACGAGCGTCGTGTCTTCGTCGTAACCTTTGACTTTGCCGTAAGCGACGCGCAGATTGAAATTCGCGTCGGGCGCAATCGTTCTGCCGTAAGCCGCAAAACGCGCCTTCGCAATGCGCTCGCCCGCGCTTGCTTCGACGCTCAGGATTTTTTCTTCGTTCCAAGCGCGAAGCTCGCGGACAATCGGTTCGACGCGTTTGGCGAGCGTAATCATCGGGTCGGTTGATTTGGCAATCTCTCTCTCGCCGCCTTCGAGCAGAGCTTTTCTTGCCGCGACATCCTTTAATTTCGTTTCGTTGACGGCACGTTTGACGACTTCCGACGGTTCGGCATCGCCAATCGCGGCTTTGATAAACGAGTCGTTTGCGCCCAGAGTTTTGACGGCTTCTTCGAGCCAAGCGGTCAACGCGGCTTCTTCGAGTTCCGTGTAAATCGGCGCGGGCGAAAGCAGATTTGCTTTGAAGGCTTCAAACCGCGCATCGCTGAATTCGGGATAACGCTGGTCGTTCGGCTTTTTGGATTCTTCGCTGTAACGCACTAATTGCTGGGCGATGCCAGCCAGACGCGACGGCGCAAGATTTGAAAAAGACAAACGGTTTGCCATTTTCGGCATTTCCGCGTAAGACTTTTCGATCTGCTCCCAAGCCGGCGCGTAAAGTTTCTGCAATTCGGGTTTCTTCGCCAATTCGTCTTTTAATGCTTTTTCTTCCGCTTCTTTTTTGGCAAACATTCGCGGATTCATCAAGCCTTCCTGTTGTCCCGTCAAACGCTTGAGCGAATTATTAAACGAACGGATTCCGCCGCTTGCCTGACGTTTCTGCTCATCGCCGCGTTTTGCGTAATTTTCCAAAATATCGCGGCGCAGAGTCCAGACCTTTTTCTGCAAAGGATTTCCCGTGTCGCGCTGATATTTTAATTGTGCGAGCGTCAGAAGCCGCGCCGTCGAACCGGGATTGCCCGAAGCAATGACAAATTCGCCGTCAACCGCGCCCGTTTCCGACCATTTCAAAAAATGCGGGGTTTTCGCCGGAACACCGTTTTCGTATGCGCGAAGAAACGTGATGTCGAGATCGTGACGCGGAAACGTGAAATTATCGTAATCGCCGCCGAACGCCGCGATTTGTTCTTCGGGCGCGAAAACGAGCCGCACGTCCGTATATTTTTTGAAACGGTAAAGCCAGTATTCGCCGCCGCTGTAAAGCGAAATAACCTCGCTTTTCAAATTCGTTTTATCGGTTGATTCTTTCTCGATTGCGGTAATCGCGGCGCGGCGTTGGGCATTTGCGTCTTTGTCGGACGCGCCCGCTTTTGCCGCCGTCTGGACGCGCTCGGTGACGTTTTCAAAGGAAATCAGCACATTTGCCTCCATATCGGGCGTTTTCAATTCTTCGGCTTGGGTGCGGGCGTAAAATCCGTTTTTGACCAAATCTTTCTCTTTCGTCGAAAGTTTCGCCAATTGTCCGCTAGCAACGTGTTGATTGGTAATAATCAAGCCGTCGGGCGAAACAAAGCTCGCCGAACCGCCCTCAAAACGCAGGGAAGCGAGCCGAATATGGTCAATCCATTCCTGCGACGGCTCGAAATTGTAACGCTCTTTCCATTGTTTAGTCGGCAGATTGTCGAACGTCCACATTCCTTCATCTGCAAGAATCGGAGAAGCGTTAATTAAAAAACTTAAAAGTAAAAGAAAGACTGAAATTTTTTTCATATTATTTGTTGTAACGGCTTAAAAACAATTTACCTTCCTGCTCGATTAAACCTAATTTTACGCGGTCGAGCCAGCCGATTCTGCCTAAAACATTGCGGTCGAAAAAATCGCTTTCGGCGAAGTAGACGGTTGAAACGGTTTCAATATCCAAAACGGAAAGCCTTAGTTCGTGTCCGAAAGCGCGAAAACTTCCGGTCGCCGTTCCGATTTCTAAAGAGATTCCGTTTTCTATATCTAATCCGAGAAGTTCACCGTGAAGCCTCTGAACAACGCAATAAGTCGAACCCGTGTCAATTTTTGCGTCAAATTCGACATCTTTTTCAGCGTAAAACAGATTGACGGAAACAGTAATTTCGACATCAAACATACTGTAAAAATGAGTCTTGTCAAATTCTATTATTTCCGACATTCTACCATCCGCCGAAAGGCTGCGCTTCTTTGATGCTGACGCGGTGCATTAAAGGCGTTTTGACACCTTTGGTTTGCGCTTCGGCGTGAACTTTTTTTCCGTCAGTTCCGTGTGCCAAAAGGGTTCCGCCGTCAAGCGCAACCCATTGACCATCAAACTTTTCACGATTTTCCTGAATCCATTGCATCGAATGTTGAAACCTTATCCGGCGTTCTTCAAAATCATTTGAAGTATCAATCTCGCCTTCGTGTTCGAGCCAATATTTTACTTTCTCTCGTTCAGTCGGCGGCAGTTGACGAATAACTTCAATTGCTTGTTCAAAGGTCGAATTCATAAATTTGCCTCAAAACTATTCTAACATTTACCGCAAAGCCGCACGGATTTTTTCGAGTGCGCCTTCCAACACCGAATCTTCCCGCGCAATGCAGATTCGCATATATGCGTCCCAATCGTCGGAGTCGGCAAACGCGCTTCCGGGGGTTGCGCCGACACCGTTTTGCATGAGCATTTCGTTAAATTTAATTGCGTCGTCGAATTCTTCGGGAATCCGTGTCCAGAGATAAAACGCCGAACCTGAATCATAGATTTTGAAACCTAAAGCCGACAAGGCTTCGGAAGCAAAGCGGCGTTTGCCGTCGAATTTATCGCGCAGACGCGTGTAATAATGTTCGTCCGCCATCAAAACTTTTGAAAGCGCGGATTGGAGCGGCGTGGCGGGACAAACATAAATCACGTTTGCCGCGTTATTTATCGGTTGGACGAGTTCGCCTTTGCCGTAAGCATAACCCAAACGCCAGCCCGAAATGTTCCACGATTTTGAAAATGAATTGACCGTAATTGTCCGTTCCCACATTCCGGGCAAAGCCGCAATCGGAATATGCGGATTTTCGCCCGTCGCGTAATGTTCATAAACTTCGTCGGAAATTACTAATAAATCGAGTTCCTGCGCGACTTCGGCAATTCCTTCGAGTTCCGTTTGCGTCATAACTTTGCCCGAAGGATTCGCGGGCGAACAAACGATTATCGCTTTAAGCGGAAATTCCGTGCGGTCTTTTAATTGCTTACAACGGGCGAGCAAAGCATCTTTCTCAAACTTCAATTCCACATCGAGTTCAAAAGTTTCGGTCTTGCCGCCGAATTCTTCCAAAATTCTTCGGTGATACGGATAATAAGGCTCGAAAACGAGCGCGGATTTGTTGCGTAAATAACTTTGCGCGATGCCGATTAATGCGCCCGTTCCGCCGTTTGTGACCATTACTTCGAGCGGTTTCGCGTCAACATCAACTTCGATAGCGTTGTAGCGTTTAATTTTTTCGGCGACGGCTTTTCGCAAATTTGCATCGCCTTCCGAACCGCCGTAATGATTCTGGCTGGCGGCGATGATTTCCGCCGCTTCTTTGGCTAATTGCGGGTCAATCGGAAGTTCGGACTGACCTTGGACAAGATTGCCGCTCGGCGGCACGAGTCGCGTAATCGCACGAATATCGGGTTTTACTTTTTTCGGTTTTGCTTCTGACATACTTTTATCAAAAATACCAGTTTTGCGCGAAAAATTCTAAAACCGGAAAGAAAAATTTAACGCAAAGGCGCAAAGAGTCAAAGGTGCGAAGTTTAAAAAATCAATTGAAATTGCGAAATTAAAGTTCGTATCTTTTTCTTCTGCGCCTTTGCCTTTTTGTGCCTTTGCGTTGAAAAATTATTTTTCTGCTAAAATCTGGTTTATGAAAGCAATTGAACAAGCCGTGCCGCCGACCGTCAAAGCTGATTTATTCGGCGGACATTTTCGGTCATTCCGCAAAGACCCGACAGGTTTTTTGACCAAACTTTCGCGGCTCGGCGATGTTTCGGCTTTTAAGGTTGGCAAAATTCCCGCGTTTTTGGTCAATCATCCCGATTTGATTCGTGATTTGCTGGTTACGAATCACTCGAAATTTATCAAAGGACGCGCGCTTCAACGCGCCAAAGGACTCCTCGGCGAAGGTCTTTTGACGAGCGAAAAGGAATTTCATCTGCGCCAACGGCGGATGATTCAGCCTGCTTTTCATCGTGCGCGAATCAACGAATACGCCAAATCAATGATTGAATTCGGCGAAAAAATGGCGGGCGAATGGCGGAGCGGCGAATCTCGGGACATTGACAAAGAAATGATGCGTCTGACGCTCTGGATTGTCGGCAAAACATTGTTCAGCACGAATGTCGAAGACTCGGCAAACGAAGTCGGAACGGCGATGACGACGATTGTTTCGATGTTCAATTTTATGCTTTTGCCGTTTTCCGAAATCCTCGAAAAACTGCCTTTGCCGCCCATTAAACGACTGAAAAAAGCCCGAAAAACGCTCGATGATGTGATTTACAAAATCATTGACGAACGCCGCGCTTCGGGTGAAGACAAAGGCGATTTACTTTCGATGCTTCTGCTCGCACAGGACGAGGAAACGGGCGGCGCGATGACCGATAAACAAGTCCGCGACGAATGTCTGACGCTTTTTCTCGCCGGACACGAAACGACCGCGAACGCTCTGACGTGGACGTTTTATCTGCTTTCGCAAAATCCCGAGTCGGAAGCGAAATTTCACGCCGAACTCGACGAAATTTTAGGCGACCGAACCGTTACGCCCGAAGATTACGGCAAATTAAAATTTACCGAACAAATCCTTGCCGAATCAATGCGGCTTTTTCCGCCGGCGTGGACGGTCGGGCGGTTGGCGACCGAAGACCACGAGTTTAACGGCTTTCAGATTCCGAAAAAATCGCTCGTGCTGGCAAGCCAATTCGTGATGCACCACGACACACGTTTTTGGGAAAACGCCGAAGACTTTATTCCCGAACGCTGGGAAAAACTTTCAATCAAGGAAGCAGGAAACAAATTCATTTATTTTCCGTTCAGCAAAGGCGTGCGAAACTGCGTCGGCGAAAATTTCGCGTGGATGGAAGGCGTTCTGCTGCTCGCAATTTTGGGCAGAAAGTGGAAACTCAGTCTTGCGCCCGAACAAAAAATCGCGCTTTACCCGATGATTACTCTGCGCCCGAAATACGGGATGAAAATGCGGATTGAAAAACGGTAAAGTTTTTATGATAAAATACGAATAATGATTGTTTCCGAAACTCAAATAAACGCGACAATTGCCCGTAAAATTTTGCAGGAAGCGGAACAAAACGGTGTATCGGTTGAGGTTTATCTCAAGGAAATTGCCGAAATTGCTGAATCAAGCGGCAACAAAAAATTACCGAAAGTTCGCCAAACGGATACGAAACTCGATTTTAGCCAAGAAGAAAAATGGCTAAAAGAAAATCGCGCTAATTTTATAGGAAAATGGATTGTTTTGGATGGAAATCGGCTTGTCGGCGCAGGTGATGATCCGATACCTTTTGTTGAAAAAGCGCGAAAAGAAGGCGTAAAAATTCCGTTTGTTCATTTTGTTACCGATGTTTCCGAACCTTTCTGCGGAGGTTGGGCGTGAACGATTGGACACTCATTTTTAACGAAAAAATTGTCTATCCTCACGATAAACAAGGCATTAATTTTACCATTGCCGTCCAACACGGAAGCGAACCGCCAATTTCGGTTCTCACCAAACTCGACACCGGAAGCACTTTTTGTATTTTTCAATCTCGATATGCCAAAATGCTCGGCTTGGAAATTGAAAAAGGCGAACCTGAAAGCGTTCGTGCGGCAACTTCAACATTTATCGTCTATGGACACGAATTGACTCTGAAAATTTCTAATCTCGAATGGGAAGCTACTGTTTATTTTACGCCGGATGAAAATTTCCCCGTCAGCGTTCTTGGCAGAATCGGTTTTCTCGACAGACTAAAAATCGGTCTGATTGATTACGAACAAATTTTATATCTTAACGCTTACAACGAGAGTTTTACCAAATTGCTTAAAAAAGAGTAGAACAAAATCAGAGCGAGAATCAGCTAAAAGCTAATAGCTGACAGCTTTCAGCTATTTTCAGACACTTTTCTTAATCTACTTTTATTCACGCAACTTGGTATTAGTTTAAACAATTTCCCAATCAAACTCTCTGAATTCTGAAATAAGCCGAAAATCTTTGGCATTTGCCGTCAATAATTTCAAACCGTTTCGCGCAACGCTCATCGCCAAAACCGTGCCATTTGTCAGACGCACTTTGCCGACTTTATCGAAGCCGTATTTTTTACCGATTTTATTTAGAATTTGTCCGGCGAGTGACCAATCGGTTTGGTTTGGCACGAGAAGTCGGTTGACTTTTGTAAATTCCACCTCAAATTTTGTGAAAATCTTTACGGTTTTACTATCCGAAGCACCGATGTAAAGTTCTTCCAGAACAACTGCGCTTAACCAAAGTGGGAAATTTTCGCTTTGCCTTTGTTTCAAAATATTCGCATTGTTTTGGCGCAGTTCGCGCACATAAACGGACGTATCAAAAATATTTCCTTTTGACATTTTCTAATCTTCCAAGTTCCCGAAAACATCTATTACTTTTGCGCCGCTTTTTAATAATTTTTCGGTTGCTTCAAAAGCAATTCTATTTTTTTCGGCTTCGGAAATAACCGATTCGAGCGCGAGTTCGATAGTTTCGGTTTCCGTGCGCGTGCCAAGAATTTTCTTCGCCAAATTCAATTTCGATTGATTCAAAATCAGATGCTTTCTTTTTTTCTCTATTGCTAAACTCATATATTTCTGCGTTTAAAACGTCTTGTGTGCATAATACCGTAAATTATACACATAATCAAACAAAAATTTCTCCGAACCGATTTGAAAATTTCGGCGTATTATGTTTTTGTAAGTAATGTAGCCGCTCGGATTGAACGGTAAAAATTTAGAACACGGAGAGTGTTAGGAAAATGAAGAAATATGATTACGCAATCGTCATCGGACGATTCCAGCCGTTGCATTCAGCACATCAAGATTTAATCCAATACAGTTTAACTTTAGCCGAAAAAGTCATCATTATACTTGGCTCGGCACGCAGTGCGCCCGACGTGAAAAATCCGTTCACGCCCGTGATGCGCGAGGAAATTATCCGCGCCTGTTTTCCGAAAGATACAAAAAATTTAATCTTTCGGGCAGTGCGCGATTATCCGTATAACGACCACGTTTGGACGGCTGAAGTTCAGAATCTGGTCAACGAAATCACGGAAGACGACGAAAAAGAAGCCGCAAAAATATCAATCGTCGGTTTTTTCAAGGATAAAAGTTCGTATTATCTGAACCTTTTCCCTCAATGGAATTTTGAAGAATTTTATCCGGCGGACAAACAAAATCTTTCCTTAAATGCGACGCAGATTCGTGAAAAATACTTTTCGGAAGATGACGATTGGCAAAGCCTCGTGCCGCAAACGGTGGCGAATTATCTGAACGCTTTTCGGCAGACGGAATTTTATCCGACCTTGAAAAGCGAGTTTGAATATCTGGCGAAATACCGCGAAGCCACGCAGTTCAAAGGCGTTCCGTATAAGCCTGTTTTTCTGACGACCGATGCGGTTGTCGTGCAGAGCGGTCATGTTTTGGTCATTCGGCGTGGATTTCAGCCGGGGAAAGGTTTACTCGCGCTTCCGGGCGGATTTTTGGCAAGCAATATGACGCTCGAAGACAACACAATCAAAGAATTAAAAGAAGAAACGCAAATCAAAGTTCCCGCACAAGTCTTGCGCGGAAGCATCAAAACGTCCCACGTTTTCGATTATCCAGAACGCAGTCAACGCGGCAGAACCGTAACTTTCGCCTATTTCATCGAACTCGAATCAAACCTAAAAGACGGCTTGCCAAGAGTCAAAGGCGGCGACGACGCGGCAAAAGCCTTCTGGTTGCCGTTATCGGCTTTGGGCGAAAAAGAAGACGAGTTTTTTGAAGATCACGTCCACATTATTAAATATTTTTTAGGAGTATGATTATGAAAAATTTTGACGCAAACTTTACAAATAAAGAAGTTGAAAATTTATTAAAATATAAAAAAAATATAGAAGCTCTTAAAAGCGGAAATCCTCTTATAAGTATTCGTCCAGATAACGATGTTTTAGGAGCAACAGTTGGACAAGCACAATTAATACTTCGAGGAGTTCCCAATTTGAAGTCTCAACAAGAGGCTGAAATTATTGAAAGGTGTAATTGGATTGCAGTAAAACTGTGTGCTTTACGTTATCATCGGAAAAAATATGAAGAATTGCAGAAAAAACGTAGTTCGGAGATTTCAGAAAATCTGAGTTTATCTGAGTTAATTCAGAAAGGTGTAAAAATTTGTGAGCTTGAGTTGTTATACGAACTTGAGTCTTTCTTCTATCAGTTCAAATCCGCATTAGATATGCTTGTTAAAATCCTATGTCCGATTGCTGGAAACAATGCTAAAAATATTCATAGCTATGGTAGTTCAGGGAAGGATGTTATTACACAATTAAACCAACTTAAGAAAAACAAAAAACTAAATCTCACTATCGGGAGAATTGATTGGCTTATTGAAGAAATCGAAAAAGCTAAATCACCTTGGTTAGAATCTGTAATAAAAATAAGAGACACTTTTGCTCACTACAAAATCAATATGGGCTTAAGTTTCGAGTGGGACAAAGAAATTGGAAGGGCAAAAGTTCCTCAGGCAATGATGGATGAAAACACTATTCCAATAAACTTTATGATGGACAAACTTACTGAGCCTTTAATTGGCTACTGTGCCAACTTCATTGCCATTTCAATATCTTGTGCTATTCCATTAACAACTGAAATTCAAGTAATGTCCGAAGATGAAAAGCGATATATCGGTGCAAGATGGCAAATGGATTTATCAAGAGCTATTTGGAGGATAGGTTCAAATGTAATTCGTGAATATACAGTGCAAGATATTGAAAATGCAAAAAAATGGGCAGAACAGAATATCTTTGATTATTAGTTTGGAAACAAAAATTTAGGTTTTCAGGGAGAAAACCGAAAATAGGAGAATAAAATAAAATGTTTGAAATAAATAGAATAATTGACACGGACAGTTACAAATCTTCGCATTGGCTGCAATACCCGCCGAAAACGGAATTTGTGCATTCTTATCTCGAATCGCGCGGAAGCGAACGGGATTGGGAGCATACCGTTTTTTTCGGATTGCAATATGTTTTGAAGCGTTATTTTCTTGAAAAATTTACGCAGGAAATGGTCGAACAGGCGCGTGAAGTTATCACGGCGCACGGCGAGCCTTTTAATTATGAAGGCTGGACGAGTTTGATTAAAAAACACGGCGGAAAAATGCCTTTGCGGGTGCGTGCCGTCGCGGAAGGTTCGGTTGTGCCGCTGCGCAATGTGATGATGACGGTCGAAAATACGGACGCGGAATTTTATTGGCTGACGAGTTGGTTTGAAACCCAATTGATGCGGATTTGGTATCCTTGCACGGTTGCGACGCAATCGTTTCACATCAAACGCGATGTCTATAAATATTTGCAGGAAACGGCTGATGATGCGAACGCGGAAATCGGTTTTAAGGTTCACGATTTCGGTTCGCGCGGCGTTTCTTCGCAAGAAACGGCGGCAATCGGCGGCGCGGCGCATCTTGTCAATTTTATGGGAACGGACACGATGTCGGCTCTGCTGATTCACCGTGAATTTTACAACTCAGAGATGGCTGGTTTTTCGATTCCGGCGGCGGAACATTCGACGATTACGAGTTGGGGACGCGAAAATGAAGCGGAAGCCTATCGCAATATGCTTCGGAATTTTGCCAAACCCGGCGCGTTGGTCGCGGTTGTTTCGGATTCGTGGAATATTTATGAAGCGGTTGAAAAAATCTGGGGCGAACAGCTTCGGCAAGAAGTGATTGATTCGGGCGCGACGGTCGTGATTCGTCCCGATTCGGGCGAGCCGATTGAAGTCGTTTCAAAAGTCGCGCAGATTTTGGGCGAAAAATTCGGGACGACCTTGAATTCAAAAGGCTACAAAGTTTTGAAAAACGTCCGCATCATTCAAGGCGACGGTGTGAACGAACAATCAATTCGCCAGATTTTAGAGCGTTTGAAAACTGAAGGCTTTTCCGCTTCAAACATCGCTTTCGGCATCGGCGGCGCGTTGTTGCAGAAAATTGACCGCGACACTTTGCGATTTGCCTACAAATGTTCGGCAATCGTTGCGGACGGCAAATTGATCGAAGTTTACAAACAGCCGATCACCGATTCTGGCAAAAACAGCAAACGCGGACGGCTCGATTTAATCAAAGACGAAAACGGCGAATACCAAACCGTCAAACTCGAAACGGCGGAAACAATCGAAGCGGAAAATTCGCAGCTGCGAACGGTGTTTGAGAACGGCGAATTATTGATTGATGACACGCTCGATGCCATCAGGGGAAGAACAAGTAAAAAGTAAAAAGTAAAAAGGCAAAAATTAAGAGCGTCTTGCTTGACTGTTAAATTTCAAGCAAGACGCTTTTTTACTTTTTACTTTTTACTTTTTACTTTTGCCTTCTAAATAGGTTCTGCGCCGAGTGCGCGGTTTAGGTAGTGATAAAGGTCGTTGAAATCGCGTAAGGCGCGGTTCATAATCAGCGGAAGCTGCGGAATGTCGCTCGTATTGACAATCAGATTGAGGTTTCGCAAAAATGCGTCGTGCGCGTTCATTGTCGTGCCGGCATCTTCGAGCGAAATCAAGAATAAACGTCGCCGTTCGGAAGAATACATCGCGTTGACCTTCTGTTGAAGAATTGCCGCGCCGCCGAATTCTGCCGCAAAATCGGGGGAAAATATCAGAATTTCGGTTTTGCCTTCGCGCATTCTTTCGTTGGCTTGCGCGGGCGTTTGCGCGACGTAGGCTTTGAACCCCGCATCAACCAAAACTTTGCCGACATCGTCGCGTTTTTGTCCCAAACATAACAAAACACGGCGCGGTTTTTCGCTTTTCTCATCGTCCGTGTCCAAACCCGTCGTTTCTTTTTGCAATGCCGCAAGCAGCGAACGCATCGCCGAATTTATCTGAAATTCCGATTCTTTGGCAGAAAATTGCTGTGCGCCGTCGGCAACGGCGGGCGCGGGTTGATTGGCTTCGAGTTGCTGAACGGTCGCCGAGCCGTGTCCTTTCGCGCCTTTCTGGACACGAATCAGATTTTGACAGCGCGGACACCTGACGGTGAAATTCTGTGTCGGAATTTTGGCTTCGTCGAGCTGTAGAGAAACTGAACAATTATCGCAACGGATTATCATAAAATTTGTGGAGAGTGGAGAGTCGAGAGTCGAGAGTTAGGAAGATTTTACTCTCGACTCTTGACTCTCGACTCTCGACTCGTTTATTCAATCATATCGAGCATCGAATTCGGATTCGGTGTCGGCGGCGGAACATTTAAGAGTTGATTTTGCGGCTGTGGTTGGGCGTTGGCGTAGTCGTCCGCGCCTGACAAACCTTTTAATTGAAGCAGAAGATTGTTTTGATTGGTCGCAAATGAAAGCCCGTCTTCGAGCGTAATAACTTCTTTTTCAATCAGCCTGCGGATGACGCTGTCAAAATCCTGCATTCCGTCAATTTCACCGTCGCGCATCGCATCAAGTAATGATTTGCCTTCGGATTCACCTTTTTCGATGTATTCGCGGGTGCGCGGATTCGACCTTAAAATCTCGACTGCGGCGACGCGACCTTTGGCATCGGCGCGTGGAATCAGACGTTGCGAAACAATATAGCGAAACGTCTGGGCAAGCCGCATACGAATGATTTTTTCCTCGTTTTTCGGATATAAACCGATAATGCGGTCAACCGTTTTCGATGCGTCAATCGTGTGCAGGGTTGATAAAACCAAATGTCCCGTTTCAGCGGCTTCGAGTGCGATTTCCGCCGTTTCGAGGTCGCGCATCTCGCCGACGAGAATGACTTTCGGAGCTTGACGCAGAGCGGCGCGTAGCGCGGACGCAAAATCTTTGGTATCCGAACCGACCTCGCGTTGATTGATCGTGCATTTTTTGTGCGTGTGGAGAAATTCTATCGGGTCTTCAATCGTGACGATGTGATAACTTTTCGTTTCGTTGATATGGTCAATAATCGCGGCGAGCGTCGAACTTTTCCCCGAACCCGTCGGACCTGTCAACAGAACGATACCGTTGCGGATATTGCAGATTTCGGCAAGTTGCGGCGGAATACTGAGCGAATCGAAACTCGGAATCTCGTGCGGAATCACGCGCATTACGATTGAATAAGAACCGCGTTGCTGAAAAACATTGACGCGAAAACGGCAGCGTCCGGGCAATGCGTAACTTAAATCCGCCGTGCCGAATTTGGCAAGCTGCGCGGCGGCTTCGGGATTATCCCGCAGGATTGACATTGCAATCATTTCGGTTTGAAAACCCGTCAATCTGCCCAAACCGAGCGGTGAAGCCGAATAAAGGCTGCCGCTGATTTCGACTTGCGGTTTTTGCCCGCAGGAAAAATTCAGGTCGCTGACATTGTCGGAAATGAGCAGCATCTGCTCAATTATCGGTGCTACATCAAGCAAACTCATTGATTGGATTAACTCCCGGAAAAAATTAAAAGATGGTAGGAACTTGGATTTGAGTTTAACGGACTTTAGTTACAGCCGTTGCTGTCAGTTTTCTATTCTGACGCATCAACCCGTAAAAAAGCAAGTAAAATTTAACATTAAAAAACAATTTTTAACTATTTCAACAAAAATGACTGAAAAGCCTGAAAATTTTCTTCGATGTTTTCGGGCGGAAAGAGAATTGATTTGATAACTGCCGCCGAATCTGCGCCGGATTCGAGAATTTGCGAAACATTTTCCGCCGAAATTCCCCCAATTGCCACGAGCGGAAAATCGCCGATTGCTTCGCGCACTCGTTTGACACCTTCGATTCCGACAACTTCATCGGGGTTTTCTTTGGTTGTCGTCGCAAAAACGGGACCGATGGCGACATAATCAATCGGAAGTTTGACGGCTTCGACGGCTTGCCCGATGCTGTGCGTCGAAAAACCGATAATCGCTTTTTCACCCAAAATTTCCCGCGCTTTTGCGGGCGGCAAATCCTCTTGTCCGAGATGCACGCCGTCTGCCTTTAAAGCCAGCGCAATATCTACACGGTCGTTGATGATGATTTTGACGCTGCTTTGGCGAGCGATTTCGATTGCCAATTTTGCATCATCGTAAAATTGCTTCGGCAACGCATATTTATCGCGCAATTGAATAAATCTTGCGCCGCCTTTAATCAATCTTTTGACCTGTTCGGCGTGCGAAAGTTTAGTCAGGCGCGTGTCGGTTATCGGATAAATTTTCGGTAGATTAAGATTCAAGATTCAAGATTCAAGATTCAAGATTTAAGATTTTAATATTGAATCTTAAATCTTGAATCTTAAATTAAAAAAGCGATTTGACCATCAGAAAAGCGTCTTCGCCGTTGTTGTAGTAATTATTCAAACGCTGAACAATCGTGTAGCCCAAACCGCGATAAAGGCTCTGCGCGGCAATATTGCTCACGCGGACTTCGAGCGAAATGGTCGCAATTTCGCGTTTTCGCAAAGAATCTTCACAACGCGAAAGCATTTTTTCGGCTAAACCGCGTCGCCGGTGTTCGGGCGCAACGCCGATTGTCGTGATATGTCCCGTGCCTTGGTTGGTCATCACAAAAATAAATCCGACGATTGGTTCGGTCGGTGTTGAAACACGATAACTGAGCGTTGTCGGCTCGTTCAGCAGAAACGAAAAAGTGTGTTTCGTATAATTTTCACCCTTTTTGAAACAGCGCAGATTAACGCGCAGGACTTCTTTGAGATGTTTTTCCGTCAACGGATGAATCTCGTAACTCGTCGGCGCAGCAGGCACAACTGTTTCCGGTTCGACCAATTCGGTCGGAACGAAAAGATTTCGGATTATCTGCAAAACTGCCATAAATGATTTTAGATTTTGGATTTCGGATTTTGGATTGGTATTTTGTTTGAGCAATTCCGTTGCAGTTAAAAATCAACGGCGTTAGGAGCAGAATCAAATCCAAAATCCAAAATCTAAAATCCAAAATTCAAATAATCAGCATACAATCGCCGTAGCTGTAAAAACGATATTTTTCGGCAACGGCGTGTTTGTATGATTTTATTATAAGTTCGTAGCCGCCAAAAGTTGAAACCAAAACGAGCAAAGACGATTGCGGAAGGTGAAAATTTGTCAAAAGTCCGTCAATCGCTTTGAATTTGTAACCCGGTGTAATCGTCAAATCCGCCAGATTTTTTTCGGCGACAAACTTTCCGTGTTTTGAAATTGCCGATTCCAAAGTCCGCGTCGTTGTCGTTCCGATTGCGATAACTCGGCGGTTTTCGGCTTTTGCCTGATTCAGAGTTTCGGCGGTTTCATCTGAAATTTCATACCTTTCGGGCAAAACTTTATGTTCCGACAAATCATTAACGCGGACAGGCTCAAAAGTTCCGTAGCCGACGTGAAGCGTGATTTCTGCAACTGTTGCGCCAAGATTTTTAATTTCTTCCAAAATTTGCGGCGTAAAATGAAGTCCGGCAGTCGGTGCGGCAATTGCGCCTCGTTCGCGGGCAAAAACCGTTTGATAACGCTCGCGGTCTTTATCAAAATCGTCGTCACCTCGTTTGATATAAGGTGGCAGAGGCGTTTTGCCGACTTCTTCTAAAATCTCGTCAAAATCGCCCTTCGCTTCAAATTTTACAAAAACGCGACCTTCTTCGGTTTTTTCCAAAACTTCTGCGACCAGATTTTCGCCGAAACTGATTTTTTTACCGATTTTCAAACGTCGCCCCGGACGCGCCAATGTTTCCCAAATTTGATTTCCAGTTTCACGAACAAGAAAAAGCTCGATCTTCGCGCCTGTTTCGCTGGTGCCGAAAAGTTTGGCGGGAAAGACTTTGGTGTTGTTCAGCACGACAACATCGCCTTTTTTCAAAAACTTCGGAAAATTATAAAAATGTTCGTCCCCGTAAGAATTTGAAGTGCGATTAACCGCCAACATCCGCGAATTTGTGCGGATTACCAAAGGCTCTTGCGCGATCAGATTGTCTGGAAGTTCAAAATCAAATTCGGCGATTTTCATAAAATAAAAAAGGGGCAGTGAACTAAAAGTAATGCTTTGAGAAAAGAACGTCATCGCCGGGAGCGCACGCATCCTTGCGTGCCGGACGCGAAGCGTTCAAACATCTCGTAGTAAATTCGAGTTGATTTCGCAACCAACGCCGATGCGCCGCCAAGCGCGACTTAGCACGCAGGGATGCGTGCGCTCCCGGCGATGACGTTTTTCTCTTTGCAATCACAAATCGAGAATTTCAAACAGCCTTATTTTCTGTTCACTACCAAAAGAAGAATTCAATTTGGAACTCGGAACTTGGATAACATCAGAATAAATCTAAATCTCGGAGGAAATCGGCAATGAGAAAAATGCTTGGCGTTTTTTGTTTTGCGGTGCTGTTTGTCTTTACTTTTCAGGCGAAGGCGCAGTTGAGTATTCAGGCGATTGATGTGGCGGGCGACAGCATCTCGAAAGGCTTCAACGCGGCGAGTTCTTTTCCGTGTTCAAACGGCGACCAAGAACAATATAATTGGCTGACGAGCGACACGCACGGCGCGAATTTTTGCGGCAGGGGAAACGAAAATGTTTATAGTTTTCTGGAGCGCATGGAATGCGAAATGAACACCAACATTCTTGCCCGAAATCCGAATTCGGCGGCTTCGGGCGCACGGATGTTGAGCGATTTCGTCAATCAATCGAACAATATCAGAACTTATCTGAACGCGCAGACGGGGCAAAAATTAGCCGCCGTTTTCTTAGGTCATAACGACAGTTGTTCGGGAAATCTGACGAAAACGAACGCTTCCTGCTCGAGTTCCGATCTTGACCCGAGCAATTATTGCAAAACAAAGCCCGATTCATTTGAACGCGAATTTCGTAAAGGTTTGGACGTTTTGATGAGTGTTCAGAATACGCGCATTGGCGTTGTTGCGCCCGTTCGCGTTTCGCAACTTTGCAATTTCGGGACAAAGTCGAACTGTCAGGTCGGCGGAACTTGTCAATTCTTATGGGGCGCGTCAAATATTTGCGGTTCGCTCACGCGTGATTGTTCGCCGACGCGCATCACCGATACTTTTACAACGATGCGTGCTTATCGTGAGATTTTAAAACGCGTGACGGCAGAATATGCGGCGATTCCGAACGGCGGAAATTCGCCCGTCGTGATCATCGGCGGCGAAATGGTCGGCGGTGCAATCAAAGCCTCGGGAACCGATTTTATTTACTCGGACGCGCCTTGGTTTTACAAATTCAGTGCCGACCAACTTTCGTGTTGCGATTGTTTTCACCCGTCGGGAATGGGACAAGACCAACTCGCAAAACTCTTGAAAAACGGGTTAAATTGCACGCGGTTACAGCCTTGCTGTAAAGATACGGGCGATGATCTGGCGGACGGAAAATGCACGCGAACCGAAGTCAAACGAGTTTATTATCGAGGTTTGTTATAAAACCGCAAAATTGATTCAAGCGCGGGACTTTGGTATTTTCTTAAATGGTCAAGCCAATTTAGAAAACTTTTGGAAAATTATGATGGTTACGGTCGAAAAACTCGTTGAAGGTCTGTGCGGAATCCCTGAAGAAGAATTTACCTGCGATAATGTCTATCAATTTTTGGGCGAAAATCCGGTTGATGTTCATACGATTACGCAATATTTTCACTGGAGCGAACGCTGCTATACGCGCAATCTGATTTACAAAGATGCGCGTTTTGAAATGATGGCGATTTGCTGGGAAAAAGGACAAGTTTCGCGGGTTCACAATCATTCCGAGCAAAAATGCTGGATGACCGTGCCGGTCGGAAAACTTCGCGGACAGAATTTTCGCGCCGTCGAATTTGACGAAGAAAAAGGCTTCTGCAAGCTCGTAGAAACCGACCGATTCGACCTTTCCGATTGTCTTGCCGCAAAGGTCGAACTCGAAGAACCGATTCATCAAATCTTGAATTTACCCGAATTTGACGAACGCGCCGTGAGCCTTCATATCTATTCAAAACCATTCGACAGATGTCTTTCCTATTGCCGCGAAACCGATACTTTCAAAGAAGTTCCGCTTTTTTATACAAGCATCGGCGGCAAACTCTGCGACGGAATAGCTCTCTAAAAATAGGCAATCGAAAAAGCGAATTGAATGAAATTAAACGATAAAACCTGGCTGATAATTTTTGCTTTGGTTTGCGTTGCTTTCATTGCTTTGAGATTTTGGAATCTGACAAACTCGTGTCTCTGGTTTGACGAAATTTTCAGCGTTCACGCCGCCGAAATGGATTTTCAAAATCTCGTCTGGTTTATTGCACAGGATTTGATTCACCCGCCGCTTTTTTACGTTTTACTCAAAATTTGGATAATGATCGGCGGCGAAAGTCTATTTTGGCTCAGATTTTTCTCGGTTTTTTTCTCGATAATCTCAATCGTTCCATTCGTTTTTCTGTGCCGTGAATTGAAGCTGAATTATTCGATAATTTCGCTCGCTTTACTGTTTTTAGCCGCAAACGGATGCCTGATTAAATACGCGCAGGAAGTTCGGATGTATAGCCCGTTTCTGTTTTTCGCGCTCTGTTCGATGTGGCTTTTTGTGCGGTTTCTGCATTTGGGAAAAAACATCTGGTTTCTGACAATCGTCAATGTTTTGCTCGTCTATACGCATTATTTCGGCTGGCTCGTCGTGCTTTCGGAAATCACCGCAATCATCGTTTTGCAGAGAATAAAAATTCGCCAAATGCTGATAATGTTCGGCGTTTTGCTGGCGAGTTTCGCGCCGTGGATTTTTGCGATTTGGAAAGCATCGGAGATAAATTCCAATCTCGGACAAAACATCGGCTGGATTTCAAAGCCGAATTCGGCGACGATTTTTCAGTTTCTTTTCGATCTGATCGAGCCGTTTTATTATCAGCAAACGAGTGTTGATTCGACTTCGGTTTTTATCGTCACAGTCCCGATTTTACTGCTTATCATCACTGCTTTTGTCATTTATTCAATTGATTGGAAAGGCGAAATGCCGGAAGAAAAGCAGAATCTGATTTTCTTGGCGATTTTTCTGACGTTGCCGATTTTGATTGCCGCCGTTGCCAGTTGGATTCTGCCGTATTCGATTTGGGGAACGCGCCATCTGATTTTCGTCTTCGTGCCGTTTGCGATTCTGACGGCGATTGTTTTGACGAAAATCAAACCTGCACCGATTGCGGCAACGATTCTGAGCTTGATTTTGATACTTTTCGGGATGGCGTTTTTTCTGCAAACAAAACGCGGTTTGCCCGTTTTGTTCGAGTGCGCGTGGGAAAATCTGGCAGGGAATTTAGATAAAACAAAGCCCGCAAAAATATACGTTTTTGAAGATGTCGTCGCCTACGATATGTGGTTTGCCCTGCGCGATGCGGAGAAAAACTTTGAAATAATAAAAGTCAACGGCATCGAAGAATTGCCGGAAGACAAAGCCTATTTTCTGCCGCGAGGGTTTGAAAAAGTCCAAACAACTGACGAAAGCGGAATGACAGGCGAAAGATTTTACGTCGCGTTTCGTGATGCAAAATTCAACGAAAAACATCCGCCGCTGCGGAATTTAATCAACAAAGGTTACAAAATCGGAGAACCGTTTATTTTTGAAACGCCCGGTTTGAAAGGCTTGTTGGTGGAAGTTTGGAAGGACAAAAATAATTGAATTTTATTTGTCGGATTTTTTTAGCTTTTCCATCGCAATTTCGAGAGATGACTTGGGTTCGCCGCGCATTTTCCTTTCAAATTCTTGACGAAAATCTTCTAAAAGTGGTAAATCCACTAAATCTTTTTCTCTTCCCGAAGCCTTTTTGCTGGCGATGATGTCGCGGATATTGGCAATTGGAAAACCGTCAAGCAGAATCATCCGTTTTTTAGCTTCGGCGTAACTTTCGATTCCGTCTGGCGCAAAGACCAAGTCCAAATCGAAAGGTCCTGTTTTCAATTGAACAAAATCAACGCCCCTAACGATTTTTTCGGCAATTTCATCGGAAATCTCGAACTCCAATTCTCGCAATGCCGCAACTAATTTCTGACCGTTTTCGACACTTTTTTCGGGAAATAAATCAACATCTTGCGTCGCCGCCGGATAGCCGAGTAAAATCGCACCGCTTTTGCCGATAAACATAAATTCGACTTTGTGTTTGGCGAAAGTTTCGGCAACTTCGACGGCTTGTTGAAGTTGAAAATAACTACGATTTGGCAGGTTCATTTTTTTTTACGATTTTATAACCCAAATAACGCGGCAAATTTTCATCTGCCCATTTCCGATATTCTGCCATTGTTTCAAAAACGCGGTGCGGCTCATCGTCTAAAACAGGCTTATACTGGCGAAAAAATCCGTATTTGAGCCGCTGTTCAAGACTTCGTTCAAGTTGTCTTCGACATTGTTCTCTAAAATCGTCCATAAATTTATTTCCGTTTCCATCTTACACCTTCTTTGGTGTCTTCGAGAACGATTCCTTTTTCCGCCAGCAAATCGCGGATTTCGTCTGACCGCGCAAAGTTGCGGTTGCGCCGCGCTTCCTGACGTTCTTCGATCAGTTGTTCGATTTCTTCGGCGAGAATTTCCGACTTTTCTTCGCCGAAAATTCCGAGGACGGAGTCGAATTTTTCAATCGCGTCCAAAACCGCTGTTTGGTCGTCAGATTTTAGGTCGTCTTTGGCTAATACGGTGTTGATTTCGCGCACCAGATTGTGAATCGCGGCGAGCGCGATTGCGGTATTTAAATCATCGTCCAACGCTTCTTCAAATTCGGTCAGAGATTTTTCAATCAATGCTTTAACTTCCGCCTTTGAACCGTTTTCCGTCTTGGCTTCCGAAACAAGACGGCGGAATTGTTGTAATCTTTCGACGGTCGTTTCCGCGCCCTTTAAGCCTTCAAACGTGAAATTTAACTGTTTGTTATACGGCACAGAAAGCAATAAATAACGAATCGCCAACGGATTAAAACCGCGCCCGATGATGTCGCGCAACGTAAAATCATTGCCCAAAGATTTCGACATTTTTTCGCTGTCAACTTTCAAAAATTCGCCGTGCAGCCAATACTTTGCAAAAAGTTTGCCGGTTGCGCCTTCCGATTGGGCAATTTCGTTTTCGTGATGCGGAAATTGCAAATCAATTCCGCCGGCGTGAATATCGAAAGTTTCGCCGAGATATTTCATCGCCATTGCCGAGCATTCGATGTGCCAGCCCGGACGACCGCGACCGAAAGGCGCGTCCCAGCTTGCCGAATCCGTTTCTGCAACCAATTTCCAAAGCGCAAAATCGCGGGCATCTTCCTTTTCGTATTTGTCGGTGTCAATGCGTTCCGAACCGCCGACAATATTTCCTTCAAACTTGATTTTCGAGAGTTTGCCGTATTCGGGAAACGCCGAAATTCGGAAATAAATCGAGCCGTCTGATTCGTAAGCCTTGCCGTTATCCAAAAGCGTTTGAATGATTTGAATCATTTCCGCGATGTGTTCGGTCGCCCGCGGCGCGATGTCGGGACGCAGATTTCCCAATACGTCCATATCTTCCCAAAACGCAACGATAAATGGCTGAACAAATTCGTCAATCGTTTTTTGCGCCTTCGCCGATTCGTTGATGATGCGGTCGTCAACGTCCGTCAAATTCATGACGTGCGTTAATTCGTAACCTTTGAAACGCAGGTAACGCGCCAGAATATCGCCGAACGTAAAGGTGCGAAAATTTCCGATATGCGCGAAATTCCAGACGGTCGGACCGCAGATATACATTCGGACATTACCCGCGTCGAGCGGCTGAAATTCTTCTAACTGATTGGTTAAAGTGTTTTGAAATTTAAGCATAAAAAATCCTGTCTGAAAAAATAGATGATACAACAAAACTACAAACTATTGGATTTTGCTGATGAAAAGCCCAAAAGTTAAATTATAAGATCGAAAATTTAAGAGAAGTTAAAGGCAACAGGATTCTCTCGGCGCAATGCCGAGTTCGGCGAGAAATGATTTGATTGTTTTGGAAACTGAAATCATAGAAAGTTTATAACACAAAAACCGGCTCGAGCAAAATTTATTGCAGAAAAAAGTAATGACTCAATAAAACTTAAGCCCGACTGGAGCGCAAGCGTCCCGCTTGAAAACGTCGCTTGAAAAGCGGCGTAAAGTGGTTTGATTTCCTGAACATTCTGAGTAATGCGCGACTTTTGAGCGTCAAACGGCGACGCTCAGTGCAATCGGGACGATTGCGCTCCAGTCCTTTATTTCGGTGCAGCCTCCAACGTCCAGACATCGGCATCAACCTGTAAATATCGAAAATAAATGAAACGATTGTCGGGCGAAAGATTGGGGTGTTGAATTTCGTAAGCCGGCGGTTTGTAAATTTCGGTTATTTTTTTAGTTTGCGTGTCGCACAGAAAAATAGTGTTTTGCACATCGAAAATAAAATGGCGATTGTCTTTGAGCCAGATTGGATACGAACCGGAATCGGTCATTTTTTCGTAAGTCGAGGTTTTGAAATCAAAAACGACGATGCCATTTTCGCGCGATTCGGTTTCGTAAAGCAGAAGCAGTAATTTATTGCCGTCCACTGACCAATCACGCGCCGAAAACGAGCCTTGATAATCCGGTATCGGCGGGAGCGGAGCGGGCTTTTGCTCCTGCCAAGATTTTGTCAAATCGAGAATAAACGGCGATTGAGTTTTGTTTTCAATTTCAGAAAAAGCAATCCGTTTTCCGTCCGGCGAAAAAATCGGGGCGACTGCACCGGTTTTTTCGGTAAAAGTGATTTGTCGCAAATCCGAACCGTCGGCGTTAATCATCCAAATCTGGTATTTTCCGCTGCGGTCGGAAGCGAAAGCGATAGTTTTTCCGTCGGGCGACCAGCGCGGCGTGCGGTCGCGGAATTTGTCGTTAGTCAGATTACGCAAGTTCGAGCCGTCGCGGTTAAAAATTACGAGGTCTTCCTGTGTGAATGACGGAAAACGCATCACAAATTCCGCGCCGTTCGGCGAAAGCGCGGGTGTGCTGATTTGGCTGTTGCCGCGTGTAATCATATTTACGTCGCCGACTGTTACGAGCTTTTCCGGGTCGAAAGCGATGGATTGCAGATTCGATTTTGTTTCGTATCGAATGTAGGCGAGAGTTTTTCCGTCCGTCGAAAGTGAAAGATGGCGGATATACATCGAAGGTGTCGGAACGGATTCGGGCGTGCCCGAAACTTTTCCTGTTTCTTCGTCAATCGCCACGCGCCAGATATTCATATTTCCGCCGCGGTCGCTGCCGAAATAGATATAATTTCCGTCGGGCGACCAGATCGGATTCCAATTCACATTTGAGTCGTCGGTAACGACCAATGGTTCGCCGCCGTTAGCGGGAATCGTCGCAATTTTGCCCGAACTTCCTTCTTTGACAAACCAGAAAGCAATCCGTTTTCCGTTTGGCGACCACGCGGGCTGAATCGCGTCGCCTTTTGTTTCCAGTAGATTTTTATTGCCCGTGGCGACATCAATCGTCCACAAGGAACTGTTGGGAATCGTATGACTGGTGGAAACGTCGGAAGATTTATCGCTGACGACCAGTTTTTTTCCGTCCGGCGACCATGACGGATGAAAGCCGAAATCCGCCACACGCCGCACATTTTCGCCCGTTTCTTCCATCACATAAATTCCGCTCGATTTGCGCTCGGAGCGAAACGCGATAAATTTTCCATCCGGCGAAAAACTTCCCATCCAATCGGCGGCAGTCGAATCAGCGGTTAAATTTGTCGCGTTTTTTCCGCCGACTCTTTGCAGAAAAATATCTGCGTTATCTCCGGCATAACTTGTATAAATAAAAGATTTTCCGTCCGGCGACAAGCTCGGATAACTTTTGATGCCGGAAGTATTGGTGAGCTGTTCGTGCTTCGCCTGCGCCCATTCGATGGCTTCGCCCGATTTTTCCGTATCGGACGATTTGTAAAAATACCACACGCCAAGCGAAGTAAAAAGTGAAAAGGCAAAAGTAAAAATTAAGAAAAAACTTTGCGCCTTTGCGCCTTTGCGTCTTTGCGTTAAAGAACTGCTTGCGCTTCGGAGTGATGAAGACGAATCAAATTCGCGGCGCACACGCTTTAAATCCGCCCGTAAATCCGAGGCGGTTTGATAACTGACATCTGCATCTTTTTCCAGAGCCTTGCTCAAAATCGCGTCCAGTTCAACGGGAATATTTTTAGCCGATTCGGAAACCGGCGGCGGATTTTCCGACAAGATTTTTTGGAAAGTTTCCTGCCGCGTTTCACCTTTGAACGGATTTTTGCCCGTCAGCATTTCGTATAAAACAACGCCGACGCTCCACAAATCGGTGCGCTGGTCAACGCGGTCGCCGCTCACTTGTTCGGGCGACATATAAGCCGGCGTGCCGATAATCACGCCTTTCATCGTATAATTTGAAATGCTTTGCTGAAATTCCGTCTGCTGGACGAGTTTTGCCAGACCGAAATCCAAAACTTTAACAAAACCGTCGGAACGCAGCATAATATTTTCCGGTTTGATGTCGCGGTGAACGATTCCGGCTTTGTGCGCCGCCGCGAGTGCTTCGCAGGTTTGCGAAATTACCGAAAGCGTCTGTTTGAAGTCAACGCCGCGGTTTATCAAATCTCTGACGGTTACGCCTTCAACGAATTCGGTGGCGATAAAATTGATGCCGTCCGCCGCTCCGACATCGTAAATCGTGACAATATACGGATGATTTAATGCCGAAATCGTCCGTGCTTCGCGCTCGAATCTTTTGATTCTTTCAGCGTCAGCGACAAATTCGGCGGGCAAAATCTTGAGCGCGACTTTGCGGTTTAACTTTGCGTCGTGGGCGAGATAAACTTCTCCCATTCCGCCTGCGCCGATTGGTTTTTCAATCGTATATGTGCCGAGCGTCTTGCCGACCGGCGAAGAAAATTCGGCTACATTCTGCGCGATTTCCTTTGCCATCAAGTTCATTGCCGAATTTTCCATAAAACTATCGGCACTCTTTTGACCTTTCAGCAAACTCTCGATTTCACGTTTCAAATCATCGTCGCCGCCGCATTTTTCCGACAAATATTCTTCGCGCCGTTCGTTCGGAATTTCCAAAACGGCATCGAGAATCTCGTCAATTTGCTTCCAACGCTCGGCGTTCATATGTGATTTTTTAGCCACGAACAAACACGAAAGAACAGGAAATGGAAAGAATTAATTATTCGTGCTTTTTCGTGTTTGTTCGTGGCTAATTTTCATTTGTATTTGAAAGTTCACGATAGAGCCAAATCTTCGCTTTCTTCCAATCGCGCATCACGGTTTCGGCGGAAATTTTTAGAACTTCGGCAATTTCCTCGACCGCCAAACCGCCGAAAAACTTTAGTTCGACAACTTTTGCCTTGCGCTCGTCAAACGTCGCCAATTCGTTTAGAGCTTCGTCCAGCGCAACCAAATCGGCGTCTTTTTCCGCCGTGACGGTAAATGCTTCTTCAAGCGAAACGTGATTAACCACTTTTTTATCAATCTTCGGACGCTTGCGGGCAAAATCAACCAAAATTCTTCGCATCAATTGCGCCGAAACGCCGAAAAAATGAGCGCGATTTTCCCAACGGGCAGTTTTCCAATCAATCAAACGAACGTATGCTTCGTTGACGAGCGCGGAAGTTTGCAAAGTGTGTCCGTCGCGTTCGCGGCGCATATAGCTTTTGGCGATGCGGTGCAGTTCGCCGTAAATCAGCGGCGTTAGTTCTTCAAGCGCAGCAGCGTCGCCGCCGCTCCATTTTTGCAGCAATTCGGTAACTTCTTTGGTTGAATCAACAGACATCTTTTTATGGCTAAAAGCTGGGAGCGCAGGCAACCTTGCCTGCAAAAGCGCGTTCAAGGCTTTGCGGGAACAGGCGCGATTGCCTCGATTACTCGAAAGTTGCTTGATAATCGAGCGTTTGCCGTTCTTGCTTCGCTCGAACGGGCAGGCAAGGCTGCCTGCGCTCCCAACCAGTCAAACTTACCACATTTACGCGAAATAAAAAATATTATCGCCTCTGATGCCAGTTTTCGGCGAACTCGAACGCAGTAGTTAATAAAGCCGCTAAAACGGTTTGAGAATAGAGGAGAATTATTATGAAAAATTTACAAGCATTTATTATCGGTTTATTGACAATTTTAATTATTACCGCAACGGTAAACGCGGCGACTTGGACGGTAACGAAATCTACCAACAGCAACGACAATATTTGCGATGCGGATTGCAGTTTGCGCGAAGCGGTTTTTAACGCTGATTCGGGCGACACGGTGGTTTTCAATTCAAATCTCGTCGGGCAGACATTCACGCTCGGCGGTTCGGAAATCGTGATTACAAAACCCATCACGATTGACGGATTTATCAATAATCCGAACGTCGCATTTATTTCGGGCGAAATGTTGAGCCGTCATTTTTATATTCAAACGAACGCGGGGTTGACATTGAGAAATATAACTCTCGTTCAAGGCAGCGGCGAATCTTCGCCGGGTATTCCGGGAACGAATATCGGTCCGGCGGGCGGAGCGATATTTGCAGCAAACAGTTCTGCTCTGTCGCTTGAACGGGTTTCACTTCGTGCCAATAAAGCAAAATTCGGCGGAGCCGTTTATCTAAGTACCTTTACTGCATCTCATATTACAAATTCCTCGCTGACCGGCAATTCGTCCGAACAAGGAACTGCAATTCTGTTATTTGACGGCAGTTCGATGTCAATGTCGAATACCACCCTGAGCGGCAATTTTATTTACAATCAAGATTCTTTCGGCGGCGGCGCAATCGGTATCAGAGGTGCTACTGCGACTATTCGGAATTCAACAATTGCTAATAATTCGGCAACATACGGCGGCGGAATCTCACTTCTTTCTTCGCTGAGTTTCCAAACGGTTCTCAATATCGGCAACAGTATCGTAGCAACTAACACGGCAACACAATCGGGACCCGACATTCGTTATTTTGGCGACAATGTTTTTATAACGTCAGTTGGCGGCAACTTAATCGGCGATTTGGACACCATTCCCGCGAATACTTTCAATCAGCCGAACGATATTTTCGGAGTTAATCCGTTGCTCGGTCCGATTAACGCTTCGCTCGGCGGTTTTCCGGTTGCGACGCATCCATTGCAGGCGGGAAGTCCGGCGCGCAACGGCGGAATCAATGCCAACGCGGTTGATCCTTTGACGAATTTGCCTTTGACTTTTGATGCTCGCGGCGCGGGATTTCCGCGCATCGCCGACGTGACGGTTGATAAAGGCGCGTTTGAAGACCAGTCGGGCAACACTTCGCTGATCGTCACGAAAAATGCGGACAGCAACGATCTGGTTTGTGATACCGATTGCTCTCTGCGCGAAGCCGTCCATCAGGCAAATTTGAATTTCGGCACGGACACGATTACTTTCGCGCCGAATGTTTTCGGGAATGTTTCGACCGGCGGCAGCGAAATTTTAATTCAAAATCAAAACGTCAACATCGTCGGTTATCCGAACTTATACGCTGAGACTCTGCGAATCACAGGCGGCGACACGAATCGAATTTTTCGTTTGAGCAACGCGACCGTCTCGATTACGGGAATGGCTCTGACAAACGGCGACGCGGGCGCGGGCTTTGGCGGCGCGATTCTGGCGGAAAACAACAGCAATCTGACGCTCGACAGAGTGATTATCAGAAACAATTTTGCGACGGCTTACGGCGCGGCGCACTTGAGCGGCGGAACGCACCGCATCATCAATTCGACGATCAACAATAATTCTGCAAACACCGGACTTGCCTTGAGCGTCAGCGGCACTTTGAATATGGCAAACACGACCGTCAGCGGCAATCTGGACGCGGACGGCGGCACGGGAATCGGCGCGATTTACGTTACGGGAACGGCAAACATCCGCAATTCGACCATCGCCTTTAACCGCACGAGCGGCGGCACGGGCGGCGGAATATTTTCATCGGGAACGCTCAATATCGGCAACAGCATCGTTGCCAACAATATCGCCGCCTTTTCGCCCGACATCGAACTCAGTTCCGGCGTAATTACATCGGTCGGCGGAAATTTGGTTCAAAATACAAACGGTTTTCCGGCGGGAACATTTTCAAACACGAATGACGCGGTAAATACTGACCCGCTGCTTGCCGCGCTCGCCGACAATGGCGGAAATGTTCCGACGCATTTGTTGCAGGCAAACAGTCCGGCGTTAAATTCGGGAATCAATATTAACGCGGTTGATCCATTTGATAATTCGGTTTTAATGACGGACGCACGCGGCGGGATTTATCAAAGAATCGTCAATACGACGGTTGAAAAAGGCGCGTTTGAATCGTTGATTCCTTCGGCGGCAAGCGTTAATGTCGGCGGGCGTGTCAGCGTCGGCAAAATGGGTTTGCGAAATGCGATAGTGATTTTAACCGATATGCAGGGCGTTTCGAGAACCGCAAAAACCGGCACGTTCGGCAATTTCAATTTTGAAACGGTCGAAGTCGGCGAAACTTACACGATTCAGGTTATCTCGAAAAGTTTCCAATTCACGCCGCAAGTTATAACAGTCACAGATGAAATCAGCGAACTGAATTTTACGGCTCAGGAATAAGTCGGAGCGCGGACGGCTCGTCCGCACCGTTCGAGCGAAGAGATGAACGGAAAGCCTCGACATAAATTCAAGTTTCGAGTGATCCAAAAACGCACCTGTTCCGGCTTCGCTCGAACGCGCGGGCAGACGAGCCGTCCGCGCTCCGGTTTTTACAAATCCGCTTCGACCAAACGGGCGCGGGCTTCATCTGAAAAAAGTAGCTCGCGGCTGTAAAATCGGAGCGGATAATCTTTGTCGAAATGGCGGGTTAATTCATTGCAGATTTCCGTTATTGATGCGCCGTTCTTCGATCTTTTGAAATCTTCGACCGTTCGCATCCAGAAAACCGTCAGAGTTTCGTGATAGGGCATTTCTTTCGACAGATCAACGCCGAAGGATTTCAAAAGATTAAAAATTCCGCCGCGCATTTTTGCCAAAGCCATTTCAAAATCGTGGTTTGAAAGATAAAAAAGTGCCGCCACAAGATGTTCGGCGTGCCGCCAATTCGCTCTCGCAATCGTGCCGTTTTCAAACGATTCGACAAGCGATTTTATTTCGTTTTCGTTTTTGTAAATTTTCATCATTTTCTCCAAAAAAATAACGGAGCGCAAAGATTTAAATCTTTGCGCTCCGTTTATGTTTGAGTAAAGATTTTAACCCGAAAAATGTTCAAAAAACAAGTGAATAACCGAAATTTTCAGGCGAGCAGCGAAGCGACGATAATTTGTTTCGGCGAATGACTCGTAAAAACTGATTCGTCAAAATCGCCGTATTTGGCTTCGATGCGAAAGCCGTTGTATTCAAAAAGCGCGTCCAGTTCCTGCGGGAAAAACTGGCGCATCGTGAACGAAACGGTTTGTTCGTCTTTCATAAATTGATTTTTGTAATGCCAGTCAATTTGGTTTATCTGCGTCGCAACGTCATAACGGACGTTTTCGGTCAACACGACCCAGCCGTTTTCGGTCTTGTATTCGCCGACGAAAAATCTCTCATCCGAATTGCGGTTCAAGAGATTCAGAGACGGATTAAAGACCTCGACAATAAATTTTCCGCCGGGTTTCAGATGGCGTTTGACCGACTCGAAACAAGCCTCGACATCTTCGCGCCGTTCGAGATGCTGAAGCGAATTTCCCGCGACGAAAATCAAGGAAAACTTTTGATTCAACTCAAATGAACGCATATCGGCGTTGATCAAATTCGTTTCGGTGTGCTGACGTTCGGCGCGTTGTTCGGCGGCGTGAAGCATCTCGCCCGAAATATCCATGCCCGAAATTTCGACATCGGGCTGCGACAAAATGACGAGAAAATTGCCCGTGCCGCAAGCCAGTTCGAGAACGGGCGAGCCGTATTTTTGAATTTGCCGCTCATAAAAAGCGACTTCGCGGCTGTCGGCGGGCTTTTCGTGAATTAAATCATAAAGCCAGGATTCGTCGTAAAGATTCATTTTATTTGTGATTTTAGGGAGAGCTAATGGGTGGGAAGTTGAAATTTGGAGAAAAGAATTTGCGATGCAAAATCGAAATTCGCGATTGTCAAGACAATCGCAAATCGCAAATTGCATCGCAAATTCCTTAAGCCGCGATTCTGACAACTTCTTCCAAAACGTCGTCCATAAACAGATATTTCTTCCATTCGGGACGCGATTCGGCGTAGTGGCAGAGAAGCACGTGGTCAAGCCCGAGACGCAGCAGTTTTTGCGAAGTCAGAAGCGGCATTCTGGCTTGGTCGGGCGTGCGGTTGCCTTTGCGCTGGTTGCATTTGACACACGCGGCAACAAGGTTGTGCGGCGTGCTTTCGCCGCCCTGCGCGCGCGGCAAAATATGATCGAGCGTCAAATCTTTGGCGTGCCGGTGTTCGCCGCAATACTGGCAGCGATAGCGGTCACGAATATAGATTCGCGCACGTTTCATCGTTGTTTCCTGACGGCGGCGTTTGACGTGAACGTAGGAACGCAGACGCACGACCGACGGTACGGGAATCGTCGTCGAAGGCGAATGCAAAACATTTTCGCCGTCGTTTTCTTCGACCGTCAATTTACCCGAAAACCACATACAAATTGACCGCGCAACACCAATCGTGCCAAGCGGTTCATAAGAAAAATTCAAGAGCAGAACTCTACCCGTTATCAATGGAATCACCTCCTTAAATTGTTGTTATTTGATGAACTCAAATTCAAATCGGACTTCAGACGCAATATCTTGTGCAAGTTGTTAATAACTGCCACTATATTAAACGATTTCAACCCGTTTTGTATATGAATTTTTTGTAAATTGGGAAAATTATGGAAAATTCTAGCGTTTTAAGCATAAGTTTGGAGCGGATTATTTGCATCGAATCCGCTCTGTCCGGCAGACGGACACGGCTCACGAGACCAGCCAAGAACACGGGATGGTCAGTTTTTTCCGTCCGCGAGAAATTGAAAGTCGGAACCGTCTGCGGTAGCGGACGGGTAAATTGTTTTTATACAAAAATAGCGGCATTGGTCGTCTTATCTTTTTCCACTATACTGATTTGAGAGAAAAGAGGATTTAAGGGAAATGAAAAGACGATTTTTAATTGCGGCAGCCTTTTTGTTAGTTTCGTTCGGCAGCGTATTTGCCCAAACGGCAAGAGATAGTTCCGCCAAATCAACGGGCGCACATTCCGCCGAATTACCTCTGAAACTTGAAGGTTTTATCATTGAGCCGAATGATAAGTTAATTAATGAAGCCGTCTTTATCGAGAAGATTGATAAGGCTCTTCAATTGCTGAAAAGCAAATCTCCCGACGAATTCAAGATGATGCAGTCCATCATCGGAAAGATTCGGGCGACGAAGGCAAGCGGCGCAAATTATAATGAAGAAATAATGACCATTGACATCGCCCAACGCACTTTCGATGCGTCGCTCGAATGGCTGACGAGCGTTTTGATTCACGAAACACAGCACATCAAAAAATACAAAGATACCGGGAAAAAGCTCGGCGACGCGCATCTCATGACCGACAAGAAAGCCGCTCTGCAAGTAATGATAGATGAAGAGCTTGAATGCAACCGGATTCAGGCAATCGTCTTAGAAAAGGTCGGCGGTAAAAAATACGAGATTGATTATCTGAAAGCCCAAAAAGGCGACCATTTCGACATTGATAAGGACGGCGATTACGATTGGGAAGATTACAATAATCGAAATTGGTAATTAAAATCTGGAGCATCGTAGCGGACTCGAACCGCTGTCTTCGACAGGGCAAGCCGAAATCTTAACATCCGGACTAACGATGCAGGATTTTCAATTTGAGATATTTTGAATGTTTTAAGCGAAAAACTCTTCGGCTGAAATGATTTTCAGTTCACTCATTTCACGTTTGATTATCTGAAAATCGTCAACGTCATCAGTTACCAGAAAAGAATCTTTTTGTTTAACGACAAGACGGGCAATCAGCGCATCCGTTCGCAAGGTTACGAGCTTTGTCTGCGGCGCAATTTTGTTGATATACAGACGGCGAATAGCTTTAGCGGTTTCCCAAATGTCGGTTTCGGTGGGCGATAAAATTCTATCCGATTTTTTAAAATCAATTCTCCAAGACGAATAAAGTTTCAATTCGTCTTGATTTATCGAAGTCGCCACCAATTCAAAAAACACCAGCGAGGGAAAGTAAGCTACTTTGAAATAAGGTTTTAACTGAGCGCGATATTTAATGACAGAACTAGTGTCGAAAATCGGGCGGGTAGCCATGTTCTTTTATTCTACTGTCGAGCGCGTCCATCGCATTTTCAAACGATTCTTTCAAACGCTGCATTTCGGGCGTTAATTTCTTTGGCGTAGGAAACATTTTCAAAAGTTCCTTGCCTGTGGGGATTTTCTCTTCAGGTTTGTTTCCGTTTCCATTTTTCTTAGACATAATCTTACCTCACGTTAAATTTAACATAATCGAGTTTCAAATTCGAGAATTTTATTCATCCCTCATCCCTCATCCTTCATCCCTCAAATCTGGAGCATCGTAGCGGACTCGAACCGCTGTCTTCGACACGGCAACCCGAAATCTTAACCGCTGAACTGACGATGCTGAGTTATTTTTGTTCGAGAAATTCTATAACTTTTTTAACGTCCTTAAGTTGTTGTTTTGCTTCTTTATATTTCGGATCAATTTCTAAAGCTTTTTCAAAACAAGCAGATGCTTCTTTGAATTAGGTGAGCGACTCCTAGATTGTAAAATGCTTCGTCAATACAGCTTTTTTCGCATTTGGTAGCTTTTTCAAGAGTTTCGATTGCCTCATCAAATTTTTCAATTCTTAAAAATGTAACACCTTGAAAAATTAGGAATGTTGCTTCCGAAAGATTTGTATTATGAGCCTTTTGATACCATTCGATTGCTTTATGAAAATGTCCTGAATCTTTATAAATATCTCCCATTCGACATTGAAGCCAAGCTAAACGACGTTGCTTATTTGGTTCGTCAATTAATTCGATTGATTTATATACCGCTTTCTTGGCATCTTTGAATCTATCTATTCGATAAAGAGCAAGACTATACATATCCCAACCGCCCTGACTGTTAGGAAAGTCTTTCAAATAGCTTTCTGCTAATTCGATTACACAAGCATTCAGGGATTTTGTTGTAGCCGATACAATCTCGTTGTATCTTTGTTTTCTGGTTTTATGTTTCATAAGTTTCTATTTCGGTTCAGAGTTCACGCTTCAGCGTGTGAAACCGCCAGCGAAGCGTGAACTCTGAACTTACCCTTTCACGCAAACGACTTGCTTCAATTCCGCGACGATTTCGACCAGATCGGATTGGTTACGCATAACCTGGTCAATATCTTTGTATGCTCCGGGAATTTCGTCAATAACGCCGGCATCTTTGCGGCATTCAACGCCTTTGGTCATCCGTTCGAGGTCTTCGCGGGTGAAGCGTTTTTTTGCCGCCGTGCGCGACATTTTGCGACCTGCGCCGTGGGAGCAGGAATTATAGCTTTCGGGATTTCCCAGACCTTTGATGATGAACGATTTCGCGCCCATCGAACCGGGAATGATTCCAAAGCGTCCGCTTTCGGCGTTGATCGCGCCTTTGCGGGTGATGAAGACCTTTTCGCCGAAATGTTCTTCGAGTGCAACGTAGTTGTGGTGACAGTTGACCTCGATTTCGGGACGAAACTCTTTTTGCTTGTTGAACATTCGGTTGAATGATTTGAGCAGGCGTTTCATCATCACTTGACGATTCATCATCGCGTAACCTTGCGCCCATTCCAGATCGCGCCAGTAATTTTTGAACTCGTCGGTTCCTTGAATAAAGTAGGCAAGATTCGGGTCTGGAAGCTCGTTCAAACGATGAAGCGTCTTCGCCGTCGCAATATGACGTTCGGCGATTTCCTTTCCGATATTGCGCGAACCGGAATGAAGCATCAGCCAAACATTGTCTTCGGTGTCCAAACAGACCTCAATAAAGTGGTTCAATCTGTTACCGATTATTTGAAATTTCAATTTCCTAAAAGTCGCCAACGGCGACCAACAATATAGACTAGGGTGAAGCGAATAAAATGAGCGAAACCCTAGGAAATTCGCAAAAGTCTTTCCGACGCTGAAAGTGTCGAACAAATCAAAGACGATTGTTGCTCACTTTCAGCGAGCGAAGACCTTTTTCATCAAACCTGGGGTTTCATTCGCTTTCGCTCATTGCACCCTAGGCTATATTGTTTGTCATTTTCGATGACATAAGAAAAATTAAATTTTTCAAAAAACCGATCAGGTCATTTCTGCCTGATTCTGCAACTTCCTTTTTCGTTGCAGTTCGGAACGTACCTTCATCTCGATTTTTGTTCGAGATGCCCAAGTCCCTCCGTTCTCTACGGGGCGTTTTACCGCTTCCCTCGGTGTCTGCATCTCAGCCTTTCACCGATTTGGACGAGTTTTCATTACTGTGTCGCCACAGCACGGGGCAATTTACCCCCACCAAGAGATCCCATCTGACGCATCGCTTTAACTTTGCGGTCTTGAACTTTTTCGTGTAAATCCTCAAAAGTTTCCCAACCTTTCCAACGTGCCGCCGTGTCGTCGGTTTCTTTATGCGCGTTGAATCCGACCGGAATGGCGCGTTCGATCTCGTGACGCAAATCTTTCAGTTTTCCGTCAAGAATTCCGCTTTTGAAAGGCGTTTTGACCGCCATCATTCCGCAATTGTGAACGAAAACTCCGGCTTCGAGAGCGAAATTGTGAAATTCGGGAACAGTCAAACAATAAACATCTTCGCGTTTTGTCATTGATTCGACTGAAACAACTTTGTGGTTGTAACCGTGCGAATAAAGGCGATGATTATGCAGACCGATTCCGCTTTTCACTTTTTCGCCGCAAGTTTCGCAGTCAAACAAACGATTAGCGATTTCCTTCGATTTAGCGCGACCTTTTTCGCTTTGATTATACGAAACCAGAAATTGCTTTCCGCGTTTGCCGTTTTCGGCAACCGATATTTTGAAATGTTCGGGATTTTCTACCATATATTTCAAAATGTTTTTCGTTCCGCGTTCCGCATAATAAGCGCGACCTTCAGCCGTTTTAGCTTTGCCGGAAATTGCTTTCAAACGCTTTGCTTCAAACTCAGCCGACTGCCAATGCTCATTTTTTTCAACCAAACCGCGATGATAAACCGAATGTTCCGATGAACTCATAAATTCCAGATTTTCAGGACGATTATCGGCTTCATCAAAATTTTTGTGATGAATGACTGTTTTATCGCCGTCAAATCTTGGAACTTTGCCCATCAAGCCGCTTCGGGCAACAATCCAATGCGCTTTTTGCATTCTGCCCGAATAATTTTGCTGAACGAGAACATAACCGTCTTTGTCGGTTTCACGATAAAGCGGCATCAATGACACATCTGATTTCAAATCTTTTGCTTCAATAAAACGTCCGTCACGAAGCATAAATTTGTGGTCAGGTGTGCAGCGAATTTCTTTACCGTTATCAAGAATAACTTTAACGAGTTCGGCATCTTTTCGTGTTTTCTTGGCAGTTGCTTTTGCCGCGATAATTTTTCCGCTGTCTGTGCAGGCATAAACGATAATTTCTTTATCATTTTCTGACAATTCTTTCAGCGTATAAGATTTCCCGTCAATTGTCGGAACAAGCGTATCGCCCGTAAAGCAACCGATGTCCACACCGACAGTTGCGGGAATCACTGCGTCCTTAGTTGCGACGACCGAACCAACCATCGAACCGATTCCGAGATGAGCGTCCGGCATCAGCGCGACGTGTTTATACAGACACGGCAGACGCGAGACGTTGCGAAGCATATTTTGTTCGTCGAGCGACAAATCGTGATGAACCCAAGCGAGAACATCGGCTTTTGCCCCCGAAATATTTAGTTTGTTATATGGCATATTTCCTCCTGAATTAGTAGAGAGTAAAGAGTGGAGAGTGGAGAGTCAAGGAATTTTCTCTCCACTCTCGACTCTTTACTCTCTACTTGAAAAAAGGGCGACAAGAAAAAGAAATGACACTGTTTTCTATCCTAAAGAATGTAGTCATTTCAGCATTCGCCCGAAAATTATAAATTGGTTGATTGTTTTGTAAATGAGTAGAATCGGCAATTAATAGTAACTGCCGATTCTAAACAGGGAAGAGTCTGATTTTGTGTGTTAAAAAGTTTAAAAGCTTTTGCGGAAAAGATACGAAGCCTTGATAAAAAATGTCCGTCCGTTGCCGCGAAGTCCGTTTTCGGGTAATCCCGTGTAAGGATTAAAGCCTTTGTAGTTAAAGTCGTCGTTATATCCGGCGTAAAAAGCCGTGCCGGGACTCGGTGTCCAGCCGAAGATTAATTGCGGACGAAGGCGTGTCGAAATGTTCGAGTAATCGAGGCGCATTCGGGCAAAGAAATCACGCGAAAATTGATAGGTCGAACGCAGGCTGACGACGTTATCGTCAAAGGCGACGCGACCCGTGTCGAAGCGTGTCAGTTTGGTGCGCGTGTAATTTATCTGCGCCTGCCACGCGGTCGTCGGCTGATAACGGACTGATGCTTCGATATAAAGCTGGTTGCCGCCGCCCGGATCGTAGCCCGGTTCGCGTTCGGTGCAGTTTGTCACCAATCGGCATCTTTCCTGCCACGCCAAATAAGGTGCGCTGACCCGCGGAAATTTCGGTCCCGCGCCGAAATCGTAATCGAGATTTCCCCGGCTGAGACTTAAAACGGTCGAGAAAAACAATTGTTTGAACGGGTTTGCTTCGACAAAACCGTAAAGCTCGCGGCGATGCGCGGAGCGTTCGGGATTCAATCCGAAAAACGCGCCGTTGCGGGTTGCCGTCCGTTTTGCGCCGAATTCGTGTTCAAAAACGCGTTCGTAGCCGTATTCAAAACCCGCACCGACAAAGAACTGGCGTTGAAGCCCGAGCATTCCCTGCGAGTTTGATTGAATCCCCTGCGAGCGTCCGCGCCAATCGTATGTCACGTTTGTCGCATTGTTGATTCGTTTGTAAATGATCGCTTTTTTCGCGTCGCGGTCGGTCTGGTATTGGATAAACGAGCCGAGATAATTAGTATCAACGCGGTTCGTAAATCCGACATCGGCGCGGTAATCCTTGCTTCTGCCGATTGCCAGATAATTCATATACAGATTTCTGTCCGTGCGTTCGAGATAAACACGATAACCCAAACCGTTGCCTGTTCGATAAGTATTTTTATTCAAATCCGCGTCGTAAAAGAATCGGCGCGAATTTGTTCCGACGACTTGAAATTCGGCGACGGTTTTTTGTGATAAGCGAAAACGTCCGTCGAATCCGGCGGTGTGATTATGGCGTTCGGGGAAATTATAGGTCGTCGCAAAAAAGCCGAGATTGTGCTTTGTGCCGACATCGCGTTTGATGCGAAGAACGCCGATGTCGGCGTTTTTATCAACGAAACGATCAATGCTTCCGCAATTAACGGTCGGGTCGGTAATTCGATTTTGGCGGCAATTAAACAACCCTTGCCGTTCGTCCTTTGAATAATTTCCCGGCGCGTTGTCGGAAGCATACATCAAGCCGAAAGTGGTTTTTCCGCGTCTGCCGGTCAGTTTGGCGGCGATGTCGGGGTCAACGATGGCGCGGGTGTTGACGATGTTCAGCCCGCTCTGAAAAATGTCTATTCGTTCGAGAAAGAACGGTCTTTTTTCCTGAAAGAAAATCGGGAAGCGGACGTTGGCGGTCGAAACGGGCGCGTCGGCTTCGACCTGCGCGAAATCGGGATTGTAGGCAAAATCCAAAGTCGTCGTCGGCGTTAAACTGAATTTCGCGGTCATTCCGAATTCGCCTTTCAAGCCGTCATTGACGTAGCGTCCGTTCGGGTTACCGTCGAAAGTGTAGCGCGTGCGTCTGCCCGATTCGCTTAACGTAAAACTCGGATTGATTTCCAGTTGGCGCGTCGTTTCGATGCCTTCGAGTCCCGTGATTTTCCCTGCCTGGTTGAGCATTCCCGAAATACTTCGACTCATCGGCATCCACGAATTAAGCTCGCTGTTGTTATATTTGACGCGCCGGAAAATATGGATTCCCCAATTTTTATTTTTTCCCGCTTCGTAGCGCAGAGATTTGAAGGGAATCGCCGCTTCGATGGTAAAACCGTCTTCGGTCAGAACGCCTTTCGATTCATAGACCAGATCAACGCTGTAATCTTCGCCGCGTCCTTCGGTCATCGTGCCGTCGCCCTGCATTCCGAGCGGATTGAAGAAAAATATATACGACTGCCGCTGGTCGTTAAAAGTGTCGAGAAAAACGCCGATGTAATCGTCGTTAAAAATATTGTCACGCCGCGAAACTGTCGCCCGCACCGTTTCTTTGTCCTGTATGACGCGAAAAGCCAGATAAAGATTCTTTGAATCATACGCCATCAAAACCTCGGTCGGATGCTTCGGCGCGATATTATCACCGGGATTGGTTTGCAAAAAATCGCCGAACATTGCCGCCTTTTGCCAAACCGTGTCGTCGAGCTTGCCGTCAATCACGGGCGGCGTTTCAAGACGCGGAATCTGGACGGGCGCGTCCTTGCGTGCATAACGCGAAGACGCGGGAAGTTCATTCGGTTTGTGGTTTTTAATTTCCGGCGTTGCCGTCGTGGCAACTTCGGTTTTCAGCGCGTTAGACTTTTCAACATCTTCACTCGCGGGTTTCGGGGTCGGGATTTGGGAAAAGACATTCAGAACAAAAAAACTCAAAATAACAGATAAAACCGTAATAAATTTCATAAAGCCACCTGAATAAAAAGAATATGAATGGCAGTCCGATGCCGAATCGTGAATGTCAAATTATTGAAAAAACTGTATAAAAGAAGGCTCGAATTCAGATTCGGTCAACGCGGTTCCAAAAATAACGATAACAACGGAAAAAGTATGAAAATTTTTTGAAACTTACGGACTACATCATAATAAACACCGCTTTCGGCGGTTTTGTGACAAAAATATTCGATTTGTGACAAAAATTTGTAATCAGGCATTGAGTCGGCGACTCAAAACACTTTGCCAACTTCATAAACTCCGAAGACTGCGGTTTTTTATTTACGGTTAAATAAAAGTCGGTGTATATTATTAGTATTTTCAGTCACCAAAAGAGTTTATAAATTCGGATAAAGGGAAAAGTTTATGGAAAATTTTGATTCTTCGACGGGCAATATCGGAAATTCGGTTCCGCAGATTATCGCTAATAATCTGCGGATTGAAAATTTGCTCGGGAAGGGCGGAATGGGAACGGTTTATCGCGCCACACATCTGACGCTCGACCGCGTGGTTGCCGTCAAAGTCATCAACGCGGAAGTTGCGATGAACACCGACGTGATGCAGAGATTTGCCCGCGAAGCGCGTCTGATGGCAAAGCTCCGGCATCCGCGGGCGGCGATGATTTACGATTCGGGAACGCTGCCCGACGGTCGTCTTTTTATCGTGATGGAATACGTCGAAGGCACGACGCTTGCGGATATTCTCAAACGCGACGGAAAAATTCCCTTTAAGAAAGCCGTTGATATTGCGGTCAGCGTCTGCGATGTTCTGAGCGAAGCGCATTCGCTCGGCATCATTCACCGCGATCTCAAACCCGCGAATATTATGCTCAATAATCAAGGCGTTTTCGTGCTTGATTTCGGGATTGCCAAGATGCTCAACACGGATAACGCCGAAAGTATGCGGCTTTCGATGACGGGCAACGGTTTGCTCGTCGGCACGCCTTTTTATATGTCGCCCGAACAATGTCTCGGCAATCCGGTCGAGGCGCGGAGCGATTTATACAGTTTAGGCGGGTTGCTTTATGAAATGCTCGCGGGTCGTCCGCCGTTTAATGACGAGATTTTGTCAGCCGTGATTATCAAACACGCGATGGTCGAGGCTCCGCGCATCGAAGAATTTACGCCCGACATTCCTCCCGCACTCGCGAATATCGTCAGTCGTCTGCTCTCGAAGAAGCCCGAAGACCGTCCCGAAAATGCCGCCGCCGCAAAAGAATTGTTAGCCGCGAGCGTTTCCGGCGAAACTTCGCCCGCGCTTAATCTGAATACGCAGACGACGACCGCCGACAATATTCATCCGTCAACGCAACAGATGAATGCCGTTACATCTTCGCAGATGCCGAAGCCGCTCGCGGCGGTTCCGTCTAATGTAAAAGAAGATAAAGGAAGCGGCGGTTTGAAGATTGCGGTTGCGTCGGCTGCTGCCGTAATTTTGCTCGGTGCGCTCGGCATCGGTGCTTTCTTTTTGCTCAAGCCGAATGCAAATTCGTCTGTCGTTTCGACCAACAACACGAATTCGATGGGCAATATGGATCATTCGAGCCACAATATGCCGATGGGCGATGATTTTGCGAAAAAGACTTCGCCGAATGATGAAAAAAACGTAACCTCGACGCAGATTCTTTCGACCGAGGAAGCCGATAAGATCATTACGCAGATTACGACGACGACCGAACATCACGCCGACGGAATGCAAATCGTCAAAACGCCGAAGGATTCCGCGCTCGTTTGCCTGCACAACAAAATTGCCGAAGGAAAATCGCATATGTTCGCGGTCGAACGCGTCAATGCCAACAGCCCCTGGGAAATTTCGGCGCGAACCTCGCTCGACACGCCCGAATTTCACGGCGCAAGCTGGATATTTGAACCGCAAGATGTGGATGGCGACGGTTTTGAAGAAGTCATCTACAAAGGTGTGACGACAGACGGCATGACGCACAGATTTCTGATTTACGTTCCGCGCACACGCCAGAGTTATTCGCTGCTTTCGGCGACCGACGCAAACGGCAAGACGACCAACACGCTTTCCGCCAACGCGCAAACACAAAACGGCGCGGCTTTCCGCAAAGCCCTCGAAGCGATGCCGCAGGGCAAATAATAAATTTCAGAAAGGCGGCTAAGTATTTCGATGCCGCCTTCGTTTGTTTTAAAGTCGCACACGTTTATATTTTTGTCGCACACATCTATTCTTTTGTTGCACACATCTATTTTTTTCTCACACACGTCCATATTTTTGTTGGACACGTCCATATTTTTGTTCGATAAGGCTATATTTTTGTTGGACACGTCTGTTTTTTTGTCAGACACGTTTATATTTTTGTTCGATAAGCTCATATTTTTGTGCGACACGTCTGTTTTTTTGTTCGATAAGCCTGATTTTTTATTCGATAAGGCTATATTTATGTTCGATAAAGCTATATTTTTGTTCGACAAGCCTATTTTTCAGTTTGAGCATTTTATTGCTTAAATCTTCGGGGACATTTGCCAAAAAAATCTTTTTGAAAAAATAAATCCGTGCTAAGATGTTCCGAAATTGAGGTAAATATTTATGAAATGCAAAGGGAAGTTTATCAATATATTGACGGTTTTATTACTCGGATTTGTTGCTATAAACCTTAGTTGGACGGCAATGGATAATGCTGTAACACATAAAGAATTAGAAAGGAATGTTTTTAATTGCCTTCCGCAATCCGCCCCCGCAATGCCAAGTGAAATGCTTAGTGTTAGGCTATCGGAAATCAGTCAAACATCCGAACCGCTGGCGTATCTTTTTCAGATTTTATTCATACTTTTTATCATCAGCCCGCCGCTGATTGTGTTGATGTTGTTTTTAATCTGGAAGGAGTTAAAGGAAAGAAACCGTCTGAAATAATCTAACGAAAATCCGTCGAAAGTTAAGCGAGAGTTTGGTATAAAAACCACTCTCGCTTTTTACAAAATCAGTATAGCGAGCGGTAGCGAGTCTCTTGTCTGGGCGAAACTTTCAATTAATAACGATATTCGCTACCGCTCACTATACTGATTGGCAATCAATTTTTTACGCTTATGCCGCCGCGCCGAAGCTCATCGGCGGACTTTCGGCTTGAATCTGGAGAAATATCAATTTCAAGTCTGCCGGAACCGACGGATGCGTCGTCAGATTTTTATAAACCTCGGAATCTTCGCGTCTTAAACCGTTATTCAGAAACCTGATCGCATAATCCGTTCCAGAAATCGAACCCGTCCGGTTGCCGTCCGCATTTCCCGCTTTGTCAATCACGCCGTCAACCGAACATTTCGCGCCTAATTTACGCAAATCAATTTGCAGTTTCGTAATCCATGCGCGGGTAATCGGAGCGTATTTGCCGTCGGGAATCATTTCGCCTCAAGGTTTCGTCAAATCCTTAAAGGCAACGTAAAATCTCTGCATA
This sequence comes from Acidobacteriota bacterium, assembly GCA_031412675.1. Classification (GTDB taxonomy): domain Bacteria; phylum Acidobacteriota; class Blastocatellia; order Pyrinomonadales; family Pyrinomonadaceae; genus JAFDVJ01. The sequence continues at coordinate 26,037 of JANODL010000066.1, read as the reverse complement.
AAAAACTGCACGACCTTCACGTCCTCGATTATATTCTTGCCGCCGTAACCGACCGCTTCGTTCACATTATAAAATGTCTTTGCATCAACGCTATCAATATCAATAAATGCCATTTGTTCTTGCTCCTTCCAAAATAAAAATCGTGAACATTGATTCACGAACGCAAGCATACAAACAAACATTCACCGTTTCGCCACCTCTACAGGTAGCTTTAAAAACGCGAAACAAACAATTTAGAACTTTTGCGTTAAATTTCGGGAAATAAACTACCCGTGCGGATAGTAATTTTTAGCCAATAAATTGTAGATTTATAAGATTTCGCTCAAATCGAGTTCAAAATCTTTCAAAATATTTTCGCCTGAAAGTGTCTTGGGATTTTCAAGCGTTTCAACCGTTTCGTTTTGCCGATAGATAAAGACTTTGCTTTTCGACGGGTCAATCAACCACCCGAGTTTTGCGCCGTTTTCGAGATATTCGAGCATCTTCGACTTTAGTTTGGTGAGCGAATCCGAAGCCGACCGCAGTTCGATCACAAAATCAGGGCAGATATTGATAAAACCTTGCCGCTGTTTTTCGGACAATTTTTCAAGCCGTTCTTTCGATACCCAGCTTGCATCAGGCGAACGAATTGCGCCATTCGGCAAGACAAAACCGCCCGATGATTCATAAACCTTTCCGCTTTTATCTTTTTTAGCCCAATGGCGCAGTTGGTATCCGATTTCAGAATTTTTTTCGCTCGTGTCGGCGTGAACTGGCGGCATAACGGAAATTTCTCCTTCTTTGCTCATTTCGATTTGCATATCACGATTCGCCCGACAAATCTTCTCGAATTCTTCAATACTCGGTTTTCGATGATTGCCAAAATAAACCGTGAATTCATCACGCGGCATATAAATTATCGTTCGCTCAAGCGTCATTTGTGCATTCATTTTTCTTCTCCTTTGGGAATTTTTAACATCAAATTAGCCGTGAAAGTCAGCAAGCATATTTTAACAAAAGACAGGCGAACAAATCTTCTTTTTCGAGGTCTTCATAATCCGCCAGAATCTCTTCATTAGTCATTCCCGAAGCCATCAATTCCAACATATTTTCAACCGGATAGCGTTTATTACGAATCGTCGGCTTCCCGTGGCAAATCTGAGGATTGAAGGTAATTCGCTGTAAAAGTTCCTGTTCCATAACCAAAATTGTAGCACAAATTTTCACGCTTTCAGCGATAAGTTTTGGCGACAAAGTTTAATCGAGAGTTCCGCCCGTCAAATAAAATTCGGGCGGGAAAGAGTCGAACTTTCTATACCAATGTACTACCGACGGCATTCGCCAAAATTTTAGAATTATTTTAGATTTGCAATATGTAGCAAATCATCAGCAATTACACGCAATCCTGATAGAACTTTATCAACATCAGGTTTTGTGCATAAATAATGTCTATTGTGAGCAGACCTATCTCCAAGTGATTTTATTTGAGGAAGGAATTTTTTCGTTTCTCTCTGTAAATTCCAATTTGTTTTTGTGGTAATTTTATTTATCAAGTTTTCCAACATATAGAAATTATCGTTAGAATCTTTGATTTCGTGTGCTTCATTTTTGGACTCAAAAACTACAATTATTAGGCTTTCGACAAATTTTCTTATCATCACAGAACAAGGGTCATACCAACCGTGTTCGTAACAACCATTTGCTTGAGCAATCATATTTTCAAAATATGTTTTAGTTCCTTGGACAACGGCAAAAGGTAAAACCTGTTCAGTCTTTGGCGTGGAATCAACCGTAAAGCTCTCAATCTTAGGAATAATTTGAGATTGACAAAATAAACTTAAATCTTTGAGGGAATCTTGTCTTTGTTTTTTGGTCGTAGTAGTTGATTTTATTGAGGACAAAAGAGAACTCAACTTAGTTGTTTCAGTTTCAGACAGAAAATTAGCGACAGTAGTCTGAATCTGCGTTTCAAGTGAAGAAATTTCAACTAATTTACTGTGAAATTTATCACCATAAAAATTGTGTCCAGACAAACTAACTCTATGTCGTGATGCAGTTTTAGCTATATTAACTGCATCACGACAAGCATTTTGAAGTTTTCCTATTAAGTCTTTAACTTTCTGTTGGGACATCTACAGTTCCTTTTTTATATTGCCAATTACCGGAAGCATTATCTCTAACCAAATAATCCTTTTGAGTTAGGCGTAGCAAATCGGTGGAAGTATGACCTTGGTCAAAGCGATGACCTTTTTTCTCTAGTTCCGAAACGACATCAGAAACCGAACGATAGGTAGAAAAGTAATCAGCTTGAATCAATTTAATAATTAGACTTCTTCCTGAGTTAGCTCTTGAACGGTGTGTGCGAGAGCGTTTTTTCTCCGTCATTTTCACCCGTTTCACCATTTTCAGACGAACCATTATTAGCTGTAGCACGTTTATTTTTACGTCTTTTTCTTGGAGTTGAACTTGGCAAGAGTAAATTTTCATCGGTAATTACTCTGCTTTCAACATCAATAATATTATTCGGTGTATCAGCCAATGAATTTAAAGTTTTGTTGACAGCATTTTGAAATCTAAGACCTGTTTCTTGGTCGCCTTCAAATTCAAAACTAAGTTCTTTTACTGAAAGTTTAAATTTAATTTTTCCCATAATTTCCTTTAAGAATTTAATAAACAAAAAGATTGAGTTTATTGATGTGTATTTATTCTTTGATAACACACTCTAATAAAAGTTTAAAGTTTCTCTAATTAAATACTTCAAAATAATTTGAAAGATGAATGTAAAAAGTTCTAATTACATTCATCTTTCAAAAGCTAAATCTCAACCTTTTCAATCACACCAACCCAATGTTCGGCTGACAAAGTTCCGTTGGCGAATTCTGAAACAAGTGTAAAAACTTGGTCGCTGAATCCGCCGACGTTGAGGATGTCGGCGCGTTCTTGGGCTTGCGTGTGAGAGTAAGGCTGAATGTCAATGCAGACGAGTTTTGCCTGCGCGTTGCGCGATTTGAACTCGTTCCATTGTTTCATTGTTTCCGTTCCGCTATTCCACGAATGGTTTGAATCCATCCACGATTCGTTATCTGAAACGTAGATGAGCAAATCGGCGGGCGATTTGTGTTGATTCAACTGACGCAGAGGCGCAGAGCAGTTCGTTCCGCCCGAAGGCAGTGCCGCAAGTTTCTGTGCGTTCGTCATCACCGAATCACGCGGATTCAAGCGGGCTTGGACGACCGAATCCGAAAAGGGAATTACTTCCGCCGTCGGATTTTTCCGCAAAATTGCCGCCGCCACCAAAGCCGCCACGTCCAGACAGCGAACTGCCGAAGTCGCGCCTTTGCGGTAACCCGTCACCGCCGAATGCATCGAACCCGAAATGTCCGGGAAAACATAAACCTTCCCGATAATGCGCGGCACGTTTTCGGTCGCAATTTCCATCGCGTCCTGTAATGCTTCGGTGATTTGGCGCGGAATCTCCGCGTTTTGTGAAGCCGCCGTGTAAGCCGAAAGCAGTTGATAAGGAAAAACTTTCGCACGTCGAATCGCTTCACGGTCGCGCAGACGGTTGGCGATGAGTTCAACCATTTCAGCGTCCGCAAAAACTCCGTGACGCTGGAAGGTGTTGAGATTCATCCGCGTCATCGTCCACGCCGCGTTTCGCGCAATCTGCGTCCATTCTTTGGTCGAAATCGGCAGAGCCGTCAACATTTGAAAGGGAACTTGCGGAACTTCCAATGCGTCGCCGTTTTTGAACTTCTCAAAGGCTTTGACGATTTCGGGAAGTTTATCCGCGTCAATTTCACGACCGATAAAGTAACCGTAAAGCGCGGCTTTTTCCTCACTCGAAGGTTTCGGGTGAACCATTTTCAAAACGTCCGCGAACGAAGGAGATTGTCCGACCGATTGTTTGAAAATCGTTTCCGCCTTGCGCGTCTCGAACCATTCGCGCACCAGACGTTTCGGCAGCGAACCGAGCGATTTACGCCCGACCGCGCCCGAACGCATAATCTGCACGAAGTTTCGCAGCATCTTTCCGTTATCAATCACACGCGGAAAAACTCGTCCGAACAACGCTTTATCCTTCGTCGAAAGAACCGCGACCAGAAGCGCGGGCATATCTTTCATAAAGCCTTTTTCACGTGCGTAAACCGCAGTTTTGGCGATAAATTCCGCGTCGAGTTCTTTTGCTAATTCAAGAACCTTTTCAAGCTGTTCGCTCGCGTCGGCATAAAACGTCTGCGAGAAACAACCCGTCGCCGCATATTGCGCGAGCGCGTGTTTCGGCGTTAATTTATAAGCCGTTCCGCCGGCTTCGTTGTGTGTGTCGGTTTTCGGTGTAAATAAACCTTTGACCGTTTGAAATAAATTTTTGTTAGCCATATTTTCCTCCTATTTGGACAAGATTTGAAGTCAGAACCGTTTGCGGTAGCGAACGGGTAATTATTGACTTAACCGTAAAACCCGCCCGCTACCGCAGGCGGTTCTGACAGTTTGTGCATTCCTTTCGGAAAGTTTTTTGAATGATTTCGGATGACAAAATCGAGAAGACTTTTTGCGCGTGAACAGCTTAGGAACACCGGAGTTATCCGACTCCGCGAGGCGCGTTTTGGTGATGTAGTCTTATTCAGCATTCACCCGAAAATTGTTAAAGAAGCGACAAGTTTGTGATTATGACGCGCATATTTTCAAGATGTAGTCATATTCGGCATTCACTCCTCTTCATTTATCATTGAACATTTATCATTCATCAGGATTGGTAAATGATAAATGTTCAATGATAAATGAATAAACGGCGACAAGATTTTGATGAAACATTCGCGCTCTACCGGACTGAGCTACGTTCAGCATAAAAAATCAGGCTGAACGGTCGGATTCGAACCGACGACTTCGTCATTCGTAATGTAGTTCCATCGGCATTCGCCGAAAACTGAGGGATGAAACATGAAGGATGAAAATTAGTTCTTAAGTTCATCCCTCATCACTCATATTTCATCCCTCAAAACTGGTCAGTCGGGTGGGATTTGAACCCACGATGCCTCGCTTAAAAGGCGAGTGCCTTAACCGGACTTGGCTACCGACCGAAGTTGTAAATTACGAATTTCAAATTACGAATTACGAATTAAACACAAGGTTTTAATCATTCGTAATTCGTAATTTGAAATTCGTAATTGATGTTGGCTCCGGGACAGAGATTTGAACTCTGAACTTCCTGCTTAACAGGCAGGCACTCTTACCTATTGAGTTATCCCGGAATAGAAACTTTTTTAACAATCCGAAATCCCAAATCACCAATCCCAAATCGAGATGGTAGGCAAACGCGGACGTTGAATCGCATCGTCAGACAAAAGACAAGTGTGTTCGTTGCGAACAAAGGAATGATATTTTCAGCATTCTTTCGTCCTCGCGCTTCTTTCGTCCGCGTTTGTTTTAGGTAAGATCGTTGATTTGTATAAAATATCGGGGCAACAGGAGTCTAACCTGTAATCTTGCGGTAATCTGCCGCTAATATCGGGTATAAGCCGACTGTTTTGCCGTTAAACTATGCCCCGTTTGAAAATTTGGTCGGAACAAAAGGAATTGAACCTTTACTCTTCCGGTTATCAGCCGAACGCTTTCGCCGTTTAAGCTATGTTCCGTAAAAAAATGGTTGCAGGAGCAGGAATTTAACCTGCCGATTTGCGGAATATGAACCCGCCGAGCCTGCTTTGCTCCATTCCTGCTCTAAAAATTGGTCTGCGCGGAGATATTTCAACTCCCGTCATCTTGTTCCCAAAACAAGTGCCTCAAAACCGCTAGGCTACACGCAGAAAAGTTTGAAAATTGGTTGGAGGCGAAGGCGAGATTTGAACTCGCATCGAACTGTTTACAAGACAGACGCTCTGATTCCATTTAAGCTACATCGCCGTATTGAAAAATGGTTGCGGTGAAAGGACTCGAACCTTTAATCTTCGGTTTATGAGACCGACGCTTTCATCCGGTTAAGCTACACCGCCGAATTTATTTGGGATTGCGGATTTGGGATTGCGGATTTATTTCAATCCGAAATCCGCAATCCCAAATCTAAAATTGATATAGCCGATGTTGGATTTGAACCAACGTCCTGCGGTTTAGAAGACCGCCGCTCTCGATCCGCTGAGCTAATCGGCTGAACTGATTTGGGAATTCGGATTTGGGATTTTTGATTTGAAATCCGAAATCTGAAATCCAAAATCCCAAATCGAATTGGTGGTTGGAGTTGGTATCGCACCAACCTTTTCGGCTCTTCAGACCGATGCTCATCTATCTAAGCCATCCAACCTTCAGATTTAACCTGCCGCGCTTCTTGCCTTTGGTTTTGGCTGTGCCTTAGCTTTCGGCTGGTCGGTTTGTCGTTGATTGATTGATTCGGCTTCGATTTCAATCGCCTCGCGGACGGCATTGACGATTTCCGCAATTTTACGGATTTTGTAAAGGCTGTCGGCGCGGTTTGCTTTCGTGTCCATATTGAAATCAAACGAAACGTGCCGGTAGCAATCGCCGAGATTCAATTGAATCTCGCCCCATTTCCATTCATTATCGTTTTCATTCGGAATTCCCCGCGTATCTTCGACAATTGCAATCGCAAATGCCCGCATATCCAAATCACGATTCAGGAAAATTCGTTTTCTGACATGATATTTTGTTTTTCTTTGCTTGCTCACTTTATCTTTTCCTCTCAAATAGAATTTCCGAAATTTTTGTTCAATTTCTGCGAAATTCTACGAGTTAATAAAAATTCATAATTTCATTGTGTTAACCTCCGGCAACAGTAATTCTCCAACATAGTTTTTCTCCTTTTTGATTTAATATTTTGGCGGGACTGAACGGACTCGAACCGTTATCATCTTCATAGACAGTAAAGTGCCTCACCTCTCGACCACAGCCCCATATTTGATTGCGGATTTGGGATTGCTGATTTCGGATTGAAACAAATCATAAATCCGAAATCAACAATCCCAAATCAAGTTGGGTGGATTGACGAGATTTGAACTCGCATGAGCCGCAGTCACAGTGCGGTGCTTTGCCCGTTAAGCTACAATCCACAGAAAAAAAGAATCGGACGACAAAAGTAAGCTGACGTGTAAAACCCGAAGGCTTCTGAGCTAAATCCGTTTTCACGAATTGCCGGAATTGAACCGGCGACCTTTGATTTTTCAATCAACGCTCTACGATGTAGTCAATCTCAGCATTCGCCCGAATGCGTTAAAGCTGGGCGACAAAAATAGAAATGATATTTTTCAATTAAAAGTTGATGTAATCATTCCGGCATTCGCCCAAAAAAGTTTGGCGGAAACGGCAGGACTTGAACCTGCACGAGAATTTCTCGACGGTTTAGCAAACCGTTATGGCTACCGTTTCATCACGTTTCCAAAGATGATTTGGGCGACAAATTTTGAAATGACAAATTACTGAGCTATATTCGCTTTCGCAAACAGTCGGAATTGAACCGACGACCTTTTGAGTTTGACCTCAAACGCTCTGACCGATGTAGTCATTTTCGGCATTCGCCCGAAATATTGGAGCGAGCAATCGGATTTGAACCGATGATTTGCGGTTTTGCAGACCGCCGCCTTTGTCCGCTTGGCTATGCTCGCATTGAATTTGGCAAGGACGGCGGGACTTGAACCCGCTAGAGTTAGATTGAAAATCTAACGGCGCGACTCTTTGCATTCGTCCTCATAAATGCGCGTGAGAAGATTCGAACTTCCAACCTGTTGATTTTAAGTCAACCGCCTCTGCCGTTGGGCTACACGCGCAAACCAATTTTGGATTTTAGATTTGCGATTTTGGATTGGTTTGCTATTTGAATCACTTTTCGTTCAAAAAACTCTTAAAATCCAAAATCTAAAATCTAAAATCCAAAATCAATCTGGTGGATCGGAAGGGATTCAAACCCTTACAGGAAGTTTGCAGGACTTCTATGCTGTCAAATTACATCACCAACCCGAAAATTTGGTACAGACGGCGAGAGTCGAACTCGCAAAAACTCGTTTCTAAGACGAGTGCCTTTGCCGTTTGGCTACGTCTGCATAAATAGTTAGATTATTTTGAATTCAATTTCAGTTTGAATTGTTCGATATACTTAAGAATTTGAGGTTCAACCAATTTTCTATATCTGCTGTGCCAGTAAGCGTGATGGGTTCTGCACAAGGGAATTAAGTTTTCAGGTTTATTATTGGTTTTATTTCCGTCAAAGTGGTGAACATCAACTATTCTAAATTCACCGCAAATCAAACATTCTTTTTTATGATAATTAAAACAAGTCGTTCGATAAGCAGATTCTTTCCAATTAGGATGGTCTTCACCGCTTCTAAAAAAACTATTTGAACAGCTGTAGGAGCAGGTTTGCTTTTCCCTTTTCCCTTTTAATGTTTCAAATTCTTTTGAACAAACAGGACAAATCTTCTTTATTTTTGTATATTTCCGATGTTTGTCTGCACCACCGTCAAAATGACTAATGTCGATTGCATATTTGTCCAAAAGTATATTTAACCTTGAGTTGTTTCTACCATTTATATATCCCCAAATTAATTTACAAACATCGGCTTTAGATTTAGATTTGTCAACGATTTTTTGTAAATCTAATTTTGTCATAATATTTTAACTTGTAAACATTCTAAATGCAGATAGTATAGACAAATTTTTAATTAATGAAAACTTTGGTCTGCGCGGAGAGATTCGAACTCCCGTCATCTTGTTCCCAAAACAAGTGCCTGAAACCACTAGGCTACACGCAGAAAAGAAAAAGTTTGGCTTCGGGGAAAGGATTCGAACCTTTGTTTACTGATTCAAAGTCAGCCGTCCTGCCGTTAGACGACCCCGAAATATTCAATTACGAATGACGAATTCCAAATTACGAGATATGACATCTCATTCGTAATTCGTAATTTGAAATTCGTCATTGATTTTGGAGGCTCTGGTGAGATTCGAACTCACAACCTCAGGATTCGTAATCCTGCGCTCTAATTCCGTTGAGCTACAAAGCCATTGAATTTTGGATTTTAGATTTTGGATTGCGGATTGAAAAATCCAAAATCTAAAATTGAATTGGCGGAAGGCAGAGGACTCGAACCTCTAGGCGATTTCTCGCGGCAGTTTTCAGGACTGCTGCCAGACCGATTTGGCGTGCCTTCCATAAATTAAGTGAGAGATGAGGTTGAAGAAATCACGTTTTTCTTCCGTTGCGCTGGAGAAAGTTTGGCAGGCGCGTTCAGACTTGAACTGAAAACTTCGGTTTTGGAGACCGGCGTTTTGCCGATTGAAACTACACGCCTTTGGGAATTTAAGATTCAAGATTCAAGATTCAAGATTCAAGATTCAAGATTCAAGATTTTGAATTTGGAATCTTGAATCTTAAATAAATTTGGAGTGAGCGACGGGAATCGAACCCGCAACATCCGGTTTGGAAGACCGGCACTCAGCCGTTTGAGTTTCGCTCACGTCTGGAGGGATGAGGGATGAGGGATGAAGGATGAATAATTTTTTACTCATCCCTCATCCTTCATCCCTCATCCCTCAAATTTGCATCGGGAAAGATTCGAACTTTCAGAGCGCGAACGCGACAGTTTTACAGACTGCTTGCCTTAATCCATTGGCGACCGATGCGAAGAGGTCAGAACCACCTGCGCTTACGCGGTGGGTAAAATGTTAATTCTGTGTAAAAATAAAAAAGGCAGAGATTTCTGGCAGACTTCGGGCGCAATTGTGCCTTCAGATGTCGAGAGATTGAAAGTCTTTGGAACTCGCCAAAGTTTATATCGAAGACTTTCAATCTTGCCCTCTCTGCCTTTTTCTATTTTGTTCGGACAGTTTTGTTCTTGCGGCATCTTCGCTCGCGAAACGCTGGAACTTCCGAACTTTTTTCGGTTATTCAGTTGTCAAATATCTTCAAAACGAAAAGAGCGGCGACTTTTCCAAGACTCTTTCGAGAACTTTTCGCGTCACCGCTCCTAAAACAAATTTTGAGTTTTTTCGTAAAACTCGCTAATTTTTAAGTTTCGGGAGCGGAAACATGCCGCTCCCGCTTTTCTAAATCTTTCTTCCCAGACGGTCTAAGCCGCCGTTGGTCGGTTGATAATCTGAATTTTCAAATTTGGCACATACGCCTGCCGATAGACTTCTGCTAAACCGCATCTCATTATTTGCGGCGAAGCCAGTCGTTTTTCGGTTTGTATGTATCCAACTCTGTTGCATCAAAAATTATCTCCTAAAAATTTTGTCCGCACTTTCTGCGAACCGTTGAAAGTTTTAGCACGGTTTAAAATCGCTTGTCAAGCAAATTTTGAAAATATTTTTTCGGAAGATGAAAATTTGTCAAAAATGTCGAAAGCCTTTCGGTGTTAAAATTTGCGATTGTCTATTCGTGATAAGCTCAATTATTTCTGTATTTGCGGTAATTTCTCCGATGTGTGTAAAACCTCTCTTTTCATGCGCTTTTTTTTGCGAAAACTTTTTTTTGGGATTCGCAGTAAAAAGCAGTTCAAAATCTTCTCCACCATTCAAAGCATAATTTAATTTCTCATCGAACGTCTGCGCGATTGCCTTGAGGTTTCCGTGAAAGGGAATTTTGTCAGCGTAAATTTTCGCGCCGACTTTCGATGCATTGCAAATGTGAGCCAAATCGCTCGAAAGTCCGTCGCTTAAATCAATCATTGCAGTTGGCAAATGTTTGTTTGCTAAATCAACTGCGGTGTGAATTTTGGGAAGCGGTTGAAGCTGTTTAAGCAGCAAATTTTTCTGCCAAATTTTGACTGAATCATCATACCGAACACCGTTTTCCATTATGAACAAGCCAGCCGCCGCGCCGCCAAGTTCATCGGTCACATATAACAAATCGCCGACTTTCGCGCCTGATCGCAAAACGGCTTTTCCTTTTGCAATTTCGCCCGCTGCAATCGAATCAATGACGATTTTATCGAGCGTTTTTGAAACATCGCCGCCGATCAGTTCCACGCCGTATTGTTTGGCTAAATTCATGTAGCCTTCATAAAACTCGTCAACAAAATCCGTTTTCCAAATTCGTTCGGGAACGCCGATTGAAACCATTGACCAGACAGGCTTGCCGCCCATCGCGGCGACATCGGAAAGGGAAACGGCGAGGCTTTTATGACCGATAAATTCCGGCTTTGACCAATCGAGCCGAAAATCTATATCCTCGACGAGCAAATCGGTCGTGATGACCAAATCGGTTTTGGAATCTTTCGGCAGAACAGCGCAATCATCGCCGATTTTCTCGAGCGAATATTTTTTTTTCAGGTTTTCGATGAACTGAAATTCGGACGGCATAAAAAATATTGACACAAACGTAATTAAATCTTACAATAACGGCGGCAAGATTTATAAAAAACTTTAACATAAAAGAGGCAAACAATGGGATACGCGGCAGTTTCAATACCGGAAAAAATCTTCTTTAAAATCGGCGAAGTTTGCGACATTGTTGATGTCCAGGCGCACGTTTTGCGCTATTGGGAAACCGAGTTTCCACAGCTTTCGCCCCAAAAGAACCGTTCGGGACAAAGAAGTTATCGGCGGCGCGATGTCGAAATTGCGCTTCGCATTAGGGAACTTCTTTACGAGGACGAATACACGATTGCCGGAGCGCGCAAAAAACTTCAAATCGAACTGCGCGAAACAAGCCGTCTGAAAATTGTTCCGAACGAAATCACTCGACCGGAAACTTATATTCAGCCTGTTCAAACGCCGATTGCGTCCGAAATCGAAGAGTTTGAAGACCTCGAAGATTTTGAAACGGAATTGGAAATAACCGAAGAAAATTTCGTCGAAAGCAAATCTGTCGTGATTAATTCGGAACGTCGCCAAGCGTTGAGCGAACTTGCTTCGCAGCTTCTCGAACTGCGCGAAATGCTCAAAATCAAAAAAGTCAGCGAATCAAATTCGTATCAAAGAAAATACTGAATTTGACAAACCTTTGCCTGTTTTTTTAATCTTAAAGTTCGTTTTGTCGGGACGTAGCGCAGCCTGGTAGCGCGCTTCCTTGGGGTGGAAGAGGTCGCAAGTTCAAATCCTGTCGTCCCGATTCTAAAATAAAGACGTTTAGTTCATTGAACTAAACGTCTTTTTCATTTGTCGGTTCTTCTTCGGCATTCTGCAAATCAGCCTCGGTTTCTCTCGGCGGATACATTTTTTCGTTCAGACGCAGGTTCAGAAATTGATTGAAAAAGACGATTGCGCCAAACGCAACAATCAAAATTACACCGACAATCGGCGTGAAGAAAAAGCTGTCGGAATTCTGAAAATTATAGTGAGCTTTTTCGAGCCAAAAGAACCGCAAAACGACGAAAATTGCAAAATATGCGAAACTCGCCCACATTGCCCGTGCGCGGCGCAAATTCCAAAGAATTATGTTTGCTAGAATTAACAAAATTGCAGTCGAAACCCAAAGAAATGTCGAACCCCAACCTGAGTAATCTTCAAAACCTTTGAGCGCGAGTTTCGGGTCGCCGATACTTCCGAACCAGCTATGCGAATAGATGAAGAAACTACTCGTCACGACAACCGACACAGCCAAAACCGCCAAATATATTTTGTTCCACATAGCACATTCTTTTATCACAGTTTCGGGTGTTTTGCATAGAAAAAAAGCCTTTGATAAAAATTAACTTTATCGAAGGCTTTTTTTTAAGTCTTGAAGTCGGGGGAATTATTTGGGTTTGACCGTCAGGTAAGTAACCTGTCCGCGCCGTGCGACACGCAACAAAATCGGTTTATCGCCTGATTTTTCTAGTGCCGTTTGCATTTCTTCGAGCGTTTCGACCGTTTGACGGTTAACTTCAAGAATCACGTCGCCTCTCGTAATTCCTTCTTCCGCCGCCGAACCGTTCGGATCAACGTCCGTCACGACCAAACCGCTTACGCCGTCGGGAAGTTGAAGTTTCTTTGCGTCGTCAGGCGTGATCGGTTTCAAATCCAAACCGAGTTTGCCGCTTGGTTTGGTTTGAGTTTCGGGACTGTTTTCGTCCTGCTGATTTTCCTTTTTGGCACTTTCGGAATCAAATTCATCGAGCTTGGCGACAAATTCCTGTTCCTGTCCGTCACGAATAACCGTTAGTTTAATGTCGGTTCCGGGCAGAGTGCCGGCAACTTTATTACGCAAAACATTGCCGTCCTCGACCTTTTCGCCGTTGATTGCCGTGATTATGTCGCCGTTTTTGATTCCGGCTTTATCGGCGGAACTTCCGGCGCGGACATTGCTCACGAGAACGCCTTTCGTGTCTTTTAATTCAAGACTTTTCGCCAAATCTTCGGTAATATTCTGAATGTTGACACCGAGCATTCCGCGCCGGACTTTTCCGTTTTGAATCAGTTGTTCCATCACGGTTTTTGCCATATTCGAGGGAATCGAAAAACCGATGCCGATGCTTCCGCCGCCTTGTCCTGAAGATAAAATCTGCGAGTTGATGCCGATTAGTTCACCCGTTAGATTAACGAGCGCACCGCCCGAATTTCCGCGATTAATCGGCGCATCGGTTTGTAGAAAATCTTCAAAACTGCCGTCCGACAAACCCGTTCTGCGACCTTTCGCGGAAATAATTCCCGCCGTCACCGATTGACCGATACCGAGCGGATTGCCGATTGCCAGAACGATGTCGCCGACACGCACCGAATCCGAATTGCCGAGCGTCAAAAAGGGAAGATTTGCGCTTTCGATTTTCAAAACCGCTAAATCCGACGGCGCATCAGACCCGATGACTTTGGCTTCAAAAGTCTTGCCGTCCTGCATTCGCACAGTGATTTTGTCCGCGCCGTCAATGACGTGATGATTCGTCATCACCGAACCGTCTGCGCTGACAATCACGCCCGAACCCGTTCCGCGTTCAACTTGCGGACGCTGTTGTTGTTGATTTGGTTTTGGAATAAACTGCTTGAAAAACTCGTCGTCACTGAACGGAAATTGCTGGGGTTGTTGGGCTTTTGCCTTGCGTTCGGAAAAAATTTGGACAACCGCCGGAGAAGTTTTTTCGACGACATCTGCGTAAGACGTTCGCACGCCGTCAACAACGAGCGGTGCCGGCGGTGTTTGTGTCTGACTTTGCGTTTCCGGCGCAACCGGCGTATCGCCGCTGAAAAGATTTGTCCGGCAACCGGAAATTGCACAGACGGAAAAAATGAGCAAAAAACTCAATAAATTTCTGACTTTCATATTAAATTTCTCCAAAAACAAACATCGGAAATTTTATTTTAATCTATTTTGATTTAAAAATAACAAACTTATCTTACGTTTCAATCATTGCACAAGTTCGCAATTTTTTTGCTCCGGTCAGTATAGTGAGCGGTAGTGAACATTTCGACTTTATAAAAGTTGAAAGAAGGCAAGCCTGCTCACTATCGTTCGCTTTACTGTTTGATAAATCTAAAATTTCAAATTTGAAATGTTCTTACGGAATATCAACACCCAAATCCTTTCCGCTAAACGAAAAGTTCGGACGTTTGCGACCTTTCATATATTTCGCGGCAGTCTGCGAGAGCGCGGTAATCAGCATCGGAAGCGCGATTGACGGATCAGCCGGAACGTAAGCCGTTGTAGCGCCGCGCAGAAGTTTGCCGAAAACCTGCGTATGACTTCCGCCGAATGAAGGCGTGCGAATGTCGAGCGGTGTCGAATCGGTTGTGATCGAAACAGCGTATTTATGCCCTCGCGGATTCGTGCGCGTAATATACGACGAAACTTCCGCCATATTGACCATTTTCTGACTGCAAACGCTGCCCAAAGTAATGATGCCCGAATTACGTGTGCGGTTGGCGATGTTCATCATTTCGAGCGTATCTTGTGTGATGTCGAAATTGAACTGAATTTTCTTTTCAAAACGGGCGCGGGCGATGCCGACCGAAAATTCGCTTGCCAGAATATCGGGACAGAAGACCGGGACACGCGATTTAAATGCGGCGGTCAAAAGTCCGTCTTCGTGCGCGATTTCCGCGAGTTCACGACCTAACAGATGCAAAAATTCGCGTACCGAATAAGCGCGACCTTGCTCTAATTGATTAATCACGCTGCCGATCCATTCGTCGGCTTCGTGATATTCTTCCTGATTGGCAAGCATATCGCCGATACGCGTAATTTCCGCCAATTCGAGTTCTTCATCAGACATCGAAGGATGCGCTTGATAATGATTGCGTCCGAGCGTTTCGTGAATGTCGTGAAAAAGAACCGTTCCCGACATAACAATTACGTCAACAAAACGATTTTTGATGACGTAAGCGAGCAAACGGCGCATTCCCGAAGGAATCAGATTTCCCGAACCGCATAGATAAATGGTCGAATTATCGTCGAGCATATCGAGCCAGATACGATGTGATTCCGCCAATTGCTTTGCTCCAAAGCCCGCGCCTTCCATCTTTTCCAAAAGACCGGCGACTGAACGGTCGCGGTCAACCGGAATCGGTCGGGTCGGAACGGTTAAAAACTTTGAAGACTTTGATTTTTTCTGAGTAGCCATAATTTCTCCACTAATAAAACTTTTATAAATTGCTATATATCAACTATTTCTGCCGTGTAAAATTCTAAGAATTTACACTTTGAACAACGCAAAGCCCGAATTCTAAAAATATTTTTATGCGATGTTTTCAATCCGTTTGACCAGAAAGATTCTTCAGGTTCGCCCTCTATCCAAACAGACGGCATTTTGTATCCCGTATCTCCGCGATCTAAAACAAAACCTTCGGTCATTTCAGCTTCGCATTTCGGACAATTAAATTCTGTTGTCATAAATTCTAGCTGCCGTTCGGCGACAAATATGTATAAGCATCAATTTGGTTTTCGTAAAACTCTATCAATTGATGACCGTCTTTCGATGTCAGTTCGCCGTCTTTGATACGTTTCTGGACAATCTTGCGAAACTGATCGTGCAATTGCGCCCGGTCAAAACGGACAGTCGCCAACGAATCGCCGAGCGTCGCGCCTTGAATAACTTTTTTGATGATATGACCGTCTTCGCCGATATGAATATGCGCTTCGTGCGGCACACCGAACAAATTGTGATTGTTGCCCATCACTTCTTGATATGCTCCGACAAGCAACATTGCCAGATAATAAGGCTCGCCCGCGATCAATTTATGCAATTCAAGAACCGGTTTGACATCGTGTAAATCCACGAACTTTTCGACAATTCCGTCCGAATCGCAGGTTATATCACATAGAGTAGCATATTCCGTCGGTTTTTTGTTAAGTCTATGTATTGGCACAATTGGGAACAGTTGTTCCAATGCCCAATTGTCCGGCATCGAACGAAAAACGCTGAAATTTGCCAAATATTTGGTCGAAAGAAGTTTGCGAAGTTCGTCAAATTCTTCGGAAACGTATTTTTTCTGCTGGGCATATTCGTCGGCTTGTTCGCAAACATCCCAGAACAAAACTTCGCCTTTGCCTTTATCTTCGAGCGAAATTAAACCGAGATTGAACATCTGAAAAAGTTCTTCGCGGTGTTCGAGCGCGTCGTGATAATATTCGCGGTGATTTTTGACGTTGATGGTTTCGCGCAAATCATAAAGCTCCTTCACGACTTGCGGGTCGTCAACGTCTAATGTGAGCGGCGTTGTAATATCTTCGACAACCGTTTCGATTTCGTCCTGAATATTCGTGACCAAAATTGCGTGATACGCCGAAAGATAACGTCCCGATTCTTGAATAATCGTCGGATGCGGCACATTTTCGTCGTCACAAACCGTTTTGATGACATAAACCACATCGTTCGCAAATTCCTGTGCGTTGTAGTTTGCCGAAGATTCATACGCCGTTTTCGAGCCGTCGTAATCAACCGCCATTCCGCCGCCGACATCCAAAAATTGAATCGGAATATTCATCTTTCGGATTTTCGCGTAAGTTCGTGCCGCTTCCTTCATTGCATTTTTAATGCGTTTAATATCAGTCAGTTGCGAGCCGATATGAAAATGCAGAAGCGTCAGCATATCGGTTCTTCCGGCTTCCTGAAGTCGGCGGATAACTTCCAAAATCTCGGTCGTCGTCAGACCGAATTTTGCCGCTTCGCCGCCCGATTTTTCCCATTTGCCCGAGCCTTTCGAGTAAAGTTTGACGCGCACGCCGACCATCGGAAGTTTTACGTCCGGTCTTTCGGCGGTCAGTTCTTCGACAAGTTTTAAAGTGTGGTCGAGTTCGCTCAGTTTTTCGATCACAATGACGACGTTTTTTCCCGCCTGTGCGCCCGTAAATGCGAGTTCGATAAATTCTTTATCTTTAAATCCGTTCAAAACAAGCAGGCTGTCTTCGGATTGCTCCATCGCCAAAGCGGCATAAAGTTCGGCTTTTGAACCGGCTTCGAGTCCGAAATTATAGCGTGTTCCTTCACGCAGATATTCTTCAATCACGGCGCGATTTTGGTTAACCTTCATCGGAAACACGCACATATGATTGCCGTTGTATTCAAATTCTTTGATTGATTTGCGAAAAGCGGATTGAAGTTTGCGGATTTGTCCGGCGAGAAGCTGCGGAAATCGTAAAAGGATCGGCGGATTGATTCCGCGTTTCTTTAAATCTTCGATAATTTCTTTGACATCAGCCGAGAGGTTGTCGTTTTCCGATGGGCGGACGATTAAATTGCCTTTGCGATTAACCCCGAAATAACCTGCGCCCCAATTCTCAATCCCATACGTTTCTATGGTCTGTTCAGTAACTGCACTCAATTGATTTTTCTCCGAAAAAATATTTGCTCAGAATTTCCGAGCAAACAGTATAAAAATTTATAGCCTATAAAAAATTTAACAAAAAACAAAACTCAGAACAACAACTATTTTTTCCGAGATGAAAATTATTAAGCGGCGGTTATTAATATTGCCCTTGGATTTGTGGCATAAGCCTTGCAGTTTCTACTAAGCAAGCAAGATTTGCTGTTTTGGACAATTTGACACCAAAATAAGTAAATACAAGACTTATCAAAAATGGGGCTAAAATTTTGAATGTTAAAATTGGCGAAACTTGTCAAAATCTATATGACAAAAATTGTCAGCCTTCATAATATTACGTTCTTTTTCTGTGAGGTAAAAAAATGAAAAAAAATTCCCAGCACGGATTCTCGTTAATTGAATTATTGTTAGTCGTGACGATTATCGGCATTGTTTCGGCGATTGGCATTCCCTCTCTGCAAAAAGGAATCAGAGCCGCCGACAACGGCGCGGCTTTTGCGACTTTACGATCAATGTCTTCATCACAGGTCAGCTATTTCTCGCAGAACAGCCGATTTGCCCGTCTGAGCGAATTAAATACTTTACACGGCAACGGTCTCGGAATATTAGCTTGCGGCGGCAATTGCATCAATCGCGGTAGATTTGTTTTCGAGATGAGTCCGCTGACGCCGACCAATGCCGAACTGAGAGAAAGTTATACAATTCTCGCAAGCGGAACAACCGAAGTTGGCGGCGTGCCATACATTTTCAGGGTTACTCAATCGGGCGAAATTTTTCAAGTTACTCCCTAATGTCGGCAGTTTTTATCTTCCACCCCCCGATTTACAAAATCGTTGAACGATTTTATTTAATTCCACTCAATTCAAACGGCAAAAGTCCAATCTTACTAAAATGAGCATATTTGAAGATTTAATTGAAGAGCTGAAAGAAGAAAATCTGCTTGAAGAAACGGTTATCGAGTTTCATGAAAAAAATGATGCTCTTAACAAACAAGCCGAACGCACCAAAAACGCAAATTACCAAGCGGAAAATGCCGCCGCTTACGAGAAATCTCAACAGTTGACGCAGTTATCTTCAGTTGAAGAAGCCGAAATTTCGCAGCCGGAATTTTTGGCGAAAGAAGAAATTTATTCGGCGGAAGAAATAGTTGCACTTGAAGAACCGATTCTGTTTGAAAATGAGGAAGTGCCTGTCGCGCTTTTGGAAAGGGAAGAGGTCAAAAAGTATCCGGAAGTTGAAAAAACAAAGAAAATTGTCAGCGAAAAGGAATATTTTCGCAAACGCGCAATGGATGAAGTTACGGGGTTACAAATGGTTGACCACGTGCTTTCGGGCATTGAGCGCGAACAGATGAAGCTCATGCCGAAGCCTTACGACGATTTACCCGTCAAAATGGCTTTACACGATTTTTTACAAATTGTTCACGAAACCAATTCGACCGAACACGCGCAATCCGAGTTTCGGCTGATGCAGGAAACCGAAAACTGGTGTTCGGCACTTTCACACCGCGACAAACATATTTCGATTGCTCACTTACGCCGCCATTGCGAAACGACGCGCCCGCCTTTAAGTTCGCAAGCCTTGATTGCGCTGGCGCGGTTTTATCGAAATTCACCTTATTCGGAGCCGGTCAGAAGCAAGTTTGAACTTGTTTTGACCAGGCTTTTCAGCCGCGAAAATGAAACCGATCAGAGAAAATTGCTTTTGCGCCATGAGGAAATGATTCAGCAGCTCAAAGAATTATATGCCGATTGGTCGAGTATTCAGCTTTATTCGTCGGACGAGGACGATTCGGAGATTCTCATCTCCGTGATGAGGTTTGAAGATTTTATTTCTGAATCCGAAAATACGAACGGTTTTGAAGAAATGATTGCCAATGATTTTTTCAATCGCCTGCGATTATTCAAACAAAATTGCAATGAAAATTTCTTTGCGCCACTCGTCACGGTTTCGGCAATTGAGGCAAATATCAAAATCGGTAATCGCTATCTTGAATTGCTCAAGAAAGAGAAGGAAAACTTAAACGCCGCGACGCTCGAGGAAAAATACGGATTTCTTCACGATCAGGCAATTTCCGATGCGACGGGAAAAACTTTTGAACTAGCCGAATTGCTTAACGAACGAACCGAAGGCGGTAAAGCTGCCGCGGAACTCGTTGAAGTTTCCGTTAAAGAACAGGAAAGATCGCAGCCTTTAGCCCCGAAAAAGCCGCGAAATAAGTTGTTTGCCGTAAATAAATGGCTGTTGGCGGCAACGATTTTGACAGTAGTTGTTTGTTTCGGAATTTATTTTTGGGCAGAACGCGAAACTCAGGAAATTAAACCGTCGCCGAGCGTCAAAAAAGTTAATCTTGAAAGTTCCGAGTTTAAGGAATACATCCAAACGGCACGAATCGCCGACGAAACTTTTTTTGGAATCACGACCGCTTCATGGGAAAATATGAACGGCGAGAAAAAAGAAGAAATGCTCAAGAAGTTAATGTCAATCGGTGCTGAAAAAAATTACAAAAAAGTTCACTTGATAAACAGCAACGGCAAATCGGTCGGGTTTGCTTCGGCGGAAAAAGCCGAGGTTTACAATCAATAAATTTCCGACAAAATTGTAAGAATCTGAAAATAAAAATTAGCGAAACGGATTTTGAAGTTTTCGTTTGGTAGTGTAAAATCCTCTCTGAAATTTGTGTGCAAAAAAGTGCAATCTTCCCCGATTAAAACTTATTTTAATAACAAATTTAGGAGAATTAATGAACGCAAAAAATGTATTGAACTACGCTGCCGAGCAAGGTGCGCGTTTTGTGTCCGTGCGCTTTACGGACCTGATCGGTTCGTGGCATCACTTAAGCTATCCGATTGACCAATTAACCGAAGACAGCTTTGAGGACGGTTTCGGATTTGACGCGTCGAGCCTGCGCGGCTGGGCGGCAATTAACGAATCGGATATGCTTCTGATTCCCGATCCGTCGCGTGTTTGGGTTGACCCGTTTACCGATGATGTGACGATTTGTTTGATCGCCAATGTCGTTGACCCGATCACCAAAGAAGGTTACGGACTCGATCCGCGCTCGGTCGCGGTTCGCGCTGAAAGCTATCTGAAATTTACGGGACTTGCCGATACGGTTTACATTGGACCGGAAGCCGAATTTTTCGTCTTTGACGAAGCGCAGTATCACAACAACCAAAATTCCGCCGGATTTACGGTTAATTCCGAAGAGGGACATTGGAATTCGGGACGACAGGGGACTGAGATGTCGCCCAATCTCGGTTTTCATATCCGCCCGAAAGAAGGCTATGTTCCGGTTGCACCGGTTGATTCTTTAATTGATTTGCGAAATGCAATTTCGACCATTTTGGGCGAAGTCGGGATTAATGTCGAATGTCATCACCACGAAGTTGCGACCGCCGGACAATGCGAAATTGACTTTAAATATTCAAATCTTCTGCATACTGCCGATAATGTCATGCTGTTTAAATACATCGTCAAAAACACGGCATACGCGCACGGCAAAACGGCAACCTTTATGCCGAAACCGCTTTACGGCGATAACGGTTCGGGAATGCATTGCCACCAATCGCTCTGGAAAGACGGCAACCCGCTTTTCGCAGGCGACCAGTATGCCGGACTTTCGGAAATGGCAAAATTCTACATCGGCGGACTTTTAAAACACGCGCCCGCGTTGATTGCTTTTGCCGCGCCGACGACGAACAGCTACAAACGGCTCGTGCCGGGTTTTGAAGCTCCGGTCAATCTGGCTTATTCGGCACGCAACCGTTCGGCAGCAGTTCGGATTCCGATGTTTTCGCAATCGCCGAAAGCCAAACGGCTCGAATTTCGTCCGCCCGATCCGTCGTGCAATCCGTATATCACATTTGCGGCTCTGCTGATGGCTGGACTCGACGGTGTTCAAAACCGAATTGATCCGGGCGAACCGCTCGACAAAGATATTTATGATCTGTCGCCCGAAGAGTTGAAAGATGTTCCGAATCTGCCGGGAACCCTTGATGAAGCACTTGTCGCGCTCGAAAACGACCACGAATTTTTGTTGAAAGGTGATGTTTTCACGACTTCGATGATTGAGCGTTGGATAAAATACAAACGTGAGAACGAAATTCAACCGCTTCGTCTGCGTCCGCATCCGTTGGAATTTTCGATGTATTACGACATCTAAATTTTAACTGTTTCGATGTAAAAAAGCCGGCATTTTTTTGAATGACGGCTTTTTGTTGTTTAGGTTTAGTCGCTTTACTCCTGGGCGATGAAATCCACATTTTCAATCGCATCGTTTAACGTAAAACTTTGCGTGTCTTGTGCAAAGACATAACGCCTGTTCGAGACCGATACAATATAGAAATCTCCGGCAGGAAGGTTATCAAAGCGATAATTACCGAAAGTATTCGTATAAACGATCTGAGTTTCCAGAGTTGTCGTGTTTTGGATCGTCACCCGAGTGCGTGAAATAGGTTGACCGAAAGCATCGGTTACTTTACCGCTGGCTGAAACATTTGCGGCAGTCGTGACCGCATTAACAAACGTGCAGGTAACAATTTCGCCTGCTTCAAGAACGATGGTCGCATTGCGAGACAGCACGCTGGTCGTATTGTTGTTGACACCTGATCCGCCATACGGATTTGAATTACAGTTAATTGCGATAAGCGAATAGGGCGAACCTGTTCCTTCAATAATCGAAACCGCATTTCCCGCACCGAAATTTGTCAGACCGGAGAATGTGGTTCTATCGGGACCGATTACCCCATTATCAACCAATGAGAAGTTTGAAACTCCCGAACCGGTCGCCGTAAAGCTGAACGGCTTTAGGGAGTTCGGTTGTGAATCCTTGATAATGACGATTGATGCCGGCGCAATAACAGCACTTGCCGAAAGTGCGCGGTCTTGCGAACCGCAACCGAAACTGCAAGCATCCTGACTCATATGATAAGGTGATCCGCTGATAAACACGGCGGAGTTATTGACTCCCCAGTCGGTTCTTGTGCCGATGTGTCCGCCCCACGAAAGAACCATATCGGCTGAGTTAGCAGTAAATGTAATCGTAATGCTCGTATGACTATCACCGGCAAACGAACCGGAAACCGTATATCCCGATACGCCCGTGATCGTTCCGCCAAACAGCGTAAAGTTACCCGGAATTTGCGTGATGTCATCGCTATTAGCCGGAATTTGGTCAAAACCTGCTGTTACGTTAGGATCAACCGGAATCGGAAATGTCGTAAATGTTCCGAGACTGCATCCCACAACACCGGAACATGGATTGTTGCCCATTGCCAGCGTTTCGGTTCGGTCAAAACTCGTCAGATAATCGAGCGCGTGTTTTCCGCCTTTCGTCGTGTCGTAACCGATCGTTACGGTGTGTCCGGTTGAGCCGGGTGTAAAGCCCGTTAATATTTGACGATAAGCGAGCGATTGACCTTCGATCCAGTGGGCTTTGCTGTCGTTGACGGCGCCGTTGACCCAGCCTGCACCGGAACAAGGTTCAACCGGATCACCGATTCCTCCGTTTGCGCATTGGTCAAGATTTCCCGCTGCCGCGATGGCATTTAAGATTGTTGCTTCGGCAGAAGCCTTGGTTTTTGAGCCAAAAGCCTTGAGCGTATATCTACCGCTTTCGGAACTTAAGGAATCAAACGGAATCGAGGCAACAAAGCTACCTGACTTGTCGGCAAAAACACTCCAACGCATTAAAGCCACATTTTCCTTTAAGGCATCATTGTAATTTTCGACGGAAAGAGAAATATCTTCAAAACTGCCAAAGCCTTCACCGTAGATAATAACGGTATCGTCTTTTACATATCCGGTTTTGCCGGTGATAAGGCTTGCTTGGGCGGAATTTCCAAAAGCGGTGACATTTAATAGATTGTTTTGTAATGTTCCTGCAAAAACAGTTGAAATGCTGGAAATCAGCATTATACCTAAAATAAAAAATCTTCTATTAATTGAACTCATAATATTTACTTTGACCTCCATTGTTAAACGGCTTTCAGCCGATGACACTCACAAATTTTCTCGAAATTTGCACTAACAATTGAGAACCAAACCGGGGGCGCGTAGTTCAAATCTTTGAAAACAAGGGGGTTGTTGTAGTTTTCCTGTTCTTTTAGATTTAATTTACGATCATTCGGAATCGGCTCTTCTTTTAATCCCTGGCTCGTAATTCTGAACATAATAAATTTAACCTCGGCTTCAGGTGAAAATTTTTGTTCCCGAAACCATCACTTTGAGATTTAAAGAATGAATCTAAATCTCGAATAAAATTTCAAAGACCGCGAAGTATTAGAATTCTAATACTTCCAATACCTTTCAATGCTCGGGCATTAAGGCATAACTCAAAATTCTTGAATGCTTGACTAAACTATCAATAGCACTTGAATTTCAGGATTTGTTTTTGTGGCGACATTTTACCCTATTTTTTTCGTAATTGGAAGACAAATCTTTACTTTTTGAAAATATATTTATTGCAAACAAAGAAAAAAGCGATTTTCTTCAGGAAAATCGCGCCTTCTTTTATTGTGATTCAGGCAATGATTGCGGGGAATTTTTTGGAAAGGCTTTGCAAGAATCAAAAACGCTTTTCGATCTGCACAGCTTGGTTCCGCATTTTTTTCATCGTATTTGATGGCAAAAATCGGGCAAACGGCGGTTTTGGACTTGCGGCAGGAACTTTACGAAAATCTTTTACGCCAACCAACATCATCTTTAAAAAGGCATTGCACAAACCCGTAAGAGATTCTAAATTTCACTTAAAATTTCGGATGGCGTAAAATTAATCCGGATTTTGAAAAAATCAAATTTAAATTATTCCGTGAATAAATGAAAATTGAGCCGCTTACGTTAACAGGTGAGTTTATTTGCCTTGAGCCTTTAAAGGTTGAACAATTTCAATCGCTTTGTGAAATTGGTTTGGAAGAAGAAATTTGGCATTGGAGTCCCGAACAAATCAATTCGCCCGAAGCGATGAAAAAATATGTCGAAACGGCTCTCGACGAACAATTTCGCGGTGTTTCATTGCCGTTTGCGACAATCGAAAAGCCTTCGGGCAAAATTGTCGGGTCAAGCCGTTTCGGAAACATTGACGCAGGAAATCTGCGGACGGAAATCGGCTGGACGTGGTTAAATCCGAAATGGCAGAGAACTTTTGTGAATACGGAAGCGAAACTTTTGATGCTCACGCACGCTTTTGAAACGTGGCAATGTCTGCGCGTCGAATTTAAGACCGATGCTTTGAACGAAAAATCGCGCAACGCCATTCTCAGGCTCGGCGCAAAACAGGAAGGCATTTTTCGCCAACATATCATTTGTCAGTCGGGGCGTTTGCGCGATTCGGTTTATTTCAGTATTTTGGATAACGAATGGCAAAGCGTCAAAGAAAATTTATTACGAAAACCGGGGAGAATTTAATGAAGTATTTTGTGTTTATAATTTCAATTTTAGTTGTTTTCAGCGGCTGCTCATCGAGCGTTGAAACAAATACCGTAACCAACGGCGCAAATCCCGCCGCGCCGAATTCAAATCCGGCAAACGCCAATATTACGGCAGCAACCAATGCGGATCCGACCGGAATGCAGCCTTACAGCGGAAATATCAATCCGAACGCCTTTAACGCGACGAACAGTAATTTAAAGGTCATCAAATACGAACCCAAAAAAGATGAATTGCCTTACGGAAGCCGCATCGCGCCTGATGATTCGGTCATTACTTCAAGCAGTCGCGGCAAGGATTTTATTGAAACCAGAACTTTCAGAAGCCACGAGGTTTTGGCGAAAGTTGAAAAAATAATGGACGGAAAAACCGAGAAATATAAGGTTTATCTGAAAAACGGAAAAGTTGTTGATGCGCCGTCGGATAAAATGAATAATATGCAGGCGTTAGCACCGAACAATATTCTCGATGCCATCGGAATGCTGCCGAAACCGCAAGCCACTGCGCCGACCCAAACCGAAGAGAAAAAAAATCAAAAACCGTAACGGATATTGTATAATTTCTCTGCTATGGAAAAATTTAGTGTAATTTGTCCGTGTTGCGAAGCCGCGCTGACGATTGACGCGCAAACCGGCGCGATTCTCGCACACGAAGAAAAGAAAAAGATTCACGGCTCGTTTGAAGATTTAAAAGGCGAATTGAGCAAGCAAAAAGAACTGCGCGACCAGCTTTTTTCGCAGGAAATGTCTTCGATGAAAGACCGCGAACGCCTTTTGGACGAAAAATTCAAAGAAGCGATGAAACGCGCCGGCGACGACAAAGATTTGCCCTATAGAAATCCGTTAGACTTAGACTAAATTTAGTCGAGAGTCGAGAGTGGGGAGTCGAGAGTTGCGATTGAAAAAATTTTATAACCCACAACCGACAACCGAAGATAGACACACGAAAAACGTC
>JANODL010000065.1:0-130300 GCA_031412675.1 Acidobacteriota bacterium | reverse complement strand
ACTTTTGTTTTTTCTCTGCGTCCTTTGCGACTCTGCGTGAGATAATTTCACGCAGAGTCGCAAAGGACGCAGAGTTTTTTGAATAACACATTATTAGGACACTACTCTACGATAACCGACTCCTTAGACTTCAACGATTGTCGTTACAATAACGGGTTTTGAACCGGTTTCTTTTTGCAAAAATCTTTTCAAATGAATGCGAACATTTTCCTGCAGCCGGTTTTTATCGGAAATTTCCTGCGCCGTCATCGTTGAAATCAGATTAGCGACGGACTTTTTCGCTTCGCCCGTAAAACCGTTGGTTAAATCAATTCCGGCAACACCTTGAAACGAAATTTGCGGTTCGCCCGAAAGTTTGTTCGTCGCTTTATCAATCTTCACAACCAGCGAAATTGCGCCGCCGTAAGCGAGTTTTTTGCGTTCGCGGATGATGTCGTATTCGATTTCTTCGAGCGATTCTTCGTCAATAAACGTGCGGTTGAGTTCGCGTTTTTCGAGAACTCTTGCGCCGAGTTCGTCAATTTCCAGAACGTCGCCGTTTTCGATCAGAATCACGTTTTCGTCAGAATAGCCTTCGACGTGATTTTTGACAAATTCCTTGTGACGGAAAAGCATCCGATATTCGCCGTGAATCGGCACGAGATATTTCGGTCGCGCCGTTTCGACCATAATTTTGATGTCTTCCTGCGAAGCGTGTCCCGAAACGTGAATCAGACGGCGTTTTTCCTCGATGATATTCGCGCCGCGTTTGTAAAGATGCCCGATCAGGCGCGAGATATTTTTGTCGTTGCCCGGAATAATTCGCGCCGAAAGCACGACCGTATCGCCTTTTTCGATTTCCATTCCTTTGTAGCTTCCGGTTGCCAGATTCCACAGCGCGGCACGATTTTCACCTTGTGAACCCGTTACGATATAGACAATTTCATCATCCGGAAGCGAACGCGCCGTGCCTAAATCAACTAATGTATTTTGCGGAATCCGTAAAATCCCGAGTTCATCGGCAATCTCGACATTCTTCACCATCGAACGCCCGATAACGCAAACTTTTCTGCCGAATTCGTAAGCGACATTAAACACAATCTGCAAACGATGAATTGAAGACGAAAAGGTCGAAACGAGAATTCGTCCGTGCGCTTGTTCAAAAATCTCTTGAAACGCCGGAATGACGGCTTTTTCCGACGGCGTTCTGCCTTCGACCGTCGCATTGGTCGAATCGCCGAGAAGTGCTAAAACGCCTTCGTCACCGTATTTTGCAAGCGTTTTTAGATCGTAAGGTTTGCCGATCACAGGCGTGTCGTCAATTTTGTAATCGCCGGTGTGAATGACAGTTCCGAGCGGTGTTTTGATGGCGAGCGAAAAACAATCAACCAGACTGTGCGAAGCGTGGATAAATTCAATTTTGAAATTCCCGATTTCGGCGATGTCGTTCGGTTCAACGCGATGTAACAAGACATCGCCCATCATTTTATGTTCTTCGAGTTTTCTTTCACAGAGTGCCATCGTAAAACGCGACGTATATACGGGCAAATTGAATTTTTTGAGAAAATAAGGCAACGCGCCGATGTGGTCTTCGTGTCCGTGTGTGAGGATGAGTGCAGTCAGATTGTCGCGGAATTCCTCCAAAAAATCGAAATTCGGTATCGAAATATCAACTCCGTAAGGTGTTTCTTCGGGAAAGCCCATTCCCGCGTCAACGATAATCATTTCGTCGTCATAGCGAATTCCCATACAATTCATCCCGAATTCGCCGATTCCGCCAAGCGGAATTATTTCTATTTTTTTCACTTATTAATTACCCTTTTCCCTTTAATCACAAATAATATTTTAAGTATAGCATAGCCTTGTTGAGAGAGTTGTTCGAAGTTAATTGAAAGGAGCGGCAAAATGGCGGAAATTGGAGCGAAAAACCCGACTTTAAGCCGCGTTTTTTCGCTCCAATTTCCGCCAAGTTTCGGATAATTCCCGAGTTTTAATTCACGGCAGTTATGTCGAGATCAGAGATGTTGTCGTTTACATTAATAATCTGTGATGAGAACGAATATTCTTTGTAAATTGCACTGATCGTATAGGTTTCTCCCGCTTGAACTCCGTCTAACCTGTAATAGCCAAAGGAGTTTGTCGTCGCCGAACGCGATTGTCCGTTTGAATCGGTCAAAATCACTCTTGCCCGATAAATTCCGCGTCCTTCAGGCGAAACAACCCGTCCGCTAATTGATACCGATGCCGCCGTCGGCGGATTAACGGTATGACTGACACCGGCTGAAGCCGGACTTGCATTAAAGTTGGCATCTCCCGTTGTGTAAGTCGCCGTTAAAGTCCGCACTCCGACCGTCGTCAGAATAATATTGCACTGACCTGCCGCAACCGTTCCCGTGCAGCTATTTACGCCGTCCGTTACGGTTACATTGCCGGTCGGAGTTCCCGCACCGGGCGAATTGACCGTCACCGAATAAAAGACGGTGAAAGATTGCGTGGTCGTCGTCGTGGTCGCAGATTGTCCGGTAATCGTCGCCGTCGTATTGGCTTTATTGACGGTGATATTGACGGTTGCCGTGCCGTTGTCAACAGTTGCGGTTGCCGTTCTTGCTCCGGGCGATGTCGCCGTAAATGTCGCGGCGGCGGTGCCGGTCGGCTGAATCGTCGCATCAGCCGATGGAATTAATGATTCGCCGCTATCTGTCAGCGAAATAGTTCCGCCGGTTGCGCCCCAGGTTATCGGCAGACCGATCAACACATCGAGATTACTCGCGGCAATCGCTGTTCCCGCCGAATTCAGCAGGAATGAAGCCGTCAAAGCCGACGTTTGTCCCGTAACAACCGTACTTGTCGCGGCGGTGATTCGCAATTGAAGCCACGGATTGAAATTTGCCACTCCGGGAGCAATAACTCCGACCGTATCGCAAGGCGCGGCACTCGGTCCGGTCGGGCAACCCCACCAATT
Source organism: Acidobacteriota bacterium (assembly GCA_031412675.1). Taxonomy (GTDB): domain Bacteria; phylum Acidobacteriota; class Blastocatellia; order Pyrinomonadales; family Pyrinomonadaceae; genus JAFDVJ01. The sequence continues at coordinate 127,359 of JANODL010000065.1, read as the reverse complement.
ATTCGTTACATTCGCCGTGCCACCGGCGGATGCCAAACCTTTAAGTCCCGCGCCTGTATTATTGACAATCCGCGAAAAACTGACATTTAAGACATTGGCGGTCGTCGAAGTTCCGAGATAAATCGCGCTTCCCGTCGTGGTTGCGGCATTGGCAAGCATCGTCGCTTTGCTGATCGTTGATGTCGAGTTCGCGTGATTGACAAATAGTCCGCCGCCGAATCTGCCTGACGAATTATTGCTGATAACGGCTGTCGGATTTATATCGATCCGCTGTGTTGTGTAGATTCCGCCGGCATCGCTCGGTGCGCTGTTGTTGGTAACGGTCGAGCCGGTCAAAAATGAGTTGCCGCCCGTGCCGCTCGGACCGAAGGCGAAAATTCCGCCGCCTTGTCCCTGTCCGCCCGAACCGTTCACATTGTTGTTATTTATTGTTAAGTTGGTTAACAGATACGGCGTGATCGTTCCGGCAAATATTCCGCCGCCGAAAGGTGATGCAGCTCCGGCTCTTGCCGGAATATTGTTTGAAAATGTCGTGTTTGACGCAGTAAAAGTCGCTGCTCCGGCAACAGCATTTGTAACTGCAATGCCGCCGCCGTCGCCGTCAACCGAGCGGTTATCGGTGACAATACTGCCCGAAACGCTCAATGTTCCCGTCCCGCTACCTTCCCAATCAAGTCCGCCGCCGAAACCATCGGTCGCAAAATTACTCGGATTGCGTCCAAAACGAACGGTTACGCCTGTAATACTCGTCGCAAAAGCCGAAGTAAAGGTCGGATTGATCGAAAGAACTTTGTCAATTCCCGTCCCGACGCTCGCGCCGCCCTGCAAAATCGTATTCGCACTGCCGTTTCCGACAATCGTTAAGGCTTGCGTTACGTCCAAATCGCCTTCCGACGAAGCGTTTTCCGTTCCTGCCACGTCAATCGTCAACTGATGATTTCCGTTCGGCGTAAATGTAATCATATCCGGTCCCGCCACGCCGTTTGATGCAACCAAGGCTTCGCGGACACTACAACCTGTGCCTGCCGCACTACAAGCTCCATTGTTTTCGTCTGTTGTTGTTGTAACATTAAAAGTCGCTTCGGGAACAAACATCACGGGTGTCGGTTCGAGCCTGCCGTTTTGCAGAACGGCGATTCCCTGTTGTCCCATCACGTTCAGACGAATCGGCAAAGCGGCTGAAATTCCCGTCGAAAACGTCAGATTTTCAACCCGCGTTTCACCCGTAAATGAAAGTCTGTCGGGTGCGTAATTCGGTTCTTTGAATAAGATTTGAATTTTATTTTCCGCCGGATTGACGACCAGTAAATCGTCGGTTTCGTTGCCGGTTATATATGATTTTCTCAGCAAAGTTTGCGAACCTTCTTTTGAAAAATTAAAGATTAAGAGATTTTGCTGCTCGGCAATCGTCCAATTATTCGCCAACGCGCTGTCGGTGTCTTTTGAATTTGTAACAACGCTTCTGCCGCGTCCGTATTTGGCAAAATTTTGGCGCATTTCGCTTTCGGTAAACGCCCTGGTGTCGAGCGAGCCGTTTTTCAGATAATAAACACTGCCGTCATCGCTCAGAACCGCGAGTTCGGTCTTTGCCAGACGGTCGCGGATAAATTCGCCCGCCGCAAAATCTCGAACGCTGAACGGCAAATCAATTCTCGTCGGAGCATTTATAGATTTACCGATTTGCGGAATTCGCAAAAGTTCGCCGCCGCCGAGTAAAAACAAATCTTTATCGGTCGTCAGTCCGTCGGGATTAACCAAAATAAGCGAATCCACTTGGTTTGAAAGTCTGACGCGCTGTGGTTTTGAAGGCAATAATTCATTGCTTCCGTCAAAAACCAAGGCTTCAAAACCGTCATCTTTTTTCGTGGCGACAACCAATCCCGAATAGCCTTTTGAAGGATTCAAACTGTCGGCGGCAATCGCCGTAACTGCGCCGTCCAGACGAATTTCACGCGGCACATTGAAACCGCCTTTGCCGTCCGAACTAAATAGATAGAGCGAATTTCCCTGCCGCGAACCGACAATTAAATCGAGCGTCGAACCGCTGACAAATTTTCCCGTCACCATAAAATCCGGTGAAACGGGAACGTCCAAAGCGATTGCCTTTTTCTCGAAACTTTCGGGAAACTCGCCCCTTTTGATACCCGCTAAAACTTGCTCGTCTTCGGGCGAAAAGGCTTCCTTCCAACCTTTATGCAGCGTTATCACACCGCCGTCTGTTCCGGCAAAACCGCTGATTAAATCAGGGTAGCCGTCAAAATTAAAATCGGCTGAAACCATCGCCGAGGCTTGCAATGAACCGTTTTCAAACCGGGCAATTGCCGATTCCGAACCCGTAAATACCGAATTTATCGCCTTTCCCTGTTGCATTTTTATCCACGGCGAAGCGTTTTCTTCAATATTTACGGCGGAATCATCACCTTGTCCAACCGTAAAACTTTTCGCTGAAAAATTTACCTTTTCGGCTTTTGCACCGCCGATTTTCAAAATTCCGAAGCAAATCGAAACACCCAAAATTAAACTCAGAAATATCGTGATTTTTTTTGTGATTTTTAATTTTTCTCTCTTTTTCATTTTCAAACTCCTTATAATTTTTCAGCCAAAAGTTTATTCAAATATTTGAATAAAACAAACTAATTCCGCGAAGGGAAAATCCCTTGAACGGCAATGATAAAACTGATACCGAGATACGGCTGACGATTATTATGCGGCTGACCGCTGCCCGCAATTGCCGTCGGCTGCATCTGAACAGTCGGCGCGGTCGTCGTATAAACCTGCGGTCTGCCGCGTCCCAATACGCCGAACGCATTATTTGCCGGACTCGGTTGGTCGCCGGCAATTGTGCCATTCGCTGATTGCTGATGATTATGCTGCGTAATTTGCTGCGTTATCAGCGTGACATTCGACGAACCACCCGATTCACCGATAGATCTCGGAGTTAAACCCGGTCCTTGTCCCCAGAACATCGGTGTTCTGTTCTGCAAATCCGGCAAAGCGAAGGTTGTTTGCCCGTTTCCGCCGTATTGCGTTCCGAGCAATGCAAATAAAGCCGTGTTTTGGGCAATCGAAAGAATTTGACCGCTGCAAAAAGCATAACCGCGCGGCGCAAAATTTCCGGCAAACATTTTGATTTCACCTAAAAATGGTTCTGACATAATTTTTCTCCTTAATTTCTTGACGGAAAGACTCCGACTAATGCAATGCTAAAATTTACGACCAGATACGGCTGCATATTTTCGTGAGGCTGATTGCCTCCGGTTGGTGTAGTCGTTCCGCTCATCGTTGCGTTGCCGGCGGTTGCATACATCGCATCAGTCGCCTGCGTGGTTAGATAACTAGCCGCCGGAGTCCCCGAATTGACTGCCGCCGTGGACGCGCTGACCGAATGCTGATGTTGCGGTATTTCATTGACTATCAATGTATGCGCTTGTTCGCCGCCCTGCTGTCCGAGAGCTATTTCATTTCCGAAATGAATCGGGGCTTTGCCCTGTAAATTCGGTAATTGAAAATTTGTTTGCCCGTTTCCGCCGTAGGTCGTTCCGAGAATTGAAAATAACGCCTGATTTTGAGCAATCGGTAGCGTCTGCCCGCTGCAATTTGCCCAACCGCGCGGCGGAAAATCAAACCCGAACATTCTAATTTCACCGATAAATGGTTCTGACATAATTTTTCTCCTTAAATAATTTTGACTAATTCCGCGAAGGGAAAATTCCGAACAAACAAATGATAAAAGTTACGCAAAGATAAGGCATCAGATTATCGTGCGGCTGACTGCCGCCCGCTGCGCCGATCATTTGTCCGCCCATCGTGTTATCCGTTGCACCCGTCAAATATGGATTAGTTGCAACACCCGCCACCACACCGTTAGTCGGGTTCGCGGTTGTGCCGTTAGCGGAATTGCACGGCAAACCGTGAACATGCGCCGGAAGCTGATTCGTATTCAATGTTACCGTTTCGCTTCCCGCCGCTTGTCCGATTGTGAAACCGCTTCCCTGACTGAGCGGAAGCCGTCCCTGCAAGTCAGGCAAATTAAACGTGGTTTGACCGTCGCCGCCGTAGATTGTTCCGATCAAAGCAAACAAAGCGTCATTCTGCGAAATAGCTTGAACAGCACCATTACAAAACGCCCAGTCGAGCGGCGCAAAATTACCGCCGAACATTCTTATCTCACCAATAAATGGATCTGACATATTTCCTCCTATTAAATTAAAAAGTAACGAAAAGATTAAGCCGAATAAATTTCGACCGTTAATTAGTTAGTAATACAAAAGTTGCTTTCCCAACGCCAAAGTGTATACACCTCGTCGCCGCTAACTTCCTTAAAACCCAAGCGGGCAAACAATTTTTGCGCCGGATTTAATTTTTCCAAGTAAATTTGAACTGCTTTTTTAATTATTTCGGCTTCCGCCAAAATTTCTTTAATAAGTTGACTGCCGATGTTTTTGCCGCGAAACTCCGGCAAAATGGTTAAGTCTATAATGCGGATTTCATCCGGTAATTCCGCAGTATAGATTCGTCCGACCGATTCATCATTTATTTTGATCAGTTGATAGGACGCATCAGGGTATTTAGTGAAATAAAAATTATGCTGAGATTTGAATTGATTTTGCAGGAATAATTGTTTTTGTTCGTCGTTCCAGCCAATAAGCGCAAGTTCATCGAACCTTGTGGATGAATACAAAGAAAAAAGAAACTGCTCATCACTATGAGCTATGGGGGACTTCTCTAACTGCATATTTGCCTATGCTAAAAAAACAAAATAGAATTGTTTAAGAATCTGTTATGGTTGAACTTCACCATTCTAAACCCATTTAAAATAATAAATCAAGCAGATTCTTGAAATTTGCCACAAAGCATAAAATAGTTGTAGCCTAATAGACGGGATTTTCATCCTAAATATTTTGATTAATTTAATTTTTGTTGGGGGTTATCAATGAAATTTTCCAGAAGAAGTTTCTTAAGAAATGGTGTCATTTCTGCCGTTGGACTAGGAATTACCGCTTCGTCGCTAAAAGTTTTCGGTCAAAATGCTGTTCAGCAATTAGTTCCCTTTCCTGATTTGTTAGCTTCCATTAATGCTGAAAATTTTAGAACTTTTATCGGAAAGGATTTTATTTTCTACACGGAAGATTCTGCGTATCAAACGATTTTGCTCGATGTTGTCAATCAACCGGATAACGGTCGTTTAGTTCAAAGTGGTTTCCGTAATAAAAAAAACAAATCGTCCGCCGAATGTTTCCATTTACGGTTTTCTGTTGAAAATCAAGATTTGCCGCAAGCTACTTACAAAGTTTATCAAGAGTCGCTCGGAACTTTCGATTTGTTTGTTGTTTCCGGAAAATCGGATAAAGCCGCGACTATTTTAACCGCTATTTTCAATCGAATTTAATTTTTTATCAGCCGGTTGAAAACCGCTTGATAACTTATTCCTTTTTCATCTTTCCCGACAGGAACCAGAAAAAGGTCTTTAATCTCACTTTGTTCATTGGTTAAAGAATAGCTCATCTGCGGTAAAAATCTGTCGGACGGACCGCGCAAAAAAAGCGAGAATATTTCTTGCCGGTCAGTCAATTTTCTTTCCGTAAGCTCATAAAATTCGAGTTCAAAATCTTCGTCCAGCCCGGCGACTTTAAATTTTGCATTGACTAATTTTTCAAAATCTTCGTATTCAAATTTTTCCAACATATTTTCTATTATGAACCAGCTATTTTTCCATCACAAAGTATAAATCGTCTTCTTCCTTCACCGTCAAACCCAAATTTCGGTATAAATTAAAAGCATTTATATTATTTTTCAAAACATTCAAAACAATTTTTTTATTTTCAACTAACGCTGTTTGAGCTAATTCGTTTATGACGTTTGTAGCAATTCCTTTGCCCCGAAATTCAGCCGAAACAGCTATATCAATAATTCTGATTTCTTGCGCCGAATGTCCGATTATTAACCGCCCGACATTTTTATCATCGAGTTGTATCACAAAATATCGAGCATCAGGAAACTGCATTTGATATGATTTTTGCTGAAATTCAAACTGCATTTTAAGAAATTGTCTAATCTGTTCCGGCGACCAGCCGAGAATCACGAATTCATTAAAGCGGGTTTCAAAATAAAGATTTTCGATGTATTCGGAATCCGAAATCTCCGCCGCTTTTAATTTTATTTGGTGTAAATGCGTATCCAAGAATAAACCTCGCTAATGTTCGATTAATCTAGCAACAAACAGCGGCTCATTGCAAACATAAATTCTTGACGGCTCAATCTTGACAATTATGTAAAGATTAGTATAAGTTACAAATAACAATTTTGAAGGGGAGTAGATTGCCTTCTAAGGTCTGACAAAATCGTCAATACGATTTTCCGAAATGTGAAAATCCGGTTTGTCAGCTAAAGAATCGAGACCTTCTGTGAAGCAAATATTTTGCTTGCAGAAGTTTTTTTTCTTTTGCGGCAAACTTAAAATTTTGGAGGATTTTTTATAATGACTTTATTCCCTTTTGCTGAATATTGGTGGTTTTACGGTATATTTTTGATTTTTGTGCTGGCGATGCTGGCGCTCGATCTGGGTGTTTTTAACCGCAAGGCACACGTTGTCTCATTTAAAGAAGCAACGATTTGGAGCATTGTCTGGGTTTCACTTGCACTGATTTTTAATTTTCTTTTTTTTCAATATTCGTCGGAAAAATTCGGAGCGGACATCGGAAGCCGGCTCGGTTTGGAATTTCTGACCGGCTATATTCTCGAAAAATCGCTTTCGGTTGACAATATTTTTATCTTCGTAATGGTGTTCGCCTATTTTGCGATTCCTGCCAAATACCAGCACCGCGTGCTGTTTTACGGAATTCTCGGCGCGCTCGTTTTTCGGGCAATTTTTATCGCGCTCGGTTCGGCTTTAATGCAGTTTCACTGGATTATCTATCTTTTCGGCGGATTTTTAATTCTCACCGGAATCAAAATGTTTTTTACAAGCACTGAAGAAATCGAGCCGGAAAAGAATTTTTTGATTCGCTTGTTTAAAAAATTCATGCCCGTGACGCACGAAATCGAGGGCAAAAGTTTCTTTTTGAAAAGAAACGGCATTTGGCACGCCACGCCGCTTTTTATCGCGCTTTTATTTTTGGAAGCGACCGACATTATTTTCGCGGTGGACAGCGTTCCGGCGATTTTCGCCGTCACGAACGAGCCTTTAATCGTTTTCACGTCGAATATTTTTGCGATTCTCGGTCTTCGTTCGATGTATTTTATGCTCGCGGGCGTGATTGATAAATTTCACCTTTTGAAATACGGGTTGGCATTCGTGCTGGTCTTTGTCGGACTGAAAATGGTTTGGCTTAATGACGCATTCGGCGGCAAATTCCCGATTACCTGGTCGCTCGGAATTATTCTCGGAACGATTTTGCTTTCGATCATTGCATCGCTCGTTTTTCCCGCGAAAGAAGAAATAGTTCATGAAGAGGATTTAAAAATTGAATAATTTCCCTTAATTTTAATGGCAAAATCAAACTGCGCCGGACTTTTTCGACAGATTTCAAAGAATTCGGCGCAGTTTTAACCCAAAACACTAAAAATTAGTTTCCATTCCTCCAAACTCAGCGTTTCGGCGCGGCGGATTGGCGCGATTCGGGCTTTTTCCAAAAAGTTTTCCGCCTCGCCGATTTTTTCACGCAGAGCGGGCGGCGAATTTTTCAGATTATTTAAAATCGTCTTCCGTTTTTGAGCAAAACACGCGCTGATCAACTCTCTGAACAATTTTTCGTCGTCAAATGCGGCTTCGTTTTTCGGAATTAAACGGACAATCGCACTCCAAACCTTCGGCGCGGGACTAAAAGCGTTCGGCGAAACATCGAAAAGTTTTTCGGCTGAGAGAAAGGCTTCGACCAAAACGGTTAAAAATCCGCGTTCTTTGTTGCCGACTTCAGCCGTGATTCGTTCAACGACCTCGCGCTGAAACATCAAAATCATTTCGGAAAAACAAGCGCGTTGTTCGATGAGCTTCTGCAAAATTGCGGTCGAAATATAATACGGCAGATTTGCGACAAGTTTGGACTTCGGGTTTTGATCTTTGGTTTTTATTAATTCCCGAAAATCAATTTTGAGCGCGTCTTGTTCGATTAATGTGAAGTTTTCAAATCCCCCGAATTTTTTCTTGAGTACTGTAATCATCTCGCGTTCGAGTTCAATCGCAATCACATTTGCGCCCGATTCGAGCAGTTTTTCGGTCAATGCACCGCGTCCCGAACCGATTTCGACAATCGTTTCTTCCTTTTGCGGATCGAGAGTCTTGATGATTTTATTGATGTAGTTTCCGTCAATGAGAAAATTCTGCCCGAATGATTTTTTGGAGTAAAGCGTTTTTGTTTTTTTTTCTTGCATTGAATGAAAGTCTAACGCTTATTTATCAGGGTTTTCAAAATTTCGTAGCGGTTTATTCCGATTCAGATCAAAAACGATGCACTCGTCCTGAACGCAAACGGCTTGAAAACGGTCATCATCCTTTTTCCGTCAAACCGGATAGCCCGTGAATTCAAAGTCTGAACCGCGTTGAATAATTTCAAAATCGCGCAATTTCAGAGCGTTTTCGAGTGAACTCGCGCCGTTTCCGCCGATGGCGAGCGGCGCGAATTGTCCGCCGATGACGAGCGGCGCGACGATAAAAGTTAATTTATCAACGAGCCTTGCATCGCAAAACGCGCCCGCGACTTCCGTGCCGCCTTCGACCAAAACGCTTTGCAGTTCGCGTTTGCGGAGTTCTTCCAAAACTGCGCCCAAATCACGCGCATTTACACGCGCCACGTCCACGCCTTTTTCGATCAGCTGTTCGATTTTCGCCTTGTCATCCGAATTTGTGACAACCAGCGTCGGCGTTTCGTTCGCGGTCGTGACCAGATTCGATTCAAACGGAATCCGCAAACGATTGTCCAAAATAACGCGAACCAGCTTGCGTCGGCGCGTCTTTCCGCTTCGGTCCGTGAGCGACGGATTATCAACAAACGCCGTGTTTCCGCCGACCAGAATCGCGTCGTGTTCGTGCCGCAAATCCTGCACTCTGACCGCCGATTCCTTGCCCGAAAGCGTCGTCGAAACCGAATCTTTCAGCGAAATCCGTCCGTCCAAACTCATCGCCAATTTCAAATGAACAAACGGACGCAGTTTATTATGCCAAACACAAAACTTTTCGTTCAATTTGATTGCTTCGTCAATCAAGATGCCTGTCACGACTTCGATTCCGCTTTCTCTCAAACGTGCAAAACCTTTTCCCGAAACAAACGGATTCGGGTCTTCAATCGGACAGACGACGCGCCGAATCCCCGCGTTTATCAACGCTTCGGTGCAAGGTTTCGTCCGCCCGTGATAAGAATGCGGCTCGAGCGAAACATACGCCGTCGCGCCTTTCGCCTTCTCTCCGGCTTGCTCCAAAGCCAAAACCTCGGCGTGCGTCAAATTGTCGTAAAGATAAGTTCCCTCGCCGACAACCTCGCCCGATTCGCCGACAATCACGCACCCAACCAACGGACTCGGACTAACCTGCCCGACACCAAACGACGCGAGCTCAATCGCCCGCCGCGTCATTTTTATATTAAATTCTGAATAGTTATTTTTCAATTATTTGTCTGATTCCTCGTCGGAATCAATAATAGAAATCTTTTTGTCTTTTCCGAATGTATTTTTAACCACGGTTTTGATGACCTTTGCCGGATTGAGATGAATTCCGAGTTGTTCTTTCAAAAATTTGCTTTCGCCAATTTTCAAACCGTCGTAAATTTCTTCGAGTTCCTCTTTATTTTCAAGCGAATCCATCATAATTGATTTGCTCTGAATTTTCTCGATGACTTTATTTTGTTGTTCGATTAGCTTATCTTTTTGAACGATTATTTTGTCCTGATGCTCAATTACCGTTTGCGCCAAACGCAATTCCCTTTCAGCCGAACGAATTTCCCTAACCGCCATTTTTTGCGAATGTTGAAGATTGTCAATCTGCTGTTGAAGTCGCATCGCCGCAAAACTCTCATCATAAATAATCGGACTCGCCGGCAGATTCAAATAAACGGCAAGTGCTTCACGAATTTTGTCTAATGCTTCAACATCATCGGTCGGCGTAACTGAAAAAAGAACTTTTCCCGCTTCTTCTTTCAAATTTGAAGTTGTATCAATTCCTAAATCTTGAAGAAATTGAGCAAAATATAAAAGGTATTGTTTGCATGACGCTTTTAAAGTTTCAGGAAAATTGAATGATGCAAGTAAATAGTTTTCAAAGTGCTTATCATTCAACTGTAAAATCGTCTTTCGATGTAATTCTTCGTAGTCCTCAAGATTTTTATCAATCTCTTCCGTAATTGGCAAACCATTTAAAACTGGTCTAATTTTTAGCTCAAAGGTGTGTTTTTTCTCACTGCGCCTTAAATATTCAAAACTATTTTCAGAAAAATCGTTTTCCCAAATTTGATAAAAAACTCCATAGTAATCATTGAAACTATAGTTAAAATTCCAATTTACTAAATCAGGTTCAAACTCGACCTCAAAAATAAACTCTTCTTGGGAAAAATAACTTGGCATGAATCCAACAGAAATTTCTAAACACTCCCACTTTGTCCATTTGTTTAATCTAATTTCAATTATTCTTGCCTGTCTGAATTCATAAAGATTTAAGTCTGCTAATTTTGTAAAAAAATCCGTATCATCTGACATTATGTAGAAGGTCGGCAAATCCAAATCCTTTCTACTAATTTCTCCAACAGTCACTCCATTAACAATAAAATCATCAACCAAAAGTTGGTATTTTACTCCATCATCTTTTGTTGTTCCCATGAAATCTTCATGGATTTGTATTCTGTTAAAGTTAATCATTTCTAATTAAACAGCCCGTTCACATAACTTTCCGCGTCGAAAACCATCAGATCGTCAACCTGTTCGCCGATACCGATGTAGCGGATCGGGAGATTTAATTCTTTGGCGATGGCGACGGCGATGCCGCCTTTTGCGGTGCCGTCGAGTTTGGTCAGGACGATTCCCGTAACGTCGGCGACGCGCATAAATTGGCGGGCTTGTTCGAGTCCGTTTTGTCCTGTGACGGCATCAATTACCAAAAGCGTTTCGTGCGGGGCTTGTTCGACTTCGCGTCCGGCGATGCGTTTCATCTTTTCGAGTTCCGCCATCAGATTCGATTTGTTGTGCAAGCGTCCAGCCGTGTCAACGATCAGCACATCGGCGTTGCGCGCTTTCGCGGCTTTGAGCGCATCGAAGAGAACGGCGGCGGGGTCAGTTCCCTGTTTTTGCTGAATGATCGGCACACCGGCGCGTTCCGCCCAGATTTCGAGTTGATCCGAAGCGGCGGCGCGGAATGTGTCGGCGGCGCAGATTAACACGCCGTTTCCTTCGTTTTTAATGCGTTGCGCGAGCTTGCCGATAGTCGTCGTTTTGCCGACACCGTTGACACCGACAACCATCAAAACATACGGTTTGATGTCCAGATCGTATTTCGTTTCGTCCGCCACGCCCGCTTCATTCGAGTGATGCAGAATCGTCAGCAGCTCTTTTTTCATCGAGGCTTTGAGCGCGGTCAAATCGCTGATTTCCTGACGCGAAACGCCTTTGCGAATCGCTTCGAGGATTTGCAGAGTCGTCGCGACACCGATGTCGGTCGAGATGAGCATTTCTTCGAGTTCATCGAGAAAGCCTTCGTCAATCTGTTTGCGGTTTTCAAAAATCGTGTCGAGTTTGTTGTTGATCGAATAGCGCGTTTTCTCGATTGCTTTGTAAAACCGCACGCCGATTGCTTTTTCCGCTTCCTCTTCACGCTGTTTGAGTTCCTCGATTGATTTGTCGAGTCCCAGAACTGAGGTTGAAAATTTGTCTTCGTCTTTTTTTCTACGCCAAAAAAATGCCATATTGGATTTCGGATTTGGTAACAGGTCATAACCGCCTGCGGTAGCGGGCGGGTTTGTGCTGACAACTTACCCGCCCGCTACCGCAGGCGGTTATGACCGTTGTCCGCCAAACTATTTATTGATTTCTTATCTGTCCCAAATCATTATTGCCTCTTGTCTAAAATTTCACATTAAATCAAAGGTTTGATTATAAAAAAGTGAGTAGGCAAAGTAAAAAGGCAAAAGGATTAAGAAGTCTTACCTTTTGCCTTTTTACTTTTTACTTTTTACTTGAATCAGCCTTTGAACAGATTCATTTTATCGGCGTTTTTGTAGAGCGCGAAACCCAAAATTACCGAAAAGACGACCGAGAAATAAAAGGCGAATAATGCGCCGATGGCTTTTGCGGGAATATTTCCGACCGTCGGCATATCAAATGCCATAAATACAACGCCCAGAATCAAACCGATGATGCCCGATGCGACCAGCAGAATAAAGCCCATAAACCAGATTTTGACGTAATCCCAACCGAGAAGTTTGATGGTTTCCAAACCGATTGTCGGGTTCAAAGTTGCCACAAACGAGCGTGTGTAACCCGCAACGCAACACGCCGCCGGAAAATAAAAAATTCCCCAGAGAAACCCGATAACAACGAGAATCAAAATCGGCAGAGCGGTTTTCATAAAACCTGCGACCAACTGTTGTTGTTCCTGCCGTTGTGTTTCAGGCGTTTTGCCGAATTGCGATTCAAGCTGTTTTTTGCGCTGTTCGTTGATTAAATCATTGACTCGGCGAACTTCTTCTTCGGTATCGTCCGGATTGGTTTGCGATTTAACGATGCCGTTTTCGTCGGGCATTTCGCCGTCACCGTAAATTTCCTGCTGTTTCTGAAAAGTGGGATTATTGTTGATTGAGCTATCTTTATCGGTCACAATCTTTGTATTTTCGGTCGGGGAATAAGACTGGGAAATGGAGTTGGAAACCTGATTTAATCCCCAGATAATTGTTCCGATAATTATCACGATCACTAAACCGAAACTGACCAGATACACGCCGACGCTCAGGAAAAACGGGTGAACAACGTCGTCCCACAACGAAAAATCATCAAAGCTCGGCATAAAATTTCCGCCGACTTTACCCTGCGCGAAGTTTTCGACCGTGTTTGCCAAAACGCCGAACGTCAACATATTCGAGAGCATCCAGCAAATCAGTCCCGCGCCCATCAGAAAAATACTGCCCATCGCGCCCGCACCTTGTCCGAGCGAGAAAAACATAAACATTATCGCGCCGAAAAACAGACTCGATTTGAATTTGAACGGATAAGCCAGCGCATTGAAAAAATCTCCGAAACCGAAACCTTGAGAGAGGTCGGCATCATATTGAAACGCGGCTTGTGTTTTTGCTTGAACTTCCTTGACCGATTTGCACATCGCGCCGCAAAACGGGCAAATTTTGACCGTTCCGCCATAAGATTTCGGACACGCCGGACAAAATCCGTTGCCGCAAGTGCCGCACAGAAAAGCGGTCGGCGCATCAGGGTGCATACTGCAAAAATCTGCCGTCGGCAGGACGTTAAACTCGTGCGGTTGCGGTTCGTTAAATTGCTGATTTTGCTGCGAAAAAGCGGGTTCTTGCCAAGAAGTTTGATTCTGAAAATTCTGCGCTGGTTGCAGCGGCGCATCAAAAGGATTTTGCGAAGGTTGAAAATTATTTTCCGTCGGCTGGCTGATAGTTGTTTGATACGGATTCGGCGTAAAAGATTGCGGCGGTGCGAAGTTTTGCGGCGGCTCCGACGAATTACCCGAAACTGATTGCGCGTCGGTCGTGGTCGCAAAAATCGGCGGCGGCAAGCCTTGGTCCCGGTCGTTAAAAAATTTCAGCAACGCCGGAACTTTCCGCGCTTCGATCCAACGCAGATTGCCGCGTTTGACCATATCCTGCGGCAACAATGAACCTTCAAAAATCCACTGCGCCATTTCTTCAAATCCGGCTTCGTAGATTTGTCCGCCGGCATCAATCTGCCAGACTTCTTGAAAATCGGTTACGTTCATAAATCTTGGTTTTCAAGTTTCAAGTTTCAGGTTTCAGGTTGGATTTGTCTTTTGAATTGAAACCTGAAACTTGAAACTCGAAACTAACTGACTCGTGCCGAAACGAGTTTGCGGTCGGAATTTCGCGCTTCTTCGCGCAATTTCACGATGCCGATGCCGATTTGTCCGGCATTGCAGGCTTCGACCAATGCCTGCACGACGCGCCCGTCGTAGCGTGTTCCGACAAAACTTCCGATGCGGTCGAGCGAATCCTTCAAAGTCATTCCTTTTGAATAAGGTCGGTCAATCGTCATCGCGTCGAAAGTGTCGGCAACCGAGACGATTTTTGCCTGAAGCGGAATTTGCGCGTCGGTCAAACCTTGCGGATAGCCTTGCCCGTTGACCATTTCGTGGTGCATATACATTCCGGGCAAAAATTCCTTCATCGCCGGAATTTGCGACATAATTTTATAGCCGCGCTGCGGGTGAGTTTTCATAATCGCAAACTCTTCGTCGGTCAAAGCGGAAGGTTTTTTCAGAATCGAATCGTCAATCGCAATCTTGCCGACATCGTGCAGAAGTGCGCTGATCCGCAGTGTTTCGAGTTCTTCTTCGCCCATTCCCATTCTCTTTCCGATAGCGACCGAAATCCGCGCGACGCGTTCCGAATGACCGCGTGTATATTTGTCTTTGCCGTCAATCGCGGCGGCGAGAGCCTTGACCGTTCCGACAAAAAGCTCGCGGTTTTCTTCCGCCGCTTTGGCTAATTTGGCGATATGTTCTTCGACATTATCGCTCATCAAATTAAACGCTTCGCCCAAACTTCCGATCTCGGAAATACCCTTCGCATCAACTCGTGTCGAAAAATCACCCGAAGCAATTTTTTGCGCGGCTGAAGATAATTTAAGAAGCGGATTGGTCATCTGACGGCTTAAAAGAAAACCGACAATCAGCGCAAACATCGCAAACGCCAGACAAATAAACCACGTCTGACGGCGCATTTCGCTAACCGATGCGAGTGCTTTGCTTTCGTCCTGCATCGCAATGACACCGAATTTCAGTTCGTTGTGAAAGGTTGCGGTCGAATATGCGCCGATCATCTCGTGCCGTTCGCCGTCGTATTCCGCCGTAAAAGGCACTAACGCCGACTGAATCTGCATATTGGCTTCCTGCCATTCCTGCACGATTTTCAGGTTCAAAAGTGATTTTTGAGCGGCAACGATTTTCGCGTCGGGATGAAAAACCGCGTTGCCTTTTTCGTCAACGACAAAAATGATCGGCAGACCCGCTTTCCAGAGTTCTTCTTCGCTTGCCGGTTTGGTTTCAACCATAATCCGCGAAATCTCGCGAAGCGAAACAACCGCCATGACAAATGCTGAAACATTGCCTTTTATAATCACGGGCGAAGCGATTGTCTGGACGAGTTCGCCGCTCGAATTTACTTTTTGCGGCTGTCCGAAAACCATTTTGCGGCTTTCCACCTTCGGCGCAAGCGCGGACGCAAATGTTTCGATTTCTTCTCTTTTGACTTGTTCGGAACGAAAGACCGACAGCGATTCGTTGCCGACAGGCTTAATGTAAAGTGCGAGAAGATACGGATTTTCCTTGAGCGTCGCGCCGAGTTTTTCTTCGGTCAATTGTGACGAAAGCACCGAAAAATCGTTTGAAAGTTCGAGAGCTTTCGCGAAACTCCCGACCAAATCGGCGTATCTCTGCCCGAAAAGTTCGATTTGCCGCGCTTTGTCCTGTACGAGCTGTGTTTGATAACGACCTTCGACGGCGCGCAATTCTTTCGCGCTGCGGTCGGACAGAATCCAACTCGTCAGCAAAAGCGGCAACAGACCGACTGCCAAAAGTGTCAAAACAACAAAATAAATTAGACTGATTTTTTTTCTCATTTGAGGGTTTGAGTTTGGAATGACGGCGAAATGAATTCGCAGTATTATTTTAGAACAATAAAGCAAAATTGGTCAACATATTTTAACAATGTCAACCAATATTATCGGTATTAAATTTTCGTTGGCGGAAATACTAAGATTGTTTGAAACTTCGCGGAACTTTCGAGTCGGTCAAAATCACGAAATCGCCGAGATTTTCGTGTTTTGTTTGATCGAATTTCGTGAATTCTTCAACATAGCGCATCGTGACGACCAAAAATTTTGCTTTCGGACGATATTTTAAGAGAAGTTCGGCTGTTCCCAGACGATTTTCGATGTGAAATGAACCGACCAAATGCACGACCAATGGGTTTTTGTTTTCCTTTAAAAATTCGGCGATTGAATAAGACATCGTGGCATCCCAAAGCGTCTGTGAATCGAGAATTTTGCCCAATCCCATATTCGATTCGGGACTTCCGCCCATCAGAGCCTTGAATTTATTTCCATAAGTTTCCGACGCTTGATTATAGGGCAAAGGCGCAAGCCATTTTTTCGCTTCAGGCGATAAACCGTTAAGCGTTTCGCGTCCGCCACGCGAAACCATATTGACATAACGGCGCGGCGCATTTGCCGCAATGACGGACAGTTTATCGGTTTTGGCGAGTTCGACGAGCGGGCGATAATCCTGTTTGTAATTGTTCCACGGTCGCGAACTGAGCAAAAAATGATTTTCGGAAATCTGATTATTCAGATATTCATTGACAACGGTTTGGACATCGCGCTCGAACATTTCGAGCGAAAGCGCGACTTTCCGGTCTTTGCCGTATTTTTCGACGACGGCTTTGAAAATTTGCAGTTGAAGCGCGTGCGCCGTTGCATCGTCGTGATTTTCGCCGAGAAAGACGACATCATTCTGCGCGATTGCTTCAAGAATTTTATTCAAATCCGACGGATTACCTTTCGCGTCATAAACACGAAAATTAGCTTCGTTGGCTTGTGCGAAACTCGAAATAGTCATCATAAACACCAAAAGAAAGACAAAACATAAATTCTTCATAAGTTTTTACCGAATTACTAACATAGAACATATTTTACGCCGAACAAAGCGAAAGGCACGAATCTTGTAGAAAATCCGTGCCTTTCTGACTAAACGCTGTGAGGTTACTTCTCCTTGGAGAAACTGAACCTCAGACCGACGCGGAAACTCCTCCCCGCATCATTTCGGTAAATCGGCAGCGGCAGACCTTGAACATCGAATTTTCCGACGTTCGCGTCTTTGTTGTCGAAAAGATTTTCGATTGTGCCGTAAATTTCAAACCGATTTTTAAGGCTTTTTGCCGCATAAACATCCCAGAGTTGAAATGCCGGAGCAACTGCCGGAATCGTCACGCCGCGATTCGTGGTCGAGGAAGTTTTCCAATTGCTGTAGAACGAACCGCGCAGATTTGCCCGAAAACCGAGGTCTTGATTGTTATAAGCAAGTTTCAAAAAGCCCTGATGTTTGTTTCTGTCCGAAAGAAACGCGCCGCTGGCTTTATCCCGCGCATCGAGATAGGTGTAAGCACCGCTGACGGCAAATTCCTTCGGAAGTTTGATGTCAAAATTTGTTTCAAAACCTTGCGTATAAATATTTGAAAGGTTTGTGTAGATAAACAGCAAGCGGAACAACGACGGACGAAAATCTGCCGCACTAATGCCGAGACTCGACAAAATTCCGTTAAGCTGTGCTTGCGATGTGATAAAACCGTAATTTTTCGCCTCGATCAAACTACGCACATCGTTGCGGAAGAAATTTACGCCGAAACGATAATTTTTTCTGGTGCTTCCGTATTCCGCACCGACTTGCCACGAGCCTGAATGTTCGGGCGAAAGATTCGGATTGCCGATCACTTGATAAAGATTCGTCGGATTCGAGAAACGATAATAAAGCTGTCCTAAATCCGGCGCACGGAAACCGCGTCCCCACGAAGCGCGAAGATTCAGACGATTGCTGACGCGGTAATTCAAACCGATTTTCGGTGAATAAGCATCGCCGAAAATCGAATGACTGTCGAAACGCAGTCCGAGCGTTAATGTCGCCCGATTCGTAATGCTGATTTTGTCTTGTCCCCAGAGAACTTTCGTGTCGGCGCGCTCGCCCGAATCGTTTCTGAGCCGATTAATGCCCCGATAACGGTCGGTCATCCATTCGCCGCCGAACTGAACCAATTGACGTTCGCCCCAAACATACGAAACGCTTGCGTCAACTTTTCCGTATCTTTGAAACAGATTTTCGTCCGGAAGGCGTGTGCCTCTCGATAAATATTGTTCGACAACTTCGTCGTAGCGCGTAAAATATCCGCGAAGCTGCGCGACCGTGCGGGCATTCGGTGTCCAGTTTGCCGTCAAACCGTAGCTTTGAACTTTTTCGTCAACGTCTTCGCTCTGCGGTCCGCGTTCGCCGTTTGAACGTCCGAGCGTGTTTCCCGTCCGAAAATCAGCCAAACCCGTGATGTAAAATTTCGGCGAAAATTCGTATTTCGTTTTCGTGAAATAATTGTAGTAATGAAAACCTGCGCCGGTTGTGTCAAAAGTTGTCGGCGTTAAATCGAAACCGTTATTTTTACGGCGTTCGGCGGTCACAAAGCCGCTGAAACCGTTTTTCTTGAAACCGAGATCGGCGCGTGTATCGAAATTTCCGAAGTTGCCGCCCGAAACCGTGACCGAACCTTCCAAAGGATTTTTCGGCTCGCGGGTGATTAAATTAACGACTCCGCCGATTGCGTCCGAGCCGTAAAGTGCCGATGCCGCACCTTTGACGACTTCGATTTGTTCGAGCCGTGCGGTTGATTGGCGATCGAGATTAATCGTGCCGCTCTTAATTCCGCGAGCGTTGATGACCGGAAATCCGTCAATCAACACCAGAGCCTGACGCGAACCGATGCCTTGAATCTGTTCGCCCGCCGCGCCCGAAGAAGTTCCCGTTTCAGACCCGCGCCGCGTCATTACGCCCGGAACTTCCTTCAAAACTTCGCCGACCGATTCATAGCCCGTGTTTTCGATTTGTGAACGCGTAATGACTTCAACCTGCGTATTCAAACTTTCACGCAGTTCTTCCTGCCGCGAACCCGAATAAACTGTCGTTTCCGCCGACAAAGGCGCAACTTCCAAAGTTACCGACGTTTCTTTGCCGACCGAAATCTTTTCCGTTTTGCGCTGAAATCCGTCCTTGCTGATAATCAGCTCGAAGTTTTCACCGTTTAAGTTATTGAAATTAAAGCGTCCGTTTTCATCGGTTGTAAAAGTGCGTTCAAAACCCGTGTCCGTGTTTCTTAAAACAACCACGACACCGGCGATAATTGCGCCGTTCTGGTCTTGGACAGTTCCCGCGACCGAATTGCTTTGAGCTTTAATGCTCAAACTAAAAAATATTGTAATTAGCAAAATTGCCAAATTGTAGGTTATGTTTCTTCTCATAACGATAAGTCTCCCGAATTATTTAAGTTAGGCGTTTAGTCTGACGATAATGTTTTTAGTCGAAATAATCGTCGTCTATTAGTCTGCAAAGCACATACCATTAAAAAAGTGCCGTATTTGTTGCATTATTAATTTTAAGCCGTGATATTTTTCGTGTTTTATAAAAAAAAACGCGATATTTTTCGCATATATATCAAACGGTAATCATATTTAATTATTTCTTATTTTGTAATTCGGCAATAAATTATAATTTCTAATCAAAGTGTAAAGAATCTCTACTTTGATGTATTGAAAAAAATCTTAAATTGATACATTGCGGCTGATTGAAATTAAAACACAAAAATTTTCGGATTTATCAAAACAACTAGAAATCTACTGTTTTATTACACTTAGCTAATTCAATTTTTCTGGCACGTTCATTGCCACAGTTAAATGCAGGCTACAAAAGCTCAAAATATCAAGGAGGAAGTTTTATTATGATTAACGAAGGACAAGGAACATTTAAAGAAGAAGCTTCTGCTGTCGGAGACAGAATCGAGGGCAACGTCAAAGATGCCTACGGAAGCGTTACGGGGAATGAGGCAATCGAAATAGAAGGTGAAAATCAAGCCAACTCCGGTAAAGTGCGTCAGGGTCAAAACCAAATGCTGACGGGACTTTTCAACGACCGCGAAAGTGCGGAAAAGGCTTACAGTTCGGTGCGGAGTCGTGGCTACAACGACGATGACGTAAACTTGATGATGGCTGACAAAACCCGTGATACGTGGTTTGCGGATAACGACGGCGTTGAAACGGAACTCGGAAGCAAAGCACTCGAAGGCGCGGGCGCAGGCTCGGCAATCGGCGGCACAGTCGGCGCAATCATCGCCGGAATCGCGGCAATCGGAACCAATGTTTTTCTGCCGGGTTTAGGCTTAATCGTAGCCGGACCGTTGGCGGCGGCACTTGCCGGTGCAGGCGCGGGCGGTTTGACGGGCGGATTAGTCGGAGCATTAATCGGTTCGGGAATTCCCGAAGATCGCGCCAAATTATATGATGAAGGAATTCGTAACGGCGGCGTTGTCATGGGTGTTAACCCGCGCAACCCCGAAGATGCGGAATACTTTGAAAACGAATGGCGAAATAACCGCGGTGAACATATCTACCGATAATTTATTCAATCTTTTAGGAAAAGAAAATGCTTCGCATCATTTGATACGAAGCATTTTTTTACTTCAAAATATATAAAATTCCGCGTTCGTTGCGGCTTGGCAAGAAAATATTTTGGTAGTGAACTAAAAGTAATGCTTTGAAAATTGCTTTATCGGAACAACAAACTTTCATCGCCGGGAGCGCACGCATCCCTGCGTGCTAGGTCGCGCTTCGCGGCATACCAGAGATTATCCATATTCAACTTGAATTTACGCCGAGGTTTTTTGAACGCCGAGCGTTCAGCACGCACGGATGCGTGCGCTCCCGGCAATGCAAGTTCTTTGCAAAGCATTACTTTTAGTTCACTACCAACTTAATTAATAATTCGGATAATTTAGCAGATACAATTACGGACCATTTATCAAAAAAAAACGTGAGCCGAACAGCTTCGACTCACGTAAAACAGAGGACTGCATCTGAAATTTAATAAATCGTAAATGAATATTCGACAGGTTTCGTGACCGAATAAGGCACGCCGCCGCGTTTCGCCGGTTCAAATCTGATGCCGCGTGCCGCCGCAATTGCCTGTTCCGTCAAACCGTTGCCCAAACCGCTGATTACTGAAATCGAGCCGATTGAACCGTTTGCGGCAAAGGTTACGCGCAAAACGACTTTGCCTTGAACCTGATTCTGCCGTGCCGCATCCGTGTAATTCGCACGCGGTTTCGCAAGAATCTTCACGCCTTCGGTCGGACCGACAGGCTTCGGAGGTGGAATTTTTACAGTTGGTTCCTTATTGCCGTTTCCATCGCCGTTTCCATCACCGTTGCCGTTTCCATTGCCGTTTCCAAAGCCTGAACCATTTCCGTTGCCGAGACCGTCGCCGTTACCGCCGCCTTGTCCGCGACCGCGACCGCCGCCTTGTCCGCCGCCGGTTCCGTCACCGTCAGACGGTATGTTGCCGCCGTTTTTCAAACCATACGGCTCGTCAGACTGTTGGGCTTGGCGATTACCTGTCGTCGCCGCTTGAATTTTTATATCCGGATTCGTAACCTTCGTATAGCTGATCGAAGGCGCAAACATCGGATTATCAACTTGCGTTGCTTCGCGTCCTTTCGATGCCGGAGTCGGTTCATCTTTACCGCCGCCGCCGCCGCCGCCGCCTTTGTCATCATCTTTCTTCGGCGGTTCTTCTATATCTAAAGGCACGGGTTCGACCTCGCCGACATAAGCCAGCAAACCGGGCGTATCAATCGCCGCGATGTCTAAAAATTTATTGAACATCGAATAAACATAACTGCCCAATAAAACCATACAGCCGAGCGCAAACGCGCCGAGCAAAAGTGTATTTCGTTGTTTGACGTTCTTTTCTTCAACGATTGTCGGTTGAAAACCGCCGTCGGGAACGTAATGCGGGATAGATTCTTTGGGCGATTCGTCGGCTGTTTTAGCGTAAGTCGCTTGATAAAAATTGTCGCTAATGTTTTCGTTCGACGAAGTTTCCGCCGCCTCAAAAGATTTTGTTTCTTCGATTGGCTCATCAAAAACATCGTCGCTGAATTCAAAAACTTCTTTCGTTTCGGCGGGTTCATTTTGTGCCGCATCAGCCGAAAATGTTTGAATTTCGGCAACCGGCAAAACTTCCGTTTGCGCCGGAGTTTCGATAACCGTCGGCACAGCCGCAGCTTGAACTGTTTCAATCGGTTCGGTTTTCGGTTCGTCCACCGCTTTATTGTCCAGCGGATTCATTTCAAAAGCTGTCAATCCCGCGCCGCAATTCGGGCAAAAACCGAACTTCTCGGCAAAACCTTCCTCGCAAGCGTTACAATATTTAACTACTTTTCCCATCTTTACAAAGCCTCTCAAACTTTTCTCTTATTTGAACTAAAAATTAACAACCAATCGTAATTATAGCGCGATTTCCTCAGATGTTAAATTTTATCGGGTAAAATTATCGGTTTAAACATCATTGGAAAACAATTTACTAGATGCGATTTTCGTTTGACGCGATGCCTGCACATCACTAAAATTTTCTTTTTGCCCCGAGTAAAATCCATTGATTTTATTTTCGCGCTTTGACAACTCGAAAATATATTTTCGGCAACTAATGAAAGTCGAATCATTTTTCTGTAATATTAAAACAAATGAAATTCAATAAACATTTCAAAAATTTTGCGCTTTTTCTGTTTATTTTATTTGCCGCCGCAATTTATTCCGCCGCGCAAGCACAAAATTTACCGTCGCCGCGTGAAAATAAACTTTTAAACGGCACAAAACTGCTCATTTGGAACGATAAAACCGCCGAAAAGGTCGTTGTTAAAATTCGTGTTCACAGCGGTTCGTCGTTTGACCCACTCGGCAAAGAAGGTGTCATGCAATTATTGTCAGACATTTTGTTTCCGACTGTCTCGACCAAAGAATTTTTTACCGAAGATTTGAACGGAAGTTTTGAAATCGTTACCAATTACGATTACATCCAAATCAATGCAAGCGGCGATTCGGACAAATTTTTGACGATTCTCGAAACTCTCGCGCCGGTTGTCACAAACCCTTCAATCAATAAAGAAACGACCGAAAAAGTCCGCGCCGCATTGCTTGCGAGAGTTCAGGAACTCGAAAAAAATCCGTCCTACGTTGCCGACCAAGCCGTTGCAAAACGTCTTTTGGGAAATTTTCCATACGGCAGACCGCAACTCGGCAGTTCGGAAAGTCTTGCAAAGATTGATTTCGCCGATTTATTGTTGGCAGATCAAAAGTTTTTTACCGCCGACAACGCGACCATCGCGATCAGCGGCAACGTCAATGCTGATTTTGCACTACGTGCAACCAAAAGGCTTTTCGGCGGCTGGCTAAAAGCCGACAAAAAAGTTCCGCCGACCTTTACGCAACCCGAAGCTCCGCAGAAAAATATAAACATATTGGATTCGCCCGCGCAGAATAGAAGCGAGTTTCGTTTTGCGGTGCGCGGTTTAGCCCGCAACGACAAGGATTTTTACGCTTCGCAAATTTTGGAATTGGTTTTGAAAAATCGTCTGGAAAAACTCGAGGGCGAAAATTCATTTGTTCGGCAAGAAAAACATATTTTGCCCGGTTTATTTGTATTTGGCGTTTCCAATTGGAAGTTGGGAATGATAAAAAAAGTCGGCGGCGCGATTTCTTTGCCCGATATTGACGGTTATCAAACCAATTTACTAAAAGACGCAATCATTCAGCCGGAGTTTGATAAAGCCCGCGCCGAATATTCGGATATGTTTAATAAAACCGATAAAGTTGAATTTTGGCTCGATGCCGAAACCTTCAAACTATCGCCCGTCAAAACCGAATTCCAAAATGCTCAAAGCGTAACGATTGCCGATGTTCAGAGAGTTTTGGGAAGACTGCAAAAAGAATCGGCGGCGACCGTTTTAGTTTTCAAAGACGAAAATTCAGACACGAATTCAAATAATCAATAAATAAAATGTCGAATGAAAGAACCGCCCGCGAACTCGAACACGCCCGCGCCGTCCGCGAAATGTTTTCGGGCATTGCCAAAAGATACGATTTTCTCAATCATTTTCTGTCCGTCAACACCGACAAACGCTGGCGCAGATTGGTTTCCAAAAAACTCAAAGACGTTTTAGACCGCCAGGACGCACTGGTTTTGGATGTCGCTTGCGGCACGGGCGATTTGTCGGTCGAACTGCAAACGGCGGGCAAAGCAAAAGTCGTCGGCACGGATTTTTGCCGTCCGATGCTCGAAATCGCGTTTGATAAAAACGGTAAAAATCAGACTTCGATTTCCTACATCGAAGCCGACGGAATGAATCTTTCGTTTGCCGACACCACTTTCGACGCGGTGACAATCGCTTTCGGCTTGCGTAACTTTTCAAATTGGCAAGACGGTTTGGTCGAGCTTCATCGAATCTTAAAAAAAGGCGGAAAACTGGCGATTTTGGAATTTTCCACGCCGGTCGTGCCGGGTTTCAAACAAATTTTCAACCTTTATTTCACGCAGATTTTGCCCCGCATCGGCGGCGCGGTCAGCGGTTCACGCGGCGCGTATGAATATCTGCCCGATTCCGTGCAAAGATTTCCTGACCAGAAAGGTTTGGCGAAAATGATGGAAGAAACTGGGTTTTCCGATGTCGAATACAAAAATCTGACGGGCGGCATCGCGGCTTTGCACATCGGCACGAAAATTTAGTTCCAAGTTCCAAGTTCCAAGTTCCAAGTTAAATTGATTTAACCTGGAACCTGAAACTTGGAACTTGGAACTTACAGTTTGAACTCTGAACAGTTTTTGCTAAAGTTTAGACGAATAGAAGTTTTAACTCTTAACTTTCCCGCTGGTTTTTGATGAAATATAAAATTCTGAGTTTTTTGCGCCAGATCGGTTTGCTTTTGCTTGTCGTTTGGACGGTCGTATCACTCGTGACGCTGCTGATCGAACTCGTTCCGGGCGATCCGGCGATTGCCGTTTTGGGCGACAACGCGACACCCGAACAAATCAATAATTTCCGCGCCAAACACGGTCTCGACAAACCCGCGTTTTTCTTCACATACAGCCGAAACGAGGAACTTTATCGCGGACTCGAAGAATTTTCGCGCACGCCGAACGAAGTCCAACGCCGTCAGGAACAAAGTTTCATCGCCAATTTTTTTGAAAATATCGCGGCTGATTTGAAGCCCCGCGAATTCAAATGGCACGGCGCGGACAATCGTTATCTGAATTACTGGAAAGGCGTTTTGACGGGCGATTTAGGCAAATCTTTCAAAACCGACCGACCTGTTTTGAATATGATTTTCGAGCGTTATCCGAACACGATCAAACTGGCGATTGCCGCAATGTTTATCGCCATTCTGATTGCCGTTCCGCTCGGCGTGCTGGCTGGCACAAACAAAGGTTTGCTGATTGATAATTTTTCGTCGTTTTTCGCGCTTTTGGGAATTTCTCTGCCGGGTTTCGTCATCGGACCATTTCTGGTATATATTTTCGCCGTCAAGCTGGAGATTTTTTCCGCGACCGGAAATATGTATCCCGAAGATATTGTGCTGCCCGCCGTTACTCTGGGCGCGGCACTTTCGGCGATTCTGACGCGGATGGTTCGCAGTTCGGTGATCGAAGAACTCGGCGAAGATTATGTCCGCACGGCGCGGGCGAAAGGTTTGAGCGAGCGAAAAGTCGTGTATAAGCACGTTTTAAAGAACGGCTTGATTCCGGTCGTCACGATTTTAGGCTTACAACTCGGCGTTTTACTCGCCGGCGCAATCATCACCGAAACGATATTCAGTTGGCAAGGTTTGGGACTTTTACTTTTGAAAGACGGCATCGGAACACGCGATTATCGGCTTGTGCAAGGTTGTGTGCTGGTCATTAGCATCACCTATATTCTGGCAAATTCTCTAACTGACTTGATTTATCGCTGGCTCGACCCGCGGATCAGAATTTCGTAAATTGTGAATCGTTTAACTTATATCGGACTCGTCTTTGCCGCTGTTTTGATCGTCGCAGCGATCTTTGCGCCGTTTATTGCGACCCACGACCCGATTGATATTCCGCAAAATGCCGTGCGTTTTGCCGCGCCGTCGGCAGCGCATTGGTTTGGTACGGACGACCTCGGACGCGATGTTTTTTCGCGCATTATTTACGGGGCGCGAATTTCGCTGGAAGTCGGACTTTCCGTTACCTTGTTTTCCTCGATTTTCGGAATGATTATCGGTGCGCTTGCCGGATTTTACGGCGGTTGGGTTGACCGGATTTTATCGGGTTATGTGTTCAATGTTTTTCTCGCGTTTCCCGGTCTGCTTTTGGCGATTGCGATGGTCGCGTTTCTCGGTGTCGGTTTGGGAAAATTGATTCTCGCGCTTTGCATCATCGGTTGGGTCGGCTACGCACGGGTCATGCGCGGACAAGTTTTAAAGGTGCGCGAATATGATTTTGTACAAGCCGCCCGCGCACTCGGCGCAAGCAATATGCGGATTCTTTTTACGCATATTTTACCGAATTCCATTCAGCCTTTGATCGTTCAGGCATCGCTCGGAATGGCTGGCGCGGTATTGTCCGAAGCCTCGCTTTCTTTTCTCGGACTGGGAATTCCCGCACCTGCACCGTCTTGGGGAACGATGATTTTTTCAGCCCAGCAAACAGGCTTTCAAACCGTGATGCAAATCGCGCCGCACGTTTTATTCGTTCCGGGCATAGCGATTGCGCTGACCGTTCTGGCTTTCAATTTTATCGGCGACGGACTGCGCGAATATCTCGACCCGAAACAACGAAAACGCTAAAATCGTCTATTTGATTACTTTTACCACGCGGAGGCTTTTCGTTTTCGGAAAGCGCGCACGATAAATGTCACCGCGAATAACCCGAGCAGAAAAAACACTGGCAAAAGACGAACCCAATCGCCCATTTTTTTCGTTAATCCAGATTGCCAACCGTGAACTTGCTTCCAAAATTCGGGATCGTAGAAAAACGCGTAAACAAACAATCCGCCTAAAACGGTCAGAAGGGCAAAAAAGCTGAAAGCGATAAACTTAAACAAAGCCCAGAGACTATCGCCTTTCATATAATCGTAAAGAGCCACAGCCGTCAGATGGATAATCAGCGTCAGAATCAGTGAAACGATACCGAATTGCTGCGTTTCGGGTTTGACGAAAATAGTGCTGCCGATTATCAAAACCACTTCAAACAAATAAATCAGAAACAACCAATGATTGAAAATCAGGTTGTAAAACGAATTCGGTGCGGCAACTTCGACTAATCCCCAAAATATCTGTCCGAGCCGCGCAATCCAACGCATTTGGCTTCCGGCTTGAGCTTTATCGTCGGCGATTCCTTCAAAAATATCGCCGACAACTTTTGTCGAGCGCGAAATTACGCGCAAAAGCGATTTCGGTTCGAGATTCTTTTCAAAATCGTATTGGTTTTTGACAAAATCATAGATTTCCGCGTTTCCGCCGCCGCTTTGCGGGTCGGGCAGACAATTTTGCAGTGCCGCGTTGAGCCGTGTTTTAACAACGTCGTCCGTCACCAATTTTGTAACTTTCTCGATTACTTGACGGATTTCCATACCCGTGCTGGCGTTAATCAGCGCAGTTCCGAAAAGTCCGCGCAATTCGGCTTGATTCTTTAAAACCAATTCTTCTTCGATAATCGCATCGTGCGCCTGCCGCGTCAGGAATTTTCTTAATTCCTCGTAATCTTTGCCCGGTAAAAGTGCGGTTATCAAGCGTTCCGCGCCGTCCAATCTTCCCCAAAATATGTCGTTCCAACGCCAAGTCCGATCCAGAAATGCCCCGAAATGAAACAAACTGTCGCCCGCCAGCTTTTGTCTTTTTCGATTATCGGGATTCAAAAGTTTGCCGTCATCGGGACTGATTCGCATCACGTCCACCTTGACCGCTTCACCGACTTGCGTTTGATAGTAAATCGGGAAGCTGATTTGGTCGTATTCGTCGAAATTATCGTAATAATTTTTCAAATAACCGCGAACCGCATCATAAATTTCGGTTTCGACCTGTTGAAGCCCGAGATGTTGATCTTTCGGCAATTCATTGAGTGAAGTATCAAAAATTTTATCAATTGTTTGACGCGTCGCTTCAAAAAAGATGTTGTTTTCTTTCAGTAATTCTTCGGCGGCTTTTTTGATTTTACTGAATAATTCAGGATTTTTTTCCTTTATTTCACGAAGATTTTGATTTTCGTCGGTAACATTTTTTCCGTCTAAATTGATTTGGCGTTCATTTGATTCAAGCAGGTCTTCCAAAAGTTTCCCGTCAGCTTTAATTGCCTTTAAATGACTTACCAAATTGCTGTTCGGTTCCAGTAAAGCCTTGCTTTTTATCTGCAATTCACGAAAAACCTTATTCAGTTCTTGCTGAAAATATTTGACGGCTAAATTTATCTGATTAAAATAATTTTCCCCTTCTTGTGTTTTTTCGCCTTCCGGTGTTTTTGAGAATCTGTCTGCCATAATTACCGAACTTAAAATCTCGCTCGGTTTTAAGAACATAAAACCATTCTTGGAATTAGTTTCAACGTCCGCCGCATTTATTTTTTTGACGAACTTTTTGGAAACTCGGATATTATCTTCAACAAAAGCTGTTTCGTCTAATTTTTCCGTTTCAGTATTTTCTACACTCTTTTTCCGAATATTTTCAAACATCCTACCCCGAAAAAGCAGTTCGTCCGAAAAATCTTTGTCTTCGTTTATATAATACAAACGGCTTCCCTTGAGCAGAACGAACCGCAGCCGACGCAAACGATAATTGAGGTCGAACCGCCGCAAGAAAAACAGCGACGTTTTTTTGCCTTTATCTTCTTCGGGCGGTTTGTAATCGCTGAATTCACTTTTTCGCCACGCCCAAACCAGATTTCTGATGACCGCAAAATATTCCGAATTCTCGTCAACCCCGAGGGCTTGCGTCACGAGCCGCGCAATTTCGTCGGTCAGCGAAACTATCCGCAAGCGGTAATAAGACAAAACGGCGCGACCTTTTTCGCTCACGATGTCTTCCAAACCGAGTTTTTCCCAGTCTTCGCCCGATTTGATTATTTCGGGATTTTGCCCGTTTCGGACAACATCGGACATCAGATATTCAAAAACGTCCTTTTCGGCATTTTTTATCAGCGTCGTTACGCGCTCGATCAAACGGTTGCGTTCCAGCAGTCTTTCTAAATCTTCCCGAATTGTTTCGTAACCTGGAATCGAACTGAGCGAAGCAATCGCGTTTTCCAAAACATCGGGCGGATTTTTTGTTTCATTGTTATTGTTCTTGAGAATTTCCGGCGAAGGCTCGATGTAGAGCAGTTTGCGGCTGACCATCAAATCCGCTTTGCGCTGTGAAAGGACGCTAATCGCGTGACCGAACGGCTTGTTGTCCAAAACTCCGCCATCAACCAAATCGCGGTTTTCCCACTCGATCTTGTTACCGAATTTATCAACGATTTTCGGGAAAAATTCAGGATGATTTTTCTTTAAATCTTCCTTTTTGCTTCCTTCGGGTGTTGGCGGAAATTTGTCTTTGATAACCGCATACGCCTGACTGACGCGCATCGGCTCAAAGGCAAACGGAAACGACGAAGTTGCCCGCGCCGCGACGGCGAGCATCGCATTATTTACTTTTTCAAAATCGTTTCGCCTGATTTCGTTATTGTCATATTGGAAGTGAAAAACCTGTCTGAAGCGTTTCTCTTCGACAACCGAATCAAATAAGCGCAGCGGGACAATCGTTCCGAGAAAATCCGTGGTCGGGACAAACAAATCGAGTTCTTCAACAAACAGCGAATCTGTCTGAACACCCGTTTTCTTGTCATCCATTCCTTCAAATGCTTCGAGCAATCTGAGATACATACGGTTTGAGTTCAATAAAGATTTCGCTTTGCCCGTCGCGGTTAAATCCGTGTCTTTAAGCGACTTTTTATCATTTATCAGCACACTAATATCGCCTTCGTCAAGCCATAATTCTTTTAACTGCCTGATGCTTTGGTTATTGGCAAGAGCCTTTGAAAGAAAAACCGCATTGATGCCGCCCGCGGACGTGCCGGTTAAAATATCCACGACAAACCGCGTTTTCGGCAGATTGTTCGTTGCCAATTCTTTGTCTAACATTTCGTTGGCGGCGACCGGATTATTTGAATTGATTAACCCGACAATTTCATCCAAAAGCGTCCGGTTATCGAGCAAGTAAGCAACTTTACGATAAATCTTTTCGGTTGATTCCAATTGGTAATCCGGTTTGGATATTGGAGTTGCGCGGCACATTTTCAAAAGTTCCTGCGCGATTCCGTTGATATAAATCGCCAGCGAAACTCCGCCATACATCACGACCGCGAAACGAATTTCCTTACCTACGGTTAATTCAGCCCCGTTTTCCGCCATAATTTTAAGCCTCCGTCAGAGAAAAAGTTTAATATCTATGTATAATGACTTTTTTTTCACAAACCTTACACTTTTTTTTTATTTTTTTTCAATTTTTTTTACTTTGCGTTGTTTTTTGATAAACTTGCTGCAATTTTATTAATCTCGTGTCCATTTTTTTCACGCAAAATCACATTAAAGTTTTTCCGCTCGGCGATAACGCTCTGACGATTGAATTCGGCAACGAAATTTCGCCCGAACTCAACGACAAAGCCGTCAAATTGTCGCAATATCTTGAAGAAAATCGTTTCAGAGGTTTGATCGAAACCGTTCCGGCGTATTGTTCCGTCTCGATTTTTTATGATGTTTGCACGGTAAGAAAGAATTTCTCCGAATATCCGACCGCTTTTGAAGCAGTCAAAATTTTAGCTGAAACGGCTTTGCAAAATCTTGCCGAAACTGCAAAAACCACGCCGCGTTTGATTGAGATTCCCGTCAATTTTAACGCAGAATTTGCGTTGGATTTAGAATTTGTCGCCGCACGAAATAATCTGACACCGCAAACCGTTATCGAGATTTTCACGGCAGAAACCTACCGCGTTTTTATGCTCGGATTTCTTCCCGCGTTTGCGTATATGGGCGAAATTGACGAGAAAATCGCCGCGCCGCGCCGAAACACGCCGCGTCTGATTGTTCCCAAAGGAAGCGTCGGAATCGCGGGCAGACAGACGGGCATCTATCCGTTTGCATCGCCCGGCGGCTGGCAGATTATCGGCAGGACGGATTATGAACTTTTCACGCCGAACGCCGAAAATCCGTGCGCTTTGCAAGCCGGTGATTTTGTTAAATTTTACGCTTCAAACAAATGAGTATTCTAATCAACAAAGCCGGAATTCTGACGACCGTGCAGGATTTGGGCAGAAACAATTATCGGCGTTTCGGCATCAATCAAAACGGCGCGATGGACAAAATTGCGGTGCGGCTGATTAATTCCCTGCTGGCGAACGATGAAAATGAAGCCGTTTTGGAGCTGCACTTTCCCGCGTCTGAGATATTGTTTGAAGAAACGGCAGTTTTTGCGCTCGGCGGCGCGAATTTTTCCGCCAAATTAAACGGCAAAACGGTTGAGAATTGGCGAATTTGCTTGGCGGAAAAAGGTTCGACCTTGAAATTTGAACAAAAAGTCTTTGGCAATCGCGCTTATCTGGCAATCAAAGGCGGTTTCAAAGTAAAAAAATGGCTCAAAAGTGCAAGCACCAACCTCAAAGCTAAAATCGGCGGATTTGAAGGCAGAAAATTACAATTGGGCGACCGCATTTTATTTAATTCAAAATTCAAAATTCAAAATTCAAAATCAAAAACCAAAATATCAAACTCGCTGATTCCCTTTTATTCAAAGTTTCCGACTGTTCGCGTCGTGGCAGGCGCGGAATTTGACGATTTTACCGCTTTCAGCCAACAAAATTTCTTGAAAGAAACCTTCACGATCACACAAAATTCCGACCGGATGGGCTTTCGTCTGCAAGATGCGCCGCTTTTTCTGCAAAACCCCAAAGAACTCGTTTCGTCCGCCGTCAATTTCGGAACAATTCAGCTACTTCCTGACGGACAACTCATTGTTTTGATGGCAGACCATCAAACTTCGGGCGGCTATCCGCGCATCGCCAACGTCATTTCGATGGATTTGCCTCTGGTTGCCCAGCTCGGCGCGAACGACAAAGCCGCGTTTCATTTAATTTCACTCGAAGAAGCCGAAAATCTTTTAGTAAAGTTTGAAAAAGATTTGAATTTACTGAAAATTGCCGCAAAATTTCTATAAAATTCTTTGCGTCCTTGCATTCTTTCCCTTTCGCGTTAAATAATTCCTAATGTTTTCGATTGATTTGAACTGCGATATGGGCGAAAGTTTCGGCGCGTGGCGGATGGGTAACGATGCCGCGCTGATGGATTATGTTTCGTCCGTCAACATCGCTTGCGGATTTCACGCGGGCGATGCTTCGACGATGCGCGAAACGGTTGAAATGGCGATAAACAAAGGCGTAAAGATCGGCGCACATCCGTCGTTTCCCGACTTGCAGGGTTTCGGCAGACGCGATATGAAATTATCTGCGGCGGAAGTCTTTGACATCGTTCTCTACCAAGTTTCCGCGCTCAAAGGCATCTGCGAAGCCTTCGGAACACGGCTCAGACACGTCAAACCGCACGGCGCACTCTATAATCAAGCCGCCAAAAACGCCGAAACCGCCCGCGCCATCGCTGAAGCGGTTAAAAAGATTGATAAAACACTCGTCTTTTACGGTCTGTCAGGCAGTTTGCTCATCACGGAAGCCGAAAAAATCGGTCTCACCACCGCATCGGAAGTCTTCGCCGACCGAACTTACGCGCCGGACGGAACTTTAACGCCGCGCACCGACCCGAACGCCTTGATTACCGATGAGAAACAGGCAATCGCCCAAGTTTTACAAATGATTTTCGACCAAAAAGTGACGGCAATCAATGGCGCAACAGTCCCGATCAAAGCCGAAACCGTCTGCCTCCACGGCGATGGCAAACAAGCCCTCGAATTTGCGACAAAAATCAACGCCGAACTCACAAAAACCGGCATCCGAATCGTTTAGACCAACCTTTTAACCATAAAAACCGCCGTAAAATCTTTGCCGACCAAAATTTTGCTAATAATACCCGCGTTTTGATAATAAAAACCAACCGCTCGACGATAAAAACCAATGCTCAAACGATAAATACCAACCTTCGGACGACAAAAACCAACCTCTAAACGATTCCGACCGATGTTTTGCCAGTTAATACCAACCTCAAAACTACAGCGACCATCGTCCAAATTCATTCTTTAATAATAAATATCGTAAAAATTGGAGCGCGGTCGGCTCGACCGCCACGACGCAAAGCGGCGTAAAACAGCTTCGATTTCCTTAAAAGTTGAAAGCAAACAAACATTTTGAGCGTTTTTCAAACGCTTGCGGTCTTGCGAAGCGCGCTCCAATTTGTTCAATTTATTTTTGTTTTGGTGTTGATGTTAATTGCAGAAATTCGATTAAACATCACAATTGAATTTCAACTTTTGGTATATGTCGAAAACAACTGAATTCGTGTTAAAATTAAACCTAGCAAGCTACTAAGCGAACGAAATGACTCAGAAGATGCACATATTTACGAGTTATGCACAACCCCACTTGAAATTGACGACCTAAAACCTAACTTTGCAACAACAATGAA
The DNA here is from genome assembly GCA_031412675.1 of Acidobacteriota bacterium. GTDB lineage: Bacteria > Acidobacteriota > Blastocatellia > Pyrinomonadales > Pyrinomonadaceae > JAFDVJ01. The sequence continues at coordinate 93,931 of JANODL010000065.1, read as the reverse complement.
AAAGAAACTGAAGAGAAATGGATAAATATCGAGAAATAGAAATTAAAATTGCCGAAAACCATGGAGCCGTTGCCAAAGGAACTAGAAAATCAATAGGTGATTTTTTGTTGAATAATAACACTCAGCAACCTGTCAATGTAAAAAGTACTAATGTTGCTAATAACAACTATTCGCCAAATATTATATCTGCTATGAGATTAATCAAATGGTTAAAACAAGATGGTAACGAGCTATATTTTATCTTCATAGATTATAAAGTAACCAATGCCGGGCTTGAAATCGTCAAAGATTCTGGTCTGGTTGCTGTTCATAATTTAAGTTGGAATTGCCTTACTATTGAAGCTCAAGGTTGGGGAGTCATCCAAATGTGTAAGCCCTTAGAGGTAGATTTGAATCAGGATATAAAAGGGTTCTTAAGGGGAATGAAGAACGCATATGAAATTTACATGCGTAAAGAAGCAAAGAAAGTAGAAATCATAAAGGAAATGATAAAAGATTTTTAATTGCATATATCTCAAAGATTGTCAGTTAAAGTAAAAACAGAGTGGTCATGAAAATATTTGAGGCAAATATTTCAATTCAAGTTTCAGATTTCTTCCGCAAGAAACTGAATAGAACAACAACGCTTTTAACAGCCAATCAAAAAATGTTTGATGTCTGCGGCATCAAACATTTTTTTGATTGTGAGAATGAGTTTGAAACATTGAAAGAAATTATTTGTTCTAATGAAAATTTAGTTAAAGAACCCGACAGGGCTGAATATGGTGACTTTCAAACAAATTCTGATTTAGCAACAAAAGTTTCTAATTTTTTGAAGCAAGGTTTATGCAATCCGAAAATTATTGTTGAGCCGACTTGCGGAAAAGGAAATTTTATTATTGCCAGTTTAAGCACATTCAAGCAAATTGAAAAAATATTCGGCGTTGAGATTTACAAACCATACATCTGGGAAACGAAGTTTAACATTCTTCAATTCTTCATTGACAATCCCAATGAAAGGAAACCTGAAATAGAAATCAACCATTTTAATGTTTTCGATTTCGACTTTAGTAAAATTTCCAAAGAACATTCAAGAAAAGAAATTTTAGTAATCGGAAATCCGCCGTGGGTTACAAATTCCAAACTTAGCAGTTTGTCATCAGGTAATCTTCCAACAAAATCAAACTTCAAAAATCATAGCGGTTTAGATGCAATGACCGGCAAAGGAAACTTTGACATTGGCGAATTTATTACTCTAATGATGTTTGATGCTTTCCAAAATTCAAATGCATACTTTGCCTTTCTTGTAAAAAACTCCGTAATAAAAAATGTTATGTTTGACCAACGGCAACGTAATTACAAAATTGCGGAATTGCAAAAATTAACCATTGACACCAAGAAAGAATTTAATGTTTCGGTTGAAGCATCATTACTTTATTGCAAGTTGAATGAAACTTCCGAATTCGTTTGCAACGAATTTGATTTTAACAATCATTCCAAATTGGTGAACCAATTTGGTTGGGTGCAAGACAAATTTGTTTCAAACATTGATCTATACAAACAGAGCAACGACATTGACGGACTTTCTCCTTTCGAGTGGCGACAAGGAATTAAACACGACTGTTCTTCAATAATGGAATTTGACAGAGTGAACGGGCATTTTGTAAACGGACTTCAGCAGAAAATCAATCTGGAAGAAGATTTAGTTTATGGTGTGCTAAAAAGTTCAGACCTCAAGCAAACCATAATTGACAAGACAAGAAAATTTACAATCATCACACAGAAAAAAGTTGGACAAGATACTTCATTTATCAAAAAAGATTTTCCAAAAACTTTCAATTATCTGCACAAAAACAAAGCTCTATTTGATTTACGCAAATCGAGTATTTACAACAACAAACCCGACTATTCAATTTTCGGAATTGGTGATTACTCCTTTGCTCCTTACAAAATTTCTATTTCGGGTTTATATAAGAATTACTTTTTCAATTTGGTTTTACCGCAAAACGGAAAACCAATAATGCTTGATGATACTTGTTATCTATTGGGTTTTGATAGTTTGGAGTTTGCGGCTTACACTCTCATTCTTTTGAACTCTGGTAAAACAAAAGAATTTTTACAAGCCATTACTTTCTCGGATGCGAAACGAACTTTCACAAAAGACATTCTAATGCGAATTGATATTCTGAAACTTGCAATGCAAGTTTCAGAATTAAAAGTTCAAGACAAACTTGATGAAATTAATAGACAATTCAAACTGAATATCAAACTTGACAGGTGGGACGAATACATTAAAACGATGATTCCGGTTAATTCTAAACAACTGACATTTTCAGAATCAGAGGTGAAAGACAAAAAGAGGAAAACAAAAAGCGCATTGACTGCATAACTTATGATGATAGCTCTGTGAGTAAAAATTATTTTCTTTCGTTTTTTTCTTCTAAACTATTTCAAAATTATAATTTTTTCAAACAAACTTGATTCTTTTCTTGAAAAATTTTGCAAAATGGTTTATGAAAATTGACACACCGCATCGGGGTTAGCGAAATTTCTCCTCTAATCTGACGGGTGCCGGTCAACTTTCATAAATCCAAGTGAGGAAAATTTAATATGAGTAGCGACAGGAAAAGAAATACTCTCGACGCGTTGGAGCGTATGGACTATTATGGCGAGGCGAATGTGGAGTTGAAAACCGAATTGCCTTATACGGTCGAATTATTTGCACGAAATCAGACCAACATCACGCGGCTCAATGCCGCCGGAATCACGTCGGTTTCGGCGGGCGGCGCAGGACAGAGCGGAACACAAAGCAAGGTCGCACGGGCGGCTGAAATCGAAGCCGACATCAGGTTGACCGCGCAGACGGGGAAAATTATCAAAAAGAAATTTCCCGAGTTTCAGAATACATTTATCTTACCGCGTGGGACTTTGAACTACGACGAGATTATTCATTACGCCGAATCTTTCATCGCTGACGCGCTGCCGCACGATGCGAAATTTTCGCTTTACGCACTGAACACGGCTTTCTTTAATGCATTAACCGTGAAGGTTCGCGGGTTTTCGCACCGCTTCGCAGGAACAGGCGGACGGCAAACGCACGATTGTCGGCGCAAATGCCGAACGTGAAGACGCGCTCAAAGACTCACTCGACACCCGCAAGGAATTAGACCGCGCCATCAAAAATCATTACCGCAACAACCCGCAAAAGCTCGCCGAATGGCTGACCGCGAGCCACATCAGACAAAAACAGGACAAGGACGACGACGAAAATCCGCCCGACGAAAATCCGCCCGAAAATGTGCCGACATCTTGAGGTTTGATTTTTGAAAATTAAGAAACGTCATCGCCGGGAGCGCACGCATCCCTGCGTGCTGAACGCCGAGCGTTCAAAACTCTCGTCGCAAATTCAAGTTGAATATGGATAATCTCTCCTATGCCGCGAAGCGCGACCTAGCACGCAAGTATGCGTGCGCTCTCGGCAATGTCGGTATTTTTATCGCCGAGTTTATTCTTCCAACTGAAGTTTGAACTCTGAACTTTCAGGCGGAATAACAATCGTCTAAACATAGTTTCGACAATATTTTCAGTCCGATTCGACAAATTGACATTGCCCGCGAACCGCTTTAAAGTGAGTTTATTCAAAATTCGTTCCCGAATAAATATGAAGAACACAGAATCTAAAATGCACCGTCATTTTTTTCCGGCAATTTTTCTCGGCATCGCGCTCACCGTCGGGTTGATTTTTACAAATCCCGTTTCATCGCAGAAGCGTTCGATTATAATTGATTCAAAACTTTCGGCGGGAATTCCTGCTGCGCCGCAATATCAGATTTTCGACATCGGCATTGTCCAAACAGGCGACACGGCTTCGCAAGGGTTTCGCGTTTCCGAAGGCGGTGTTGCGGTCGGACGTTCGATTCGGACAAATGCGGCACAGGCTTTTAGGTGGACTCAGAGCGGCGGAATCGTTGGACTGCCGAATCTCGCGGGACGTGCGTTTTGCGTCTCGAACGGTGCGAATGACGGCGGAATGGTTGCGGGTTCTTGCGCGGCGACGCTCTTTGGGACGAGCCGTCTGCCTGTCATCTGGACAAACGGCGCGGTTTCACAGCTTCCGATGCCGTCGGGCGAAACGCTCGGCGACGCGAACGACGTCAACGCTTCGGGTGTCATCGTCGGTTCGGTGGGCAGCGGTTCGTTGCAGAAAGCCGTCTATTACAGCGGCGGAACCGCGACTTTCATCTCTCAAACGACACCTAACGGCAGTTTTTTTACGACCGCTTTCAGCATCAACGATGCGGGTCGCATCGTCGGACAAGGGATTGACCCGACCAACGCCGCACGAAATGTCGGAATCGTTTATGACATCGGAAATAGCTCGGCATTTGAGATCGGCGCATTGCCCGGTGCGAATGGCGCGTTAGCTTTTGCCGTCGGCAACGGCGGTCACATCGTCGGTTCGAGTATGTTGAATCAAGGTTCGGGATTGCCGTTCATCTGGTCGCAAGCGGGCGGAATGACGGCGATTCCGCTTCCGGCGGGAACTTCGCAAGGCTCGGCGCGAGGCGTTAATTCCGCAGGTTGGGCGGTCGGCACGGCATCGTCGGCGTTCGCCATTCCCTTTCTTTATGACGGCACAGCGACTTATCGTCTGGCTGACTTGATTCCTACCGGAACAGGTTGGGATTTATCAACCAACACATCGTCTTCGGCTCTCGGCATCAGCGAAACAAATATCATTGTCGGAACGGGAGTTTTCAACGGACTGGTTCACGCCTACGCAATGGTTCCGGTCGCCAATCTTTCGCTCGGCGGACAAGTTCTGACGGCAGACGGCGCAGGAATCCGCAATGCCTCGGTGACGATTTCCGGCGGAAATCTGCCCGCGCCCGTGACGGTCAAAACAGGCAGTTTCGGCTACTACAATTTTACGGGATTGCAAACGGGATTGAGCTATACCGTGACGGTTTCAACCAAAAAGTTTGTGCTGACACAGCCGACGCGAGTAACCACGCTTCAGTCAAATGTGACCAACTTTAACTTTGTCGCAGAACCGCTCTAAGTCGGTTTTGTAAATTAAAAACGTCATTGCCGGGAGCGCACGCATCCTTGTGTGCTGAGCGCACGGCGCGAATAAATGCGCTGAAAGTAAATTCAAGATCGAGCAGGGCTTTTACGCCGCTTTTCAAGCGACGTTGCACGCAGGGATGCGTGCGCTCCCGGCGATGACGAGTCTTATTTTCTATCAACGATTCAGAATTACCAGTCGTTTCGTTCGCGCAAGTGTGTGATATGCGCCGTATGATGACGGCTGTGCCACGCATAGAGCGCGAGGAATTTTTCAATCGTCCATTCGCCCGAATCGGGATGAATCAACGGTCGCTTAAAATCTTCGTCCGTCATCGAATCAAGCAACGCGCTCCAACGCAAATGAACGGCTTCGAGCAATTTCAGCGAAATATCAATCGGCAAACGACTGTCGGCAAGCTCTGCCCAGCGGTCTTCAAAATACGGGCGAATCGTCGGATTTTCTTCGGTCATCGCCAATTTGAAACGGCACAGCGAATTGATATGCGAATCGGCGATGTGATGAACCGTCTGCCGCACCGTCCAGCCTTCGGGACGATACGGCATTTCGAGTTGTTCTTCCGACAAACCTTCAACCGCTTCCGAAATCTTTTGCGGCAAATCGGCGATAATTCGAATCAATTCCTTCCGCAATTCGGGCGTAACCTCAACGCCCGCATCAAACTCGCCAATCGGATAACGTAAATCATTACTCACTGCTTCCGCCGTCATAATCTCCATAATAATTTTCAAACCTCGTAAATTCCTTCAAAAAAGCCAGCTTCACTGTTCCCGTCGGACCATTTCGCTGTTTAGAAATCAAAAGCTCGGCAATCCCCGCATTTTCCTCGGTCGGTTTGTAATAATCCTCTCGATAAATAAACGCCACCACGTCCGCGTCTTGCTCAATAGAATTATGAGGAAGGAAACCATTAGCCTCGAAATTGTGAAGATTCTCGACTGTTAAATCGAAAACTTCCGTTTCGCCGTCCGACTCAATCGAAACGATTTCATCCCAGTAAATATCACTTTGCGAAAGTTGAAGAAGTTCCTTTGAATTGATGGCTTGAGCAACACGAAACGCACGTTGTCGGCTTAAATTTTGTTTGTAAAGTGTTGTCCCGCAATACTTCATATTCAAGTCCTCCGCCAATTTTCTTCCCGAAATTGAATTTACTTTCATGTTCGGCAAAACTATTTGTTGCCAAACTTCGCTCGGAATAATATCGCGGTTCGTATTAGCAATTTTATCTCTTAAATATTCAACGATTTCTTTCAAACTATCATTTTTATATTTTCCAACCGCGCCAACGGTATTGGCAAATTTGTCCAAATCCGGTTTCCCTGTAATTGCGACGTGGAACTGGTCGCGTCCTTTTCCATTTTGTGAACGTCGTCTGAGCCAAGCATTAATGCCAAGTCTTAATAATAAAGTTTGAACATCTCGCGCTAATCTTTCGCTACTCGAAGCATAATAAACAGCCGGAGCGTAAAAACCTTTTTTCATCCGAACACAACCGTCGGTCGCCCAAAGATGTCGCAGAAAAAGCGCGATTGCTTCGGTCGGCTGGCAAAAAACCTTTTCGGGAATAAATTTTTCGTGCGAACGCAAGCCCCAAATGCCCAATTCATCGAGCCATTCGGCGACCGCGCTGCGGACGTTGTAAGTGTGATGACGGGTTGACGAAAGATAAACCTGAAGCCAAGTTCGTTCGCTTTTAATCTTCGGTTTAATTTCTTCGCCGAAAACTTTGTTTGCTAAATCTGCGACAATCTCGGCTAAATCTTTTTCGCGGGTCGTGTATTGAATCGAATGACGCGGCAGAGTGCAACCGTCACCGATCAGATGCGCGAGCAATGCAAGTTCATCATTGGTCATCGTCTGCGCCGTTTCGTTGGGAATTTCACGCGGAAGCGCAATTCTTTCACCGACTCTTAATTCATCGAGCCGTTTCCAACCATTGAAACTGTAGAACTTATGATTAGCCGTCGCCCGGATTTCACGACCGAGCCGTGTTTTCATTTTAAAGACGAATTTTGTTCCGGTGCAAAAAGCGTTCGTCACAACGGCTTTTTCGAGTCCCCAAGTGCGTTCGTTCAAAGCCCAAACGCGGAAGTCTTTTTTGCCAACCAAATCTTTTATTGCAATTCTTTCGCCCGTATCTGCCATCGTAACCAAACTTTCACCTGCCAAACAACCCGATTCTCTCAAATCCGACATCATCGGGCGCGGCGGATTTCGGGCTTCGGGCGCACGTGAAAGTTGTGAAAGCGCGACGACCGGAACTTGCAGTTCCTTCGCCAAAGCCTTTAATTCACGCGAAATCTGCGAAACTTCCTGCTGGCGCGATTCCGTCTTTTTTGAACCCGACATCAATTGCATATAATCAACAACAATCAAATCGAGCTTCTTTTGTTCGGCAAACAAGCGGCGCGTTTTGGCGCGCATTTCCAGCACCGAAATTCCCGCCGTATCGTCTATAAAAATCTTCGCTTCCGAGAGCGTTCCGATCGCTTCGGCTAATCTGCCCCACTCATCGCGGGTCAAATAACCCGTGCGAAAACGATGTGCGTCAACCTTTGCTTCGCTCGAAAGCATTCGCATGACCAGCTGTTCCTTCGACATTTCAAGCGAGAAAATTGCCACGACCGCCTTCTCCTGAATCGCCGCATTTTGTGCAAGCGTCAGGCAAAGTGCGGTATTGTGAACGCAAATATCATTGGCGACAAAATTATGAGTTTCGGGAATCGTCAAATCATAAACCTGTTTGTTGCCCGCGTATTCAATCGAAACGATTTCGTCCCAATAAATCTCGCTATTTGACAGATTTTCGAGATATTTATCGTCCAAAACATTCGCCAATTTTGATAATCTTTCCCGCGACGGCGCACGTTTGCCGACGTGAATGTTTGTGTGTCCTTTGATTCCTGCACGTTTCGCCAACGAAGCCCAAGATTCCGCGCCTTTGACAACCGAAAGATGTTCCCAAACTTCCAACGGAATCAAATCTTTGTTGGTTTGATAATTTTTTGATCCAAGATTCAAAAGAATTTGTTCAAAAACTTCTTCTTTGCCGAAAATACCGATCTCTTTTGCGAAAGTTTTGATTGATTTGGCATCGGTAATATCGAGTTGCCAAGCAGTATTTCGTGAATCCTTATATTTTACGCGGCGTTTTTTGAGGTTTGAAATCACGCCGAAACGAAGCAACAAATGTTGAATCTGCCGAATCATTTTTTTGCTGACCGAACAAAATCCGAGTTGAATCTGTCCGCTCGACAAAATACTTGCCCAGCCGTCGGTTGAAAAAAGACGATTGAGGAATAACGCCAGCAGTTCTTTTTTAAGTGTAAAAATCTCTTTCGGAATAAATTTGGTGTGAGAATTACAACCGAAAATCTCAAGTTTTTTTAGCCAGGTTGTTAAAATATTTTCGCCGCGTGTTTTTCCGCCGATTTTGCGAACCCGTAAAGAAAAAGTGCGGTTTTCGGTATTTGATTGAACGGCTTCAACGCCGCTGAAATTATTAACCGCGTCAATAAAATCTTCTTTGAGCCAATCTTTTCCGACCGTAAATTCAGGCGAACTCTTCGTCAAACAACCGTCGCCGAGCAAATAGCCTAAAATTTTAACTTCGCATTCGCGTATTTCATCTTTGCCGAAAATATTTAAAACACGCGGAACGGCAATTTTCTCGCCAACTTTTATTTCTTCGAGTTTCTTCCAACCGTTTATCGTCAAAAACGGATGCGTGACAGTCGTTTCAATTTCACGTCCAAGTCTTGTCGTAACTTTGAACACAGGTTTTATTCCGTCGTCAATAAAATCGCTCGGCTTGGTTAGCGTGAATCTTAAATCATTTGTCAGCGTGTATAGTTCAGCTTTTTTATCTTTGTAAATCTGCTCGATTGTCTGAATACTGCCGTCATTCAAAACCACTAAACTGTTTGCGCTTAGACATTTACCCATTGACGGACGAGCGGCAACGATAATCAAATCGGTCTTTTGCAAACCGGAAGTTTTCTCGTCCAGATCGCGGAAACCGGTTGATAATCCGGTTAGCGCGTGGGTTTCGCGTTTGGCGTATTCCTGAACCTTTGCCAGTACATTTTCGGCAATCGGTTGGATATGCGAAAAACCTTGGCGTGTGCGTTCGTCGGCAAGCGCGAAAATCAATCGCTCGGCGTTGTCCAAAACGTCTTTTGCATCGTCTTCTTCGGCGAGGGCTTCGCTCGTGATTTGGTTGCAGACTTTAATCAGATTGCGGATGATTGATTTATCTTTGACGACCTTCGCGTAATCGAGAATGTCGGAAAAATGCGGTAGTCCGTAAGTTAAATTCGTAATCGAAGCAACGCCGCCGATTGAATCAATCGAACCGTCTTTTTTGAGTTCTTCGCCAATCAAAATAGGGTCAATCCGCTCGCTGCGCTCGAAGAGCGCGGTCATCGCTTTATAAATGCGGCGATGCAGCGGCGAATAAAAATCTTCGGGTGAAAGCTGTTCGATTGCCTGTGTAATCAGTTGATTATCAAGCAAAATCGCGCCCAGAATAACACGCTCGCTTTCCGCACTCGACGGCAGAGGCTTTTCCAGATATTGTTCGCGTGTTGCTTCAGAATACATCTTCTAAAAAGTCAGTTTTACCTTGTCGGCAAGTATGTTTTTACTTTGATATGAAATGCCGAATGATAAGTTTTTCGATTTTTTTCGATAAAAAAAGACCGCAATTTCTTAATTTTGCAGTCTTTGATTTTAATACAAAAACGACTCACAACCAAAGGAATGTTTACCGATTTATTTTGTATATTTTTTTAGCTTTCGCTTTCTTCGGTTGTCGCTTTGGTCGCTTCCGCTTTTGCTTCTTCAACAGGCGCGGGCGGAGCAACTACTTCGCCTTCGCCGCGAACCGTGACCGGAACTTGCAAAGTAACTTCGCGGTGCAGTTTGATGCCGACCGTGTATTCGCCGGTTTCTTTAATCGCGTCTTTCAAAACGATTTTGCGGCGGTCAATTTCGTAACCTTTCGCTTTTAAGGCTTCGGCAATGTCCATCGAAGTAACCGATCCGAAAAGCTGTCCGTGGTCGCCTGTTTTGCGTTCAAAGTTGAGCGAAATATCGCCCATTTGTCCGGCTTGCAGTTCGGCAGTTTCTTTTTCTCCGGCGGCTTTTTTGAGTAGCGCGGCGCGTTCGCCTTCGATTTGTTTAATATTCGCTTTTGTCGCCAAGGTCGCTAAACCTTGCGGCAGAAGATAGTTTCGCGCATAACCGGCTTTAACTTTGATAATTTCGCCGCGTCCGCCCAAAGTTTCAATATCTTCGCGTAAAAGAATTTGTATGTTTGCCATAATTTTTCAAAATCCTCCTTGATTTAGTCGGCGACGAACGGCAATAGAGCCATTGTTCGCGCACGTTTGATTGCTTTGGCGATGCGCCGTTGGTCTTTCGCCGTCACGCCTGAAATGCGGCGCGGCATAATTTTTCCGCGTTCGGGAATAAACCGTCGCAAATAATCTACGTCCTTCCAATCAACATAATCGGGAACCAGCTGACGCGGACGGCGGCGTTGAAAACGGCGCGGCATTTTTTCAATTTCTTGGTCAATGCTGACATCCAAATTCAAATCATTATCGTTAAAATCGTTGTCTCTTTCCATTTCTATAAACTCCTTTTCCTATGCTTCCAGAGCCTCATCAGCCGAATCCGCATCGTCTGAATCAACAAAATCCGGCTGACCGCCAAGGCGGTTGCTGCGGCGTTTGCTTTCGCGTTTAGCCTGTTTTTTGTCCGCCGCTTTACGATCTTCGTCCACACGCACGGTCATATAACGCAGAATTACGTCATTGACGCGAAAACGGCGTTCGAGTTCGGCAATTTCCTGTCCTGAACCTTCGATTTCGAGTAAAACGTAAAAACCTTCGGTCTTTTTGTTAATCGGGTAAGCGAGTCTGCGCCGTCCCCAACCTTCGATTTCGGTGACTGTGCCGCCGTCTTTTTCAACTAAAGTCCGAATTCCGTCATTTAATTTCGTAATATCGTCTTCCGTTGTTTCCGGCTGGGCGATATACATTATTTCATATAATCTATTTGCCAATTTAATTTCCTCCTTATGGCTTTCGAGCTTTATTTTTACAACAAAGCAAGAAGGGCTGTTTCGATTTTGGATTTGAGATTTCGGATTTTGGATTTTTTATTTCAATCCGCAATCCCAAATCCACAATCCCAAATCAGTTATATTGTGCCATCGCTTTTTCGACTCCGTCTTTGATGACGGAAAAAATCGCGGCGGCACTTGTTTCTAAAATATTTTCAACTTCCGTTAAATCGCTTTTGGAAAAATTCTCCAAAACAAAATTGCTTGCACTGCCGATTGGATGTTCGGGCTGAATTCCGATTCTTAAACGGATAAAATCAGGCGTTCGCAAACAATCAATGATTGACCGCAAACCGTTTTGTCCGCCGTGCGTGCCTTTCGGACGAAGCCGGATTTTGCCGAAAGGCAAAGCCAGATCGTCCGAAATCACAATCAGTTTTTCAATGCTCCGGTCTGATTTTTTAATCAAACAACTGACCGATTCGCCGCTCAGATTCATAAAAGTCTGCGGTTTGGCGAGTTCGACCGTTTGATTTTCAATCGCGCCGCGACCGATAAGTGCGCGGCATTCTTCGCGTTTAACCTGCGTTTGAAGTTTCTGCGCCAGCTTATCTATCAGCATAAAGCCAAGATTGTGGCGCGTCTTTTCATAACGCAAACCCGGATTTCCAAGCCCGACAATCAGCCATTTTTTTTCAGAAAGCGCATCCATAATCAATAAAAATAAAACAAATCGCTTTCCGTCAAAAAATTACTTTGCGTCTTCGTCCGATTCTTTGCCGACAACTTCAGGCTCGCCTGCGGCTTCCGTCTGCGGTTCGAGTTCTTCTTCACGAACGATGGTGATTGTCGCCACGACCGTTTCCGGCGATTCTTGAATCTCGATGCCTTTACCGACTTTCAAATCCGAAACGTGAATAGATTCGCCCGCGTTCAGATTTGAAACATCAATATCAATCGAGTCGGGAACATTTGCCGGTTCGCACACAACCTTGATTTCGTGAAGCGGCTGGTTAATCACCGCGCCCTCTTCATTCAATCCCGGAGCATTGCCGACAAGATGAAGCGGAACGGTCATTTCCATCTTCTCGCCCTTGGCGATGCGGCGTAAATCCGCGTGCAAAAGACGACCTTTGATCGAATCAATCTGACGGTCTTGGAAAATCACATCGTGTGCGCCGGCATCGGCAACATCGAGCGAAAACACGGTATTAACACCCGCATCGGTTCTCAAAATCGCCGCTAAATCCTTTAAATTAACAACCGCCGAGACGCTTTCTTCGCCGCCACCGTAAATTGAAATAGGAATTTTCCCGTTGACCCGCAACCGACGCGAATCGTTTTTGCCGCGACCTTCTCTTTTTTCTGCTTTTACTACAACTTTATCTGCCATAATTTTTAGTAGAGAGTAGAGAGTAGAGTGTAGAGAGTTTGGAGTTTTTCTCTCCACTCTCCACTCTCTACTCTCCACTCTGTCAAATGAACAATGACGAAACGCTCGTTTCGTCGTGAATTGATTTGATTCCTTTGGCGAGAAGATTTCCGACGCTCAAAACTTCGATGCGTCCTTCATCTTCGAGCCGTTTTCCTTTTTCACAAAGTGGAATCGTATTTGTAACAACAACCTTTTTGATATACGAATTAGCGATATTTTCGATGGCGTTGCCCGACAAAACCGCGTGTGAAAAGCACGCGTAGATTTCGTTTGCGCCCGCTTTTTTCAAGGCTTCGGCGACTTTGCAAATCGTGCCGCCGGTATCGCACATATCGTCAATTATCAAACAATTTTTGCCGACGACATCGCCGACGATATTCATAACTTCCGAAACATTCGCCTTTTCGCGCCGTTTGTCGCACAAAGCCAAACCCGTATTCAACCGTTTCGCGTAAGCGCGGGCGCGTTCGGCACCGCCCGTGTCGGGCGCAACAACGATTGAGTTTTCAATCGGATTATTTTGAAAATAATTCACGATCACCGGCGCGGCGTATAAATGGTCAACCGGAATATCAAAAAATCCCTGAATCTGCGAAGCGTGCAAATCAACCGTCAAAATTCGCTGTGCGCCGGCGGTCGTGATCAAATTTGCGACGAGTTTCGCGGCAATCGGAACACGCGGACGATCTTTTTTGTCGGAACGCGAATAACCGAAATATGGAATCACCGCCGTGACACGTTCAGCCGAAGCACGAACGAAAGTGTCAATCATTATCAACAATTCCATCAAATTCCGGTCGGTCGGCGGACAAGTCGGCTGAATGATAAAAACATCCGTCCCGCGCACGTTTTCGCCGATTTGAAAATTAAATTCGCCGTCGGAAAAGCGGTCGGTGCTGACCTTCCCCAAATCACAACTCAGATGACGGCAGATTTCCTCAGCAAGAAGTTTGTGTGCGTTGCCCGAAAAAATCTTGATATTGCCAGTTACGCTCATTTCGATTTTGGATTTTAGATTTTGGATTTCGGATTTTTAATCTAAAATCTAAATCTTAAAATCAATAAAAAGCGAGTAATCTTTCAAAGATTACCCGCTCCGATTAAAAAAAATATGGCTGGGGCGGGAGGACTCGAACCTACGAATGCCGGATCCAAAAACCGGTGCCTTACCACTTGGCTACGCCCCAATACAAAAATTTTCAGAAACTAATCGGAAACAACCTTTCGCATATTTTAAATGCTTCGCGGTATTGATTCCGCGAAACGGTTGCTACGGCAAACTTTCGCCAGTTTGTTTCTTCTTCAAGGGCTTTTAATGTCGCTTGCCGTGTCTCTTCTTTGTCAAATTCAGCGAAAACGCTTGCGCCGCTTCCGCTCAAAACTGCTTGTCGTGCGCCTGAGTTCAGAAGTTTTTCCTTCACACGCCGGATTTCGGGCTGAAACTCGAAAACGCTCTTTTCAAAATCATTCGAAAGTATTTTTTGCCGACTTTTGAAGCTGTCTGCTTCATTTTGGCAAATTTTGAGGATACTTTTTGAGGTTTCATTTGTCAAGTAAGGCGCATTAAATCGTGCAAAGGCTTCAGCGGTTGAAACCTCAATATTCGGCGTAACAATCAAAAGAAATTTTTCGTCAAAATCTTCCATCGCAACGATTTCAGTTCCGCGTCCGGTTGCGAAAGCCGTTCCGCCGTAAAAGAAAAAAGGCACGTCGGAGCCGAGTTTTGCGCCGATTTCAACCAGTTTTTCAAATTCTATCTCCAAATTCCAGAGCGTTGCCAAACCGAGTAAAGCAACCGCCGCATTTGACGAACCGCCGCCGAGTCCGCCGGGCGCGGGAATTCGTTTTTCGAGATGGATTTTCGCGCCGCTTTTTACGCCGAATTCTTTATTTAGAGCATTCGCGGCTTTGATAATCAGATTCGTTTTATCGGTCGGAAAATTTTGAACATTGCAAGTCAGATTTATTTCATCGTTTTCTCCAAACGTAATTTCGTCAAACAACGAAACGGTTTGAAATATCGTGCACAGCTCGTGAAAACCGTCTTCACGCTTGCCCAAAATTCGCAAAAGCAAATTGATTTTAGCAAAACTCGGCAACGTGAAACTTTTATCAGTCATTCACTTAGCATAAATTTTAAAAGTAAAAAGTAAAAAGTAAAAAGTAAAAAACAATCTCAAAATTTTTACTTTTTACTTTTTACTTTTACCTTAAAAACCTATTTTCGCTTGAGAAAAACCTGCGTGAAATAATAAGTTCCGTCATCGGTGACGGCGATGCCGATTGCCGATTCTTTCCAGCGGTCGCCGAGTAAATTTTCGCGGTGACTTTGCGACAACAGCCATTTTTCGACGGCGATTTCAATCGGATTTTTGTAGCCGCGATTATACGCGATGTTTTCGCCCATCGCCGTCCATTTTGTAATTCCGAGCGAATCGGCGCGGTCGTCAACCATTTTTCCGTCAATCCCTTTGTGGCTGAAAAATTTGAATTTTGCCATATTTTCCGAATGAAGCCGCGCTATTTTTGCGACATCATCGCTCCACACGAGCGGTTCTAAACCGATTTCCGCCCGCTTTTGATTAATCAGCGCGAAACCGAGTTTTTCCAAATCCAAAATCTGAGCCGCCGAAAGTTTGGCGGAAGGAATAATTTTGACGTTTTCGGGTTGCGCGACGCGCTTTCTGATGATTCCGGCATCTTCTTCTTTGTCGCGGATATAAGATGCGACCGAACCGGTTTTTTCGGCTTTAATTGTTTGGGCAAAAATGTTTGCGGAAAAAGCGCCGAGAACAAGCGCACAAAAGACGACGGACTTTAATAGAAAAGACTTTAAGTTCATAAACCTCACTTCGGTAGTTCCGACAATCTCTCCAAGCATATTGAGACTCGAAACTTTGCGCCTGCCGCTTCACAGCGGAGTTACCTTTATCGGTTAAGGATTCGGACAATAAATTTTGTCCGTTTATTTTTTTACAAATGCAAAATTCGGCTGAATTTTGCTAATAATACAAACTTTTAATCGCGTTTAATTTCCAAATAAAAAGGGTAAAAAGCCTGGAGCGCAAGCGGCTCGCTTGCAAGCGCGGTTACGCGCTCAAAAAAGCGTTACAATTTCTTCAAAGCTGAAAGAAGTTGTAACGCTTTTTTTTAAGCCGCTTTTCAAGCGACTTATGCAAGCGAGCCGCTTGCGCTCCAGTCCAAAATTATTTTGTCGTCTTTTTATTTAATTTCAGCTTGATGGCATTTATCTGCACAGTATCCGATGAAAGCGTTAAGGCTTTTTGCCACGCGGCTTTCGCGGGTTCGATTTTGCCTTGTTTTTGATACACATCGCCGAGATGCTCATAAATTGTCGCCGATGCCGAATCACCTTTCAAAGCCTTTTTCAGATTTTCTTCCGCCAAATCGAGTTTGCCGAGTTTGAAATAAACCCAACCCAAACTATCGAGATAGAACGGATTGTCCGGCTCCGATTTCACGGCATCCTGAATCAATTTCAAAGCCTCTTCGAGCTTTTCGTTGCGTTCCGCAAGGAAATAACCGAGATTGTTTTGAGCATTCGGATTACCCGGCGATTCCGCCAAAATTTCTCTGAGAGTCGTTTCGGCTCCTTTAAAATCTCCCGAATTTTGTTGCGCGGTAGCCAACGTCAGCTTGGCAATTTGTTTTCGGTCGTCGTTTCCGGCAATTTCCAGAGCTTGATTCGCCGCCTCAACCGCTTGCTTGCCGCGTTTGGCATCGCTGTAAAGCATTGAAATGAATAGATAATTCGTGAAATCGTCAGACATCAATGACGGCACGGCAGGCTTTTTCTTTCCAATCAGCGATTTAATAATCGCCACGGCTTCGTCAACCTTGCCGAGTTCTCCCAGAAGAGTCGCTTCCTGCCGCAAAAAACCGTAATCGTCGGGAAAACGCAATCGCGCCGCTTTTAATGCCTGTAAAGCCTCTTGTTTCCTGCCGTTCTCACGATAAAGCGCGATTATCTGACGGTCGCTGAACGAATCTTCCTCGCCCAAAATCGTCCGTGAATTATCAATCGTTGATTTTGCGTCGGCAAAACGATTGGCGGCTTTGTAGGTACGAATTATTTTTTCAAACACCGCAAGGGTAAATTCGCGTTCGTTATCGGTCGCCAGATTGTTTTGGTCAATTCCGGCAAGCGTTAAGGCTTTTTTATAGGCGGTAGCGGCTTCGTCGGGACGATTTGATTCGCTGTAAAGATCACCGAGCGAAACTTGTAGATTGGCGGCGGCAGCCTTGTCTTTCTCAGCCAGTTTATCAATCGTATCGTTGATAAATTTCGCGGCATCGGCAATATTTCCGGCACGCGACTGCACTTTGGCAAGCAACATCACGAGCGAAATATTGTCGGGATTGGCGTAAATCGCCTGTTGAAGCGTTTGAATCGCGGTTGCCGCCGTTTTGTCGTCGGCTTTTTCGAGTGCTTTTTCAAGCAGTCCGATTCCTTCGGCGTTTTCGGGGTCATCGGCAACTGCCTGATTTAAAACTTCGACCGATTCCTGAATTCTTCCGGCATCATACAAGGCTTCGCCGAGTTTGATGGTCGCGGCTTCGGGCGATAAATTCTCCTGACTTCCGAGAATCGTTCGATAAAACCGCGTTTCAATCGGATTAGCCGAACTCAGCCAATTTTGCAAAGCCGTGATTCGTTCATCGTTTTTATTCGTGCGCTTGTAAAATTCGCTTAAAAAAGCCCACGCTTCGGCGTTGCGCGGGTCAAGACGCGTAATTTCCTTCCACGCGATAATGGCTTTTTGAGTGCTGGACTCTTCGAGTTTTCCCTCGTTCAGACCGCTTTTTATCGTATAAAGCCGCGATAAAATACGATGTCCGCCGAAATTATTTCGATCAATTTTGACAGCCAGATTCGCCAGCGAAAGAGCTTCGTTAATATCATTCGGCGGGCTTGAAAGAACGAGTTCGGCAAGCGCGGTATAGCCTTCCGCCATATTCGGATTGAGTTCGACGGCTTTCTGCAAAGCCTGTTTGGCAGTCCTGACACTGCTCGACATACCCTGTTCACGCTGACGGCTCATATTCCAGATGTAGCGTTGTCCTTCGAGAAGTTTGGCGTAGGACTGTTCGCGGCGTTCACGCGAAATTTCCCCGGTTTTCGAGACATTTTCCAGATTTTTGGAAAGGGTTTCCGAAAGTTTCGGTGACGGAGTCGGTGTCGCTGTTCTGACCATCGGCGGTGGTGTCGGTCGCGGCGTGGTCGAATCGGTTTGCGCGATAATGATTGACGAAACGCCTAAAATTATCAGCCCCGACATAGAGATAGTTTTTAAATTCATTTATAAACCTCTTAAACTTTTTCCAGATTTGAAACAATCGTTTTCCAAACCTTTTTTCGCGGGAAATTTATCAAAAAAACGACCAGCGCGATGACTCCGGCGCGAAACATATCCGAAGCATTTCCGGTGAATGACGAAATCAAAAAACCGATGACGGCGACAATCAAGGCAAAGATTCCCAAGATAACGGAATTTCTCTGCAAAGTTCTCAAAAGCCCCGAAACACCTTTCAGAAGCGTAATGTTTTTTAATCTTTCCCAGCTGAAAAACATCCGGCGCAAAATAAAAGTGCCGATTGCGATGAAAAGCACCGCCACCCAAAGCGTCGAAAAATCCTGATCTGAAAGATTGGTTTCGACTCTGAAAACGCCGAACCACGAAGCCGCAACCAATAGCAAAACGACGAAAATCTGAATCAGAACAATGAAAAAAGTCGTGCGGTAACGCTTTTCGAGTTCTGTCAGATTTTCGCTGGAAATTTCATTCATTCGTCTAAACTTAAACGACGGCAAACCTATTTTTGTTGCGGCTGTTCTTTTACATCTTCGGTCTTTTTAGCCTGTTGCTCGCAGGGAACAACGACGGCGGTCAAGGTTTTCGGCACATCGGCTGCCCGCACGTCGCCGAGATTTTCCATTACTTTATCAATTAATTCAAACTTGCATTTATCAAAATCGCGGGTCATCAAAACGCCGTCCTTATCAATCGTCATCGGATAAACTCCGAAAAGCTGATTTTTGAAATTGGCAAAAAACGAGGCTTTTTCGGGTGTCAAAACCGTATTTCGCGTCGGATCGGGTTCGGGAACTTTCGCGCCGATCAGTTCCAGTTGTTCTTTTGATTTTTCAATCCAATTGCTGTTCGGATAATCGCGGACGATTTGCTGAAAATATCTGGCGGCTTGGTCGGTTTCTTCTTCGAGAAGATATGTCACCGCAAGTTTATAAAGAGCTTCGTCCATAAAACTGAAGCTTGGATATTTGTCCAAAATCTCACGATAGCGCGATTGCGCTCCCTTCAATCCGCCTTTTTGTTGCGTCACCGAAAGCGTGTAGTAATAGTTTCCGATGTAAAGATTATGCAGTCCGAGATTGTCCTGAACTTCCTTCAAACGAAGGTCAACGAGCGGACGAAGCGTGGATGTCGGATAATTTTGGATAAAGGCTTTTAATTTTTGCTCGGCGCGGCGCGCATTCGCAATTTCGCGGTCGGGCAAACCGATGCGGCGCATTTCGGATTCGGCAATTTTCAGCAAAACGCGATCAGCCAAAGGATGCGTCGGGAAAAACGTCAGCCATTCCTGATAACCGGCGGCGGCTTGAATCAACGAACTCGTGCCGCCTTCGATATAAAAAGAATCGGCAACCGCGAGCTTCGCCATCGGCAAATAATCGGATTCAGGATAAGTCGTGATAATCGTCTGGAAAAGAAGCCGTCCGACTTCATAATTGTTTTTGCGGACTTCTTTCGTCGCCACAATAAACAATTCTCGGTCGCGTCCCGGCACATACGCGCCGATTAACTCTTCATATTCATCATTTCCGCCGCCGCCGAAGATACCCAAGAACTTTTTCTTTTTCTTGATTTCGCGTTTATCCCCGACGGTTGATTTCGGATTTGCCTGATTTGCGGCGTTTTCCAAAAGTGCCGCATCAACACCCGATTGAAGTTCGCGCACGCGCTCTTCCATCTGGTCAATCTCGCTCATCTCGTATTTTTCCGAACGATCAACCTTGCCGCGCAAACTGTTCACCTCAGATTGCAAATCAGCGGTTTGTTTTTCTAACCCGCGAAGCCGTCCGAGCGGTGTGTCGAGTTTGTCCTTATCGTCCTTTTTGGTCTTGTCGTCCTTGTTTTCGTCTTTGATAACCGAAATCGTGCTTTGCAAGGAACGACGCATCGTTTCGAGTTTCGAGCGCATCACCTCGAGCCGCTGAACGGGAGTTCCTTCATTCGGTTTGGTCTGTGCGACCGCCGCCATCGAAAAACTCAAAACTAAAATTAAACCTACAATAATTGCTTTATTTACTCTGAAAAACATAATAACCTCAAATCAATTTTAGATTTTGGATTTTAGATTTCGGATTTATTTTTGATAAAATCGCCTGTTCATCTCAATCTGAAACTGTATGAACAATCCAATCCAAAATCCGAAATCTAAAATCCAAAATCGCTAGACCCAAACTGTTGCCGCTTCAATCATTTCACGCGCCGCTTCGGTCGGTTTTCCTTTGCCGAAAACAGCGGAACCGGCAACGATAATTTCCGCGCCCGATTCGACGATTTTTTGAATATTTCCGGCATCAATCCCGCCGTCAATCTCGATTCGTGTCGAAAGTCCGCGATCGTCAATCATTCGGCGCAGACGGCGCAATTTATCAACCGATGTGTGGATAAATTTTTGTCCGCCGAAACCCGGATTGACCGACATCAGCAAAACAAAATCGGCAAACGGCAAGGCTTCTTCCAATGAAACCAAAGGAGTTGCCGGATTTATCGCAATTCCGGCTTGTCCGCCCGCTTCACGAATCGCCGTCAAAGTTCTTTGTAAATGAACGTCCGCCTCGACGTGAACCGAAACCATATTTGCGCCCGCTTTGACAAATTCGACCGCGTAAGTGCCGGGTTCGACAATCATCAGATGACAATCAATCGTCATTTCCGTAAATTTGCGGATTGATTTAACGACCGGAAGCCCAATCGTAATATTCGGCACAAACCGTCCGTCCATCACATCAACGTGCAAAACAGTTGCACCGCCCGCCTCAACGGCGCGGATTTCTTCCGCCAACCGCGTAAAATCCGCCGATAAAATTGACGGAGCTAACTCAAACATAGTTTATTTTCAATTCTCAAAATTTATGATTGACGCAAAACAATGAACTAAATTTTGCCTTTTGTCTTTATCTTTTTTTTACTTTTTTTTAACCTTTACTTGGTTGCACAAAAAAATCTTTCGGTTGCCCACACGCACCTTACGGATTACGGCGCGGACGTGTGTCTCCGCTTGTCGCAGGAGTTTTATTCGTCGTCGGTTTCGGCGTTCCCGTCGGATTCGGAGTTTTTGCCGGCGGTGTCGAGCCGTTTTTGTCCTTTGTCGAATTATTCGGCTCGGACGAATTTTTATTGTCGCTGGTTGAAGAATTTGAACTCGAATTTGAACTATCCTTTATGACATCGCGGCTGGTCGAAGCCTTTTTCTTGTTCGTGTTCACATTTGAATTCGATTTCTTTTTCGGTTTATCGGAGATCAATTCCTCGATTTTTTCCGTGTCGTCTTCTTCAACAGAGGTATTTCCTTTTTTCAACGTCGTCGGTTTTTCGTTGCCTTCGGGATTCGGTTTGCTCGTAATGACTAAAATCAATTGCCCTGTTTTGACCGTGTCACCGGGTTTCGGAAGCTGTTCCAAAACGGTGTTCGGTGCTTCTTCGCTGTAACGGTCGGCGCGTTTTTTGATTCGCAAGCCTAAACTTTCAAGCTCTTTTTCGCTCTCGGCGTAATTTTTACCGACAATTTCGGGAACCGTTATTTCCGTGCCTTGCAATGAACGATAAATGACAAAACCCATCCCCACTAAAAAAGCCGCCGCCAAACACGCGACAATCAGCAATTTTCCTAAAGCCGAACCGATTTTTTTAAAGAAACTCACTTTTTTGTAAAACTCCAAAAATCAAAACGAAAGTCTAACATTTTTTATTGAAACAGACGAACGGAAAGTGTCTATAAAACCTTATCAGAAAACTATATCTTTTCAAAAACGGCAATAAAAAATCCGTCCATTCTATCCTTTTGGGGAAAAGTTCTCGCAAAGCCTTGCGCCGTCAAAAACCCTTCCGAAACATTCGGACTGGAGAGCTGAAAACCGACGTTTTCCGACAAAAATTTCCCGCAAACTTCTTCGTTTTCTTCTTTTTCCAATGAACAGGTTGAATAAATAATGCGTCCGCCGCGTTTGATTAGCTTTGATGCGTTATTTAAGATTTTGAGTTGTTTCGCTTGTAATTCCGCGAAATCTTTTTCCTGCAAAAAATAGCGAATTTCGGGATTATGCCGAATCGTTCCCGTTCCCGAACACGGCGCGTCAATCAGCACGACATCAAAACTTTCATCCGCAAACGGCAAAGCATTTTCCGCATCGTATTGCAGAATATTCACAAAACCAACGCCTTGATTTTTGCAATTTTCCTGCAAGATTTTGACTCTTTGCCAATACAAATCACCCGCAACAAGCAGCTTGGAACTTGGAACTTGGAACTTGGAACCGATTTGCGTTACTTTACTTCCCGGCGCGGCGCAAACGTCCAAAAATGTTTCGCCTTCCTTTAATTCGACCGCGTTTCCGATAATTTGCGAGCCTTCGTCTTGAAAATAAATCTTGCCGTTTTCAGCCAATTCGCGTAAATATTTTTTATCCGTCGAGATATTTTCTTTTGTGATTGATTCTTTGATTGCATCGGTCGTTTTCGCCGTGAACCGAAAAATGAGTTTCGGCGTTTCGTTGTTTGCTTCGGCTAATTTCGCGGTTTCTTCCAAACCAAAATCAGCAATCCATTTTTCGATTAACCATTTCGGGTGCGAAGTTTCGACCGATATTTTTTCAACTTCGTTCGTGAAATCTAGTTCAACATTTTCCCGCGTAAATCTTCGCAAAACCGCGTTGACAAAACCCTTTGCCGAAGTTTTTTTCGCCATTTGCGTCAAATTTACCGAATCATTGATCGCCGCGTGCGCCGGAATTTTGTCAAGAAAAACCAATTGATAAAGCGCGATTCGCAAAATGACCTTGACGGCAGAATCGAGTTTTTTGCCGTTCGTCAATTTTTCGATAACTTTGTCCAGATAAATCTGTTTTCGCAGAGTTCCGAGCGTCAATTCGTGACATAATGCGCGGTCTTTCGGTTCGAGTTTTTCTTCATAAATCGGTAAAAGCACCGACGAAAAGGATTTTTCAGTTTCGATTTTGGCGAGGATTTCAAACGCGGCGATTCTCGATGGTGATATTTTCATTTTTTCTGCGGCGGATTGATTGTCAGCGGACGGCGGTCTTCGGTGTTGCCTTGCCGCAAGGTTTTATCAACCGCGATCCGATCATCAAATACAAAACATTCGCCTTCCCAGAGCGATTCATTTTCGGGCGTTTCTTCCAGATATTTCAAGATTCCGCCTTCAAGCTGAAAAACTACTTCAAAACCCATTTCCTTCATCAACGGCGCGAATTTTTCACACCGAATTCCGCCCGTGCAAAACATCGCAATCCGTTTATGTTCGTTCGGATTCAGATTTTCGGCGACGAATTGCGGCAAATCGCTGAACTTTTCGATATTCGGATTGATCGCGCCTTTAAATGTTCCGATTTCAACCTCGTAATCGTTGCGCGTGTCCAAAATTACCGTGTTTTCGTCAGAAATTATCGCGTTCCAATCAGCAGGTTTGGTATGCGTTCCGACACCTTTTTCAATCTCGACCTTTTTGCGAAGCGACACAATCTCGTTTTTGATTCTGACTTTGACTTTCGAGAAAGGACGTTCGGCGTGAAACGAAGATTTATAAACGAGTTTTGTTTGAAAAACTTTTTCGAGAACTTCGATGAATTTCCGCACATCTTCCCGCAGACCCGAAACGGTCGAATTAAAACCTTCTCCGGCAATAATAATCGTCCCTCTGATCGAAAGTTCGTTCATTGCCTGAACGAGCGCGGCTTTGATTTCGGGCAGATTTTCGAGCCGTTTAAATTCGTAAAATGTAATGATTTGATAAATTTCTTCGGACATTTCTCTTTTTGTTCAGAGTTCACGCTTCAGCGTGTTTCCGCCAGCGAAGCGCGGCGAACAAACTAAAGTTTGAACTCTGAACTTTACCCTAATTTTTCGCCAACTTGCAATTTAATACCGTTCAAAAAATCGCGTGTCGTCATTCGGCGTTTGCCTTCGATTTGTAATTCTTCAATTTGCAAAACCGTTTGATTTCCGCAACCGACAAAAAGTTTGTCGCCTTTTGCTTCTAAAACTTCGCCCGAATCTTGAATCTTGAATCCTGAATCTTGAATCTCCAAAGCCTTCCAAATCGTCAGTTTTTTATCTTGATATTTTGTAAAACTCGTCGGAAACGGCTGAAAACCGCGCACGCGATTGGCGATTTCACGCGCCGAAAAATTCCAATCAATCACGCCGTCTTCTTTTTTCATAATCGGCGCAAGCGTCGCGTCGGCGTGATTTTGCGGAATTCGCGCCAGTTTATCGAGATGCTTCAAAGTTTCCGATAACAAATCTGCGCCGATAAAGGCTAATCTTTGCATCAATTCGATTGAATTTTCATCCGCACCGATTTCGGTTTCCGTTTGCAGTAAAATATCGCCCGTGTCGAGTCCAACGTCCATCTGCATCGTCGTCACGCCCGTGATTGTTTCGCCATTAACGATTACCCAATTGACGGGCGCGGCTCCGCGATATTTCGGCAGAAGCGAAAAATGCACGTTGATCGCGCCTTTTGGAAACGCTTCGAGAAAGGTTTGCGGCAAAATTCGTCCGTAAGCGACGACCACCGCGACATCTGCCGCGTGAGATTTGAAAGTTTCCAAGGCTTCGGGCGTTTTGATGCGCGTCGGCTGAAAAATCGGCAAATCATTCTGCAAAGCAAATTCTTTAACGGGCGAAAACGAAATTTTATTGCCGCGTCCCGAAGGTCGGTCGGGTTGCGTATAAACGGCAACGACTTCGTGTCCGTTGTGCAAGATTTTTTCTAGACTCGGAACCGCCGCGTTCGGCGTTCCCATAAAAACGATTTTCATAGCTTTTGCAAAATATCTATCATAAAGAAAAAAGGCGAAAACGTAAATCTTTCGCCTTTACCGATAGTTTCCTAATAATGTGTTGTTGACGAAAACTTTTGTTTTTTCTCTGCGTCCTTTGCGACTCTGCGTGTGATAATTTCACGCAGAGTCGCAAAGGACGCAGAGTTTTTTGAGCAACACATTATTAGGAAACTACTCCTTTATCTTTAAATTTTCAGAAAACAGAATTTTAATAACCGCAGTGATAATTCGAGCCTTCAAAAGCCCTGACCCATTTGCCGTTTTCGCGTTTGTAAGCGTTAAATCCCGCGCCTTCAAACGATTGAACGTATGAAAAAATCTCGCTCACGCCGTCGTTGTCGTAATCAAACGCATCGAGCAAAAGCTCGTGATAAATGCCCTCGTCAACACTTTTAATCTCCTCGTTCATCACTTCTTCCTGTTTGATGATGCGGAATTCGTTGTAGCCGAGTTCGTATTTTCCCGAAGCATTTTTTTCGGCGATAAAAAACAACAAAGCACGTTCGGTTTTGCCCGTTTCAACCCAAAACGAGCCGACAAAATCGGCTTTTTTATCGTTATCAACATCGAGCGCGGTCAGATTGTGATAATGCAAAGTTTTGATTGCGCTTGCCGCAACTTTTTGATTGGTAAATTCGGCACGGACGAGCGATTCGACTTCGGTTCGTTCCGCCGGAGTCGGTTTGCGGCGTAATCCCGACGCAGCTTTTTTCGTTAGCGCATCGGTCGCCAAACCCATCACAAATCCGCCGAGTTTTGTTTTTGTCGAAACAAGGGAAACCTGCGCCAGATTCGATGAACATTCGGCTTTCGGATCGGAACTGTTGACCGTCACGATGCCGGCATTTGCGCCGCCGAAAATCAAACGATAAGTTCCTTTCGGCTTGTAATATGTTTTGCTGAAAGCAGTCAGGAGATTTGTTTCGCTGCCGCCGTCAACCGTCGCCGTCAGCTTGCCTTTTTCGATATAGGCAATCGGTTCAAGCGTTTTACCGTCGTTCAAAACCGCAAAAATTATCGGCTTTCGACCTTTTTGGGCGAAAACAGGCGCGACCAGAGATAAGAGAATTAACAAATTCAAGACAATTTTAACTGAGTTATTTTTTTTCATATCGTTCGACTTTCTTCAACTTTTCTATTGTTTTTTAAAACGAAAGGCATCAGCCATCACATAAAAAATCCAATTTTGCTCCATTGACCCTCGAATTATATACGCATTCGCGCCGGTTGCAAAAATCGCCACATCTTCGCCGCCGTGGGTTTCGCTTTTCAGCGGAATCATCGCTTCCTGTAGATAATCGGGGCTGGTCGTTTCAACCGTTGATAAATCGGGACGACCGTTTTTTATCGGCTTAAAAGATTTCGGTTCGTCTTGCAGAAACTTCGGACCTTCGGCGAGTAAATCGGTCGCGCCGACGAAACCTCTGCCGTTTGTGTAGCTTAAGGTTGTGAATGGCAGTCCGAGCGCGTCTTTTTTGTAATCTTTTTCGGGATTTCCGCTGTCGTCAACTTCGCGGACAAGTCCGAGAATATTATTACCTCGCACGGGATAACCAACCATATTAAATGTGTGGCTGTGGTCAGCCGTCACGATTATCAAAGTTTCGTCGAGATTAACTTTTTGCGTTGCGGCGCGAACGGCGTTTGATAATTCAATCGTATCGGTCAGAGCGCGAAAAGCGTTGCCGGCGTGATGTGCGTGGTCAATTCTGCCGGCTTCGACCATTAGAAAAAAGCCTTTTTTGTTTTTCGACAAAATATCAATCGCCTTTGTCGTCATTCCCGTCAGCGAAGGTTCGCCGCCTTTATCATTCGGACGGTCGTAGTTAAACTGCATCTGCGACGGCTCGAACAGTCCCAATAAATGATTTGTTGATTTCACATCAATTTTGTCGAATTCATCTTTATTCCAAACATATTTTCCATCGTTCTTATATTTTTCAAGCCATTTTTTTGTTAAATCTTGACCGTCCAACCGCTCGCCGCTTCTGTTATATTCCGGGTCTTGCGTGTCTTTCGGCAAAAACTTTGAACGTCCGCCGCCCATCGCCACTTCCAAACCATCGCCGTATTTAAATTCGATTAGCTGCCGCGCTATGTCGGGAGTTTTTTGGTCAAATGCTTCCTGATAAAGTTTTGCGAGTTCCGGTTTATTATTTTTTAGAGCCTCCTTTGAAAGTCGTAAAATATCATAATCCGATTCCCAGTCGCGGTCAGCCGAGTGCGCGTAACACGCGCCGGGCGTGGCGTGCGTCAATCTCGCGGTCGAAACCACGCCCGTTGATTTTCCTACTTCTTCTGCCATTTCAAGAAGCGTTTTCGTTTCGTTTCCCTTAACCGTGCGGTAATCGGCGTGAACGACGTTTTGATTGACCGATAAAATACCTTCGTCGGTTTTGACACCCGAAATTATCGCGGTCATCGTCGGCGCGGAATCGGATGTTTGCTGATTTGTGCTGTAAGTTTTGGAGAGCGCGGAATACGGAAATTCCTCGAAACTCAGACGATTTTCCTCGCCGCTTTCGCCGCGCATCTGTCCTTCGAGAATCCGCGAAGCCGTCAGAGTTGAAACGCCCATTCCGTCGCCGATAAAAAGAATCACGTTTTTCGCTTTCCCCGTGCGGATTTTTTCGCGTTTCGCACGCTCGATTGCCGACCAACCGTCGCGCCGCCAAGTTTCGGCAGACTCTGCGCGTTTTACCGGAAATGGCAGCTGAATTTGAGCGGTTGTTTGAGTAAGCAAAAGACTTAACAGACCGATAAGACTGAAAGAACGTGATAAATTTTTCATTGAAAACCCCAATTGCTTTTAAAGATTAAGATGAACAAGAATATCGCAAATTTTATTCTTGTTCATCTTTTCGACTGTTAATATTTCCTAAATTTTAAAAGATTGGAGCGCAATCCGTCCCGGTTGCAATAAGCGTCGGTTTCCGGCGCGAAAAGGCGTTTGCTTTCTTTCAACTTAAAGAAAGTGAAGTTTTCTTTCGTGTCGAAGCGACACTCATTGCAACCGGGACGGATTGCGCTCCAGTCATATTTTAGATTTTCTGCGCGATTGATTTTCCTTGCATAAATTGCAAAAGATATTCGCGTCCGCCTGCTTTTGAATCCGTTCCCGACATATTAAAGCCGCCGAACGGATGAACGCCGACGAGCGCGCCCGTGCATTTGCGGTTCAAATACAGATTTCCGACGTGAAATTCGTGCTTTGCACGTTCCAAATTTGCCTGTGTTGTCGAATAAACCGCGCCTGTCAAACCATAATTAGTGTCATTGGCGATTTCGAGCGCGTGGTCAAAATCTTTGGCTTTAATGACCGCCAGAACAGGCGCGAAAATTTCTTCCTGCTCAATCGTCGCACCCGGCGCAACTTCGTCAATAATCGTCGGCTCGACATAAAAACCGTTTGCACTGTCGCCGCCGCCGCCGACCAAAACTTTTCCGCCCTCGTCAATTCCCTTCTGAATCATCGAAGTCGCTTTGTCGAAGGATTTTTGATTAATCACCGCCGTCATCTGCGTTTCGCCTTCGGTCGGCAAACCAACTTTGATTTCTTTGGTCAACGCGACGATTTTTTCCATCAATTCGTCGTGAACTTTTTCGTCAACGATCAAGCGCGAACACGCCGAACATTTTTGACCTTGAAAACCGAACGCCGCTTGCACCGTTCCGAGCGCGGCTGAATCCAAATCCGCGTCGTCGCACACGATAATCGCATCTTTTCCGCCCATTTCGGCAACGACGCGCTTCATCCATTTTTGTCCCGGACGGGTTTTCGCGGCTTCTTCATAAATATGCAGACCGACATTTTTTGAACCCGTGAACGAAATAAAACGAATCTTCGGCGAAGCGACGAGATGTTCGCCGACCGAAGTTCCTGAACCCGCGACAAAATTGACAACGCCCGCCGGAAGTCCGGCTTCTTCGAGGACTTCCATAAATTTATAAGCAATCGTCGGCGCGTCGGGCGAAGGTTTCAGGACGGTCGTATTACCGCAAACAACCGCCGCCATCGTCATTCCCGCCATAATTGCAAGCGGAAAATTCCACGGCGGAATAATCGCACCGACACCGAGCGGAATATATTCAAAAGTGTTATTTTCGGGAAAAGGCGAAGGTGTGACGGGTTGATGTCCCGCCCATTTCAGCATTTCGCGCCCGTAAAATTCGAGAAAATCAATGGCTTCCGCCGTGTCGCCATCAGCTTCCGCCCAAGTCTTGCCCGTTTCAAAAATCATCCACGCCGAAAAATAATGCTTGCGCTGGCGAATGATTTCCGCCGCTTTGAATAGATATTCGGCGCGGTCTGACGGCGAAACCTGTTTCCAGAGCGCAAAAGCATTCGTCGCCGCCTCAATCGCCTGTTCGGTCAAATTTTCACTGTCCGCATCGGCATCCGAAAAAATCCCGACAACCTGCGATTTTTCCGCCGGATTGATGCTCTCAAACTTTTTATCGGTCGTAACATGTTCGCCGTTAATCACGAGCGGATATTCGCGACCGAGTTCGCTTCTGACCTGTTCAATCGCCGCCCGCATCGCATCGGCATTTTCCTGAACGGAAAAATCCACGAACGGTTCGTTTCTAAATTCGTCTAAACTTCTTTGTGTTTGCATAATAATTCTTTATTTAATCTTCACCCAATTTTTAACGTATGTTTTTAAATAATTGTTATTGGAATTGTAATTCTTAATAAAAGATTCACGATATTGACAATTGTGTTCGTGAATCCATAAATGAGCAGTTACAACGTAAAATACGTTTCCCTGTGATTCAATTTTATAAACTCTTTCATCACTTTCCAAAAACTTAAAACCTTTGTCAAACTTCTTCGCAAGTTCAAGGGATTTTTTATCGTTTGCTTTTGAAATCATTATCTTTTCAAACCGCGAAAGCAATTCAAAATACATTGCTCCAATGAAAATCAAGTCAATTGTTGGTTCAAGTTGCGGGTGATAAATTGTTGTATGACTTGAAACTTCCGAACGATAAACAAACCAATTTCCTCCAGCCTCAAAAAAAGAAAAATTTGAATTGCTTTCGTATTTCTCGACATACTTTATTTCTTTACCAAATAATTCCATTAAACCGTTTCAAAAACCACTTCTTTCGGTTCAGGCAAAGGCGTTCCGTCTTCTTTGTATATTTCAATCACTTCTTCTACCGCTTGATTTAATTCGATAAAAACCTTCAAAGCATCGTCGCCGTGAACGCCGCCATACATCAATTCTGGACACATTCCGATAAAACAATTATCTTCGTCGCTCCAATAAACTATTTTTTTATAAAGGTCAGATTCCTTTCTCATTTGCTTTTACTTCTTTGATAGCTTATTTAATCTGTTTGATTTGATATTTCAGCGCGTCGGTTCCTTCCTTTCCTGAAACCGTAACATTTTTAGAACATTCCGGATGCGAGAAATTTCGGTGACTGACCTTTCCGCCGCGATTTACAAAACCATTGCGTTCAAGTTCGGCAATTAGCTCTCTGATTTTCGGCGGCATAAATTTTCAATTCATTCAGAAATCTATTTTAACTCATTGAAATTGATTTTAGTAAGTAAAGCCGTAAAAAGCCGAAAAAGCGTTGTTGGCGCGTCCCGAATTTCCGAAGTTGTAGCCGACTTGAAAGAATTGGCGTTTGGCGAATGAATAGCTGAATCCGGCGGTCGAGTAGCCGAAACGATTTTTGCCGCTATACCAATCGCCCGTAAAACTCAGTTTGCCGATAATCGGTTGTTCGATGCCGACAATTGCGCCGTTTTTTGTGCCGAAACCTTTTGCTGCGCCGACAACTGTGTAAAATCCGCCGGTTACGCGGGTTTCGCCCGTTTTTTTGATGACTTTGCTGGCGTTTGTGTAAAACATTCCGAAAGTGCGATTTCCCGCCGATTTATTGAGCGGAACAAAAAACTGTCCGCCTGCCGAAACTGCCACGCCGTATTTTTCCTTCTCGAAAACTTTGTATTTAAAGTTCGGTTGAAGCTCTTTCGGCGAAGTGCTGCCGTTGCGCGTGTAGAAAAAGTTCACGCCGACTTCGAGTTTTTTTCGCACGCCGTACACCGTTCGATAACCGAAAGACTGAAAACCGCCTTTGCGCCATTTGTCGAAATGCGCGATAAAATCGGCTTCGACGTAGAAGCGTTTTTCGCCCATCACATCGGTCGAAGGAATATTAAAAATGGTTGATTGCGCCTCGATTGCGAAACTCGCGGTAAAAATCAGCAAACATAAAAAGACACAGCGCAGCAGAACGGATTTGATTTCCGGCATTGTAATTTTTCTCCTTTTGAATTTTAATTTGCTTCACGTTTTCAGACGATAACGAGGCAATTTGTCTCGTCAAAACGGAAACTTTTGTTCATTAAGGCACTCTTTTTATTTTTCGTTTTTGTATCCTACAACAAAAAACCGCGTTTGAGAAATTATTCGCGCCTTATTTCAAGGATTTTTACTGCGGTCGAGTTCGTGTAATTCCCATTCGTCGAGAAGTTCGGGACGAACCGGCGATTCATTGCTCTGCCAGGAAAGAACAAAGCGCGGCTGTTGATTATCGCTCGCGTGTTTGACGTAACTGAGAATCAAAACCCAGCCAACATTTAAATATTTATTCAGTTCGATGGTCGAACCGACTTCCGTCGTTAATTTTGTGTCTTCAATCGCCATTGATATTTTCCTTTTGTTTCAAGACTCACCCAATTAACTGCTGAATCAAGTTCGGCAAATTTTGGTCGTCACCGTTTTCCAATTTTCCTAGTTTCCGTAAAATCAAGTTCTTTTCAATCGTCGTGAAAATCGGCTTAATTACTGAAGGTTTTAGCAATTTGGCACTCTGCCATTCAGATATTTCAAGCTCACCGGATTTCAAAGGCTTTTTAACTTGACTTGTAATTGCCATCAAAACTATATCGGGTAATGAAAGATTATAAAAATTTGAACTAACAACAACCGCAGGGCGTTTTTTTGTGCCTTTTTGGTCGGTAAATGGAAATGGAACCGGAATAACATCCCCGAAATTATAATTCGTCATAAACCGAATCCTCGTCATTATCCCAAACTTTTCCGAAGGCTTCTTCAGAAAGTTTTGTCGCTGATTCAACAAGTTTTCTTTCTTCACGCCCGGCAAGAAAATCCACAAAGTCTATCACCTCGGCAATCTTTTGCGGCGGAAGCTGTTCAATTTTTTCAAATAATTGTCTTATTTGCATTTTTTCGTTGTATTGGAAATACTTTTAATCCCATTTCCCTGTTTTTTGCAGTTTTTTAATTTTGCGTTTGGCTAATTCTCGTTTCAAAACGCTCATTCTGTCAAGGAAAACGATGCCGTCGCAATGGTCTGTTTCGTGCAGAACGCAGCGCGCCGACAAATCCGTGCAGTCGAGTTCCTGTTCTTTGCCGAAAACGTCTCTGTAGCGGACAATCGTCCGAATCTCACGTTTGACAGTCGTATAAATGCCCGGAAACGACAAACAACCTTCGTCGCCGACCTGTTCGCCTTCCTGCAAAATAATTTCGGGATTAACCAGCGCAATGCGGTTCGATGCGCCTTCTTCGAGCGGCACATCCATCACAAAAAGCCGTTTGGAAACGCCGACCTGCGGCGCGGCAAGCCCGACACCCTGCGAATCATACATCGTTTCAAACATATCTTCGACAAGCTTCTGTAAGTCTTCATTAAACTCTTCCTCGCCGAACGGTTTCCCGACCACGAGCAAAACCGGGTCGGGATAATGAACTATTTTGAGTAAAGCCATAAATTTTATTTTATAAGGTTAAAGGCAAAAGGCAAAAGGTAAAATTCAGATGAAAAAATGTTTGTTCTTTTTTCCGAGTTTCAGCCAAAGGGCAACTTTAGTTTTCTTTTCCAACTTTAAATTAGCTGTCGTCTGCTCGCGGTCGTAAATTTCTCTAATATCGAAATCCAATTTACAAACCACAAATCGCTTTCCGCCGCCGAAAAATTCAAGTTTCGATTGCTCGAATTTTGCCGCATTTTTTGCAA
This sequence comes from Acidobacteriota bacterium, assembly GCA_031412675.1. Lineage (GTDB taxonomy): Bacteria > Acidobacteriota > Blastocatellia > Pyrinomonadales > Pyrinomonadaceae > JAFDVJ01. Next base: position 61,218 of record JANODL010000065.1, on the reverse strand, counting down.
GTTCCGAAATGTTCTGTTTTCGTAGGAATTTGCAAAATTCGAGCGCATCTTCAAAATGTTTTTTGACCGTTTGCGGATTAAAATTTCGTGAAAATTCGCGGAAATTTTTTGTGAAGTATTCCTTTAAAACCTTTTTCGTGAGCGGCAGAAACTTTTCGACCTCGTGCAGACGCTTCCAAAAAAGCGAATCGGCGAAAAAGCCGATTTCTTCGGGCAAAACCGCTTGCAAATCAGCCGTTTCGACTTCGCTCAAACCGTTTTCCGCGCCGATTTTTGCGGGTTCGGACAAAAAATTTTGGCGCAAGCCTTCATCCGTGAAAAGCCGCGCCAAAAAGTCCTGCTGTTTCTGCAAACTCATTATTATTTCAAAGCCGCAACGCCCGCTTCGGCAACCGTGTGATCGTTTTCGACCGCACTTCCCGAAACGCCGATTGCGCCGATTATTTCGCCCGCCGCGTTTTTCAAAGGAATTCCGCCCGGAAATGTGATTAAACCGCTGTTTGAATGTTCGATGTTGTAGAGCGAACCGCCGGGTTGTGAAAGTTCGCCGATTGCGCCCGTCGGCATATCAAAAAACCGCGCCGTTTTTGCTTTTTTGATGGAAATATCAATGCTTCCGAGCCACGCGCCGTCCATTCTGACAAACGCCTTCAGATTCGCGCCCGCGTCAACGACCGCGATGTTCATTTTCGTCCCGATTTGCGCCGCTTTTGCCTGTGCGGCGGCGACGATTGTTTGTGCTTGTTCAAGTGTTATATCACTCATTTTTCTAAAAACTCTCCCTTATCCGATTAAATTTACTAACGTCGGCAAAATATTTTTGAAATTCATTTTTGCTTCAAAATTAGTTTCAATTAACCGCCGCACTTCGTCAAGTTCGGTTCATATTCATTAAAATTTCCGCGTTTTATTTTCGACGTGAAGCAGTTCGGTTGTATTTTCGACAACACTCGGCATAGGCTCGAACGGCTTTTCTTCAAGCAGTTTGGCGGTGTCTTGTTTTTCGGAGAGTTCTTTTTGCAAATTTGGATTGACGGCTTCTTTTTCCTCTTTGATTTTCTCCGTATAACCGACAAAGGCTAAGGCTAAAGCGGCAAAAATTAAGAAGAGAATCATAAAAAGTCCGAAAATAACGCCTGTGCCGGAAAGAACGAATTTTACTAAAATCGTATAGATTATTGCACCGATACCAATTATAACCACAACTAAAAAGCCGCCGAACACAAAGTTGCCAAACCTTTCCAAAAACATTTCACGCTTGACCAAATCGGCGTTTTGAGCGTCGGGAAGTTGAAGCAAAAGCGATTCGGCGGATTTTTCAAGATTCAAACCGCAAGCACGGCAGAATTTTTGCTCGACTGAATTTTCTTTGGCACAATTTGGACAAAACATTTTCTTAAAGTAAAAAGTAAAAAGTAAAAAGTAAAAATTTCATACGCTCTTAACTTTTGCAAAGTTCGTGTTTTTCATCAAATATCTTGCTGTATCCAATTCTTCCAGAATTTCACTAAACGGTGGAAAATTTTCGTCGCGTTCGAGAATCGCGCCTTTGATTTCACATCTTTCGGCGACTTCCGCGAAAACCTTCCAGATTTCTTCTTCCGTCCGATTGGCGTGCGCGTCAATCAAACGCTTGCCGTGACGTTGCGAACCGACAAAATGAATCTGAACAAGGCGTTCGAGCGGAATTTCATCGAGAAATTTTCGCCAATCGAACCCGAAATTCTGTGAATTGATATAAAGATTTGTAACATCGAGCAAAAGCCCGCAATCGGTTTCTTCGAGAATTGTTTTGATAAACGCGCTTTCCGTCATTTCCGACGACGGAAACTGCACGAGATACGTGATATTTTCCAAAACCAGCGGCGTTTTAATGCGTTTTTTAACTTGCGAAATGTTTTTGACGAAAACCTTTATCGCCTCTTTCGTATAAGGCACGGGCGCGAGATGTCCGATTTTCACACCGCCCGATTTTGTAAAACAAAGATGATCCGAAAACCATTCGGGCGCGACAAATTCGACGATTTCCGCGACCTTTTCGAGATAATCGTTGTCAATTCCTTCCGCGCTTCCGAGTGATAATTCGAGCGAATGCGGAATCAGCGGAAAATGTGCTTTCAGCAGTTTCAGTTCGTCGAGTTTCTGCGGTTTCGCGTCGAGATAATGGTCGGTCGTGATTTCAAGAAAATCAATTTTGTCTTGATTCAAAAAAATAGCGGCGCGAAACTGTTCACGAAAACCGATTCCGACACCAAGCCGTTTTTGGAATTTGGAATTTGGAATTTGGACATAAAATCTAGCGCGGTTTAAGATGAACCCAAAGATGCCAGCCGAGCGATTTTTCAAACGGCAATTTTGTTACGGGCAACGGCGGCGCGTGCATAAATCTTTTGTAGCTTTTGACGATTTTGAAATCCGCGAAATCTTTTTCGACTTCGCGCAAATCATAAACTTTTGAATACGGATTAAGTGCGCCGTCGGTGTTTCGGTGAATAAAATTCTCCATTTTCAGATAACTCCGCAAACCCATCTGTTTGGCGTTTTTGATATGTTGTCCGACCAGCCCGTTCGCGTTCGGTTTGGCGAGATACATTCCGATCAAACCTAAACGCCGAAAAAGTGCGATTGATAAACGATAATTCAATGAATTTTTCGCGTAAAGCATCACGATAAGCTCGCCGTTCGGCTTCAAAATGCGGTGGATTTCCCGTTGCGCCGTTTTGATTTCGGGAATGTGATGCAAAACACCGTGACTGAAAACAATATCGAAACTTTTATCGGCAAACGGCATTTCGACCGCGCTTCCGTTCATAATTCCGCCCGTTTTCAGATTTCGCAAGTTTAATCTGACCTGCACACGTTTGGTTGATTCGTGCGTCAAATCAAGCCCGAACCAATCCGCGCCGAGCCGGATGATCTGCTCGGCATCCGCGCCTTGTCCGAGTCCGATTTCAAGCGTTCTTTTCCCTTGAAAATCAATATTTTTCAAACATTCTAAAATGTGTGGTTCTTTCGTGTAGCGGAATTCATCGTAGTTTTCAAAAAACTTTTCGTAATCGGCTTCGTAGTTTTCCGCACCGCCGACAAAATCTTCACCGCACGGATGTTTTTGCCAAAAACTCTGAATTTCGCTTTCGTTCATCTGCTTTTTAATTTAACGCAAAGGCGCAAAGACGCGAAAGACGCAAAGGACAATTGGAAAATTGCGGAAAATTAACTATTAAAAATCACTTTAAAAACTTTGCGGCTTTGTATCTTTGCGCCTTTGCGTTAAAAAATCTTTAATCACCGCCGCCGCCGCAACCGCCGCAACCGCCGCCGCACGAGCTTCCGCCGCCGTCGCCGGACGAACAACTGCTTCCGCCCGACGAACAGCTTCCGCAACCCGAACTGCACGAACTTCCGCCCGCAACCGAAGCGTTTTGCGCCCGCTGAAAAGCGTGATTATAACCGTCGAAAACCGTTCCCGCCAAAATTCCCGCGCCGAAAACGCCGACCGACAAAAGCAGAGGGTCAACGCCCGCGAATGAAGTTTGCGGCGCGACTTTCGGCTCATTTGACGCGATATAAGCGCGTTGCGAAGTGTATTTCAGATTATCGAAAGCCGTTTGCAATCGTTCGAGATATGCCTTGCCGAGTTTCGTCATACGCGGAAGTTTTGAAACGCCGGCGGCAATTATCAATCCGACGATTGTAAAGATTATCAGAAAGAAAATGTTGAAATTTTCGTTGGCAATCGCGGCAAATGTTTTATACGCGCCCAAGCCGAAAATTATCAGGTAAACCGACCATTTGACGGGATTCAAAGCTGTTCGGTCTTCCTCGCTCGTCAGCATTTGCTGTTGTTCGAGCCGACCTTGATAAGAATTGGCGTAAACCTCAATTTGTCCGACTAAACCGCTTGCGCCGAAAACTTCCTTCGGTTCACGCGAAGCTCCGAGCCAACCGAGCGTCATCAGTTCGATTTGATTCAAACTTTTTCGGTCAGGCTGATTTAGTGTTTTTTTGACGACGGCGGGTGTGGCGATGTTATCTATTTCGATAAAACCTTTTTGCAAAAGGCTGAAAATGACCGAACGCGCCACTTCGTTAGTTCCGCCGCGCAGAAAAGCGATTTCGTAAGGGTCAATATTGGGCGGAATTGCGGGAATGCCGAGTTTGTCGGACTTGTCGAATTGTGCTTTGACGAGTGCCAATATAACGACGGCAAAAAAGATTACAAAACCGAAAAGTATCAGAAAATACGGTCCATACATCGTAGCAAGCGGATTATCAATCAGAATTTCCATACGAAAATTTCCTCCTCGTTCGCTATTATAAACGAAGTTTTCCGCTTTGTGGTTTGAAATGTAACAAAAAGTTAAGGTTAAAAAGTAAAAAAGTGAAAAAGTTGAAAAGTGAAAAAGTTAAGTTGATAATCAGACCCACACTTTTTCACCTTTGCACTTTTGCCCTTTTTCACTTTAATTGCGGATAAAAACCTGTGTGATGTAAATTCGTCCGTCGCGTGTTTGGGCAACGCCGATTCCGGTCGTTGTAAATTGACGGTCGAGAATATTGCGCCGATGCTCGGAAGAATTCATCCAGCCGCGCACCGCCAGAGCGTCAAAATTATCGTAGCCTTCGGAGAAAAAAAGGTTTTCACCAATTTTGTTCCAGCCTTTGATGTCAGAATCTTTGGCGCGCTCGACAACCGAATCTCCGTCGCGGTCAAAATGGCTGAAAAACGATTCACGCGCCATTTTTTTTGAATAATTTCGCGCCATTTTCGCCAAATCTTCGTCCCAATACAAATCGCCCAAACCTTTTTTGCGCCGTTCGTTGTTGACCAAATAATGAATCTGAAGCTCGTCGCTCGATAAACTTCCGCGTGTTTCTCGCTGTGTTTCCTGTCGTGTCGGCTGAGTCGAAGAAACTCTGCCTGTCGTGCTTTTTCGGATTTTGACTCTTTGCGCCGAAACCGTCGTCACAAAAAAAGTAAAAAGAATCGCAAAAATAACGATTCTTGAAAACCTGAATTTCCAAGTCATATTTGTAATTTTTCTTTTCTAAAATTCGGAATCGGGGGAACTGTTGCGCCCTTTGATGGCGATAAAACTTTTCGGGTTGTCGGAACATTTTATTTTGTTTCGACAATTTTCGCGCTTTCGCTCGTCGTCCAATCGCACAGCGTTTTGATGTCCGCGCCCGACATTTTTGCGTCCCAATGAACCCATAAATACGACGGCAGAGGCATTTCTTTCGACTGAACTTCTTCACAGATTTCCGACAATTTTTTCCTTTTGCGGCGCGGTTCGTAGGTATTCCAAACCGATAAATTCATTTCGCGGCGACCTTCCGCGATATGGTCTGCGAGAAACCACGCCGACGGCTGAATGTGCGAATACCACGGATATTTCGTTTCGTTTGAATGACAATCCTTGCACGAACGATCCAAAATCGTCCGGACATTTTCGGGAACCTGCGTTGACGCTTCGAGCGTTTCGCCTTGATTAACCGGCGGATTCGTAAAATCGGGGCGAATAAATTGAATGGCGACAAACGCAATCACCAAAATTATCGCCGCAATTTTTAGAATCTTCTTCATAAATTTTCTTTCCCAAATCGAGTAAAATCGTTAAACTATTGTCGCAAATGTCCGAATTATTAACAATTGATTTTGCACAGAACCTTTTGCCAAATTCAAATACAAACGAAATCGGCAAAATCGGCGAAGACTTAGCCGCGAAATTTTTAATTAGACGCGGCTTTCGCCTGGTTTGTTCCAATTTCAAAGTTCCGATTGGCAGAAATCGGCGCGGCGCAGCCGTTACGGGAGAGATAGATTTGATTGCGCTGGACGACGAAGTTTTGTGTTTTATCGAAGTCAAAACGCGTTCGTCCGATGAATTTGCCTCGCCGCTTTCGGCGGTTGATGTCAGAAAACAAAGGCAAATCACGCGGACGGCACGGATTTACCGCAAGATTTTCGGTTTGCAAAATTTTAAGTTCCGCTACGATGTTGTCAGTATTATTTTGAACAAAGAAAAATCACCAAACATCGAGCTTTTCAAAAACTTCTGGACGGAAAACAAATTCCGCAAAAAGTTTTGGAATGATGAAATTTGGTAATTCTTCTTGGTTTATTTCAGTTATTTTTTGTCTTTCTGAGTTTTTTTCAAAACATTTCTATTTTCAAGTATCATTTACAGAAACAACATTTACCCAATCATTTGTTAATATTTGAGAATAGCCTGTGGTGAGTCAAATTTCTCGTTTATCAAATACTCTGGTTTATGAAGATTATTGCTTAGATTTATAATAAAATCTTTTTCTTCTAGCTTTTTAAATATTCTTCTGAAGTTTCTCTTATAATTTTGATAGTCTTTCTCATCCTTAACAAATACGTTTTTCTTGAAATAAAGATAAGCGGAAATTGAGTAAGCTGTAACAGTTTTGGTCTTGCTAAAGTGATTGTGTAAGTATATTGTGTTCAATATTTCTTTGTAGTCATTGGAAAGTAAATCATAATGGCTCCCAAAAATCTCAAATAATTCTTGGCTAAACTCTGTTTTTGCAAGTGTTCTATCAATCAAATAAATTGGGTGAATTTGCGGACTTTCAGGATGTTTATAAATCAAGCCGCAATCTAACAAATCTGCAATAGCAGAGAAATGATTATTGTCTTTAGTCAATAAAATTGTGTAACGCTCCAAACGATTCAATTTCTCGGACTTATAAATAAATGCCAAAATGATTTTTTCTTCTTCGGTGAGTTCACGCCTATTTAATTTTTCATAGATATATCCCGAAAAACCGTCTAACCAAAGTTTGGTTTCTTCGTCATACACTTTGCCTTTCGGGACTACCAAACTTATATCATTTTCAGATTTGAAAAAGTAATATGGAACATCTATTTCATTGTCTAAACAAGAATTTATAAGTGAGGACATACCCATACTTTTCGCTTCATATTTATCATACAGCTTCAAAATATCAGCAAGTCTTGGGTTTCTAGGTTTCGGAATCGGGATAATTCTGCGAATTCTGATTTTTTCGGAGTTATCTTCAAAGTAAATTTTTTGTTCCTGCCGAAAGCTTCCCGGATTGCTGACTGTGATGTTTATGTTTGGTTTAATCTCAACTGAAACAAACCGATTTATTGAATAATCACGATGCGCTAAGGAATTATTTATTACTTCTCTAATGAGTTTTTCAGGGTATTCAGGCAGTTTTGAACCGCCTTTCTCATAACTTACCCCAACTTGAATATTTTTATAAACAAAACCGACCGCATTATCCATCAGTTGAATGATGTTGTCTCTAAGACGTTTTTTATTGTCTGCAATTTCTACAGATGAATCTACATAACAATCAACGTCCGCCCTCTCGCCAATAAAATCAAATAAATTATCACCGCATACCAACATTCCAAGCAGTGTTGGTTTATTGTTACGAACGAACTGTTTTCGATTTAGGAATGAAATTGCCGAGTCAATATCTTGTTTATAGGTTTCGATTCTAATATCTCTATTCAAGACAACTAAGTATTCATTGAGTTTATCTACATTCAAATCAGAAATTGAAGCATTTGGAACTAACGTCAATTCACGAGCATCTCTTAATTCTTCTTTTAGTTCATTATGAGCGAGAATTTCTTCTCGTGAAATTTTAGGCTTTCGCGTGAGAACTCTTTTGTATGCTACTTTTTCATAAAAAATAAATTTTTCATCCTCAGGAATTTTTTCCACATGAACTACACAAACTTCTTTGTCTAATAAATTTTTGAATTCATACTTAAAATTATTGCTCAAATTCAATACAACATTATTTTCGTCTGTAAATGACGTTCTTAATTTAGCTTCAAGTCTTTCTTCATTCTGTCTTTTGAAACCAGTGAGTTTATACTGAGTGTGCTTATCATTTTCATTAACACCAAGTAGAATAATTCCGCCATCAGTATTTAGAAAGGCACAAATCGCAACATAGAGTTGTTTCCAATCCTCTCCACCTGATAAATCTTTTAGCTCAATTGATTCTGTTTCAATAGACTCGTATTTATTGTGCAATAGACAATCTTCAAGTTTATTCAAAATCTCATCTATTTTCTTCATCAGATAAACTTTAACTTAAAACAACAAGCAATCAAAATTTTACTAAATTTACTCTTCGTCTTCTCTCAATTTTTCCAGAACCGAAAAATCTTCGAGCGTCGTGACATCGCCTTTGACTGCGTTGCCCGAAGCTAGTTCGCGTAACAAACGGCGCATAATTTTGCCGCTGCGGGTTTTCGGCAGCATATCGGTAAAACGAATATCGTCGGGTTTGGCGAGCGAACCGATTTCTTTGGCGACGTGGGCGCGAAGCTCGTTTTTCAACTCGTCGCTTCCCTTGTGCGTGCCTTCCAAAGTAACGAATGCCGAAATTGCCTGACCTTTTAAATCATCGGGACGACCGACGACGGCGGCTTCGGCAACTGCCTCGTGCGAAACGAGCGCGGATTCGATCTCGGCGGTTCCGAGACGATGCCCGCTGACGTTAATTACATCGTCAACGCGTCCCATAATCCAGTAATAACCGCGTTCGTCGCGCCGTGCGCCATCGCCCGCGAAATAGACGTTCGGGATTTCCGACCAGTAAGTTTGTTTGTAGCGTTCGTCGTCGCCCCAAATCGTCCGAAGCATCGAAGGAAACGGATGTTTAATGACGAGATAACCGCCTTCATTTATCCCGACGGGTTTGCCCGCTTTTGTGACGACATCAATGATAATTCCGGGAAGCGGTCGCGTCGCTGTTCCGGGAACAGTCGGCGTTGCGCCCGGAAGCGGCGAAATCATAATTGCGCCGGTTTCGGTCTGCCACCAGGTGTCCACAATCGGACAATTTCCTTTGCCGATAACCTCGTGATACCACATCCACGCCTCGGGATTGATCGGCTCGCCGACGGTTCCGAGCAGACGCAGGCTGTCGAGATTATGTTTTAAAGGATATTGTTCGCCCCACTTGATAAAAGCGCGAATCGCGGTCGGCGCGGTGTAGAAAATCGTCACTTTATGACGGTCAATCAAACGCCAAAATCTGTCCGGTTCGGGAAAATTCGGTGCGCCTTCGTACATAAAAACCGTCGCGCCGTTTGCCAGCGGACCATAGACAACGTAGCTGTGACCTGTCACCCAACCGATGTCCGCCGTACACCAGTAAACGTCTTCGTCCTTGAGGTCAAAAACCAATTTTGCCGAGTAAGCGGTTTGCGTTAAATAACCGCCGGTCGTGTGCAAGATGCCTTTAGGTTTTCCGGTTGTTCCCGATGTGTAAAGGATAAAAAGCGGATGCTCCGAATCGAGCTTGGCGGGTTCGCATTCGTCGCCGACGGCTTCCATCATTTCGTGCCACCAATGGTCGCGTCCGGGTTTCATCTTTAATTCCGCGCCCGTTCGTTTGAAAACAATGACACTTCTGACACTCGGGCATTGGACGACGGCGTTATCAACGACTTCTTTTAATTTAATTTCGCTTCCGCGCCGATAACCGCCGTCAGCCGTGACGATCATTTTGCAATCGCCGTCATTCACACGGTCACGAATCGCGTCTGCCGAAAATCCGCCGAAAATGACGGTGTGCGTCGCGCCGATTCGCGCACAGGCAAGCATCGCAATCGCCAATTCAGGCACGAGCGGCATATATAGCGCAACTCTGTCGCCTTTTTTGACACCGAGCTTTTTTAAAACATTCGCAAATTTGCAGACTTGCCGATAAAGCTGAAGATATGTCAGCGTCCGAATCTCTCCCGGTTCGCCTTCCCAGATAATCGCCGCTTTGTTTTTGCGCCACGAATTCAGATGACGGTCAAGACAATTGTAAGAAACATTGATTTCGCCGCCGACAAACCATTTCGCGTGCGGTTCGTTCCATTCCAAAACCGTGTCCCATTTCTTAAACCAATCGAGATTTTCCGCCTGTTCCGCCCAAAAAGCTTCGGGATTTTCGGCGGCGGCGTTATAAATGCGTTCGTATTCTTCAAAACTCTTAACGTGCGCGTTTGCCGCAAAATCGGCTGGCGGCGGAAAAACACGCGTTTCCTGTAAAGTTGATTCAATGTTTTTTTGGATTTCTTCTGCCATATTTTCTCCAATATGATTATAGTTCAGAGTTAGGATTTTAGTTCAGAGTCCAAACTTCAGTTTGTAACCGCCCGCGAAGCGCGGCGGATTCACGATAAATCGTGGACTCTGAACAAGGAATCCTCGTCAGCCTTTAAGATTTTCTCGTCAGCCTTTAAGATTTTTTCAAATTCGGACATTAAAATTTGGCTGTGAACTAAAAGTAATGCTTTGAGAAAAGAACGTCATCGCCGGGAGCGCACGCATCCTTGCGTGCTGAACGCCAAGCGTTCAAACATCTTGTCATCAATGCAAGTTTTTTCGTAACCAACGCCGATACGCCGCGAAGCGCGACTTAGCACGCAAGGATGCGTGCGCTCCCGGCGATGACGTTTTTCTCTTTTCAATCACGGATTTAGAATTTAGAACAGCCTTACTTTTAGTTCACTACCCAAAATATGCCGCAATAATTCCGCGAAACGCTAATATTAAGGCTTTCTTTGCGCCGTTTTTCCCTTTACAAAGGTCTGTCGTTCGGCGCAGTTTCGTTAAATTCATCCCACATCCGCGTGTGATTTGTTTCCTTTAACAACAGCGAACCGATGATAAAGGTAATTCCCGCGACAATCATCGGATAAATCAATCCGGCGTAAATATTGCCCGTGTAGGCACAGGCGAAAAGCCCGATGGTCGGCAATAAACCGCCGAAAACGCCGTTGCCGATATGATACGGCAAGGACATTGAAGTATAACGAATCTTCGCCGGAAACGCCTCGACCAGATAAGCCGCAATCGGCGCGTAAACCATCGTTACGAAAATCATCTGAATAAAAACGAGCAAAACCATCGCCGGAACATTGAGCGCGTTCGCAACCGCAACAGGCTTACCTGACGAATCAACCGACGTTAATTTCGGCTCACCCGTGATTTTATCGGGAACGGATTGAATATGGTCAACATTATTTCCCGCAAAATGCTGCATTCCGTGATAAATCGGCAAGTAGCAAATGACCGCCAAAAGACAGCCCGCCATCATAATGCGTTTGCGTCCGATTTTGTCCGAAAGCCAGCCGAAAAAGATGAATAGCGGAATCGCCATAACAATTGCAATCGCAATAATATAACTCGCCGTCTGGCGTTCGACGTTCAAAACCGTCTGCATATAAAACAGCGCGTAAAACTGTCCAGTGTACCAGACAACGCCTTGTCCGGCGGTCGCGCCGAAGAGCGAAATCAAGACGCGGCGGCGGTTTTCGGGATCAACAAAAGCGTCCACAATCGGTTTTGTCGAAGCCATCCCCGTTGCTTTGATGTGCTGAAAAACCGGCGATTCCTTCATCCGCAAACGAATGTAAAGCGATGCCAGAACGAGCAGAATCGAAATCACAAACGGAATCCGCCAGCCAGCCGTAAAGCTATCAGCCGAAAACGCTTCCTTACTCATCGAATTTTGCAAACCGAGAATCACCGCCAACGAAATCAGCAGACCGAGCGAAGCCGTAATCTGGATAAAACTCGTGTAAAACCCGCGACTTTCATCGGGAACGTGTTCGGCAACATAAACCGTCGCGCCGCCGTATTCGCCGCCGAGAGCCAAACCCTGCAAAATCCGTATGACAATCAACAAAATCGGCGCAAACCAACCGATCTGGCTGTAAGTCGGCAGAAACCCGACCGCCGCCGTCGCGCCGCCCATAATCAAAAGCGTCACTAAAAAAGCATATTTACGTCCGACCAAATCGCCGATTCGCCCGAAAAACAACGCACCGAACGGTCGCACGATAAACCCGACCGCAAACGTCAGCAAATACATAATCAACGCAAATGTTTCACCTGTTTCCGGCGGATAAAAAAGCGGCGCGATAATCGTCGCCAAACTGCCGAAAATGTAGAAGTCATACCATTCGATGACCGTTCCCGCGCTCGACGCGCCGATCACCTGCCAGATTTGCCCTTTCGACATTTCTGCGCTCACAGGAATTTTTGACGCTGTTTGATTCGTAGATTCTGATTCTGTCATTTTTCCCAACTCGTTTTTTAAGATTTTGTTCCGAAATCCGGCAAAGGTAAAGATAATTTGAATTCCGGCTTTTTGAATTTTGTGCATTTTTAGCTTTAACTTTATTTTCCCAAAAGGTCAAATCCAACACAAAAAAAGCTAATCTTTCGAGTAGAAAGATTAGCTTTGATTTTATAAAAGCAGAAGCCCGCGCGTGAGCAAGGGCGGATTTGAAACTGTAGCAGTTCCGCCCTTGCTTACGCGCGGGCTTCTGTTCGATTTAGACTCCAACCGCGATTTGTTCTTCGGAAACGAGTATTTCGTCAAACTGTTCCTCTTCGGTCGAACCTTTGAGAGCCGTCATCGAAGAAATTCCGCCCGTAATAACCTGCGTTACGGCATCGAAATACCCCGTGCCGACAAACGCCTGATGTTTCGTGGCGCGATAACCGTCAATTTCCGAGGCGAATTCCTGTTCCTGCAATTTCGAGTAAGCCGTCATTCCGCTTTCTTTGTAGCCTTTCGCCAACTCGAACATCGCATAATTAACCGAATGGAAACCAGCCAGAGTAATAAATTGAAATTTGTAGCCCATCGCGCCGAGTTCCGTCTGAAATTTTGCAATCGTTTCATCATCGAGTTTTTTCTTCCAGTTAAACGAAGGAGAACAGTTATAAGCGAGCATCTTATTCGGATATTGCGCGTGAATCGCCTCGGCAAATTGGCGCGCTTCGTCCAAATCAGGCTTCGATGTTTCGCACCAAATCAAATCGGCGTTAGGCGCGTAAGCCAAACCGCGTGAAATCGCCTGTTCGATTCCATTTTTCACCGTAAAAAATCCTTCGATTGTTCGTTCGCCGGTCGTGAACGGTCTATCGTTTTCGTCAACATCGCTCGTTAAAAGATTCGCGGCGTTGGCATCTGTCCGCGCAATCAAAACCGTCGGCGTTCCGCAAACATCGGCCGCGAGCCTTGCCGCAATCAGCTTTTGAATCGCTTCCTGCGTCGGAACGAGAACTTTTCCGCCCAAATGTCCGCATTTTTTAGCCGATGATAATTGGTCTTCAAAATGCACGCCCGACGCGCCCGATTCGATCATCGCTTTCATCAATTCAAACGCGTTCAGGTTTCCCCCGAATCCGGCTTCGGCATCGGCGACAATCGGCGCATACCAGTAGGTTTCATTTTTTCCTTCGGCGGTGTATATTTCATCTGTGCGCCGAAAGGCGTTATTCAAGCGGCGGACGAGTTCAGGAACACTGTTCGCGGGATAAAGGCTCTGGTCAGGATACACTTGTCCCGCAATGTTCGCGTCCGCCGCGACTTGCCAACCACTGCAATAAATCGCCGGAAGTCCGGCTTGCACCTGCTGAATCGCCTGCCCGCCCGTCAACGCACCGAGCGCATTAACGTAATCGGTCGTCTTCATCAAATTCCAAAGCCGTTCCGCACCGATTTTTGCCAGCGTATATTCGATTTTCACCGAACCACGAAGACGCAAAACGTCTTCCGCCGAATACGGTCTTTCGATTCCTTCCCAACGCGGATTTTCCGCCCAATCTTTTTCTATTGCTCTAATTTGTTCATCTTTTGTCATTTATTTTTCTCCTTTTTTATTTTTACTTTTTACTTTTGCCTTACACCGGATCGTGTTGACCTTTAACAATTATTTCTTCGCTGATTCCCCTTGCTTCAACATATTTTTTGCGCTCTGTTTCCGAAACATCAAGCGGCAATTCGTCCAAAATCTTTGTCAGTTCTTCATCGAAAAGTTTGGTTATCAATTCCGGTGTGTGCTTAATTTCGCTTCCGAGCGAATCAACAATTTTCGTGCAGTCACGATGCAGAACTCTCTGCGTTATCATCAAACGATAAATTCGGTCAGTCGCCAAATCCTCCATAAAACCATCGAGTAAAGACGCGCCTTTTCCGCTTAAAACTCCGTGACGATACCGAATGACAATCCGAATCGCCGCCCGTGTTCCTTCAAGAGTTTTCTTGCCGATGCTTTCGGGAATCGGTCGTAAATCAGGAAAACGAACCGCGTTTTCACGCCGCACAAAATTTTGATTCGGCACGGGAAACTGCGCGACGGCGATTTCGTTCTGGTCGGGATGTCCTGTCCACGCGCCGTCCATTCCGACGTTTGCTTCGTTCCTTTTGTCGGCTTCCAAAACCTTTAAGGCGCGTTCGTTCAACTCCGCAACGGCGCGATTCGGAAAAAGGGCAGTCATTCCGCCGATTGCCAACGCACCGCGTTTGTGGCAAATCTCGACCATCAATTCACGTAAATTTTGAAAGAACGCAACATCCGAGGGAATCGTGTTTCTATCGGGCAAAACCCAATTTTTATCGTGCAGATTGAAATGAATCAAACTCGCCATATAATCCCAGCGACCGAGATTCAAACCCAAAATATGTTCGCGCAAATTGTATAAAAATTCCTCCATCTGAAACGCGAGCGGATGCGCTTCGCAAAGGGCGAAACATTTAATAAATCCGCGTTTCCAGCCTTTTGCTTTTTCAATCGTTTGAAACAAATCGCGCCAAAACAAAGCCTCTTCCGCCGATTCGGATTTCGGAATGTAAAATGTCAGCGGATGTTTGAGCTTTTCCGCATCAACCCGAAAAGCAATATTCGCCACATCAAAAGCGGACGCTGAAACTAATTCGCTCGGCAAAACATTCGCTTGATTCAAATGCAGTCCGCGAACCCGAATCAGCAAAACCGTTCCGCTTTCCTTAATCGCAACTTCCCTTTCGCGTTTTTTGTCGTAATAACTCAATTCGCTGTTTAACGCGGATAGCGAATTTTCATAGCCGATCTGTAGATTTTCCCAGTCGTTCGCCATCGAATCTTCCAAATCAATCATCACGCCCGGCGCACCCGAGTTCAGCATTTTGACCACGAGTTCGGCATCGTCCGCCGGTCCTGTCATTTGATTGCGCTGGTCTTCGCACCAACGCGGCACTTCGATTTTCCAGTTCGCCTTGTTGGCTTCGCTCGACGGCAAATAATCCGGCAGAATTCCGCGATGCGAATTTTCCAAAACTTCGATTCGTTTTGCCGCCAAAGCCTGTTGGCGCAGCGTAAATTCCGCGTGAAGCGGCAGAAAAAATTCGGCAAAGTCTTTCGGCATTTGATAATCCGAAGGCGCGTGATTGATACGTTCGTCAAAGCCGAATTCGGTTGTCATCGTCATAAACTAATCTCCTTGTTGTGCAGAATCTTGAACAATAGTTCTCTTATACGAACTGATTATAATTAATTATCAAAATATTAAAATGATAATCTGTGTGTTGTTCGTAATTTTGAACATTTTTTCACAATGGCGAACAAGACTTGAAAATAAAGCCAATGATTGTTAGACTTTTTGCGTCGAAAACCATTGAACAAAAGAATAAATTTTATAAATGATTGAAAGTAAAAATACGGTTGAACGGACGATTTCGATTCTTGAAACCGTCGCACACAGCACGAGCGGGCTGACAAATTCGGACATCAGCCGCCGTTTGAAATTACCGAAAAGTTCGGCGAGCTACATTTTGCGGATTTTGGAGCATCGTGGTTATTTGACCCGCGAAACCAATTCGGGAAAATATCGTTTGGGCTTGAAATTAATGGGTTTGACCCGTGAATCGGCGACGCATACCGACATCCGCGAAGTCGCCAAACCGATTATGGAAAGTTTCGTCAAACGCACGAATCTTTCGACGCATCTCGCGGTTTTGGACAATGGACGCGCCGTTTATGTCGAAAAGGTCGAGAATCTGAACAGCTTTATCAAGATGGATATTTGGATCGGGCATCGGCTGCCGATTCATTCGACCGCGATTGGCAAAGTGCTGGTTTCGCAGATGACCGAAGCGGAAGTTTCGGCGATTTTGGAGCTGCGCGGAATGGAGAAAAAAGCGCCGAAAACGATTACCAATGCGAAGCGTTATTTAAAGGAATTGGAAAAGGTGCGAACCTTCGGTTTTGCGGTTGACGACGAAGAAAACAGTGCGGGGGTGCGTTGTATTTCGTCGCCGATTTTCGACGCGCAAGGCAAAATCGTCGCTGCCCTCGGAACTTCCGACACGATTATCCGGCTTGACGAAACGCAGTTGCCGAAAATCGTCGAAATGGTCAGAAAATCGGCGGCGCAGATTTCAAATTTAATCGGATTCGATCCAAAACTTTAAGAGGCTGTTTTATAACTATTTTTTTGCCTGCGAAACATACGAAAAATACGAAAACAAAACATAAAAAATTCATTTTTCGTTTCTTTCGTGTGTTTCGCAGGCATATTCTTCAGTTTTAAAACGGCTTCTAAGAAATTCGTTTATCCTCTTCTATCGCTTCGGGCTGATTTCGCTGATTGATGGTTGTTTGTTCCGCCATAATCATACGTTCGCCGCAGTCTGTGGAAAGATGTATTTCCAAATCTTCTTCTTCTTTTTTGGTTTGAATCGGAAGCAAAAACGTCACGCCGAAAGCCAGCGTCGAAATAATTGCACCAACCCAAAAGACGCGGTGGATCGAAGTTGCCATCGCTTCCTGTAAAACATCGAGAGTTTCGGGCGAAATTTTCGATTTTTCGGTCGGGTCAACCAGAGCGTTCGGATTTGCTGCAAACGCTTTGGCTTGTTCGACCGTCAAATTCGCGTTTCCGTTTTGGGCGGCGGCGTTTAACTCAGTTGCCAATCCGGCGGTCAAAAATGCTCCCATAATCGCCACGCCGAACGCGCCGCCGATGGCGCGTGAAAATTGACTGAGCGAAGTGACGATTCCGAGTTTCGAGCGTTCGACCGCTTGCTGAACGGCGATTAAAAGCGTCAGCATCGTCAATCCCAACCCCGCGCCGATTAAAACCAAATCGAAATAAAGCCAGAAGCGCGGCGTGTCGCGCTGAAACAGTGCGAGAAAAACGAACCCGACCGACAGCACGACAAAGCCGATCAGCGCAATGTTTCGATAACCGACTTTGAGCAATAAACGTCCGCCGACGACCGACATCGTAACCCAACTGAGCATCAGAGGTGTCAGCAAAGAACCCGCTTCCGTCGCGGTCAAGCCGAGCGCGCCTTGTGCAAAAAGCGGAATAAACGAAATTGCGCCGAACATCGCCACACCGCCAAGAAATCCGGCGGCGACGGAAACCGAAACCGTCCGGTTTTGAAAAAGCTCGAACGGAATAATCGGGTCTTTGGCGAGTTTTTCGACCACAAAGAACAGAAGAAGCAAAACAGTCGCGCCGCCGATCAGCAAAATATTTTCGAGCGTCAAAAGCGTCGAGATTGACGCGCCGCCTTCGACCAACGCGAGCATCAAAAGGCTGATGGCAATCATTAAAAGTGCCGCGCCGGCGTAATCAATTTTCGGTTTTTCGGTCAATTTCGGTTCTTTCAACGCCAGACCGATAATAACTGCCGCGACAACGCCAACCGGCAGATTAATAAAGAAAACCCAACGCCAGGAGATTTGGTCGGTGATAAAACCGCCGACGACCGGACCGATTACGCTCGAAAGTCCCCACACGCCGCTGAAATACGCCTGCATTTTGGCGCGTTCTTCGAGCGTAAAAATATCGCCGATAATGGTCATTCCGAGCGGCACGAGTGCGCCCGCGCCGAGTCCCTGAATCGCCCGAAAGATAATCAACTGCGTCATCGTCGTTGATAATCCCGAAAGCAGAGTTCCGAGCAAAAAGACGGCAATTCCGAGCTGATAAAGCAGACGGCGACCGTATAAATCCGAAAGTTTGCCCCAAACCGGAACCGTCACGGTCGAGGTCACGAGATACGCCGAGAAAACCCAACTGTAATGATTCAGCCCGCCGAGCGAAGAAATCACGGTCGGCATTGCCGTCCCGACAACCGTCGCTTCGAGCGCGGCGATAAACATTCCGGTCATCACACCGATTGTTACCGCCCATCGCCGTTTTGCGGACATTTCGAGTAGAGGTTTGTTGAATGTTGCGGTTTGTGCGTTTGAAGTTCCTTCCAACTTGTTCTTTTCCCTAAAAATTCAGCTGTTTTTATTTTAGATTTTCAAAACGCGGTTGAAAAGATTAGGAATCATTTTCCGAATTTTTCGCGGTCTTGTTCGCCGAGTTCGGCGATTTTGGTCATCAGAAAATCGCCGATTTCCTTGTGCGTTCGGAGGCGGTCTGATTTCGCGTAAAATGCCGATAAATCAACGGGTGCGCCAAACCAGATGCGAACTTTTTCGCCGCCCGCCCAGTTTCCCAAAACTTGTTTCGGCAAATCATTGCCCAAACCCGCGATAAAGACGGGTATGACTTGCGGTTTGGCTTTGATGATAACTGCGCCGACACCGGGTTGCGCGGGTAAAAAATCGTATGGATTTTCGTTCAAATTGCGCTTGCCTTCGGGATGAAATCCGATAATTGTTCCAAACCCTGACGTAGCGATTTGAATCAATTTCCGCAGACTGAATTTATCGAATTCGCGTTTTCCGGCTTCTTTTTCTTCCCGGAAAAACGGCGGATACATCGAAAACCAGCCCATCACGAGATTGACCGACCAGCCCAACGGACTCGTATAAAAAAACTTGGCTCGAACGGGAAAATAAAGATTTATCGGGCGTTTTGTTTGACGAAAGATAACCGATGAAACCGTGTACATATCAAAAAACGAGCGATGATTGGCAACCAGCAGAAGCGGCTTTTCGACATCCGTGTTTTCGACATTTTCAATCCCGAAAACATTCATTAGATTATAGGTGCAGATTTTTATCCAAAGCGAACCGATATGCCGCTGG
Organism: Acidobacteriota bacterium; assembly: GCA_031412675.1. Lineage (GTDB taxonomy): Bacteria > Acidobacteriota > Blastocatellia > Pyrinomonadales > Pyrinomonadaceae > JAFDVJ01. Next base: position 42,374 of record JANODL010000065.1, on the reverse strand, counting down.
CAAAATGTCCAAAAGCGTTTCCACGCGCCCTGGTTCATTCTATGAGTTAATTTGAAACCGATTTTTTCGGTCGCATTCAAAACAGCCAATTCTTCCGCCGTCGGTTCGATAATTTCGGGTTGTTTGGCGATTTGAGACTCTTGTTTGGTTGCTAAAGTGTTTTCCGCCATATTCAAAAGAAATTATTTTATCATTTCAAATGTTAAAATTTGCCAAGCGTTTGTAAAAAAGTTACGAATGCTCAAAATTTGTATAGACAAAATATTGAATTTAATTCAATATAAACTAACTCGCTTTTACAGAATTCGATTCCGAATTCCATTTAAGATAAATTTTAGGTAGTGAACAGAAAGTAATGCTGTTTAAAGAACAAAAAAACCGTCATTGCCGGGAGCGCACGCATCCCTGCGTGCCAGGTCGCGCTTCGCGGCATAAAAAGCGTTTATCTAAAGTCAAATTGAATTGACAACGAGGTTTTTTGAACGCTCGGCGTTCAGCACGCAAGGATGCGTGCGCTCCCGGCAATAAAAGTTTTTGTTCCGATAAAGCAATTTTCAAAGCATTACTTTTAGTTCACTACCAAATTTTAAACCCCGATTTAATTTTCAAACTCTAGTTTTTGGAAAGAAATCAATCCCCTAAAAATATTTAAGGAGTAATTAATGTCCAGTAGAATTTTTCAATCCGTATTTCTCTTTCTAACGACCATTTTATTGTTTTCAACCGTTTTGGCAGGCAAATCCGGCGACGATGTTTGGCAGGAAACCGATGTCGCAACGCTCCAACGCGCAGTTGCCGAACGCACAATCGTCCCGAAGGCTTATAAAACTTTCAGTTTGAACAAAGTCAACCTACTTTCGATTCTCAGCAAAGCACCGATGGAATTTACTGCCGGAGCACAAGCGAGCGAAGTAATTTTGACTTTGCCGATGCCGGACGGAAGTTTTGCGCGTTTCCGCATCGAAAAATCGCCGGTTGTCGAAGCCGGACTTTCGGCAAAATATCCTGAACTCGGCGAAACCTATCGCGGACAAGGAATTGACGACCCGACCGCGACCGTCCGCTTCGATATTCTGCCGACGGGTTTTCACTCGATGATTCTTTCACCGAACGGAACGGTTTTGGTTGACCCGTATTTTGCCAAAGGCGACACCGAAAATTACATCAGTTATCAAAAGAAAGACGCGCCGCGCCTCGGAAATTTCGTTTGCGATTTCCGCGAAGATGAGCCGTTGAGCAAAATTCTTTCGCCCGAAAAATTACTTTCCGAAGACTTGATTCCTAATTCTTCGGAAAACGTCATTTCAGGAACACAATTGCGAACCTATCGGCTGGCGGTTGCCGCCACCAATGAATATGCCGTGGCAGTCGGTAATAATACGATTGCGGGAACGCTTGCCGCCCAAGTTTTAATTATGAACCGCGTCAACGGCGTGTATGAACGCGAACTGGCAATTCGTATGAACATCGTCGCCAATAACAATTTAATCATTTATGCCGGCGACCAAATGTGTTCGGGAGTCGCCTGCACAAGCGCAAATGATCCTTATACGAACAACAATGGTTCGACGATGCTCACTCAAAATCAAGCCAACCTTGATTTGATAATCCTTCCGACAAATTACGACATCGGTCACGTTTTCTCGACCGGCGGCGGCGGTGTTGCCAGCCTGGGTGTTCCCTGCGGAAGCAGTAAAGCACGCGGCGTGACGGGTTTGACCAATCCGGTCGGCGATGCTTTTGCGATTGATTACGTCGCTCACGAAATGGGACATCAATGGGGCGCAAATCATACTTTTAACGGCGCAACCAGCAATTGTTCGGGCGGAAACCGGAGCGCAGGGTCTTCTTACGAACCCGGAAGCGGCGTAACGATTATGGCTTACGCCGGAATTTGCGGAAATCAAAATCTGGCGCGAAACAGCATTGACACTTTCCACGTCAAAAGTCTGGAAGTGATTGTCGCCTACAGCCAAACCGGAAACGGAAACTCTTGCGCGGTCACGACTACGACCGGAAATACGCCGCCGACAGTTACTTCGGTTGGCGGAACAACTTTCAATATTCCGAAACAAACTCCGTTTGCGCTGACCGCCAGCGGAACTGATGTCAACGGCGATTCTTTAACATATGATTGGCAGGAATACGATCTGGGCGGAACAACCGGAACTACTGCCGTTCCGAATACCGATTCTGACGGCACATCCCGTCCCGTTTTCCGACCGTATTTGCCGACAACCGGCGGGACAAGAACTTATCCTTCGCTTGAATATATTTTAAATAACGCGAACATTCCGCCTTCAACTTACACTTGCAACGTGAGTTTTACCTGTTTGACGGGCGAGCTTCTTCCGGCAATTACCCGAACAATGAATTTTCAGGCTATTATTCGCGATAATAATGCGAGCAGCGGCGGCATTAATACCGTCACGACTCAGGTTATTGTTGACGGAAATTCGGGTCCGTTAGCCGTGACATCGCCGAACACGCCTGTTACCGTAACGGTGTCGGACACGACAAATCTTGTCACCTGGAATGTTGCCAACACGACCGCCGCGCCCGTTAGTGCTGCGAATGTCAAAATTTCGGTTTCAACCGACGGCGGACAAACATTTCCGCATATTTTAACCAACAGCACACCGAACGACGGCAACCAACAACTGTTTTTCCCGGCAATCAACACCACAACAGCGCGGCTTAAAATCGAAGCGGTCAACAACATTTTCTTTGATATTTCCGACACGAATTTTACAATCAACGTCGTTCCGTTTCTTGGCTTGGGTCCGATCTTCGATTTTGACGGCGACGGCAAAACCGACATTTCAATTTTCCGACCGGGCGCGGGCGAATGGTGGTATTTGAAATCATCAAACGGCAGCAATGCGGCTTTGCAATTCGGCACTTCGAGCGATGTTTTAGTTCCGTCAGATTTTTCGGGCGACGGCAAAACCGACATTGCGCTCTGGCGACCGTCAACCGGCGAATGGTTTATTCTTCGTTCGGAAAACAATTCGTTTTATTCCGTTCCGTTCGGCGCGACCAATGACATTGCCGCACCGGGCGACTTTGACGGCGACGGAAAAGCCGATCCGGCAGTTTTTCGTCCGTCAAACGCAACCTGGTATATCTCGAAATCTTCGGGCGGCACGACGATTCAGCCTTTCGGCGTATCAAACGACAAACCCGTTGTTGCCGATTACGACGGCGACGGCAAGGATGACATTGCTATTTACCGACCGGCGGTTTCGGAATGGTGGCTGCTGAGAAGCACCGCCGGACTCACTGCCGGTCAATTCGGCGCAGTCGGCGATAAAACCGTGCAAGGCGATTATTCGGGCGACGGCAAAGCCGATATTGCCGTTTGGCGACCTTCGACCGGAGTTTGGTTCATTTTAAGAAGCGAAAATAACACTTTCTTCTCACTTCCCTTCGGAACGACGGGTGATGTTCCTTCGCCGGGCGATTATGACGGCGACGGAAAGATTGATGCGACGGTTTTCCGTCCGTCAAATAACACATGGTATTCAAACCGCACAACTGCCGGAATCCTGATTACAGGTTTCGGCACAAGCGGCGACCTGTCAATCCCGAACGTCTTTGTCCGCTAAAACCGAAAAGGCGGAAACTACTTAATTTTACAAGCAGTTTCCGCCTTTTTTCCGATCAACAGCAAGTCAATAAATGTCCTCCAAAAGTTGCGAAATAATTTTACCGAATTAACTGCTTTTTCATACAAACGCTGTTTTCGATGCCTTCATATTGTCCGTAATTCGGAATAAATGTATAACCCGATTTTTCGTAAAGCCGAATTGCCTCGGGCTGTTTTTTGCCCGTTTCCAAAACCGCAGATTTGAAACCCGATTCGGTCGCCCAATTTTCAAGTTCCGTTAAAATTTCAACCGCCGCGCCTTTGCCGCGATTTTCGTGACGGACAAACATTCGTTTGATTTCGACGCTTTGCTCATCATATTTTTTGAACGCGCCGCAACCGATTGCTTCTCCGTTTTGATACGCGACCACGACATTTTTTATCGCATCAACCTTATTAAACTGCGCGTAAAAAGAATGGTCTGCGCCGTCCCGAATCGCCAAATCTTCGTCGAGCAACCTGGCAAGTTCCCGAAAATCCTTATCTTCCGAGTCTGTTCTGATGATTTTTAACGTCATAGTTCGATTACAATCGGCGGTTGCGTCGGTTCGTAAGATTCGTCGCAGTTTGAAGCATTGACAAATTTTACGCCGAATTCATCCCGAACGCCGTAACCGCAATGAATATGACCGAAAACGTGGAGTTTCAATTTTCCAAACGCAGCAATTTCCTCAACCCGTTTTCGCAATTCCTCACAGCCGGTATTTTCGACAAAATATTTTCGCGGAACTTCGTCTAAAATCCCGTTCGGCGGACCGTGCGTGATTAGAATATCAATATCGTTCGGAATCATTTTCCACTTTTCCGCGAGTTCCGCGCCGCGATCTAAGTTAAAAGCCCAATCAAAAAAGCGTGGTTGCCAAGGGCTTCCGTAAATTTTCAAACCTTCGATTTCCGTCGAAGAATCCTGTAAATATTCGATTTTAAAATCAGCCGTCAAAAGTCTCGCAAAACGATTGTTATTTTCGTAAAGCCAATCGTGATTTCCCGCCACGAAAATCTTGTGTTTATGCGGTAATTGCGAAAACCAATTCAAAAATTCTTCAACTTCCGACTCTGTTCCCCGAATCGTCGCATCGCCCGAATGAATCAAAATATCGCCGTCGGGAATGCTGATTTGTTCGTTGCAATTATGCGTATCGGAAAGACAAACTATTTTCATCGCTTTTGAAAATTTACTTGAAACACTTCCTGAGATTTGCAATTCTAAATAAACAATGACGGAAAAACAAACGCAAGATCAAATTCCGGGGACGAATCGCATCGAAGCGTTCAGCGACGGGGTTTTCGCCATCGTTATTACGCTTCTGGTTTTTCAGCTTCAAACGCCCGAAATTGGCAATAAAACAAATTGGTCTGAATTGCTTTACGCGCTTTACAATCTTGTGCCGAAGTTTTTCGGTCATGTCACGAGCTTTTTCTTCGTCGCCGTTTTCTGGGTTTCGCATCACCAATTTTTCAATACGCTCAATTTCTCCAAGCGTGGACTGCTCTGGCTCAATAATCTTTTTCTCTTTTTCGTGACGTTTATTCCGTTTCCGACTGCCGTTCTCGGCGCGTATCACGAAAATATTACGGCGGTAATTTTTTTCGGCTTGTCGTTTTTTGCCGCCAGCGTGACTTATGCGGTTTTGCGCTTGTATGGATGGCAAAACAACGAAACTTCCGATAAATTCGAAAGGGATTCGCTCCGAACCGCAATGCGGCTCAGTTTTCTTTTGCCGATACTTTATCTAATCGGAATTTCGGTCGCGTTTTTCAGTAAGCAATTTGCCATTCTGATTTACTTTTTAACCCCGATTTTGCTGATAAAACCAATTAACCTCAAAACCGAATCGCCCGAAAAAAGCGACCTGGAAGCGTAAAAGTTTAGTCGAGAGTCAAGAGTCGAGAGTTTCAGGAAAACCTTCTGTCTTTAGACTCTCGACTCTTGACTCTCGACTAATTCCGGTAAATCCGCGACACGAAATTTCCGTTCATAAATTCTTCGGGATTAAGCTGACTTTGCAGAACAACGCCTTTGTAATTTCCGGTCAAAAGCATCATTGCCGATTCGCAGAGCGGCGCGGCAGTCGTTGTTTGAATCGCCCGCAGACTTTTTCCGCCGATTTCGAGCGGCTCGACGTAAAATGCTTTTTCAATCATTCGCCGTCTGCCTTTTGCGTCGAAACCGTCAACCGATGCGTGAACCAGAACCAAATCGTCCTCGACCGACGGAACGGCTTCGAGCATCACGTCCTGCAAGGTTTTCGGCAAATTTTCGTCCTTCGGCAATTTTCTGATTTGGCGTTCAACCCAATCGTAATGCCCGACGTAGCGCAGAGTTTTGTAATCTAGATTGCGCGCCTTGCCCGCAAAAAAATCGGGCAAATCCGCCGCGCCGCCTGAGGTTAAATCGGCTTCGTAGGTTCGTGCGCCGATGACAATCGTTTCACGCGACGAAAGCGCGGGTTTTTTGGTGATTTTATAATTCCGCAAAACCACCGAACTTTTGACGTATTCGGTTGCCACGCCAATCGGCGACCACGTGAAGCCGTAAAAATGCGGCTCGTGCGCGTGCGCGGTCAATGCGCCGACCTTCATCCCGATTTTTTCAACTTTTTCGTTCTCGTATTTTTCGACAAATTGATTATAAAGCGACATCGCCAGAACATTGATAAAACCCGGCGCAAGACCTGTCTGCAAAACAAAACCCGTTTCTGCCGTCTTCGCCAAAGCCATAATTTCGTCGGTTTCGGCGACATATTCGGTCAGATTCGCGTAGTGCATTTTGAAATCTTTCGCAAACCGCGCCATTTTCGGGGCTTGACCACCGGGCGAACAATCGAGCAGAACGTCCGCATTTTCAAACGCACTCGTCATCGCTTCGTTCGCGCCTTCCAAAGGCATCATAACCGTTTCGACTTTTGAAGTTTTGTCTGAATTCAGCAATACAAAATCTTTGGCTTTTTTCAAACTCTCTTCGCTGATGTCGCCGAGATAAATTTCGGTTTCAAACTCCGACCATTCACGCAGGAGAAGCGCGGCAGCTTCACCGATTCCGCCTGCTCCCGCAATAATAATTTTCTTTGTCATTGTTGATTTTTAAAGGAATTACGCTCACGAAAGAAACTGAAAAAACAAATTTGTTTTCTTTTTATTTCGTATTTTTCGTCTATTTCGCAGGCAAATTTGTTTTATTTTTCTTCCGCTTCTTCCAAACCTTCGGCGGTTTCAAAGTGGACGCTTCCGGCTTCTTCCGTCAATTCGCCTTCGGCTTGTGAAATCGGGTCAGCCGTCAGAATTCCGCCGATTTTTTCCAATTCGCCGAGAATTATCTGCCCGACCGATTCAAGTTTTTCGACCGTCGGGTTTTCTTCCGTGTTGTTTGTTTCTTCCGTCATACCAAAATTTTACACCGAAAAAGCCGACTTTGCGAATCGGCAAAATCGGCTTTGTTTTTAAAATTATATAACCTCAGCTTTTTTCAAGAATCATCGTTAAAAGACGCGGAATCTGTGTTTTATCATCGTCATCAAACCATTCTTTCAACTCAACACACTCGAAACCGTTGTTTTTTGCCGCCGCGAAAAACTCCGAAACGTGATGCACGAAACATTCGAGTTCAAACACGCCCGAATCGGTTTCAAACCGCGCTTTGCTGCCTTGATATTGTTTAAAAGGATGAAGCTCGCCAAAATAAAATTTTCCGCCCGTTCGCAAAACTCTGTTCGCTTCGGAAAAGACGAAATCAATGTTTTCGATATGTTCGAGGGCGAGCGAGCAGGTTATCAAATCAAACGAATTCGCAGAAAAATCCCAACTTTCGCGCAAATCCAATTGGCGAAATTCAACATTTTCCGCCGTGATTTTCAATTTTGCCCTTTCAAGCATTTCCGCCGAAAAATCCGCGCCCGTCAGTCGTTTAGCTTTAGTTTGCAGAAACTCGGTATTTTTTCCGGTTCCACAACCGATTTCCAGAATTTCGAGATTTTCGCCCGAAATGCTTTCGCGCAAAGCCCGCGCTTCCAAATCGCGTGTTTTATTTTCAACCGCGTCGTAAGTTTCCGACCACGCATTATAGGCTTGTTGAACATTCATAACTTTACGAAACAATTAACCTTTTACAAAATGCCAACAAACGCCCGCGATGTCAATCAGATTAACTTCTCTGCCCCACGGAAAATCTGTCGGTTCGCGCAATTTTACGCCGAACTTTTCGGGCAAATTCTTTTCGGTTAACTCCTGCCAGAATTCGTCCAAATTATCAACTTTGACGTTCATCATAAAGTTTTCGGCAAACTCTTTGGAGTCATTATTTTGCAGAATAAAACGACAGCCGTTATTTTCAAACCCGACGAAATCTTTGGCTTCCCAAGTGATTTTAAAGCCGAGTTCTAAAAACAACTGCCGCGACGCTTGAAAATCGCTTCCCGAAGGAACGAAGGCTTCGATAGAATTATATTTCATAATGTTTTGTGCTTATTTTTCCGGTTCATAATATTTTATGACTTTCCCGACCGAAAAAATATTGGATTGAACTAATTTAAGTTTGGTAGTGAACAGAAAGTAAGGCTGTTTAAGATTCTCAATCGGTGACTCAAAAAGAAAAGCGTGGTTCGCCGGGAGCGCACGCCTCGGTGCGTGCTGCGCCGCTTGAAAAAGCGGCGTAAAAGCGTGGCTCGATCTTGACTCGGCATTCAGCGCAATGATTCGCGCTCGCGCGCTCAGCACGCAAGGATGCGTGCGCTCCCGGCGATGAAGAGTTTGTTGTTCCGATAGAGCAATTTTCAAAGCATTACTTTTAGTTCACTACCTTAAGTTTTAGCCTGACTTCCAAATTTCCGCAAATGGTCATTCCGCGACCGATTGCCGTCGGATTGATGGAAAGATGATATTCATCCGTCAGTTTTTTTTAATAAACCGGAAGCTTTATCCATAATTCTTTTTTGTTACCAATTCTCCTAATTTATTATCCGAAAAAATACAATAAAGTGGAATTAAAAATAAACGTCCGAATAAGTTTTTTTTCGGACGTTTTTAGAGAAAAACTTATTCGGACGTTTTCGCTGCAATTACGAAGCCAGCCAACTCACGAAATTTAACCACACAGCCGAATCACCGATAATCGGTCGCAACGGAACGGCGGCGATTAACAACAAAACGGCAGCGGTAAAAACTTTATTGAGTTTACGATGTTTGATCGTGAACCAGATCAGACAAGCGATTGCCATCAAACCCGGAATTCCGAAGGCAAAAAGATTGACCGACTCGGGTGGAAAGATCGGCACACGAAAAAGCGCGGCGGGCAGAAAGCTAATTGCCGTCATTAACATCAAACTTTTGTGTTCGGCGGGACGTTTGCGGTAATAAATCGCGGCTGTAAAGAAAATTACGAACAGCAACATATCAGAAACGGGCAGAATAAAAAAACTGTGCGGATTGATTCCGGGCGGAGCCGCTGATCTGACAATTTGCGCGTCATAAGCCGTGAGCATTCCGACAACCACGACAATTGCCGCGAGTGCGATGCCCAACAATCCCATCGTCATATGCAGACGAATATTCTTTGAACGAATCAGATAAGTCTGCACGACAAAAAAGATCACCCAAACCGACATCACGATTCCGTGTGCGTGAACGAGCGCATTTGCGAGCGGTTTGACATCAAAAAAACTGCTGAAATAATAAGTCTTAAAATAGCCGATTAAAACGAGTAACGGGAAACCGATTGCCGCCGTCAGAAACAATCCGCGGTCACTCGGTCGCCTCAATAAATTTGCATTGATTGCCATATAATCAACCTCCAATCTGAAACGCGTAAATCGGCGGCAAATAGTATCGCAATTTTTTCGAGTTGCCGAAAATTTTTAAATTTTGAGTTAAAGACGAGAGTTTGTGACGCTAATTCAAACAAGTGATAACAACAAGAATTACAGCAATCGTCGAAGAAACGGTGCGAATCGTGTTCAGATTGTTCCAGCGTCGTTCAAAATTAGCTCTTTGCAAAGCGATTTCTTCGGCGTTTGCCGATTCTAAATTAAAACTATCGAGTGTGTTATTCAGCGGAACATTACCGAAAATGGTGACACTGAAAGTTCCGATGATATAAATAACGGTGGCGGCAAGCAAAAGCGCGAAAGGCAGCGGCTCGCCGTAATGCAGAAAAGTGCTGATTGGCAGAAAAAGCGGCGCACCGAAAAAAGCGGCAAAGAAAATCGGGTTTTGAATGGCGCGATTTGTCGCTTACATCGCCGAAACAAATTCCCTATCCGCAAGACGCGCAAATCCCAACATCACCGAACACGACCAAGCATAAAAAAGTCCTGCCATCAGTGCAGTTGTCAGAGCCGTTAAAACTAAAATTATATTTGCGCGTGTCATTTTTTGATGAATTTATCAGTATAGCGAGCGGTAGCGAGTCTGCATCACTTTGCGATTTTCCATAAACCAAGATGTTCGCTACCGCTCACAATACTGGTTTTAAATTACCAAGCTATTTCGTCAAGAGTTTCAAGCGGTTTGCGTTCGCTTTCCGCTTCGGGCTGATTTTCCGGTTTTTCGGCAAAACTGTCCGCATTTTTCAGATTCGCCGGAAAAGTAAAACCGCACCGTTGCTCGATTTCGGCAAGCGTCGCTTGATAAGTCTTAAATTCATCCAGTTCAAATATTTCGAGCTGGTTAAGATTCTGAGTCAGCAAAAATCCCTTTGCTTTTAAGACTCCTTTTTCGACATAAACAATTACTTTGTAAAATTCGCTCGGTAATTTAACTCCACGAAAAACACGGTCGTCTTTTTGGAAAACCGGACCGCCGAAAACGCTCACTTTCAGATTATCAACGTCCGTATCTTCAAAAACCGCATCTTCCAATTTGCCCCAGATTCCGCCTTTGTTGCCCTGATTAAAATTATCCATCTGCGGTGTCATATTCGTAAAATAGAACGAATCAACATTGGCTTTTTTGGCTTCTTCGAGACTGCCCCACAAAAGGTCTGCGCGCCGGGCGATATGTCCCCGGTCAAGCCGATTACCGCTGTAAAGCTCGTCGCCGACCTGAAATTCTTTCGGGATTTTCGGATCGAGAATAAACGGAATTCCCTTGCGGCTGAGTTGTTTGATACTGCCGCCGTCAATGTTCCAGCCAACCCACATCGCAAATCGGCGTGACTTGCTCATAGTCAGCGAAAAATGCGTGTATTTAATGATTTTCGAGTCGCCCGATTTATAAGCATCGTCGCTTTTGGACTTGGAAAGTTTCGGCGTTTCAACCAAGACTCCGAGAAAATTCGTGTTGTAGCCCAAACCTTGCGGCGGCACAACGTCTTTCTGAAGCGGCGGTTGCAGAGAGATTTCCAATTTTTCAAAAACCGATTTCGGATAACAGGCAATCGCGTGTTCGTTCGGATCGTTTGCGCCTTCGCCCGCAAAATGCAGTCCCGCCATAATCTTGGTGGGTTTTCCGTTCGAGGCTTTGAAAACCCAAGCCGAACCCGAATCGCCGCCCATACTGATTTCGCCGTTTGACGGAAGATTATTCGCGTCGGGTCCGATTTCAAAACCGCCGATAAATTGATTGCCGGTAATTCCGCCGTAATTTAGTTTTGTCATGGTATGAATGCGCGTCACGATGCCGTGCGTAACTTTCGTCGTCCGACCGCTTTTCATCACCTTATCGCCTAAATCCGGCTCGCCGATTTGTTCAATCAGCACGTCCAAATCCATAATTTCTTTTTTAATTGTGCGGTCTTCGATCGAGGCAATCGCGCAATCGCCCGCCGCGCCGAGATGCGATCTGACCAATTTGCCGAGACGATTAAGATTGACACGGTTATCGTCAAAAGGTCCGGGCTGAACGATTTCGTCGCCGATATTCCCGTTCGGACCCTGCAAAACGTGCCAGTTGCTTAAAATATACGGCGTTCCGTTTTTTTGGTCATAAACAATACAGCCGATTGTTCCGGCAGAAACTTTTTTATTCGCCACGCTGATTCCGGGTTCAATCGGATTGATTCTGGTTTTGCGGCGGTCGGGCGCGGCTTCGGCAACAACCTGATAATCCGGCTCAAAGTCGCGTTGCAGAACATCGGTCGGAACCTCAACGCCGTCAATCACAAATGATTTCGGGATTAGCGGCGTGTCCAACGATTCCAGAACTTCGGGAACCGCTTTTTCCTCGACTGTGAACTGTATCGAAAGGTCTTCGGTCGGTTTGCCGTCAACTTGTTTGTAACCGATGCCAACCGAAGTTATATTGTTATTTTTCAGATAATCAACTCCTTTGGTTCGGACAAACTGTTTCAGACTATCCATAAACCCTTCGGATTTTTGTTTCGATTTAGTAGCTTTGTTCGATTTTTTTTTCGGTGTCGTCATTTCAATTCTCCTATTTACTGTCTGTCGGATTTCGACGTTTAATGATTTGGCTAACAAAAGATTTTCGTAATGAATAAACATCCGCAAAGAATTTAAATCCGATGCTCCGTCCCGACAGTTTTTAAAAATTAGAATTGCGGGACATTTTTGAAAGCAAACAGAATTAAACCTATGCGATGTTTTTAGACCGCATCGGAGAAAATATTTTGCTCAAATTGTCCGTGTTTTATTAAACCGACGAAATTAATTGTCGGAGATAGTTTATTTTGTGAAAAAATCTTCGGGCAGATGTTCGCCGTACGTGCGAAAATAGAGTTGTTTTTTGAATTCCTTTTCGGACAAATCTTTCGGCAAAGACGCAATGATGGCTTTGCGTCCGGCGGCGAACATTTCGGACGCAAAACGGGCACGTTCCTGCGGCGTTTTTTTCATCCAAAGTTCGTTTTGCATTTCCTCGATTTCACGAGTCGTGTCCGTCATCATAATTTCTTTCTAATAGTTCAAAACATTCTTTTAAAAGCTCATCAACGCCCAACTTTTTCGCCCATTTTTCAACATATTCTTTGTCAAAACCGTTGCGGATAATACTTGCGACATCGAGCATTTGCCGTTCCGATTTGGTATTTTTCGCCCAATTCAATTTCGACAAAATCAAATCCTCTTTGCCGATTATCCAAACATCGAAATCACCCGCATAATTTACCTTTTGACGGCACGAAAAAGCATTTATTTCAAACTCATTTTCTTTAAGAACAACACAATCAATCTTCAAAATCGTCTGATTATTCAAAATATTAAACATTCCTTTTTGCCGCGCCGCTTGTTTTGCGCGACCAATCGGAATGTAATAATCATTCTCAAACTCCGCGATAAATTTATCAATATTTTCGGGCAAAATCTTGACGACAATATCAATATCAACAGTCGTTCGCGGCATCGCATAATGCACCAAAGCCATCGAACCAACAAGCATATATTCGATGCCGATTTTATCAAGACGCTTTGTAAAATCGCCTAAAACATCGTTTTGTTCACGCCTTTCGATCACAAATTAAAATTATCTAGATAATTGCATAAGAATTCTATCAATTTTTTCGGTTAAATATGTATTTGGGTCTTCACCTTTGTCTTTCATATTTAACAATCTACAGAGTTCTTCTTGATTCAGATTTATTATTAGTTTACCAATTTCTCTTAAAGAGCCTTCCATAGCCTTAATAGCATTTCTATCAGCACCTTTTCTAGATATTACAATTGCAATATTTCTTAAAGCTGTTCCAAATAAATATTTTTCAGTGCTATAAACTTGCCCTTGTTTTATTTCCTTTCTGTAATTTTTGAACTCAAAAATTACAAATCTTGAATGAAAATCTCTTGCAAGTCCGATCCAAAAATCATTCAAAGATGAAATTTTAGCGATAAGATCATATTTATGAAGCGTATCTCTTGTTATTATTTGACGTTGCCAATTTGAAAAATCTTCAGCAAATATATATTTAAGAATTTCTTCGCATTTCAACTCATACTCTTTAGCTTTAGCTTTCCCTGCATCTAACTTATTAAGTTCATCACATAAATTCTTTCCTACTTCTTTTGGAGCTTCAACCAATTTTGTATTAGCGATAAAACTTATTTTGTAATCATCAGAAGGAGATTTAATACCGTCAAAAATGCTTTCTTCTCCAGATTGTAATAACTCAAGCAGAATTGATTCCAATTCTTTTCTTAAATTCTCATCATTTTCCGTGAGAAAAAAAAGTATTCCCCTGTCAATAATTTCGATACTAAATTCTTCAATTAATTTTTCTCGTATTGGTGGACTAATATTTGCACTTGTAACCAATATTCCACCATTAAATCCATGTTTTTGAAGATAGTAAGAAAGTTGAATCAGTGCATTTTGAATGAATGAAATAGAAATTCTTCTAGATCGAAACATCTTAACTTCTACGCCATACCTATTTTCGTTTTTAGTGATTTCAATATCTAAGCTATTGGGTCCACCTTCCAAAATCACGTTTGCATCTGAATCATATAATTCAAATATTTTTGCAACAAGTTTTTCGAATTTTCTATACGAATTTTCCATATTTGTAGCTTACTCCACATTAAAATATTTCGCCTCTGGATGATGAATGATAATCGCCGAAGTTGATTGTTCGGGATGAAGCTGGAATTCTTCCGAGAGTTCGACATCAATGCGTTCGGGTTGAAGCAGTTCAAAGAGTTTCGTCTGGTCTTCAAGGCGCGGGCAAGCCGGATAGCCGAAGCTGTAGCGCGAGCCTTGGTAGCCTTGGTGAAAGAGTTTGGCGAGTTCGGGCGCGTCTTTTTCGGCGATATGGAGTTCTTCGCGGATTCGTTTGTGCCACATTTCGGCGAGGGCTTCGGCGGATTCGACCGAAAGACCGTGAAAAAGCAGATAATCGTTATATTTGTCGGCTTTGAAAAGTTCGGCGGCGTGTTCGCTGGCGCGTCTTCCCATCGTGACCAAATCAAATGCGACGACATCAATTTTGCCCGAATCTTTTGACGCAAAATAATCAGCCAAACAAAGATTTTTTCCGCCGCGTTGCTCAATCGGTTGGCGCGGAAAGGTGAAACGAAGTCTTTCCGTCTTTTCGTCTTCCTGATAAATAATCAAATCATTGCCTTCGGACTGACACGGAAAATAACCATAAACCAATTTGGCTTCGAGTAGTTTTTCGCGGATTGCCTGCGCTTTGATTTCGGCAAATTTCGGATAGACTTCGGTTTCAAGCAGTTTTTGATAATCGTCTTTTGAAGATTTTCCCTGCTTGTATTGCCATTGCCCTTTGAAAAGCGCGGTTTCATTGATGAATGCAAAGACTTTCAACAAATCTTTGATTTCGACCATCTTTGAACCGTAAAAAGGCGCGGTCGGAATAACTTCGGCAGACGCAACTTCTGATTTTGTCGTGTGCGTCGTGTCGCCGACGCTTCTCGATGAAACCCTTGCGGCTTGCTTGCCGAGCTTTGCGTCTTCGCCGACCAAATCCTCGCTGTCGGAAACGGTTTCGATTGTATCGCTTAAACCATCCGCTACCGCAGATGGTTCTGACTTACCGTTCGCCGCAACGCTTTTCGCTTTCTCCGCGTTCCCGCGTCCCTGCGTCCCCGCGTCCTTCTGCGTCAGCTTGTCCATCGCGTGAAGTCCGTCGAACGCGTCACGCGCATAGAATAATTCGCCGCCGTAAAGCGGAATCAAATCGTTGTCAACATATCGGCGATTGAGTGCCGCGCCGCCCAAAATTACGGGAACATTTATGCCGCGCTCGTTCATAATTTCGAGATTGTCGCGCATCACGAGCGTTGATTTGACGAGCAAACCGCTCATTCCGATTGCGTCCGATTTATGTTCATCGTAAGCGTGCAAGATTTCTTCGATGGTTTGTTTGATACCGAGATTTACTACTCGATAGCCGTTATTTGTCAAAATAATATCAACGAGATTTTTGCCGATGTCGTGAACGTCGCCTTTGACGGTTGCCAAAACCATTACGCCTTTCGACTGTTCGCCCTCGACCTTTTCCATAAACGGTTCGAGAAATTTCACGGCAGTTTTCATCACTTCCGCTGACTGCAACACGAACGGAAGTTGCATCTGCCCGCTTCCGAAAAGATCGCCGACAACTTTCATTCCACCGAGCAGAATATCGTTGACAATTTCGAGCGCGGGATATTTTTCGAGCGCGATTTTCAGATGGTCTTCGAGTTCGATTTTTTCGCCGTCAATGATGTGATGTTTGAGTTTTTCTTCGATTGACAAATTGCTGGTGTCAACCTTCATTGACTTCGCGGTTTTCCCCAAAAACATCGTCGTAAATTCGCCGAGCGGGTCATAAGTGCAAATATCGCCGTCAAACTTACGCTTGTCGTAAATCAATTCGAGCGCGACTTCGATTTCGTGTTCGTTGAAACGATTTAAGGGCAAAATTTTCGAGGCGTTGACGATTGCCGAATTCATTCCGGCTTCGACGCATTCGTGCAAGAAAATCGAGTTTAAAACGATGCGCGATGCCGGATTTAAGCCGAACGAAACATTTGAAACGCCTAAAATTATATTCGCTTCGGGCATTTCCGCGTGAATTTGTTTGATTGATTCGATTGTCGCCAACGCATTGGCGCGGTCTTCTTCGATTCCGGTTGAAATCGGAAGCGCGAGCGGATCAAAGAAAACGTCGTGTGCTTCGATGCCGAATTCCGTCGCTTGCTTATAAGCGCGGCGAGCAATTTTCACTTTATCTTCCGCCGTTCGCGCCATTCCTTCCTCGTCAATCAAACCGATGACGATTGCCGCGCCGTATTCTTTCGCCAATTCCAAAAGCCGCAAAAATCTCGGTTCGCCGTCTTCGTAATTGGTCGAATTCAAAATACATTTGCCGCCCGCGAGCTTCAAACCGGCTTCCATTTTTTCCCACTCAGTCGAATCTAACATCAGCGGAATTTTGACGGTTGTAACGAGTTTTGAAACTAATTCGTGCATATCCGCCACGCCGTCGCGCCCGACAAAATCCACGTTGACATCCAAAACGTGCGCGCCTTCGCGCTCTTGTTCTTTGGCGAGTTTTATCAAGCCGTCCCAATCTTCGGCGTTCAATAAATCGCGCATCTTTTTCGAGCCGCTGGCATTGACTCGTTCGCCGACAATCAAAAACGAATTGTCCTGCGTATAAGGCTGTGAAAAATAAATCGAAGAAGCCGACGGCGCAAAATTCACGTCGCGCTGTTTCGGCGAAACATTCTGCATTTTCTCGACAACTTGCCGCAAATGCTCAAACGAAGTTCCGCAGCAGCCGCCGACGACGTTTGCGCCGAAATCTTTGGCAAAATGCTCGACTTTGCGCGAAAAATCTTCCGCCGTTTCGCTGTAAAACTGCTCGCCGTCTTTGACTTCCGGCAGTCCGGCATTAGGCAAAACCGAAACGGGAAACGGCGAATTTTCGCACAGATATTTGACGTTTTCGGTCATTTGGTCGGGACCCGTTCCGCAATTCATCCCGATAACGTCAATCGGATAAGGTTCGAGCGCGGTCAGTGCGGCGGAAATTTCCGTTCCGTTGAGCATCGTCCCGAAAGTTTCAATCGTAACCTGCACGATGACCGGAAGTTTGATTTTTTGCCGCTCGAAAAACTCGAAAATCGAACGCAAAGCGGCTTTTGTCTGCAAAATATCCTGGCAGGTTTCAACAATAAACATATCAACGCCGCCGTCATACAGCCCGCGAACCTGCTCGTCGTAAGATTTTTTCAGATTGTCGTAAGAAATATCGCCGAGCGTCGGAAGTTTCGTTCCCGGTCCCATCGAACCGGCGACAAAACGCGGCTGATTTTTGGTCGAAAAATCATTCGCCAAACGCTTCGCAATCTGCGCCGCTTTCAAATTGACATCGTAGGCTTTATCGGCAATTCCAAATTCTTTCAAAACGACCAAACCGCCGCCGAAAGAATTAGTTTCGATAACATCGCAGCCGACTTCCAAAAAGCCCGTATGAACTTCCTCGATCAAATCAGGTCTGGTGTAAAGCAGATTTTCCGAACAATTTTCAAAATTCGCTCCGCCCCAATCATCAATCGTCAGATTTTTCGATTGCAGAAAAGTTCCCATTGCGCCGTCAAAAACGACGACTTTTTCTTTTAATAAATCTAAAAATTTCATTTTTGGTCTTTCGTCTTTGGTCTTTGGTTTTCGATTATTGTGTTGCAAAGACCGTTTCAAAATAAAAACTCCGCGCCAAACAAGCACAGAGTTTTTTTATAAAACATTCGGTTGAAACTCTTAGCTTTTTAGCGATTTTTTGCGTGGTCGCAAGTTGCCGTAACTCACCACGTTTGAAGTTAGAATTTTAGTCTTTTCAAGGGCTTTAGTCAACCAATCCCCTTTTTAGATAATGTCCTAATTTGTGTTGCCGGAAAAATCGGTAGGGTGAGCGGTAGCGAACACGATTCAATTGTTATCAATTAAATAAAATTAATGCAATTCAATTACTTGCCGATGGCGGCTTTGAACTGTGCGTCGAGAGCATTTACAAAATCAATAATATTCGTCTGTCCTTTGAATTTTTCCCTGAACATCTCGAATGTTTGCTGACCGCGCGGGTCGGCGAGTTTGATGATGACCCGGGTTGAAATAAATAGTCCGTTGAAATCATCCGTATCGAGCGCGGCTTTGAATTGATCGAAAATCAATAGGAAAGCGCGCTCATCCTCCTTTACCCGTCGCGCCGACTGCCGCCAGAGCCGCTGTTCGCGCATTGTAATTTTTGTTTTTATCGTTGGCGAACTTGTAACTTGCTTCAACTCCTCGCTTATCGGCGAGTGCCGACAAACCGTTAAATCCGGCGGATTCGATGCGACCTTTCCATGAAGGCGTTTGCGTCAATCTGATCAGCGCAGCAAAGGCTTTCGGGCTTTTCGACGCACCCAAAGCACCTGCCGCCGAATCAATCACGCCATAGCTTCGGTCGTTCAAAGCCGCGATGTAAAAATCGGCATATTTCGGGTCTTGGGTTGCGCCCAATAAATCAATCGCGTCCGAACGGATCAGCGAATTTTCATCTTTTGCCGCTCTCAAAAGCACCTGCACGATTGAATCGCTCAAGGTTATCGCCGGCGGCGGAGTTCCGGGCGGAAGCGGCGGAAACGATAGATTATTGACCTTTGAAAGCGCGGCGCGGCGGACATTAGCATTTTTTTCCTTTTCGGCTGAAACCAGAAAAGCCGTGATGATTTTGTCTCTTTCGGGCGAATCTTCCGCTTTTGCCTCCAATTCCTCGATTGCCCGGCGTTTGCCGAGAATGTCTTTGTCGTTGAACATCTGATAAATCAGGTCGTCAACCGATTTCTCGAATTTCAATTCTTTGATGATTGTTCCTTCGTAATCGAAATTTACGATTTTCGGTTTTTGGGCAGAAACAAACGTGAAAACATTTTCGGCTTGCGGCTTAATCCAAACCTGTTCGACACGACCGTCAATTTCAACGTCGAGTTTTGTCTGGAAAAATTCGACTTGCGGAAACTCGTTGGTCAAATCAATTTTCTGTGTTTGCTTGACGTTGAGCGTCAGTTTTTTCGACGCTTCATCGTAATTTTGCGTGACCTCGAAAATTGGATGTCCCATCCGATAAAGCCATTGGTCGAAAAACCAATCCATTGATTCGCCCGTCGTTTCTTCGATGGCAATCCGAAACTCTTCGGTCGAAACCGGCTGATGTGCGTTGGAAACGAGATAATGATTGATTGCCTTCCACCAATTCGCGTCGCCGAGATGCTTGCGTAACATATGCAAAACCGCCGCGCCGCGCGGATACGCATAATTATCAAACATCGCGTCTTTGTCGGCGTAATATTTCGTGACAATCGGACGGCGGTTGCCTTCGTTCCAGGCGGCAAAATACTCTTGCTGGTTATTGCGGACATCGTTGTAAAGAAAATATTCGTGTCCTTTCAGTTCTTCGTGCCACAAAGCCTGAAAATATGTCGCAAACGATTCGTTGAGCCAGATTTGTCCCCAATCGCGGCACGTTACATAATTGCCGAACCATTGATGCGCCAATTCGTGCGACTGCAAAGACTCGCTGTCGGCATCGAGCAATTCGCGTTCGTCGTGAATCATTTCCCTGATTTGCGTGGTTGCCGTAATGTTTTCCATGCCGCCGCCGAAATCTTCGACAAAGGTTTGCGCGTATTTCGCGTATGGATATTTTACGCCGGTTTTTTCCGAGAAAAATTTGACGGTCGCGGGCAGATTCTTGGTCGTCAGCGCAACTTCTTTCGTTTCCGACGGATAACCGTAAGCATAAACGGGAACGCCGTTATATTCGCCGTTTTTAATTTCCGCGTATTCGCCGACGACGATCGAGGTCAGATAATTCGTGTAAGGCTGCTCCATTTTCCAGTAAAATGTCCGCGTGCCGTCCGTGTTTTCCTTTGTTTCCATCAACTTGCCGTTGGAAACGACAAAATACGGCTTGGCAACCGTCGCCCGAAGTTCGGTCGTGCGGAAATCGTTCGGCGAGTCGTATGAAGGAAACCAATAACGGTTAAATTCGGATTCGCCCTGCGACCAGATTTGACGCGGTTTGTTCGGTTCTTCCTTGGTCGGTTTAATAAAACGGAGACCGCGCCCGAAACTTCCGATTGCCGTGTCGGCATCGGCTTTGTTGACGTAATTTGTTCGATAATCAATTTTTACCGTGACATCTTCGCCGCTTTGATAAGCGCGGTCGAGCATTATTTCGAGATTGTCGCCGTCTTTTTTGCCGTCGTAATTGAATTTCAAATCCGCGCCGTTTGCCGATTTGACGGAATTTATCGTCATCGAAGCCGCGTCGAGATAGATTTTATTCGTGTCCCGAAAAGGCGCGGCGGTCACGGTCGTTACACCGAACGCCGATTCCTTGTCCCAATCGAATTTCAAATCAATCACCAGATGTTTGACATCAATCTGCCGACTGCGAATCCAATTCACGGGCGGAAGTTTTTTGACTGCGCCGTCATCTTCCAAGAACGAATTTTTCGGCGGACGCACCGACGCAAAACTCGAAAAAACGAGCAAGACAAGCATCGAAAATGCCAACATCTTGCGCGCAAGTTGTTTCAGAATCATATTTTCCCCAAAAATTATTTCCTTAATAATTACAAAAAAACCGGAAAGCAATTTGCAAAGTGTTTTTTACGGTAAAACTCGACGTTTGTTTCAATAAAAGACCGGAGCGCAAGCGGCTCGCTTGCCAGCGTTTGAAAAACGCTAAAAACGCTTCGATTTCTTTCAAGATTTGTAGAAATCGAAGCGTTTTACGTCGCTCTGCGCCGTTGCAAGCGAGCCGCTTGCGCTCCAGTCTTTTACTTTTTACTTTTTACTTTTTACTTCCCTGTCATATATTTGAAAGCCATCGAAGCGATGTCGTCCGTCACGCTTCCGTCGCCGTCTTTGTCGAGCATCGAATTCAAAAATCCGCCTTGCGGTGCTTGCTGAATCTGTTGCTGTTGTTGACCGAGAACTTGCGAAAGTCCGCCCGCGTCGAGATTGTTTTGCTGTTTCTGCCGTCCGAGATAACCCATCACAATCGGCGCGAGAAGCATCAGAATCTGCGCGACTTGTCCCATTCCCAAACCGCTCTGATTGCTGATTTGTTGGGTCACATTTCCTTGATTTCCGCCCAAAATATGTCCCAAGATTCCGCCCGCATTGAGTTGCGGAGACGATTGCTGACCGCCGCCCAAAATCGCGCTCGCAATGCCGCCCAAACCGCCGAGATTGTCCAGAATTCCGCCGTCGTGTTGTTCGAGTGCGTTGTTCAAACTTTCCGCACCTTGCGGTGTTGCGGCGTTATTTGCCAAACCGTTAATCAGCGCGGGCAAAGCCATTTGAATTGCGCTATTGACCAAACTCGGTTCGGCACCAACCGTCTGGCTGATTTGGTCAACCGCCTGTGTGCCTTGTTGCTGTCCTAATAATTCATCCAATGAAAACATAAATTTTTCTCCTTGTTTTTAGATTTCGGGGCTTTTCGAGATAATAACAGATAACCGCCGATTTGTCCTTTGAAATCCGCTAATGTAATTTTGTAATTCAATGACGTTAAAAAAACCATTCAACGCAAAGACGCAAAGACAAAAAGTAAAAAGTAAAAAGGTAAAAGTAAAAAGTTCCGATGTATTTTTGCCTTTTTACTTTTACCTTTTTACTTTAAAATCTTTGCATCTTTGCGTCTTTGCTTTAATTATTACTTCGATTTTTTCCGCTTGCCAAAAAGCCGGGGAAAAGCCGAAACCGATTTCAAAAGTCACGACCTTTTTCGGGACGACCGAAAAAATCGGCGAACCGTTCGGTATTGCCGTCAAAAATGATGAGATTTATGTTTCGGACGGCGAAAATGGTCGGATCTTGAAGATTTCAAAAAGCGGAACTTCCGCCGTTTTTACCGACAAACTCGACACGCCCTCGCAAATCGCTTTCGACAAAAACGGTGATTTAATCGTCGCCGATTCGGGAACGCACACTATCAAAAAAATTAAACCGACGGGCGAAATCGAATTGGTCGCGGGCGTTGAAAATCAAGCGGGTTTTCAGGACGGCGAGGCGAAATCCGCGCTTTTTAACGCGCCAATCGGTGTTGCCGTTTTCGAGGAAAAAATCTTCGTTGCGGACACTTACAACGACAGAATCCGGGTCATCGAAAACGGCAGAGTTTCGACACTCGCCGGAACGTCGCAGGGTTTTTCGGACGGCGCGGGAAATTTTGCGAAGTTTGACACGACCTGCGGAATTGCCGTCACAAATGATGGAAAATTAATCGTCGCGGATTTAAATAACCGCCGTTTGCGCCTTGTCGAAACGGACGGAACGACCTCGACACTTGTGGGAAACGGCGCGGCGGATTTGGTTGACGGAAGTTTAGCCGACGCAGTTCTCGTTCAACCGACTGCCGTTTCAATTGACAAAACGGGCGCGGTTTATTTTGCGGACGGCAACGCGATTCGCGTGATTGATAACAAAGTTTTTCCAATCATTAAAACGATTTCCAACGACCGTCGAGGTTTCGCGGACGGCAATTTACGAGATTCGCGCTTTAATCGTCCGAGCGGTTTGGCGTTTGACGAGAAAGGAAATTTGTTTGTTGCCGATGCCGAAAATCAGTCGGTCAGAGTTTTTACAGGCGAAGAAATCGGCAAAACTCTTTCACAGGAAGAAATCGAAAATCAGCGCATCAAAGCCGAAGATTTTCGCAAGCTCGCCGAACCGCGTTGGAGTTATAATCCGCCCGAAGCGAAACGCGAGATTGCCGGAACTCTCGGCGAAGTGCGCGGCGAAATTGTCGAAGGCAGTGACCAGGTTTGGTTTCATAACGGCTTGGATATTGTCGGCGGTTACGGCGAAATGGCGCGGATTGTCCGCACCGAAAAAGTTCTCAGACCAATTGCGGCGGAAAATTTTTCGACGTTGCGGGAACTCGTGAGGTTTCCGACGCTCGGCTATATTCATCTGCGTTTGGGACGCGATGCAAGCGACAAGTTTTTCGACGACAAACGCTTTGTTTTTACGAAGGATGAAAGCGGAAAACTCAATAATGTGCGGATTCCGCGAGGCACGAAATTCAAAGCCGGCGACGCAATCGGAACTTTGAACGCGATGAATCACGTTCATTTAATCGCGGGCAGAAGCGGCTGGGAAATGAACGCACTCGACGCGCTTCTTCTGCCGAATATTTCAGACAAAATTGCGCCCGTCATCGAAAAAGTTTCGCTTTTTGACGAAAATTGGACGGAGATTGAAACTCAAACCGCAACGGTGCGTATAACACTCAACGGAAAGACGCGCATTGTCGTGAAAGCCTACGACCGGATGGACGGAAATGCCGAGCGGCGCAGATTGGGCGTTTTTCAGATTGGTTATCAAATCTTCAAAGACGGCGCGACACCTGTTACCGACCAGCAATGGACGATTCGTTTTGACCGTCTGCCCGAACCCGAAGCCGTCAAACTCGTTTACGCAGTTGGCAGCAAATCGGGCGCGACCGGAGAAACTATTTTTAATTATATTGCGACCAACCAGGTGCGCGGCAATGTTGCCAACGAAGATTTTTTCGATGCCGCACAGCTTGAAAACGGCAGATACGTCGTGCGCGTGTTTGCCGCCGATTATTTCGGAAACACAGCATCTAAAGACTTGGAAATTACAATTAACAAATAATTTATTTCGTAATTGATACAATTCGTGTTAGCATCGAATTAAATGCTTATAAGAGGCTAATTATGATAAATATTAAATCAATTCAATCTTTAACTGATTTTAAACGCAATACGAACGAATATTTGAAAGAACTTCGCAAATCGCGCCGTCCGCTTGTTTTAACAGTCAACGGAAAAGCGGAATTAGTCGTTCTCGATGCCGAATCTTTCCAAGACTTTTTAGACAAAATCGAATATGCCGAAGCAGTGCGTGATATAAAAGAAGGCATCGAAAGTTTTGAAAAAGGCGAAGGCAGGCGAGCAGACGAAGCATTTGCGGAATTAGCGAAAAAATATGATATACCGGATTGATATTTCGCGGCTTGCGTTTCAAGATGCGGAAAATGTCTATCTTTGGATGAAAGTTGAATCCGAAGAAAGCGCAAACCAATGGTTTAGAGGGCTGGTTGAAATAATCAATTCTCTAAAGGAATTTCCAAACCGTTGTCCGATTGCACCTGAAAGCCGTTCGTTTTTAATCGAAATCCGCCAATTGCTTTACGGCAAAAGCAGACAGCAATACCGAATCATTTTTGGTGTTTCGGTTGATGAGCAAACAGGCGAAGATGTCGTTCTGATTTACCGAATGCGGAACGCTTCGCAGAAATACTTGAGCGACTTGGAGATTATAGGTGAAAGCAATGATGACTAAATATTTTTCGTTTTTAATAATTTGCAGTTTTTTATTTTCGGGAATCGCCGTTCAGGCGGAAACGCCGAAGCCTTCGATGCCGAAAGCGATTCGGCTGACACCGCCCGCGCCGCGATTTTCGGACACCGAACGGCAGAACGAACTTGCCGCCCGTCGCGCCAAGGTTTTCGCGGAAATGAAGGATAATTCGGTGCTGATTTTGATGAGCGCAACGCCGAAAGTTTATACCAACGATGTTGATTTTCTCTATCGTCAGGAAAATAATCTCTATTATCTGACAAATCTCAAACAGCAGAACGCGACGCTCGTTTTATCGAAATCGGGTGGCGCGACGCAGGAATTTCTGTTTATCCCGAAACGCAATCCGCAAGCGGAAACGTGGAACGGAAAGATGTATTCGACCGAAGAAGTAACGAATATTTCCGGCATCCGAAACATCGTCGAATCGGGCGAATACGAAAACTTTTTCAATCTGCTCAAAAACAAACAGTCGTTCACCGCTAAAACAGGTAGTTTTTCATTCACACCGTCGGCTGAAAACCTTTATCTGCTGATTCCCGAACGAGATTTTGAAACCCAAGACACCCGAGAATATCAACGCGAATGGGATTTGGCGCAGAGTTTGTCGAAAGTTTCAACCGATGAAAAAACGCGTGCGCTCAAATACGAAAAGACCGGAAATTATCAAATCACCAGCGCGAACCCGATTTTCGAGAAACTGCGTTCGATCAAGTCGCCGTATGAAATCCGTATGATGCAGCACGCGATTGATATTTCGACCGAAGCCCATATGCGGGCGATGGCGACTGTCAAACAGGTTCGCTGGGAATATGAAACGCAAGCCGAAATCGAATACGTTTTTCGCCGCCGCAACTCGGATTACTGGGGTTATCCGTCAATCGTCGGCTGCGGTCCGAACGCGACGACTCTGCACTACGTCGAATCGCAGGGCGAAGTTAAACCGGGCAATCTTTTCTTAATAGATGTCGGCGCGGAATACGACCACATCACGGCGGACATCACGCGCACGTTTCCCGTCAACGGCAAATTTTCAAAGGAACAGGCGGAGATTTACCAAATCGTCTATGACGCGCAGGAATCTGCCGCGAAAACGATGAAACCCGGCGGAAGATTTGCCGAACCGAACGTCGCTTCGCGCAAAACGGTCGAAGAAGGTTTGGTTAAACTCGGCTTGATCACGGCAGTCGGCGCATTTGTTCCCGGCACGGAACAGCAGCTTCCCGACAGCAAAGGCGGCACGCGGACGGTCGGAATGCCGCAATCATTTCTCTGGTATATGCACGGTCTCGGGCATTGGCTCGGCATGAACGTCCACGATGTCGGCGGCGGCGGAAACACAGTTTTCCAACCCGGAATGATTATGACCAACGAACCCGGCATCTACATCCGCGAAGACGCGCTCAACTATTTCGACCTCTCGAAACCGAACGTCAAAGAATTCGTGGATAAAATCCGTCCGGCGTTCGAGAAATACAAAACCATTGGTGTCCGCATCGAAGACGATATGCTGATCACCGAAACAGGCGTTGAATGGATGAGCAAAGCTCTTCCGCGAAAGATGGACGAAATCGAATATTTTATGGCAAAAGCCTCGAACAGCATCAAAATCGGTGCGTTGAAACAAAACGTCAACCCGACGCTCGCCGTTTATGATTCGTCCGCCAATTTACTGCAAACCGCCTCCACGGACGCAAACATTTTTGACCTGAACCATTCGCCGAACGGCAAAACCATTCGTTACGGATGGACTTTCGCGGGTAAAAACGCGGCGTATTCGAGTTTGAATCATACGTACGCCGAATAATAGCTTTCAGTGCAAGGATAAAAAAAGGCGGTGTAAAAATCATCGCCTTTTTTTATTAACTCTACTTACGCAGATTGATTGACTTTGCGGCTCTGCCGCCTGATGAGCGGAAAGGCTCAGCCTTTCCGAACGTGTTTCCCCGAAAAATTGAGGCTCTGCCTCGAATTTCTACGCAAAAAGTGAGGCGCAGCCTCAACTTTTAAGATGCGACAGACGGAAAGGCAGAGCCTTTCCGCTCATCAGCGGGCATAGCCCGAATAAATTACGCGCAGAGTAAGGTGAGTTATTAAGTAACGCTGCAAAATACTTTTAGATTAAATTTCGGAAAGCTGATAACTGATACTTTAAATCTCCGGTAGTGAACTAAAAGTAAGGCTGTTCTAAATTCTAAATCTGTGATTGAAAAGAGAAAAACGTCATCGCCGGGAGCGCACGCATCCTTGCGTGCTGAACGCCAAGCGTTCAAACATCTCGTTATAAATTTAAGTTGATTTCGCAACGAACGCTGATACGCCGCGAAGCGCGACCTAGCACGCAGGGATGCGTGCGCTCCCGGCGATGACGTTCTTTTTTTCTCAAAGCATTACTTTTAGTTCACCCCCAAATCTCTAAATCTATCATCTAATCCCACTTTGCAAACACGGCTCTTAAACGGTGGCGAACGGCGATTATTTTGTGGTAAAGTTGATTCTCTAATGCTTAATTATACAACCTCGATTCAGTCGTTCGATTTCCGCGCCGTTCTTAAATTCGGAGCGCGAGACGGGTTTATTGCCGTCGCTTTTCTGATATGTTTTTTTTCGCTCACGGTTTGCGGACAGCAGACTGATACAAACGATTCGCCGGTGATCGTTCAGCCGGGTGCGCCGGGACAGCCGACGCGCAAACTGCCGTCAACGACGCGGGCGATTTTGCCGCCTGATTCGTCAAAAGATGTCGAGTTTATGCAGGGTATGATTATGCACCACGCGCAAGCAGTCGAGATGACGGCTCTCATCGAGGCGCGGACGGAGAACAAGGAAATTCGTCTGCTCGGAGCGCGCATCAGCCAATCACAATCGGACGAAATGAATTTTATGAAACAGTGGCTCGAAGTCAGAAAGTTGCCGATTTCGATGCCGATGCCCGCAAATATGAATATGCCGGGGATGGATATGTCACAACACAAACATCAAATGCTGATGCCCGGAATGCTCACCCCGAAACAGATGGAATCTTTGGAAAAAGCCAGGGGCAACGAGTTTGACCGACTGTTTTTGAGCGGAATGATTCAGCATCACAACGGCGCGTTGCTGATGGTCAAGGAACTGTTCGGGACAGCGGGCGCGGGGCAAAACGCCGAATTATTCAACTTCGCAACCGATGTTGATAGCGGACAACGCGCCGAAATTAAAATAATGCAAACCCTTCTGGGTGAAAAACCGTAGAATAAAAAATGATGAATCGAGTATATACCAACGCTTTCCGTTTATTATCAATCTTGTTTGTTCTGAGCGCGTGTCTGACAGCCGGAACATTTGCACAAACTACTCCGACGGCACCGAAACTGCCCGCCGGAATGACGGGTTCGGATACCAACGACCCGCGCTTTAAACTTTCGCCGGGTTTATACGACGCGGGCGAAACATCTTTGGGAATGAAGCATCTGATGCTGCTCAAAAAACCCGACGCGTTTCAGCTCGGCTCAAATGATCCCGATAGTCCGAATGTGCAAAAAACGCTCGGTCTTATGGGAATCGGCGATTCTTCACAGATACCGAAGCCGCTCAAGCTCGTTCTTGCACAGCTTGCTTTTGCCAACTCCGACCTCGCGTTTTCGGGCAAACACTTGTTTATGGGCAATTTTTACGGGATGAGCATCTATGACATCTCGAATCCTGCGAATACCAGATTGGTGACTTCGATGCAGTGTCCGGGCGGACAGGGCGATGTCTCGGTTTATAAGAATCTGATGTTTATGTCGGTCGAGATGCCGAACGGTCGTCTCGATTGCGGAACGCAGGGTTTTGCGCCCGAACCGCCGCCCGCTCCGGGTAAAGAGAATCAAGAGGTTCTTCCGGTTGCACAAAAAGACCGTTTTCGCGGAGTGCGGATTTTCGACATCAGCGACATCCGGAATCCGAAACAGATCGGCGCGGTGCAAACTTGCAGAGGCTCACACACGCATACATTGGTCACCGATCCGAAGGATAAAAACAACGTCTATATCTATGTTTCGGGAACATCTTTCGTCCGTCAGAGCGAAGAATTGGCGGGCTGTTCGGACGGAACACCGGACAAGAATCCGAATACTGCGCTCTTTCGGATCGAAGTAATCAAAGTGCCGCTCGCGGAACCTCAAAACGCGAAGGTCGTTTCGAGTCCACGCATTTTTATGGATGCGCGAACGGGCGTGGTCAACGGCTTGAACAACGGCGGAACGCACGAAAACGACAGTTTGCAAAAACCGTCCGACACCGACCAATGCCACGATATTACAGTTTATTCAGCCATCGGACTCGCCGCCGGAGCTTGTTCGGGGAACGGAATTCTGCTCGACATCAAAGACCCTGCGAATCCGAAACGGGTTGATGCGGTGAACGACCCGAACTACGCTTACTGGCATTCGGCTTCGTTTTCAAATGACGGGAAAAAAGTTGTTTTCACCGATGAATGGGGCGGCGGACTCGGTGCGCGCTGCCGTGCTACCGACCCGAACAAATGGGGCGCGAACGCGGTTTTCCGTCTGACCGACAACAAACTGAGCTTTGCGAACTACTACAAACTTCCGGCGGCACAGACCGAAACCGAGAATTGTGTCGCGCATAACGGTTCGCTCGTTCCGGTTCCCGGTCGTGACATCAAGGTTCAGGCATGGTATCAGGGCGGTATTTCGCTGATGGACTTTACCGACGCGGAACGTCCGGTCGAAATTGCCTATTTTGATCGCGGCGCAATTGACCCGAAGATGGTCATACTGGGCGGATATTGGTCGGCTTACTGGTATAACGGACAGATTTACGGCTCGGAAATCGCACGCGGCTTGGACATTTTTGAACTGACTCCGACGCAATTCCTGTCGCAGAACGAGATTGATGCCGCGAAAACGGTGCAGGTCGCCCGGTTGAATGTCCAGAATCAAGAGAAGATCGAATGGTCGCGCCAAATAGTCGTCGCAAAGGCATACATTGACCAACTCGAACGTTCCCAAGCCATGCCCGCCGACCAAATCACCTCCCTGCGCCAAGCGATTCAAACCGCCGAGAGCCGGAAAAAACCCGCTAAACTAAAAAAATTCGCGTCGTCATTAAAAAAGAACGCGGGATTAACCAAAAACACAATAGACGCAACCCGCATGCAAGCCTTGGCTGAAATTCTGAAACGTCCGACACTTTAATCTGTTCGAGTGCAATTTCAATTAAAAAGGCGATTGTTTGACAGTCGCCTTTTTTACCGGATTGCGTAGGAAATAATCGTGACTTTAACTTTTTTCAATTGCGATTTACGAATTAAATTAAAAAGACGAATGACCGATTTGATTAATTCAAATCGGTCATTCGTCTTTCGTAATTCGCAATTAAATCTACGTTTGCATCGAAGCAAGGAATTCGGAGTTGGCTTTGGTCTTCGAGAGACGTTCCAATACGACTTCCATTTGCTCGACGGGCGAGAGCGGATTGAGAACACGGCGCATCACCCAGATTCGGCTGAGGTCTTCTTTGTTGATCAGAAGTTCCTCTTTACGCGTTCCCGAACGCTGTAAATCAATCGACGGGAAAAGCCGTTTATCTGACAATCTGCGGTCGAGATGAATTTCCGAGTTACCCGTTCCCTTGAATTCTTCAAAAATAACGTCGTCCATTCGCGAACCCGTATCAATCAAAGCCGTGGCGATAATCGTCAGACTTCCGCCTTCTTCGATATTTCGCGCCGCCCCGAAAAATCGTTTCGGGCGTTGGAGAGCGTTTGAATCAATACCGCCCGACAGAATTTTGCCTGACGGCGGAACGACCGCGTTATGTG
Organism: Acidobacteriota bacterium; assembly: GCA_031412675.1. Lineage (GTDB taxonomy): Bacteria > Acidobacteriota > Blastocatellia > Pyrinomonadales > Pyrinomonadaceae > JAFDVJ01. The sequence goes on along the minus strand of JANODL010000065.1, from coordinate 12,141 downwards.
CGCGGGCGAGACGCGTAATCGAATCGAGCAAAATCACGACATCGCGTTTGTGTTCGACGAGGCGTTTGGCTTTTTCGATGACCATATCCGCAACCTGCACGTGGCGCGTCGGCGGTTCGTCAAATGTTGACGAAATAACTTCGCCTTTGACCGAACGCTGCATATCGGTAACTTCTTCGGGTCGCTCGTCAATCAGCAGAACGATCAGCGTTACTTCGGGATGATTTTCCGTAATCGAGTTGGCGATGGTTTGGAGAAGCATCGTTTTACCCGTGCGCGGCGGCGCGACGATCAAGGCGCGTTGTCCTTTACCGATCGGCGTGACGAGATCAATCACGCGAGCCGAAATATTATCGGTCGTCGTTTCCATCCGCAACTGTTCGTCGGGATAGAGCGGCGTCAGATTGTCAAAAAAGACTTTCTCACGCGATTGTTCGGGTGCTTCAAAATTGATTGCCTCGACCTTAATCAGCGCAAAATAGCGTTCGCCTTCCTTCGGCGGACGAATCTGCCCCGAAATCGTGTCGCCGGTTCGTAAATCAAACTTGCGAATCTGCGACGGGCTGACGTAAATATCGTCGGGACCGGGCAGGTAGTTGTATTCCGGTGCGCGGAGGAAACCAAAACCGTCCGGCAGTGTTTCCAAAACGCCCTCCGAGAAAATCAAACCGCTTTTTTCGGTCTGCGCGGCGAGAACTTTGAAGATCAGTTCCTGTTTCCGCATTCCCGACGCGCCTTCCACGCCCATTTCTTTGGCGATGTGCGTCAATTCGGAAATCGACATATCCTTCAAACCGCTCAAATCGAGCGTCGCGGTTGTCGGCACAGTATTTTCTCTGCGTTTTTCCGGCTCTTTTTTCGGAGCTTCCTGTTTTGGAGCCTCCTGTTTCGGAGCTTCTGCCTGCGGAGTTTCTGTTGTTTGTTCTATTGTTTCTTCCGATGAACCGTTTGAGCCGTTTTCTTCCGGTTTGCTCTTTTTGGTTACTTTCGGTTTAGTTGTTTTCGTTGCCATGTCTGTCTTCCGTTTGCTTGTTCTGGGATAACGTAGTCTTTATATCTGAACTTACTAACTCATATAAAGGCTTGTAACAACGCCTTTTTGCCCATGTGAAATAGTAAACTCGTGTTGAAAATTATATGGAAAGTTCCGTTGTAGTGCTATGAAATAAGCCCTCGAGCTTTCGCAAAAACCCTTGAGTTTTTCGGAATGCTTAATTATTACAAACTTTAGCCGAAAAAATCAACCATTAAATGCAATTTTTCACAAAGATTTTTCAATTTCGCGCCAAACGGCTTCCCTGCCCTTACCCGTTTCCGCCGAGTAAGCAATTATTTTGCTGTCCGGCAAACCCGTTTCGATTTCGCGCATCGCCTTGAGCAATTGATTGTTCGACATCTTGTCGGTTTTCGTGGCGACGACGAGCGTGTTTTTCTGATGAAAGGTCAGCCATTCGCTCAAATCTCGGTCAAGCTCGCTCGGTTTGTGACGCGAATCCACGAGCTGAATAAAAAGCGCGAGTTCATTCCGCTTTAAAAGGTAATCTTCCGCCATTTTCCCCCAATCTTTCCGCATTGCTTTAGAAACTTTGGCGTAACCGTAACCCGGCAGATCAACGAAATAAAACGATTCGTTAATCAAAAAGAAATTAATGCTTTGTGTCCTTCCGGGAGTATTTGATGTCCGCGCCAAACCTTTGCGTTGTAGCAAAGAATTTATCAACGAAGATTTTCCGACATTTGACCGCCCCAAAAAAGCGATTTCCGGCAAACCGTCAGTCGTCCAATGCTCTTCGGCAAACGCGCTCTTAATAAACTCGGCGGACGTAATTTTCATAAACTTTTATATAAAATATTGAAACAGGATTTCGGAATTTACACAAATCACGTTTTTAAGCTATTTGTCCGCACTTAAAATTTTCGTTGACAAAAAACTAAATCCATTGCAATATATCTTCATTCATACATCAAGGGTTTAGTTTTTCATCAGGAATCATTCTTTTTAAAGAGTAATTCAAAACACAATATCCCGAAGCCTTGAATTTCCCCGAGAAATTTCTCAGCTTCATTGTTTATTAACCGCCGGACTTGTTTGACAAGTTCGTTTCAACCAAATGGAGAGAACAAGATGCAAAGTAAGTTAATTAAAGCCAATAAAAACAATTTTATCTACAATCTTTAATTTAGTTCTTTGCTTCTCCAACAATGTGAATAATTATGTCAGAACCAAAATTATGCGAACAAATCGGCTCTCGACTGAATAATGAAAATGCATGTAAGATTTTGCTGCATTTTTTGGTTGGAGTAATTGTTACTGTTATTTTAGTGTCGGTTAAATTGTATATTGAAACGCTACCAATAGGACATCGGGTTGAATTACTGACTTATGAATTTCTGAATTCTCAAATTCCCGCATTCTCACCTGAGGTTGAAATGCCTGTAGTTGTTCTTGATATTAGTCAAATTCCCGGTGGTAAAAGTGGTACTGTTACTTCCAGAGAAACTTTGAAAGAAATAATAAATGAACTTATCAATCAAAAAGTTCGCGCCATTGCAATAGATATTGATTTTTCACCTAATGATAAAGGTTGGATTGATAAAAAAGACCCGCAATTTTTTGAATTCTGTCTTGAGCAACGTCAAAAAGGAATACCTATATTACTTGGGGTTTATCGAACAGCTTTTCAAAAACCAGAAAACTGGTTAGGTTCGGATGAGTTTAAGGATTTAGCCGCAAACATAGCTATTGACACAAACGACACTAGCCGAATGCCTCTATGGATTCAAAACAAACAAGAGCAAAAGTTATTTTCCCTAAGTTCGGGATTAATAAATGCTGTTAATGTTAAGCCCAAAGAACCTTCTTCATTTATCAAATTCGCGCTCGAAGAACCTGACCATTCTGAAATAATCGACACTAAAGGCGAGATTAAATCTTCAAGTTTGTTGACCAATTACAGTAAACTCGAAGCTATTCATAGTCAATCACTTTCAGCAATTTCAACAAATTCTATCAGAGATTTGGGAAGTAAGTTTCAAAATAAGTTGGTAATAATCGGTGACGGAAAATTTGGCGAGGCGACTGATACTTTTAATATTCCGGGTAGAAATGAACCAATACCGGGAGTATATCTACACGCGAGTGCGGTTTATACTCAAACTATCGAACCTTTTTTCGAACTCAAACATAACAGCAAAATTATCATAGATTTATCACTCGGATTGATTATTTTGATTATTATTACGGTAATTCGTTGGCGAAATACTGATAAAAACCTTGATTTGGAGAAAAAACAAAAGCGATTTATTTGGATTGCTATTATATTTTCACTTATAATTGGAGTCATCGCGGTCAGAGTTTTAAGCATTTTATGGCTTGATTTTTTTCTTGTTATTTTTGCTTTATTTTTACATCCTACGGTTGAAAAAGGAATTGGAAAACTTTTCAAAACTCATAATTGAAAACTTGAATTGATTGATTCAGAGGTGGTTTATGAAACTATTGTTCGTTTTACTTATTGTATTTTCAACAAATGCTGTCATTTTGTGTCAAAAAAAATATGATGTAAAAGCATATATTAATAAGCAAAGCGGCGACGCTTATTTTCGCGCAAGTAAAACTGCACAAGAAATTCCGATTACTGGAAAGAAGAAAGTTGGAACAAAATTATATTCTGATGAGGAAATCCGTTGTGGAAAAAGCTGTTCGATAGAGCTTTTGATGTGTACCAACAGTAAAGTTATTGTAACAGAAACCAATGTTTGGCATCGTATACCAAATATTGTCTGCAATGAAGAGTTCATCCCCGGTTACAAAAAAACCTATCGCCCTGGCGGCAGAATAGCAAATAATAATTTTATTGTAAATGAAGATGATTTATGGAGACTTCCGCTTAGAAATAGGTCAACTTTGTTGGGGGTAGCAATTGGAGGAATAGTAGGTTCAAATAGGACATTATTAGGTTCAAGTAGAATGCTAGAATATGAGTTGGGAGAATTGTTTGAATTAGTACCACCTAGTTCTATCTTTTCCCAAAAATATTCTTACAGTTGGCGTTTTCAATATCCGTATGAAGGAGCTTTAGCAATCCCCAAATTCTTTTCACTTGAAGTTGCAAAATCAAATTACCAATCTGATGAAGTAAAGCTACATCTTATTATTACTCTTTCGGCTTATGAAAATAATAATTCTTTAAGTGTTTCAAGAGAATGGAAAAAGGAGCTTTATCTGCAAAATGATTTATTTGTAAATACAAAAGGAGAAAGCTTTAACCCACAAGAAATGCAATCATTTTTAAATGAAGCAAGAAAATATTATGGAAAACTTCCTGTTCGAATATTCTGTACAATTACAGTTGCAGAAGTCAATGTAGATACTAATCTTGATACTAATCCGCGAACCTTCGGTTTTGAATTTAATGTAATGACTGATGAAGATGAGAAAATAATACTAAACCAATTAGAAATTTCGACGAAAGAAACAGGATTTGCACATTATATCGGAAGAGCAGAAATCTTCGAAAGGCTTGGGCTATTAAGACTTGCAATTAATGAATACTCTGAGGGGTTAAAAGAGTTTCCTGAAAACGAACTATTTGAAAATAAATTATCAATACTAAAAAAGGCTTCTAGTTTTTCAGCTAAATAAAAGAATGGCTTGATTAATAATCAAGCCATTCTTTTATTTAACTATTCTACCTGGACAAATTACTCAATCGTTGCTGAAATGTCGGTTGCCGGTTTGTCGGTTTTCCAGATTTGCGGGGTTTCGAGAATTTCTTCCGCTTTCGGGGTTTCCAGCGCGAATTTTAGAACTTCGTCAATCATATCAACGGTGTGAATCGTTAAATCTTCGCGGATTTCGTCGGGAATGTCGGCTAAATCCTTTTCGTTGTCCTTTGACATAATAATCGTCTTTAAGCCGAAACGATGCGCCGCGAGGAGTTTTTCTTTGACTCCGCCGATGGGCAAGACTTTGCCGCGCAGGGTGATTTCGCCCGTCATCGCAACATCGTGGCGCGCGGGTTTGCCCGTCAGAACGGAAACCATCGCGGTCGCGAGCGTGATTCCGGCGGAAGGTCCGTCTTTCGGAATCGCGCCTTCGGGAACGTGGATGTGTAAATCTTTTTCGTGAAAATTCGATTCGTCAATCCCGAGTTTTTCGGCGCGTGTGCGAACACAGGTCAGCGCGGCGCGGGCGGATTCCTGCATCACTTCGCCGAGTTTTCCGGTCAGCGTGACGTTGCCTTTGCCTTTGACGAGGGTTGCTTCGACTTGAAGCACGTCGCCGCCGACTTCCGTCCAAGCCAAGCCGTTGACCAAACCGATTTCGCTTTTGCGGGCGATGTCTTGTTTGCGGAAACGAATCGTTCCCAATAATTCGCGGACTTTTTCCGCGTCAATGACGGCGCGAAACTCGTCTTTTGTATCGGTCACGACAAATTTTTTGGCGATTTTTCTCAAACACGCCGAGATTTCCCTTTCGAGATTTCTGACACCGGCTTCGCGTGTGTAATGACGGATGACTTCTAAAATTCCGTCGTCGGTAAATTTGACCTTTTCAATCTCCAAACCACTGCCTTCGACCTGTTTTGAAAACAGGTGGCGTTTGGCAATCTCGACCTTTTCGCGTTCGGTGTAGCCCGAAAGCGGCAAGATTTCCAAGCGATCTTGCAAAGGCGCGGGAATCGTGTGGAGAACATTCGCCGTCGCAATAAAGAAAACCTGCGACAAATCGTAATCAACATCGAGATAATGGTCGCGGAACGTATGATTTTGTTCGGGGTCGAGAACTTCGAGTAGAGCCGCCGACGGGTCGCCGCGAAAATCGCGTCCGAGTTTATCAACTTCGTCCAATAGAATGACGGGATTGACAGTTCCGGCGCGTTTCATCAATTGAACGATTTGCCCCGGAAGTGCGCCGATATAAGTTCTGCGATGACCGCGAATTTCGGCTTCGTCGTGAACGCCGCCGAGCGCGAGACGGACGAATTTTCTGCCCGTCGCTTTGGCGATTGATTTCCCTAAGGATGTCTTACCGACACCGGGCGCGCCGACAAAACAGAGAATCGTGCCTTTCGGATTTTTAACAAGCTGGCGAACGGCGAGATATTCTAAAATTCTTTCCTTGATTTTTTCCAAACCGTAATGGTCTTCATTTAAAACCTTTTCGGCTTCGGATAAATCGTTGATTTCCTCGCTTCTCTGCTTCCAGGGAACGTTGATCAGCCAATCCAAGTATGTGCGCGAAACAGTAGATTCGGCGGACATCGGCGGCATTGCTTCGAGCCGTGCAAATTCCTGCATCGCTTTGTCGCGGGCTTCGTCGGTCATTCCGGCTTCTTCGATTTTCTTTTTCAATTCGTCGAGTTCCGCCTTGTCGTCTTTGCGTCCGAGTTCTTTGTGAATCGCTTTGATTTGCTCGTTCAGATAATATTCGCGCTGATGTTTGTCCATCTGCTTTTTGGTGCGGGCGTGAATATTGCGGTCGAGCTGTTTTTTCTCGATTTCCTGTTCGAGAACCTCGATCAATTTCTGAAGGCGTTCCTGCACCGAAAATGTTTCGAGCAGTTTTTGCTTTTCATCAACCGCGATTCTCAAGTGCGACGACATTGCGTCGGCAATCTGCGCGGCGGAAATTCCTCTTAAACTGGCGTGAAGCGCGTCCGAATAAGCATCCGGCGAGACGCGAAGGAATTGTTCGACCAGATTGCTGATTTGCTGTAAAAGCCCGTCGGTGCGGTAGCCTGATTCGTCAACCGATTGAACTTTACGAACGTGTGCATAAAACATTCCGTCGTCGTCTTGTTCGACGCGCACGGCAACGCCGCGTTCTCTGCCCTCGACAACGACCTTGATTTGTCCGTTATCCTGTTTTTGCGCTTGGAGAATTCTGCCCAAAGTTCCGACCGTGTAAATCTGATCGGAATTCGGTTCGTCAACCGTCGCATCGTGTTGCGTGGCAAGAAAAATATTGCGTTCTCCAATCATTGACTGTTCGAGCGCACGAACGGAACTCGGACGACCAATCTTAAAAGCCACTTTGGTGTAAGGAAAAATAACGACATCACGGATTGGAACCATCGGAAAACGCGCAATGTCTTTCGGCATCTGATCTGAAAATTCTTGCATAATTCTATTGTAACTCTTTCAGGGAAATTTAATTAGTCAATTTGGATAAAGTTTTATTCGTTTCGATTTTCTAATTTTAAAACATTTATTTGTCTGCTGGCTAGTTTTCCGCACGGATTTGTTAATTTTTGAAAAATATATTTTCAATACAAAAAGGATGAGGAATGATATTCATATTGAAATTTCATCCCTCATCCCTCATCCCTCATCCCTCAATTCACGCTGCTTCGTCGAGTTCGCGTAAAACTTCGAGCGGTGCGGCTTTGCGTTCGATCATATCTTTGGTGATGACAAGCTCCTTGACCTTTTTCTGCGACGGCAGAACATACATTGATTCGAGCAGAACTTCTTCGAGAATCATCATCAATCCGCGGGCGCCGACTTTGCGGTCAAACGCTTTTCGCGCAGTTGCCCTGATCGCATCGTCCGTAAATTTCAGACGAATATTGTCGAACTCGAATTTGCGCTGATATTGTTTGATTAAAGCATTTTTCGGTTCGGTCAAAATTTTTACCAGCGCATCTTCGTCAAGCTCGCTCAAAGTTCCGAGAACCGGCAAGCGTCCGACGAATTCGGGAATCAAACCGTAATGAATCAAATCTTCGGGTTCGAGCTTTTCGATGGCTTCGTTCTGACGCTGTTTGCTCGATTTCACGTCAGCCGAAAAGCCGAGCGATTTGTTGCGGAAGCGTTTTTCGACGACTCTTTCAAGCCCGATAAACGCGCCGCCGCAAACGAAAAGGATATTTGTCGTATCAACGGGCGTAAATTCCTGCTGCGGATGTTTGCGTCCGCCCTGCGTCGGAACATTGGCGACCGTTCCTTCGAGAATCTTCAATAAGGCTTGCTGAACGCCTTCGCCCGAAACGTCACGGGTAATTGAAGGATTGTCGTCCTTGCGGCAGATTTTATCTATTTCATCAATGTAAATAATTCCGGTTTGAGCGCGTTCGACATCGCCGCCCGCCGATTGCAAAAGACGCAAAAGAATTGTTTCGACATCTTCGCCGACATATCCGGCTTCGGTCAAACTCGTCGCATCAACAATGCAGAAAGGAACGCTCAAAACCCGCGCCAAAGTTTGCGCGAGCAGAGTTTTACCCGTTCCCGTCGGACCTATTAAAAGAATGTTTGATTTCTGAAGTTCAATGTCCGTGCGGCGTTTGGCAAGCTCGATGCGTTTGTAATGCTGATAAACGGCGACCGAAAGACGCTTTTTCGTTTCGTCCTGCCCGATGACATATTCATCCAAAAACGACTTGATCTCCTGCGGTTTGGGAAGCGCAGTGCGGACGGTCGCGTTTTCGGCTTGTTCGTCGTCATTGATGATTTCGTTGCAAATGTCTATACATTCATTGCAAATGTAAACACTCGGTCCGGCAATCAACTTTTTGACTTCATTCTGCGATTTACCGCAAAACGAACAGCGTAAGATTTCTTCGGGTCGTCTTATCATAAAATGAGTGGAGAGTAGAGAGTAGAGAGTAGAGAGTAGAGAGAAAAAATCTTTAACTCTCCACTCTCCACTCTCTACTCTCTACTCGTTACTTATCTCTGTGTTCAATAACTTCGTCAATCAATCCGTATTCTTTCGCTTGGAGCGGCGATAAAATGCGGTCGCGTTCAACGTCTTTTTCAACCTGGTCAAAATCCTGACCCGAATGAAAAGACAGAATCCGCGAAGTCATTTCGCGCATCCGCAAAATTTCTTCTGCCATAATGCGAACATCAGTCGCTTGCCCAGACGCGCCGCCCGAAGGCTGATGAATCAAGATACGCGAATGCGGCAGAGCAAAGCGTTTTCCTTTTGCACCGGCGGTCAAAAGCAACGCGCCCATCGAAGCGCATTGTCCGACACAGATGGTCGTCACATCGTTTTTGATGAACTGCATCGTGTCGTAAATCGCCATTCCGGCAGTAATCGAACCGCCGGGCGAATTGATATAAAGATTGATGTCGCGTTCCGGGTCTTCCGCTTCAAGGAAAAGAAGTTGTGCGACAATCAAATTAGCGACCGTATCGTCAATCGGCGTGCCGATAAAGATGATACTGTCTTTCAAAAGTCTGGAGTAAATGTCGAAAGCACGTTCGCCACGCGAAGTTTGCTCGACTACCATTGGTACTAACATAGTTTTTCTCTCTTCTCTTTGTAATTAAAGATTTGAAGCAAAATGTTTAAGAATAGGTTTAAATCAAAGAAGTTAAGTTGTTGAAATAATAGCCGAATTGCTATCCAAAAAGATTTTACAACTTATCCCCGAAAATGCAAACTCTCAAACATCTTGCCCGCAAATAAATTTACTTGTCCGTTTTCGCCGATTTCTTTTTCGGCTTTTCTTCCGTTTCTTCCGTTTCTTCCTTTTCGGCTTTCGCTTTTTTAGCTTTGCCCTTCGGCTTTTCTTCTTCCGTTACGGCTTCGGCTGGCTTCTGCGCTTCGTCAATCCATTCGCCGTCGGTCACTTTGGCGTGTTTGAAGATTGCTTCGACTGCTTTTCGCGTCCGTAAACTGTTGGCAATATTGGCTTCGCCGCCTTGTTGTCCGGCGATTGATTCTTTAATCTGCTCGACCGGAACATTGTAATAATTCGCCATCATCTCGATTTCTTTGGCGACATCTTCGTCGGAAACTTCGACGTTTTCAAGATCGGCAATTTTTTCGAGAAGCATCGCTCCGCGCACGTCGCGCTCGGCTTGCGGCTGCATTTGATTATATGCCATTTGAATAAATTCTTTATCAACCTTATTCAAATCAACGCCGCGCTGCTGCATATCCTGCGCGAAATTATTCAGAAGATTTCGTGCCTGCGCCTCAATCAGCGTCGGCGGAATTTCAAAATTGTGCGCTTCGATGATTTTATTAATCAACTCGGTGCGAACTGCGGCATCGGCATCGGAATTTGAAACCGTTTCCAAATCTTTGCCCAATCTCGCCTTCAAATCCGCTAAAGATTCGTAACCTTCGTCCAAGCTCTGCGCCCATTCGTCGTCCAATTCGGGCAGTTCGACCTTGCCGAGCGATTTTACTTTCGCTTTGTAATTTAAGGTTTTACCGGCGAGCATCGGCGAAGAAAACTCCGCCGGATACGAAACCGTAAATTCTTTTTCTTCGTCAGCCTCCAACCCGACCAGATTTTCGGTAAATGATTGTTCGATTCCTTCATCGCCGAGCGTGATTTCCAAATCGTCGGCTTTGATCGGGTCGGTTTCGGGTTCATCCGCGAAAATGCCTTCCAAATCAACAATTAATGTGTCGCCGGCTTCGGATTTGCGACCTTCGACCGGAATGAGAGTCGCGCCGCTTTGTCGGCGTTGGTCAATGATTCTGTCCATTTCACCTTCGGGCAAAGGCTTAATGCGCCGCGTAACTTCCAAACCTTTATATTCGGGTGTCGGAATTTCGGGCATCACCTCAACGTGAATGTGAATCGAAAGCGGCTCGGAACCGTTCAGTTTCAGATTGTCAAAATTGTCGAAATGCAGTTGCGGTTCGGCAAGCGGCTGAAGTTCGTGTTCTTCAATCGCCTCTTGAACCATTCCGGGCAAAAGCTCACGCAAGACTTCGTTTTGAATATCTTCCTTAAAACGCAGACGAATCACGTCAAGCGGTGCAAAACCTTTGCGAAAACCCGGCACGCTTGCGCCTTTCGCGTATTTTTGGCTGACTTTGTTATAAACCGCCTTGACCGCTTCCGGCTCGATTTCAATATGAATCTCTCTTTGTGTTGGTGATATTTCTTTAATTTCTGTTTTCATTTAATAAATTTAAAGCCCGCCGCAAGATTTCAAATTCCAAATTCCAAATTCCAAATTGAAATTAAATTTGAGCGAGCAAATATTGGTAAAAATTACTTAATTTCGTTTCTAAATTATATGATTCGCTGACGTTCAATCCAAAATCCAAAATCTAAAATCCAAAATCGAATTGGTGCTGAGAGCGAGACTCGAACTCGCACGCCTTACGGCACAGGCTTCTAAGACCTGCGTGGCTACCAATTACACCATCTCAGCGCGTTAAAATTGCCAAAAAACAAGCAAATTTGAATTTATCGTTTTTGGGAACGAAAGTCTAGCGAGGCATTTTTCGCCAAAATTATTTCGGTAATAATTTACGTTTGTATTCTTCCAAAGCGCGGTCGGTGTCCTTTAGATCGGCAATCGCAATCGGCGTTTTTTCTTCTAATTGCGGGCTTGTTTTACTCTTTCCGAAAAGCAATTTATAGCCGCCGTAGCCGATGGCGGCGATTAGTCCGACCCAGAGCGCGAACCACAAAATCGCCGAAACTATCCCGATCAGCCAAATTCCGGCGATGACAACGGCGATCACGCCAATCACGGCTAAGATAATTTTAATCGTATCCATTTTATAAAACCTCTGAAACGGATTATATCAAATCCACATTTATTTTAGCTTTTTCAATTCGTCATCCGAAATTTCGCCGATTGAATGAAGCGCGCCTTTTTGGTCGTTTGTGACAATCAGAAAAGTTTCGTTTCGCACGCCGTTTTCAAATTTCGACTTATAAACCATTTCGACCTGTCGTTGATTCGTGCTGATCGTGGTAACTTTTGAATACGCCAATTCTGAACTTAAATATTTGCCGTATTTCTCAAACGCTTCGGCTAAGACATAGCCAAGTGCTTCTTTGCTTTTCGTCGCTTTTGCGTCTTCGTGTGCAGTATTGAAAATTTCTTCGTAATTCTGCTCGTTATAAAGCTTGTGATATTGTTCGACAACTTTTTCGGCGAGCTTTTTATCGTCGCTGTAATAGTTGAATTTGACCGATGTGCAGGCTGAAAAAATTGATGTTGCAATTAAAAATAAAATGGCAAATTTATAATTTGTTTTCATTTTGTTCCTTGTTTGAAATTATCGCGGACTTTAATTTTATAATCTAAATCCGACTTTGTCTCAAATCACTTAATTTGAAATTAAAGCTGAAAGATACCCAAAAAGCAGAAGCCCGCGCGTGAGCAAGGGCGGAAAAACCAGCGTTAAGCACCCTTGCTCACGCG
>JANODL010000064.1:0-16661 GCA_031412675.1 Acidobacteriota bacterium | reverse complement strand
TTCGAACAATTTCCATAGAATTTGAGTGAATCTTAAAAGTTTTGATTTGATGGGAATAAGCGAAGAAAATTTTATGTGCGACAACAATTACCGCTTTAGGAATTATGCAATAAAAATGCGGCTGAATTCAAGTTTTTAATTAGTTAAAGTTGAAATGCGACGGACTAATTTTGTTTTGCCTTTTTACTTTTTACTTTTTACTTGATGCCCTTTTGCCCTTTTTGCCGAAAAACTTCATAATAAAACCCTGTTTTAAGTTATGAAATTTCTTTCAAATATCAGGGTTTTGCTGGTCGGTTTATGGCTCGGCGCGGCTGTTTTTTTCAGTTTTGCCGTTGCTCCGAGCGCGTTCGGCGTTCTAGAAGCACTCAAAATTCCGCGATTATTTGAAATTGGCGGAGAAATAGTTTCGAGAAATTTGATGATTATCAATCTCGGCGGCTTGATAATCGGCTTGATTTTGTTGGCAAGCTCGTTTCTCGGCGCGGCGGGCGCAAATCGTTTCGCGCTCTGGGCGGAAAGAATTTTACTTTTACTACTGACATTAGCTTGCGCGGTCGGGCAATTTGTCATCGCGCTCTGGCTGAGAATCGTCAAAACGGAAATGGGCAAACCGATTGACGAATTTGCGGCGGACGACCCGCTCAGACTCAAATTCAACAATCTCCACGAATATTCGGTCTGGATTTTAATCGCCGCGATGATTGCCGCGATGATTGCCTTCTTTTTAATTGCCGGAAAATCTGATAAAAAAATAGTTGTCGAAGATAAAAACGAATTCAAATTTTAATTCTTAGAGAAAATGTTCAATACGATTAGAGAAAATATCGAGCGCACACTCGGCATCGAGCGCAAAGCAAAACCGAGCCGCAAAGGCGCGACCGTTGAAGGAATCGGCGATTTTTCAGGACGATTTAAGAGTTGGCGCGGCGATGAAAGGTTAAATAATTACCCGTTTGTCGAAAATACTTACGCGCCTTTTACGCCCTTGCAACGTGCGCTTCCGATGCTCAATTTAGCGTTGATTTCGTCCGCCGGCGCGTATATTGACGGAACCGAGCCGTTTGATTTGGACGCAAAAGACGGCGATTTGAACTTTCGTGAAATTCCGGTCGAAGTCGAAGCCGAAGATTTGCTTTACGCGGCAAAAGGCTACGACACGGCGGCAGTTAAAAAAGACCGCAACTCGCAAATTCCGATTGAGCGTTTGCAGGAATACGAAGCCAACGGCGTGATCGGCAGATTGAATAATGTCTGGTGGAGTTTGTCGAGCTATATTCCGAACGCGGCGCTCGTCGCCAAAGAACTCGCGCCGGCAATTGCCGACCGTCTTGTCAGCTATGAAGTGCAAGCCGCGCTTTTGGTTCCGGCTTCGCGTCTGTGTCATCAAACTTTGGGAATTATTGCCCGCGCCATCGAAGAACGCGGAATTCCGACGATGCTCATTTCGGTTGACCGCACCGTCACGGACAAAATTCGTCCGCCGCGCACTGCTTATTACGACGGCAAATTGGGCGAAGTGATCGGCGCGCCCGACTGGAAACAATATCAACTCCGCGTTTTAGACGAATCTTTACGCTGGATTGAAACTTTAGACCAACCCGCTTCGAGAAAATTAGCGGTAGATTTGGAAACCGCGACCGAAGCCTCACGCGGCGAGCGATAAGATTAAATAGCCACAAAAAGCACAAAATTCACAAAATCTTTTTTGCGTCTTTTGTGCTTTTTGTGGCTATTCTATTAAAGGTAATAATATACTTGCCTCACCTTGCTCTTTGCTTTTTTCGCCATATCTAAATCATACCTTTTTTCTTAGCATCTGCAATTCGCTCATTGCTAACCTGTTCTTTCCATTCTGGCTTACTCGTAAAACTTTCAAAATGGTTTTTATCCAAAATAAAACAAGAATTTCTTGATGAATCATCCAAACTTGAAAGAGATTCTCTTATAGGTCGTGGAGTCTTATCATACTGAAAACAAACATCTATTCTTGTTTTATAGGCAAGAATATCAGCCACCTGTAAAGCGGTTGTTTTTTTAGGTGCAAAAGTGAAACTTTCAATGCCAAAACTTTTTCGCTCTTTACGCGATAAAACCTCTCTATATAATCTATTCAAAGTTCTATTGTCATTCGCGCCTTGTTCAAAAACGTAATGTATAGGCTCTAACACATTGACCTTTTTAAGCCACCATTTAATATCTAGCATACATTTATTAAATGCTAAGGCGTGTGGCTTGCCGAATTTGTATCTATCATCATCGGTAAGAGATTTATAATCATCTAAAATTATAGAAGTTGAAAAACCTCTTAGATAAGTCTTATCAAGAATGGAAAGAAGTTCTGCAAGTAGAGAGTCTTTCTTTTTCCTTGCCCAATCCTTATAGTTTTTGTTGCGCCCATTCACAAAATCTTTCATTGAAAAAGGCGGTAACCTTTCTCTATCTAAAACTGCTTGCCATTCTTTATTAAACTCAATCCATTTTTCATCGGTTGAGATATATCCCGCCACCGTATAGATGTGCGGGTATTTCTGTGAATAACTTTCATCAAAATAACCTGTAATAAAAGCCATTAAATCTGTTTTCGGATTAGACCGAAGCAATGCACTTGATATGTGTGCTATCGGATTGTATTTGCTATTATTAGATTCTAACTTATCTTGCTCTCTAGGTGAAGCAAGTATATTATTACCCTATTAAATATTCATTTGCCAGTTTTTCACTGAATCCAGCGGATAAATCAGCATCAAGATATTCAGCAAAAGCCCGTCCCGAATCCACAAAAGCAAAAAGATTTCGACCAATAGAAAGAAAATCAGAGACTTCCACCAGCCGAGTTTGAAAGCAATCAAAAACCCGAAAGCGCACGCCAATAAATCGCCGACCGAGTTAAAAACCGAATCGCCGAAATAATCGAGCGAAGCCGTGTTTTCGCGGTATTTGCCGATGATGTAATTCGTGTTTTCAAAAACTTCCCACGCCGCTTCGGCACTAATCGAGATAAAAAATTGCCACGCAGTCGAGAGATGCGAAAATAGCAGTTTTGCGAGCCAGAAAAACATCACGCCGTGCAAAACGTGCGTGAAGGCGTATGGGTCGAGAAAATGCTGCGAAGTATGACCGCTGTTCCACGCTTCGTTAATGTAAATCGCGTAATCACCGAGTTTGCACCACCAAAGTCTGCCTTGCGTACGCATTAAAACGACCATCAAAATCGCGGCGGCAACTGATAAAATCAGCGGCAGGTAATTTTGTTTTGAAAGAATTTTTCCCGTCATAAAGCTAAAAAGATTGTCATCGGATTTGGATAAATTTACAAGTTTTCTGTTACATTCAAATAAAACAGCGCGTTATTTTTCTTTAATTTACAAATGAATCGGACAGAAATGCTCGCTCGTGTCCACGAACACGAAAAAATCTGGGATTTTGTTATTATCGGCGGCGGGGCAACCGGAATCGGATGCGCGGTGGACGCGGCTTCGCGCGGCTTTGATGTTCTGCTTTTAGAACAAAATGATTTCGGCAAAGGAACTTCGAGCCGTTCGACAAAACTCGTTCACGGCGGCGTTCGATACCTCGCGCAGGGCAATGTTCCGCTTGTTAGAGAATCTTTGCAGGAACGCGGAATTTTGTTCAAAAATGCACCGCATCTGGTCAGAAAACAAGCGTTTGTCGTGCCGGTCTATAGTTATTGGGACAAATTTTTTTACGGCGCGGGGCTGAAAACCTACAACATTCTTTCGGGCAAATACGGCTTCGGAAAATCCGAGATTTTGTCGGTCGAAGAAACGATAAACTTACTGCCGAACGTCAAAAAGCAGGATTTATACGGCGGAATTTTGTATTTTGACGGGCAATTCGATGACACGCGGCTTTTGATAAACCTGGCGCAAACCGCCGCCGAACAAGGCGCGGTTTTACTCAATTATGCGCGTGTTTTTTCGTTCCAGCGTGATGAAGACGGAAACATTGACGGCGCGGCGGTTTCCGATGAAATTACGGGACAAGTTTTTCTCGCGCAAGCCCGCGTCGTCATCAACGCGACGGGCGCGTTTTGCGATTCCGTCAGGAAGTTTTCCGACCGCAACGCCGAAAATATCATCGCACCGAGCCAAGGCATTCATCTTGTTTTCGACCGCAAATTTCTGCCGACCGAAAACGCTTTGATGGTTCCGAAAACGTCGGACGAGCGTGTTCTGTTTGCGATTCCGTGGCACGACCACGCCGTTTTCGGAACGACCGACACACCGATTGAAAAAGCCGAACTCGAACCGCAAGCACACGAAGACGAAATCGAATTTATTCTCGAAACCGCCAAACATTATTTCGAAGATCCGCCCAAGCGTGAAGATATTTTGAGCGTTTTTGTCGGAATTCGCCCGCTCGTCAAAGCCGACAACGCGCAAAATACGGCTTCGCTCTCACGCGACCACACCATCGAGATTGATAAATCGAATCTGCTGACCATCACGGGCGGAAAATGGACGACTTATCGGCGAATGGCGGAAGACGCGATCAATCAGGCGGTAAAACTCGGCGGATTGCCCGAAAAAAGTTGCGTGACCGAGAATCTGAAAATTCACGGCGCGTTTGAAACGAAAGAAACGCCGAACGATTTGAATATTTACGGCACGGACGCGGACGAGATCAACAAACTCATCGCCGAAAAGCCGGATTTAGCCGAAAAACTTCACAAAGATTTGCCGTATCGAAAAGCGGAAATCGTTTGGGCGGTTCGTAATGAAATGGCGCAAACAGTCGAAGACGTTCTCGCCCGCCGAACCCGCGCTTTGTTTCTCAATGCCAAAGCCGCCATCAACATCGCTCCGCAAGTTGCCGAAATTATGGCGGAAGAATCAAAAAAAGAATCTCCTGAGATTTGGATTCAGGAGCAAATTCAAATTTTCGGCGAAACCGCCCGGCATTATCTCGTCAAACCTTCCGAATAATATTTTCAAAAAAATAGCGTTGAGATTATCGAATCTCAACGCTTTCAAGTGTCTTAACAGGACGAGAGGAGGAGCAATGAAAAAAACTTCTCAGGCGAAAGCCTGCGCCGTCTGAGTCGTCCGAATTCCGTATTCGACGGCGACTTTGGCGAGAGATTTTTTGAGCCGGGCGCGTCCGCGATTGAGCCGCGACATTACCGTTCCGATTGGAATGTCTAAAATTGCCGCGACTTCCTTATAATCAAACTCCTGCACATCGGCTAACAAAACGGCTGAACGATAATGTTCGGGCAGTTTGTTGAGCGCACCGATAACTTCCGTGTCGGTCAGGTTTTCGGGAATCGGTGCGGGCGTTGCCGCTGAAAGAAACGTCAAATCGTCGGCTTCCTGAATATGTTTCGCCTGCGTATATTTCTTGCGGCGGTGATGGTCGAACTTATTGAACAGAATTTTATAAAGCCACGCACGGCAGTTTGTCCCGAGTTCGTAATGGTCAAACGATTTCCAAGCCTGCATAAAAGTTTCCTGCACCAAATCTTCGGCATCAACCTGATTCATCGTCAGACGCTTTGCCGTGCGAAACAAATCGTCAATGTGCCGCATCGCTTCCGCTTCAAAAATTTCGGGGGTAATTTCGCTTCTCATTTTTTATCTCCTTAAATAAATGCTTTGATAATTTTTTCGGAATTTCTTCCGCTTACACACATTGGTCGTTTGAAACCCCGAAATCCTTACACGAATTTTTAAAATATTTTTCAAAAAACTTAAAAATGTGCGAAAATACCCGCTGATCGAGGCTGAAAATTTTTAGAAAATACCTGGAATAAACTCGTAAACACGCGGAATATTAAATTGAAATCAAGTATATTTTGGATAAATTATTCTTCGATAAAAGACAAAAAAACTATGAGAAACGAAAATGAAACGGCAAAAACTTCGCACGAGGAGCGCGAGAACAAACTGCTCCGCGATTTACTGCAAAAAGCCGTCAACCGGGAAAAAGCTCCCGCAAGTTTGCGTGAAAAAATCGCTAAAATGATTCGTGAATAGATAAAGTGCAAGTGCAAACCGCTGAAAATAAGAAAATTTTGGATGCGACCGTTTGGGTCGAAGCGCACGGCGATTTTCTTTATTCGTTCGCCTTTTCGCGTGTCCGCGACCAATGGCTGGCGGAAGACCTCGTGCAGGACACGCTGCTTGCCGCGATGCAGTCGAAAAGCGCATTTGCCGAAAAATCTTCCGAAAAAACGTGGCTCTGCGGCATTCTGAAACATAAAATTATTGACCATTTTCGTAAAAACAGCCGCGAGGTCGAACTCTCGGACGAAGAAGCCGAGATGTCGAGCTACGATTATCTTTTCCGCGAAGAAGGCGTGTGGAAAGGTCATTGGACGGCGGCGGCGCGTCCCATTGTTTGGGAAGAAAATCCCGAAAAGGTCTTGGAACACACGGAATTTCGCGGTATTCTGACGCATTGTTTGGGCGAATTGCCCGAACGCGTCGCCAATTGCTTCACCCTGCGCGAAATGGACGGCTTCGACGCGCCGGAAATCTGCCGGATTTTAGGAATTTCGCCGAATAATTTTTGGGTAATGATGCACCGCGCCCGTCTGCATCTGCGCCGCTGTATAGATTTTAACTGGTTCCGAAAAGAAAAAAATGAACTTTGAGGCAAAACTCAAAACTTGGCTGGCGATGAAAACCGAAGACTGCAAAAACGTCTCGCCGCTTTTCTCGTATTCCTTCGACCGCAAACTTTCCTTGATTGAACAATTGCGCGTCCGCCTGCATCTCTACACCTGCGGCGCGTGCCTCAATTATGTTTCAAACCTCAAATTTATGCACGAAGTTTTCCACGCGCAGGGAGAAAATTTCGACAACGAAAAAATCCACACGTCTTTAAGCCCCGAAGCCAAAGAACGCATCAAACAAACTCTCAAAGCGCAGAGTTTATAGATTTTTTGAAAATTCCGTATTAGCCGCGCAAGCGGCGACTCGAAAATAGCCGGATGTGAAACGTCTGGAAAACAGGATAAAGATTCCCGCGTTGAAGACGCGAAAAGAAAAGAATTTTGGCGCATCTTTAATGCGCCGATTTTAATTTCGAGATACCAGACTTTTTACGTCTGGCTACTTTCTTTTTGCGCTTTCAGCGCGGTATGACGATAATCAAAAAATGGGTTATACAGTTTAATGCGAATCAGTAGTTGAAATTTAGGTTTGTGAATCAACAACTTACAAGCCCAATTTTAACAGCGAAGACAAACTGGTTTGTACAAATCCTTTATTTTCAACATAATAAATTTTCAACTACTGATTCGCATAGAAGCAAAAACTAATTCTGCGTAACATCTAGTTAAAAAGAAATAAATTTTAATTTAAACATCTTAAACTACGCGAAAATTTAATTTGTAAAACTCCTTGATTCAGATGTTATAGTGTATTTGCCCCGTACTTTTGCAAATAATATTTGAATCAAGGAGTTTCTTTTTATGCGTAAAGTATTTTTCTGTCTAATCGCCCTGTTGTTGTCGGTGACAGCCGGCTACGCCCAAAATCTCGTTAATTTCAGCCGCAACGGTACGATGACCGTCGCGCAAACCAACCAAATGATTACCAAAGCCTTCGGCAATGCCGTTCCGCCGACATCACAGGCTTTGGATTTATACAAAATAAGTTATCCTTCGCGGGACGAGAAAAATCGCGCCGTGGTTTTGACCGGATTGATTGTTTTTCCGAAAGGCGGTGCGCCGAAAGGTTTAATTGTTTTCAATCACGGCACGATTGCCGACCGCAAAATGTCGCCGTCGCGTTTCACGGGAAAAGCCAATAATTCCGAAGCACAAACTGCCGTCTTGGCGTTTGCTTCGGGCGGTTATGCGGTCGTGATGCCCGATTATCTCGGACTCGGCGACCATACCGGAGCGCATCCGTATCCACTCGGCGCGGTGAACAGTCGTTCGGCGGTGGATATTATCGCGCCCGCGAGAACAATTGCGAAGCGTTTGAATATCGAAGTCGGTTCAAATCTTTTCGTTTCAGGTTATTCGGAAGGCGGCGCGGTCGGAATGTGGACGGTGCGCGATTTGGAAAAAAAGACGGGCGCGGATTATGAAGTTACTTCCGCCGCGCTCGGTTCGGGTCCGTATGACCTTTCGGGTGTCACGCGAAAATGGATTCTCGAATCGCCGAGCAGTCAGGAAGAGTTTGTCGTTAAACTTTATCTGACCTCGTATATGGTCAATTATTTCCATCGAAGCAGCGGCGTTAAAATCGTTGATTATTTCAAACCTTCGATGGCTTTTACGATTGACCAAGCCTACAAAGCGAACATCTCGGACGAGGCGATTATCAAACGGCTCGCGCTCGCGGCGGTGCTGATGCGGTCGAAAAATTCGTTTGATAATGTCATTACGCCAAAATTTAAGAAGGCTTTGGAGACTTTGGACACGAAAGACCCGCTGATCCGCGAAATGCTCAAAAGCGATTGTTACGATTGGACACCGCGCACGAAAATGCTTTTGATTAATCTGGTCAACGACAAGGTTGTTATTCCCGAAAACACGGCAAAAGCAATCGAAACAATGCGTCGGCGCGGCGTTGGGACAAATCTTTTGCGGCAGGCTGTCATCAATGATGCGGGTTTGAATCACGTCACGGGAATGCCGACGGTCATGGCGGAGGCGCGTCGGTTTTTTGATGAAGGTTTTACAAATTAGACCGAAACTTTGCGTCGAAAGTTTAAGACACAGCCTTTCATAATCTTACTGAACCAAACAAAATTTCTTCTAAAGAACGGGCTTTGTGCAAACACATTCGGCGCGTTCTCTATTTTTTTACTTATCTGTCAAAAATTAGTTGTAAAATTTTTACTAAAGGAGTATTTTTTAATCACAATCGTGTTTCTAAATCTTGGTTGTAAACCCACTATTACGATGGTCGGGGATTAAAACCCGGCAATTATTATTTCAGTCAAAACAAGAATTTCTTGAATTTACAAATCAACAAATTTCATTGAGGAGGGAAACTTTTATGAAAAAAAATCCGTTGGGAGCAAAATGTTTTGTTTCCGCTATAATGTTTTATGTCCTGCTTTTATCGGCAAATCAGATTGCTTTGTCACAATACGTTTGCCAACCGAACGGCAGTCCGATTGTCCAGACAGGTTCGATCGTCCTTTCCGATCCCACACAGAACACCCGCGTTTTTCGTGACGGCATTTCGTCAAGCTGTACGGGCGGCGCGCCTGTTTCGGCGGCGGTTGCCGGAACATATCACTACGATTCTTATACTTTAACCAATCCGACCGGGCAAGACGCTTGCGTCACGGTTGATTTTAACTTTGCGGGTTGCGGAGCCAATTCGACACAGCTTAACGCTTATTCGACATTTAATCCGGCAACCGCCGGGGCAAACGTCATCGGTAAACCCGGATTCAGCACGGTTGCGACGGGTTCGTTGGGCTTTCCCATCGCTGCCGGCGGAAGTTATACGCTGGTTGTTCACGAAGTTGTCGCCAATTCAGGCTGTGCAAGCTATACGTTCACGGTTACTTATCGAACAAACTGCCGGCAGTCCGGCTATGACCGCAGTAATGACGGAAAAGCCGACCCGACCTATTTCAGACCAAGCACCGGAACGTGGAATGTTCTGAATTCGGCAGGCGGCATCAACACTCTGCTTTTCGGACAGGGCGGCGACATTATTACGGCGGGCGATTATACGGGCGACGGTCAAACCGATGTCAGCACTTATCGTCCTTCGACAAACACCTGGTTTTACAGCACGAGTCAGACTTCACCGCAGACCAATGTGACCTACACTTCGTGGGGAGCGAGCGGCGATGTTCCCGTGCCGGGCGACTATGACAAAGACGGCAAAACCGATATTGCCGTGTGGCGACCGTCAGACGGCACTTGGTATGTTCTCCGCAGTTCAACCAGCACGGCGGCATTCTATAAATGGGGAGCGAGCGGCGATACGCCTGTCACGGGCGATTATGACGGCGATTTAATCAGCGATTTTGCCGTTGTGCGTCCTGTCGGCGGTAATTACAAATGGTATGTCGTGCTGAGTAACTTCAATTACGGCTTTTCGCTCGGATGTCCTTCGACCGTGCCTTTCTGCGGAAATAATCCGATATTCGGTTTAACGACTGACCGAATCGTTTCCGGCGACTTTGACGGCGATGCCCGAACCGATATTGCGGTTTTCCGCCCGAGCGACGGAAACTGGTATTTCCAGCGCAGTTCGACCATCACGGCGAGCGGCGGTGTCGGAACTCTCGGTGTCTTTAACTGGGGACTGGCGGGCGATGTTCCGCAAGCGGCTGACTACGACGGCGACAAACGCACCGACTTTGCGGTTTTCCGTCCGTCAAACGCAACGTGGTATATCAGCAACAGCAACAACGGAACTTACAATACGTTTAGCGCGCCGGTTTGGGGAACTGCGACCGATCAACCCGCAACTTCACCTTACCGGATAACCAATCCGTAAAAACGGCGAAAGCGATAAAAAAAAGGGTTGCGGAATTCTTCCGCAACCCTTTTTTTTAAGTGAGAAGTGAGAAATGAAAAGTGAAAACCAACCTATCACCTATCACTTTTCACTTCTCACTTATTCCGAATTGTTTGACCAGAAATTTTGCGCCGAACGGCAGAATATAGCCTTTTTGTTTTTCGTCAATTCGAGTCACAATTTCGTCCAATGAATTTGCCTTGTGCAAACGCATTTGGCGCGTTTCGTTTTCGGGCAAAGAAGTGATGATTTGAATGTTGAAGCGTTCGGCTTTTCGCAAAAGACTCCACGCCGTTTGACCGTTGACTTGATAGTTCGCACACAAGTTTTCGGCTAATCGTTCGGCGTTTTCGGCTTCAAACCAATTTAGAAAATCGTTTCGTCCCAAACCGTCGGCGCATTCGGCGAGCAAGATGATTGTGCCGCCGTCCGTGCAAGCCAAAGCCGCCATCTCGACGGCTTTTTGCGCTTGAATCAGGTTCAAATCAAACGGCGCACCGCCGCAACCGACGATCACCAAATCGCGCTTTTCGGCAATTTCAATCGTGTGATTCGCGGCATAAAACTCACAACCGGCGCGATGCGATGAAACCCAATCGCCGCAGAATAATTCGACGGCTTCGCCTTTATCATTGACGATTGTGTTGATTGAAAACGACGGATTTATCTTCGCGGCGACTTCCATAAACGCTTCGTGAACCGCGTTTCCGTCCAAAATTCCCGTGCCGACACCTTCACGCCGCGATTTCGTTTCGCAGTTGAAAGCAAGTTTATGGGTCGCGGAAATCGTCTGCGCCGAAGCCAGTCCGGGACAAATCAATTTACGTCCGCCCGTAAATCCCGCGAAGTAATGAAACGTGATGCCGCCAACGATTATCACATGGTCGTGTTCGGTCAGAGCCTTATTTAATTCAATCGGCGTGTTATTTATTTCGCCAAACTGCACGAATTGTTTTGAATCGAGTCCGGCGATTTGCATTAAATCCTTCGCGCTGTGGTCAATCGTTTTAATGCGCTGGAAAATAAACGGCGTGAGCAATTCGCGTTTCTCGTCGTCCGTTACTTTGCGGTGAATGCCCGTGGCAAAGATTAAGCTGATGTCAAAAGGCAAAGTGCCGTTGGCAATCAGACGGCGCACGAGCAAATTTACAACCTGACCGCAAGCCGTTTGGCGCGTCGCGTCAGGCACCACGATTAAAACGCTTTCGCCGTTGTTGATAATTTCTTCGAGCGGTTTTGAATCAATCGGATGATCGAATTTTGCGCCGACCTCTGCGTCGGAAAGCGGGACAGTTTGTTTCTCAAAGCCTAAAACCTCAAATTGATTTTCGTCATATTCAAAGGGAATCTGAGTTTTTCCGTAACGAAGTTGGGCAATCGGCATAGGTTCTAGTTATTCGTCGCTTTGACTTTAACATCCGAATCAAAGCAGTTTGCGCCCGAAAAGCACGGATGCGTTTCGATGCTTTCTTCTTCGAGCGTTTCCATCTGAATCGTCAGATGGTCAATGCCGAATTCGTCGTGCAGTTTTTGGCGGACGCTTTGCAGCAGAGCTTTCTGCGAAACTTCGTCGCGGTGAATGATATGAACGCTCAGGGCTTCCATTCCCGAAGTGATCGTCCAGATGTGCAAATCGTGAACGTCTTCGACATTTTCCGTGTTGCGAATCGTTTCTTCGACGGCTTTCAAATTGATATGCGCGGGCGTGCCTTCGAGCAGAACATTGACCGACTCTTTAATCAGGTTCCACGCGCCGACAATGATGATTAGACTGATTAGAACGCTCGAAACGGCATCTGCCCAGAGCCAGCCGAAAGCAACGATGAGAACGCCCGCCGCAATCGCCGTGACCGAACCGAGCGCGTCGCCGATGACGTGCAGCCACGCCGAACGCATATTCAAATCGTGCGCGTGGTCGCCGTGAAGGAGTTTCGCGCAGACGAGATTTACCAAAAGCCCGCCGACCGCGATAATCGTCAGCGCAGCTCCTCTGATTTCGGGCGGAGTTTGCCACCGTTCATAGGCTTCGTAAATCACCCACAGCGAAATCAAAACGAGCGCGATGCCGTTGACGAACGCCGCCAAGATTTCCAGACGATAATAACCGAAAGTCTTTTTCGCCGTCGCCGGACGCGAGGCAAACCAAATCGCCGCGAGCGTCAAAGACAGCGCGGCAACGTCCGTCAACATATGTCCCGCGTCGGCGAGCAAAGCCAGAGAATTCGTCCACCAGCCGCCGATTGCTTCGGCAAACATATAAACAGCCGTCAAGCCGAGCGCGAGCTTCAATTTATTGACGCTTTCCGCGCCGCGCCGCTCGTGTGAATGCGAATGTGTGTGATTTGTGCTAATAGTCTTTGGTTTTTGGTCTTTGGTTTTTGGTTTTAATCTTGATTCTTTAATTATCGGTGTTTTTTTTACCAAAGAACAAAGACCAAAAACCAAAAACTTCTTAAAATTGCCGAATAACTTTTCCGTTGCTTAAGTTTAAAACAAAGCTGCTTCGATTGCCGCGTTCGTCGCTGATTTCGACGGTTGTTTGCGCGGACGGCGAAGATATTTGGAGTAAGAACGAACCGTCGCCGGTCGCAAAAGTTTGTTTGCCTTGAGCGCGAACCGTCGCGCCGGATTGCGTTTTGCCGCTGATTCGGTAAATTCTTCCGCCTAAATTTTCAACCTGCCAATCGCTTGCGCCGATTGAGTTGCTGCCTTCGCGTTTGACGACCGTAAATTTCCAATGCTCGCTCCAAGTGCTGGTTTGCCCCGAACTCGCGCTTGCCTGCACGCGCCAGTAATATGCGCCCGGAAGCAATCCTCCGAGCGTAAAATTCGGACTCGTTAAGGTTTGCCGTTCGATGACCATCGAATCCGCCGCGAAAGACGGCAGTTTGGCAACCTGCAAGCTATAAGTCAACGCCGATGTCACATCAGGACTTTGCCAGCGGAAAACAATATCTGCCGCGCCGCTCAGAGAACCCATCAACTGTTCGTTGGATGACGGCGAGTTATGAGTCGGCGGCGCGATGAGTTTTTCTTTATTGGCAATTTTCCCGCTATCGAGCGCGGCGTATTCATTTTCTTTAACGACGGTTTTTTCGCCGCCGACGGTTGTTTCGATACTTCCGCGGCTGATGCGGATTTCGCCGCCGCCCGATTGCTGATTGATGCCGAAACTCGCGTCCGTCTGTGAATTGATTTTGTTTTCGGATTCGCGGACTTCGACGACGTTGTTTGTGTTTGCGGGCTGGTCTTCGGTGCGGACGTTGATTTGCCCGTCATCGAGCGTGACGCGCACGTTCGGTCCGCCGAAAAGCGAATTGCTGTCGCGGATGACGACCGTCGAATTCGCCCGGATCGAAAGCACCGAACCGTCAATCATCTGAACTTTGGCGCGTCCGTCGGCTTGCGTCTGAATCGTGTCGCCGGCGGAAACAAAGGTCGGTCGCGTGATCAGAATCGTTTCGCGGGTGGCGGCGCGGATAATCCGCACGTCGCCTTCAAAAGAGATGACCTTTGCCGCGTCTTTCGGCGCGTCCGTTAATTCGGGCTGTGCAACGAGCCAGTTGCTTTTCAAAACCCACCAACCGCCGTATCCCAAGGTTCCGACAAAAATAAGTATCGCCACGAGCTTATAAATCGTGCTTCGTTTGATGTTCCACCATTCGACGTAGAATTTACGATACTTACTTTCCATCTAAACTTCGGATGTCTGCGAGTCTTGATCTTCTTCCTCAGTTTCCTCTTTCTTTTTCTTAGGAAAAATCAGCGACAAAATAATTGCGAGAAAGATTGCGCCGATCACGACTCCCAGAGAAATATTGATAACCGCTTGTTCAAATTCGTGATTTAAATATCTTCGCAGAAAATGGGCGATTCCCGAATCACTTTCGCCTGTTACCATTATCAATCCTTGTCCCAAAAGTGGCAAGAGCATTTTTAAACCGATAAAGGTTAAAATAAATGCCAGTCCGAATTTCAGATAATGAAAACGGTCGGCAAGGTCGGCAAGCAGAAAGAAAAACGTCCGCAAACCCAAAATTGCGAAGATGTTTGACGTGTAAACGATAAAACGGTCGGTCGTGATGCCGAAAATCGCCGGAATCGAATCAACCGCAAAAACCAAATCGGTAACTTCGACCGTGATTAAAACCAGTAAAAGAAGTGTTCCCGTCCGCACACCGTCTTTGACCACGAAAAATTTGTCTTCGTCATAATGTTTGGAAATGCGGATAAAGCGCGTGGCGAACTTCACAATCCAGCTTTCGTGCGGCTCGAAATGTTCGTCTTGGTCCTTGAACATACTCAAACCCGTATAGACAAGAAACGCGCCGAAAAGATAAATTATCCAGTGAAACCGCTCGACGAGTTCCGCGCCCGCGAAAATCATAATCATACGCATCACGAGTGCGCCCATAATTCCCCAGAAAAGAACGCGGTGCTGGAATTTTTTCGGAACTTTGAAAAAACTGAAAATCAGCAGAAAGACAAACAGATTATCAACCGAAAGCGAAAGCTCGATCAGATAGCCGGTCAAAAATAGTTGCGCTTGTTTGAAAGCCAAGTCCCAATTCTGATATTGTGTGCCGACCTGCCAATAAACAAAACCGTTAAAAGCAAGCGCGAGCGAAACCCAAACAATGCTCCAAGTAAAAGTTTCCTTGCGTGTCGGCGCGTGTGATTTGCGGTTGACGATGCCAATATCAACAAAAAGCGCGACCATCACGACGGCAAAGAAAAAAATCCAAACCCAAAACGGATACTCGATTGTATTCATAAATAATCAGGGGAGAAAAATAAAAGGTAAAAGCTAAAAAGTAAAAAGTAAAGGGAAAACAAACCGGCGCAACATCTTATTTTTGCGGTGTCATTAAGTAAAATCACGCTCAAACGCGAATTAAGACAATATCAAACTCGACAATCTTTTGCCAAATATGTAAGAATTTGTGTATCATTAACAATTTTATTACACAAACAGTTTAAGGAGTTTTTTAGAATCAGATGTCAGAAAATGCAACAGTCGCAGCGGAAGAAGCCGCAGTCGAAGCGACAGAAAACACAACAGAAACTACAGCGGAAACTACAGCGGAAACTGCGGAAGACCTTTCGTATCACGCGGTCGAAAAAGACGGTTCGGTAACGGCAATCTGGGAAATGCAAGGTCAAAAGCACGTTCGCACGATTGACCCGCGCTCAAATGAAGGCAAACAAATTTTAGCTTTATTTGAAACTGCCGCTTAAATTTTAGTAGAGAGTAAAGAGTGGAGAGTAGAGAGTCAGAGGATTGATTTTACCTCTCTACTCTCCACTCTTTACTCTCTACTTTTTAAACGTCTTCGCGTTTTACTCCTTCAATTTCCAGAATCAAATCTGCGCCGTAACATTTTGCCGGAGTTTGAAAGCCCGCGCAGAAATTTCCCGCGAGGATTTTTTCCGCAATTTTCAGCGCGGTCAAAGCCGTGAGCGTGTAGCCTTCCGCGCCTTGCTGACGCGCTTCGACTTTGTTTCCCGCGTCGTCGCTTGCTTCGCCCCAAAGATAAGTTTTGCCTTTTTCGCGTTCTTCGTCCGAAGGTCCACCCGCCGGAATTTGCTTTTGCAAGATGCTTTGAACCGGTTTGGTCGCCAGAATCCAGCCGAGATAACGGCTCAGTTTGAGCAGATTTAATTGCTGTTCGGGAACGATTGTATAAACTTCGATGTTCGGAATTCCGGTCGAATAAAACGCGGTCGAAACATCGCCCCACGGAATTGTCACGCCTTTTTTCTGAACATCGCCAAAATCAATTTCGCGTGTTTTATAAGCCGCCGGAACGCTTTCAATCACACCATTTCGACGAACCGCGCCGCCTTTCCCGACATTCATCGTCATCGTCGCCTGCGTGCCGTGCGAGATTCTGCCCAAACCGTAAAACGCGAGCGTCAGATTTGTTGCAGACGGCAGACGATTTTTCAAATGTTTTGCCAAACAATCCGACGGCACAACATCGAAACCGACACCCGGCATAATCATCACGCCCGCGTCTTTTGCCATCTCGTCACGCGCTGCCATCGCTTCAAAAACGGCGATTTCGCCCGTGATGTCGAGATAATGCCGCTTGCTTCTGATACAGGCTTCGACCATCAGCTCGGAAGTCAGCGAAAACGGACCCGCGCAATGCAGAACGAATTCGACTTCCTGCAAAGCCGTATAAAGTC
>JANODL010000063.1:0-6303 GCA_031412675.1 Acidobacteriota bacterium | reverse complement strand
TCCTTGCGTGCCGGACGCGGAGCGTTCAAGCATCTTGTCATCAATGCAAGTTGATTTCGCAACCAACGCTGATGCGTCGCGAAGCGCGACTTAGCACGCAGGGATGCGTGCGCTCCCGGCGATGAAAGTCTTTGTTCCGATAAAGCAATTTTCAAAGCATTACTTTTAGTTCACTACTATATTTTTTCGCAAATTTCGCGTGTTTCGCGGTTAAAATCTTTTAAAAATTCTTCTTCGTATCCGCTTTATTCTTTTCCTTTTCGGCTGATTGCGTGAACGGTGAATTGATTTTCTCGGGAATCGAGAAATTTTTCTCAAAAAACGTGAATTCGGTTTGTGCTTTGTCGTATTCTTCGGCGGGACACCACGAATGAAGAACGTAAAACGTCAGTTCGTCGTAGGTAATTATCAAATGTCCTTTGGCTTTTAAGCCGTCGGTCGTTTTATTGAAAACTAAAAGTTTGGCGGGATGTGTGCCGACGTAAATGTTGAGCCGCGTAACTTCGTTAAATGTGTTTTTTGTCGCAAAACCTCCGCTTTTTTTAACTTCTCCCTTTAAAGCCTCGACAACTCCGTCGGCTAATTGGTCGAGAATCACGGTCGAATTCTGGCGTTTCAAATCTAAATTACCCGGAACCGGCACGACTTCGAGCATTGTCAGGCGATTGCCGGGCTTATCTATCGCGATCATCCGCGCTTCGGGCGTGTGAATCAAAGGATTATCGAGCGAAAGCATTGACCAGCCTTCGGGCAGAACGACTTTTGCGCCGTTTGTTTTATCTACAAACTCTTTGCCCTCGATTTTGTATTTATCATATTTTTTGTCGGCAATATCGAGTTTTGAAAAATTCGGCGCGAGATTTCCGACAACGCCCAGCGCGATTGTGCCGAACATCACGAGAAAATAAATCGCAAATGTGCCGATTCCAATCATTACGCGGCTTTGCGACGGATTTTCTTTGCCGTGAAGCACGATTGAAATACTGATAAAGTAGAAAAAGAAAGAAACAAAACTGAAAACCCCGAGAAATATATTGCCTGTTTGCAAACTGAGAAAGGGAAAAACAAGTCCGAAAACGATGAAGCCGAAATAAGTTCTGACCAAAACCCATTTTCGTGCGGATTCGATATTATCTTGTTTCCAGAGCTTCGAGGCGAGAACCAAATCAATAAATAGAGGAATTAAAGCTCTCCCAACGCCTTGTCCGACCTGCTCAGCCTGATTTTCACCCGGTTTTGAAAATACCGATTCGACAATCAAAAAGACAACGTAGAAAATCGCGTTGACGATTAAAAACACGGCGGCGTGACGTGCGCCGTTGCGTCCGGCTTCAATGTTTGTAAAATTCGACGCATTATTATAAGGATTTGCCGAATTATAATGAGAGTTTGCCGAATTATTATATTTGCTCGGTGCAACATTCGGCTGATTATTTTGAAAGTTATATTGGCTTTGACTGCTTTCGGCTTGATAATAAGTTTCGGTTTGATTATTTTGTGAATAACCGTTTGAAGCATTCGGCGCGTAAGGATTATTTGATTGAGCCGTTTGATTCAGCGGAAATTGGTTAAAAGTAGAAGTCTGATTAACCGGATTTGTTTGCGCGAAAGGATTATTTTGCGGCGCAAGATTATTCGGCGGACTTACCTGATTCGCTTGCCCGAACGGATTATTTTGTGTTTGAAAAGTGCTTTGAGAATTGGTTTGCGGAATGGTTGACGGAATCCATTGCGAAACGTCAAAAGCTCGTTTGAGCATTTGCCAGCTTGGATTTTCAGTTGAACAAAAAAGCGAATTTTGATTGATTTGACGTTTGAAAAATAAATCCTTTAATTCTTCGAGCGACAAGTTTTGACGTTCTTTTCCGTCGAGTAGCACAACTGAATATGACATAATCTTTTTTGAAAATTATCGGTTAGTTAAGAAATATTTTATGAATTGCGAGAAATTTTCTTTCGTTGAAAGGAGAGATTTTCCTCAAATAAAATTATAATTTAGAAAAAGGGCAAAACACAACAAAAATTTTAAACAAAATTTAACTCTTCCGTCTAAATATATGCAAAAACAAACAATTACGCTGGTTCGCGGACTCGGACTTCTGGCGGCGGTTTCGATAATCATCGGCAATGTCGTCGGCACGGGCGTTTTTCTCAAAGCGCGGGTGATGACCTGCAACGTCGGTTCGCCCGAATGGGTTTTAATCGTCTGGATTGCCGCCGGACTGCTTTCGCTCGCGGGCGCGTTGACCTACGCCGAGCTTTCCGCGATGAAACCCGTAGCGGGCGGCGAATATGTGTTTTTGCGCGATGCTTACGGGCGACTTTCGAGCTTTCTTTACGGCTGGATGCTGATTTTTGTCGGGAAAACCGGCGCACAAGCCTCGGTCGCCGTCGTGTTTGCGATTGGTTTGAATGATTTTCTCGACGGAAAGTTGAAACAAACACTTTTTCGCGTGCTTTTTTACGATAGTTACGGATGGTTCGGAGGCAATGCGACACAATATTTTTATGCGTTTGAATTAACGTCGCTGCAAATAATCGCCGTGATGATGATTGTGATTTTCACGACGATTAACTGCGCTTCGGTTGCTTTCAGCGGTCGGATTGCGACAGTTCTGACTTTCGTGAAAATCGCACTCATTGCGTTTGTCGGAATCGGCGCGTTTGTTTGGGTAA
Source organism: Acidobacteriota bacterium (assembly GCA_031412675.1). Lineage (GTDB taxonomy): Bacteria > Acidobacteriota > Blastocatellia > Pyrinomonadales > Pyrinomonadaceae > JAFDVJ01. The sequence goes on along the minus strand of JANODL010000063.1, from coordinate 3,627 downwards.
CGGGCGGCACGTTTTCGCATTTCGGAATGACCGAAGCAGGCGGCGCGTGTCAGGGCGTGAATGATGCGGTGCGATACGGTTCGGCGAGTTATACATTTATCGGCGGATTCGGTGCGGCGATGCTCGGTGCGCTGTGGGGTTACGACGGTTGGAACAATTTGAGTTTGGTCGCAGGTGAAATCAAAGAACCGGGGAAAAACATTCCGCTCGCGCTGATCGGCGGCACGATTGTTATTGTTATTCTCTATGTTTTCGTGCATTTCGCGTATTTTTATGTGCTTGACCCGACGGCGATTGCTTCGGTTTCAAAAGATTCGTCGGTTGCCAAAGAAGTCGTTTCGAGATTTTTCGGTGGTAATATGGCAACTTTTGCGACGGGTTTTGCGGTGGCGTTGTTCACGGTCGGCTTGATGCTTTCGTCAATCGGCACGCTTCATACTTCGATTCTGACGGGTGCGCGTGTTCCTTACGCGATGGCGAAAGACGGCTTGATGTTTGAATCCTTCGGCAGACTTTCGGAAGGCACGCGGGTTCCGGTTTACGCGCTGATTTTTCAAGGAATTTGGGCGGCGATTCTCGCACTTTCGGGTTCGTTCGACACTCTGACCGATTACGTTATTTTCGGTTCGTGGATTTTCTACGCGCTCGTCACCTCGTCGGTTTTCGTTTTCCGCAAGAAATTCCCGAACGCCGAACGACCTTATCGAGCCTTCGGCTATCCGATTGTGCCGATTTTGTTTCTGTTGGTTGCGGGATATTTGCTGATAAATACGGTAATTACGGCTCCGACGCAATCTTTTGCCGGAATTTTCCTGATTTTGCTCGGATTACCAGTTTATTATTATTTGACGGTCAAATATAAAGGTAAGGGTGAAGAAATAAACGAAGATGTCAACGAGAGATAGAAGAATCGGCAACGACCGGCGGACAAATCCGCGTTACAGCATTAATGTTAATGTCGAATGGGAAGCCGGTGCCGGCAGAAAAAAGGGAACGATCAACGACATTAGCCGCGAAGGTTGTTTCGTTCTCTGTTCGGGCGAGGTCGAAGACGGCGAAAACGTCAGAATCTTTTTCCCTTTAAGCGACGGAATGAAGGTTCAGTTTGTCGGCGAAATCGTCAATCATATTTACGAAATCGGTTTCGGCGTTCAATTTATCGAACTCGGCGCGGCGCAAAAATCTTTTCTGTCAAAATTTATTGATTCACTAAAGTAAATGACTGGAGCGCAAGCGGCTCGTTTGCAACGTCGCGTTTTTCAGCAACGTAACGGCGTTTGATTTTAATCAACTCGAATTTACCTTAAACGTCGTTTTTGCTTTGCTCAAGCAAGCGATCCGCTTGCGCTCCGGTCTAATCTTCCCTTAATTTATCCAACGCTTCACGGGCGATTTCGCGGTCGTCGAAATGATATTTTTCGGTGCCGACAATTTGGTAAGTTTCGTGTCCTTTGCCCGCAATAATCACGACATCATCGGGTTTTGCTTTGGCGATTGCCTGATGAATCGCTTCGCGGCGGTCGCTGATGGCGAGATACGGGCAATTCGTGTTTTTCAAACCGATTTCGATTTGTTCGATAATCTCCAAAGGATTTTCGGTGCGCGGATTATCGGATGTCACGATCACCAAATCGCTGTTGCGTCCGGCGACTTCGCCCATCGGCACGCGCTTTGTTTTATCACGGTCGCCGCCGCAGCCGAAAACCGTGATGATCCTGCCTTTCGTCAAATCCCGCGCCGTTTTCAGAGTGTTCAAAAGCGCGTCGTCCGAATGCGCGTAATCAACGACGACCGCAAAATCGCCGTCGTGCGAAACGCGCTCAAAACGTCCGGGCGCACCGACACAAGTTTCCAAACCCGCCATGATTTTATCCAAATCAAAACCGAGTTCGAGCGATGCCGCAGTTGCCGCCAACATATTATAAACGTGCGGTTTGCCGACGAGCGGGGAAGTGATTTGCCGGTTGCCGTTCGGCGTTTTAAGTAAAAACGAAGTTCCTTTTATCAGCGAAACTTCGATGTTTTCAGCCGTCAAATCAGCCGCGTTGTTTTGTGCGAAGGTCAAAACTCTTTGACCTTTTTTTCTTAAATCGTCAGCCAGCTTTTTGCCCCATTCGTCGTCAATATTTATCACGCTCGAAGCAGGTTTTTCGCCCAAACTTCCGTCGAAAAGTTTCTTTTTCGCCTCGAAATAGTTTTCCATCGTCAGATGATAATCGAGATGGTCACGCGTCAGATTCATAAAAATTCCGACCTTAAATTTCAGCCAATCACAGCGATGCAAATCAATCGCCTGCGAAGATGTTTCCATCACGGCGGTTAGACAGCCTTCGTCCACGGCTTCGCGCAAGAATTTATTGGTGTCCGAGGCTTCAGGTGTCGTGCGGATTGCTTCTTCCGATTTTTCGCCGATGCGGTATTCAACCGTTGTCAGCATCGCGGCTTTTTCGGAAGGTTTCGCGGTCGCGAGAGCAAAGCAAAGATAGGTCGTCGTCGTTTTACCGTTGGTTCCCGTGATGCCGACGAGCTTCAAATGATGCGACGGATTTCCGTAAATTACGGACGCGGCTTTGGCGAGCGATTCGCGGGCATTCGCAACTTTGAGCCACGCGCCTTGGAAATTTTCGGGCGCAGAAAATTCGCTAATCACGCCGACCGCGCCGCGCCGCATCACATCGTCAACAAAACGATGCCCGTCCATCGTCAAACCACGAATCGCGGCGAAAAGCGTTCCTTCACGCGCTTGCCGCGAATCGTGTGTGACGTTTGAAACTTCCGCCGCTGCATCGCCCGAAAGTTCGGCGTTTAGGTTGTCGGCAAGCAGTCTGAGATTTACTTTTTGAAAAGTCAAAACTTTATCCTCGAAAAAATCGTTCTTTTTAACAGGTTGAATTATACGATTTTGAATTAATTTTGCGAAATCGGCAGTTTCCGAAAAAAAAGGAGAAAAAAAACGATGAATTTTATCAAATTTTTGCTTATCGTGGTCGCATTGATTTTAGTCGGAATGTTTGCATTTCCGCTGATCGGCTTTATTTATAACGCTTTGTGGTATCTGTTCTGGATTGCCGTTGTCGGCATCGGCGGGTATGTCGGTTACAAAATACTGACCAAAGATTCCGAAACAAAACGGCTCGAAGACAAATCGTCTTTTGCGCTCGGCGGAATCGAAGACGCAAATCGGGCGTTTGAGGATTTTAAACGCAAACATTTGACGAAGTAGTTTTTGATACTAACTAAAGTTAAAAATTACCCGATTGAAACTTAAATTAACGAATAAAAGAAACTAAATTCGGAATAAGTGAAAGGTGAAAAGTGATAAGTGAGAGGTCAAAACCAAATTCACCTTTCACCGATCAATTTTCACTTGTTCCGAATGTTAACTACTTCCCAACTCAAAAAAGTTTTCAATTGTCCGAAATATTTTCTCAACTTTATGGCGGACTACTTAAAATCTATTTGATTTTGCAAAATTTGAAACCTCGAATCTGATATAATTTATTCCAGAGGTTTTAAAGCATGGATACGATTAAAATTATCTTAACCGCGATTGGCGTGATTGCAATTGTGATTGTCGGAATCTGGCTGATCGGGATAGTTTCGGCGATTTTGTGGTTCGCGCTCTGG
>JANODL010000062.1:0-42423 GCA_031412675.1 Acidobacteriota bacterium | reverse complement strand
ACCGTCGAAATCAACGTGCGCCGCGCTCGTTGCGGCAGTCGCTTCGCCGAAAATCGTAAAGCGAAAAGCCTGTGAAACCGCAAAGCCGTTCGCGGCGGAAGCGTCCGTGACATACCAGCGACCGAAAAATGTCTGTCCGACGAGCGCGGCGTGATCGGGAATCGCCAACGAAATCGAACCGTTCCCGTTGCCCGCTCCCGCACCCGCGAGCGTGATCTGGCGGCGCACAAAACTGCCCGTCGCCGGAATCGAAGTCGTCCCCGGATCGTTTGCATCAATCACCAAGACCGCCGACGCATTTCCGAGCGCATTCGACACCGCAACCGTGAACGACGGATTCCCGACCAGCGGCGGCTCGATCGCCAACGCACCCGGCACAACTCCACCCGCTCCCGCAACCCCCGTTCCAACCAACACCGGCACCCTCGAACTTTCCGTATAAAGCGTCGGTCGGTCAAACGGCGGCAACTCATTCCGCACCCGCACATCCGTCAACGGGCGGCTCATAAACGCCACCAAATCATTGAGCTGTCCGTTGCCCAATCCTTTCGGGCTGATTTGCGGGTCTTTGTTGGGCGCATTAAAGTCGCCGCCGCGATTGTAAAAATCAACGACTTGTCTCAAAGTCGTGAAATTTCCGTTATGAAAATACGCGCCGCGCAGTTCGACATTTCTTAAGGTCGGTGTGCGGAATTGGGCGGCGTTGGCTTGATTGTTCGTAACCTGTTGTCTGCCCGTATCTTCAAATTGCGGGCGCACACCGATATAATGAAAGCCGTGATCGGTCTGAAGATTTCCGGTGTGACAGGAACTACAGGCAGTAACTCCTGAATTGAAAAGACCTAATCCGCGTTGTTCGGCAGCAGTTAAAGTTCCGATGCCTTGATTAACTTGATCAAGCGGCGTTTGGTCGGAAAAAAGCGTCCGTTCATGAGTGGCAATTGCCAGCGCGATTCTCGCGGGTGTCACTTCGGGTGTGCCGAAGGCTTCTTGAAAAAGTTCAGGATAAGTTCTTCCGTCAATCCAATTTTGTAACCCCGTCGGAATATTTGTCGCCAGCACGAGCGGTTTCGCATCGCGGATGCGGTCGGCGACTTGCTGCCAATTTCTGCCCGAATGCGCCATTTCCGTATCGCTCAAAGGCGGTCCCAAAACCTGATTTTCGAGTGCGCCGCCGTTGTTTAGAATAATCTGATTTGTCAGCGGATCACGAAAAACATTCGAAGCGCGTCCGTCCCAGAAAAGCAAAGGAGGATATGCCGAATCCGTGTAAGGCATCGCACGTCTGCCCGTTACCTGTTCGCGAAAACCGTAAGTATTCGACCAGTTATAGGTGCCGTCAAAATTGTTCGCCGTCACGCCGGGCGAACCGAAAACGTCGTCGGCGTTGTTAAAAATGCCGTCAAATCCCGGATTCAGCGAGCGAGCGCGCTGCGCGGCGGTTCTTTTATCAACTCCGCCACCCGAACCCGAATGACAGGTTCCGCACGAAACGGTTTTGGTCGAAGAAAGCTGTTCATCCCAAAAAAGTGCTTTGCCGAGAGAGGCTTTGGTCGCGGTTATCGGATTTCCCGGCGGCACGGGCGGCGGTTGAAGCGGCTGAATACCGCCGCCAAGTGCGCCGTTTGCGCGGATGCCTTGGTCGGCTTGGCTGAAACCGCTCGTCGTCGCGCCATTTTCAGAGCGAACCCAGTAGAAAAATGTTTGCCCCTGCGGTGCGGTTTGGTCGAAAAAAGTATTCGCCGGAGTTGCTCCAATATCAATTGCGGTTGCCGAATCATTGGTCGTGCTGCGGAAGATTCGGTAAAGAGTCGCACCGCGCATCGTGTCCCAGCGCAAACCGACTTTCGTTGAATAAACTCCATCGGTTGCCGCGAATGAAGTTGGCGCGGAAAGCGACGTTTGACCGCTCACAACGACCGGCGACGATGAAAACTTAAACGCGACAAAAAGAAGCGCGAAGACAAAAACGACGAGTAATTTTATTCTTTGCATAGACTTATACTATTTTTAACTGAAAAGATGTCTGAAAATATTTCTCAAATTATTGCGGCAGCGGAAAAGCCTTGTTTTGACATTGCTTTCCGACCAGCCGACTAAACGAGCGACTTCCGCGACCGAAAAATCTTCGCCGTGCAAAAGCGTTAAAGCCAGACGCTCTTTGGCATCGAGTTGCGACAAAACCTTTTCGGCTAAATCCTTCGTGACTAAAGATTTTTCGGCGTTCGGCGAATTTTCGGCGGCGATTTGCTCAAAACAATGGCGTTCTTCGTCGGTAAATTCGCTGAACAGATTTTCCGAACGCCGTCCGCGTTTCCGCAATTCGTCGTAACAGGCATTGATTGTCAAACGCGAAAGCCACGCGGAAAACGATTTGTCATGTCCGCCGCGAAAATCTTTGAGCGAAAAGTAAATCTTTGTAAATGCTTGCTGAACAATATCTTCAATCTCTTGACGTTGGCGAAAAAAACGGCTGACCAAATGAACGACGAGTTTTCGGTAGCGTTCAAAAACACACGCAAAAGCCGCTTCATCGCCCGCCAACACGAGTTTCACAAGTTCATCGTCGGTAATCTCTGACGGCTCGCTTAGTTTGGTGGCGGACAGCTTCACGTTTCGGACTGGATTGATTTTTATCGTTTCATCAATCATTCGGCTAAAATACTTACTGCGTGTAACTTAAGTCTTGAGTTCCGTTTTCGGAAGGGGCTGAAACTTGAAAAACAGCACGACGAATGCGGAACTCAAAACACCTGAAAAAAACTTTCTAAAGAACTTCGGGATGACAAACTTTTAATCATTTCTTCTGCCGTTTGGGCGCGGCGGATTTTCAATCTTAAAATCATTCGGCACGGAAAACAAATCGGCAGAAGGTTCGCCTTTCTTAATATTGACGAGCCGAAAAATATGTTCACCCGAAAGCGGGTCAAGATGGCGCGACATCACGACGACCTGTAAATCAGGCGAAAACCACTTTTCGGTGACGACCTGAATCGGTTTGTCGTTGCCGATTTGCCCGACCGGAATTTCAAATGTCGTGCGCGTGCCTTCAACCGCAATGCCTTCCAGAGTTTTCGTTCCTAAAGATTCTGTCCTGCCGTTTTTCGGTTCGGTTTCGGGCAGAAACGGGCGATTTTCGGGCAAAGGATTTTTTCGCGCAATCTTTCTGGTCAAGTCGAGAAAATAATGTGTCTTGCCGACAAAATCGTTGATAAACACCAATTTCTGCGGCGAACCGTTTTCGCCGACGACGCTGAAACCGCCGATTGAATCAATCGGTTGTTCGCGCCGTGTTCTGCCCGCGCCGTCGCGGAAAACTGCGCCTTTGATTTGTTTTGTAACGGTCGAACCGTCGTATAAACGGCGTGTGTTTTCAATGACGATTTCCGCCGAAAACGGTGCGCCTGCCAATAATTTATCACCGAAACGCATTTCCGCCGCGATAAATTGGGCAGTCGGCGAATTAAGCGGCTGAAAACCTTCGGGCTTCGGCTCATTTTGAATCCGCACTTCGATTTCGTCAAGCCGTTTGCGTGCTTCTTCGCGGCTGATTGCGCCGTCGCCATTTTTGTCCATCAACTTAAATTGCTCGCCGACGTTTGCATCATATTCCGCACGATTGACTCCGCCGCGCTGACGAAGGCTTTCCATCACGAAAAACGGCGCGGACGGCGGTTGTTTTTCAAACATCGGGCGGTTTTCCTGACGCGGCGGCAGAGGTTTGCGCGGACGTTCCGTTTCGTCAATCACGCCGTCGTTGTTTTGGTCGAACTTTTTGAAAAATTCATCGGTCGCCGTTTTGTATTCATCCGTTTCGATATTGCCGTTTTTATCGGCATCAAAACGATTAAGCCATTCCATTCCGCCTTTCGGCGGGCGTTGCGGTTGGGCAAATGTCGAATACGAAAAAGCTAAAATCGCCGCCAAAGATAAAATCGCCGCAATGATGTAAAACTTCTTATCAGTCATAATTTTCCTCTTAAAACCTAGCGGATAAAACGAATTGCCCGCGCCAGACCGTCGTCGCCGATAATTACTTCGGCACTCACGAGTTTCGATTCTTTTTCAACATTCGTCGCCACACCGAGCGAAACCATCATCGCACTCGGAACTTTCACGCGGACGATTTGCCCGCTGTCCGTGTTTGCCGCGTAAGACAAAGCGATAAAATCGGTTTTAGTTTCTTCCGTCGTTGTTTTCGGCAAAACTTTCTCTTTCGGCGAATTGCTCGATCGTTTCGACGAGTTTTCACCAATTTGATTTTTGGCAACAAATTTCGGTTTCAACTCGGCGTTTTTCACCGAAACTTTTGCGGGAACAGGATTTGATTCTTTCGAGATTTGAGGATTTTTGAAATCGTTTGTTGGCGAAACAGCTGCTAAATCTTGAGGCGTTTCGACATTTTTTTCAATTGTTTTTCGGACAGAGTTTTGCGCGGCGATTGGCGCGTTTGAATTATCTTTGGAATTCAAAAACAAAGCCGCCAAACCGAAACAAGCCACAATTGCCAACGCGCCGAAAGCCAAAATTTGCGGACGAAAGGCAAAAAACCAACTCTTTTCACGCCGCGTTTTTTCGGCTTCGATTGTGTTTTGCACATTCCACCAAAGTTTCGGCGATTCGGCAATTTCGCCGAGTGTTTCATCGTCCAATGCAAAATCCTTCAAAAGATTTTTGGCGATTTTATCAATCTGTTCGTCGGAAAGTTTTCTGTCCATATTTTATCCCCGGAAAAGCAATCTCTGTCTGAAAGGACGAACGCGAAGAAGTTTCGGTTACATTTTCTAAAATTATTTTTGCGGCGCGTGATTATTTCACAAAATTAATTAAATGAAGACTGGACATAATTCAGAGTTAATAAAAACGGGCGTTTGACTGGAGCGCAATCGGCTCGATTGCAACACCGCTGTTTTTTAGCGGTGTCACGGCGTTGAGGGAGAAATCAATTTAAATTTATGCTAAATCTTCGACACCGCTGTAAAGCGCGGTGTGGCAATCGAGCCGATTGCGCTCCAGTCAGTTAAATTTTGAAATTTAATTAACAGATGTTTAAAGTGTAAAAACAGTTTCCCCATCATGTCAATAAATTTCAGACAAGGTTAAGTTCCATAAACAGCGTGTTACCGTATGGATTGTGATAATAAGGCGGAATTTCGCGGAAACCGTAAGATTCATAAATGCCGACGGCTTTCCCCATTTTCGGCGGAAAGGTGTCGAGCCGCATTTTTTCGTAACCGATTTTCCGCGCCTCTTCGATGAGCTTTTCAATCAGCGCAATACCGATTTTTTGTCCGCGAAATTCTTTCTTTACAAAAAGCCGTTTCATCTCGCAAACGCCGTCTTCGAGCTTTCTGAGTGCAATACAGCCCGCCAAGTTTTCGTCCGCAAAAGCCAGCAACAAACGACCGCGACGGGCGGCGGCGTATTTGCCCGGTAAATTCGCAACTTCTTCGTCAAATCCCTGAAAACACAATTGTAATCCGATCCACGCTTCATATTCACGAAAAAGTTTTCGCGCCGTTTCGATTTGCTCCGACGTTTCGGCTTGGATAATTTTAACCATTTTTCTGTCAGAACCGTCTGCGGTAGCGGATGGTTAAACGTCATCATCTCAAACCTTTGACGACGGCTCAAATTCCTGAATTAAACCGCCCGCTACCGCAGACGGTTCTGACAATCATTTCAAAAAACCTAATTTCGACAATTTTTCCATCGTGATATTTTCGCTCCGTTCCGCTCTGCCGTAAAGCAAAATTCGCTCGACATATTTGGCAATCACGTCGGCTTCGAGATTTACTTCGTCGCCCGCTTTCAAGCTCGATAAATTCGTCAGTTCCCACGTTTTCGGAATCACCGCGATCTCAAAAAAATCCGCGCCGAGTTCGGCAATCGTCAGCGAAATGCCTTCGACCGAAATCGAGCCTTTATAAACCAGATATTGTCCGATTTCTTTCGGAAACGAAACGCGCACCGTCCAAAAATCGCCGCTTTGTGTCGCTGAAACAAATTTTCCGCGTGAATCAACGTGACCTTGCACGATATGTCCGCCAAGCCGCGTTGTCGGCGTAACGGCGCGTTCGAGATTAACCTTTGCGCCCGATTTTAATTTGCCGAGCGTTGATTTATCGAGCGTTTCCTGCGAAACATCCGCCGTAAAACCGTTCGGTTTGACATCCAAAGCCGTCAGACAAACGCCGTTGACCGCAATCGAATCGCCTTCGTTCGTGTCGTTCGTCACGATGCTTGCCGAAATTTTGATTTCTGCGCCACTTGAATGTGTAGTTAAAGATGAGATTTTGCCGAGTTCTTCGATAATTCCTGTAAACACTAAGCCCTCTTTTTACTTACATTTACCGAGTTCTACTGAGTTGTTTCAGGTAATTTTCGTTTAGCTTATTTACTCCAAATAACTCGATAAATCTCAGTAACAGATACATTTTTAGATACACCAAAAATCAAGGCAAAAATGCTTTAATAAACCACTTCTGCCTAGCTCATCTTACTGAATTTAGATAAGAAATGACAAAGCCTTTAGTTATGAAAAACCAAAGGCTTCTAAGGAATCCAGAAGTTACAAATTTTTAACTAATCATTCAACCTTTCGAGTTTCTGCCGGAATGAAAGCCAGAATGATTTTTCATCATCTTTCGTTACAGGCAGAAACGAATCTATTTGCTTGATAATTGCCGCTCGTTCGTTTTGATCGGCGTTTTCGTATCGCGCTATCATTTGCGCTTGTTGGTTGTCGAGATACGCTTGTTTCGCGCCGCTTTGGTTCTGTGTTAAATTATTCATTAGTTACTCCAGTTGATTTCATTGATTGGAAAGAGAGGCTTAGACGGATGCAACCATCTAAGCCTTTCGTGGTTATACGGTTTGACGTTTCAAACCTTGCCGATAAATATTGACGGTTGCTCCGGCGATTATGTGATAACACACCAAACCTTTTTCTGAGGCTTTACATTCACATTCACCAAGTTTTTCGCCGTTCTGGACATCAAACCGAACGTGATAAACATTCGAGTTATTTGACGAATAAACGACAAAAAGACGGTCTTTGATAAACCGCACTTTCGGCTTTAGTTTTTTGCATCTTTCGATTGCTCGTTGCGTGTTTTCCGATGTTAATTTAATCATTTTCATATACTCCAAAATTTAAGATCGTCATTTCTGACTACTCTTAAAGTATAGCTCTTGCGTTAGTCTTTTGTCAATCAAGACTAACACTTGCGCTAGTCTTTTTTATGAGTTATATTTTGATTGTTATGAGTTATCTAACAACAAAAGAAACGGCGGAAAAACTTGGAGTTTCAACGGGCAGAGTTCGGCAGATGGTTCTTGCCGGACAACTTCACGCGGAAAAGTTCGGGCGTGATTTAATGATTAGCGAGGATGACATTAAAGCCGTCAGTAATCGCAAAACAGGCAGACCGAAAAAGATAGAAAACGACAACGGTGATACAAACGGCAAAAAAGAGTCCTTCAAAACAATTTTTGATGTTGTTCCTGAATTGGCGGGAAGTTTGGACAGCGGATTAGGCGATTTATCAACCAATAAAAAATACTTGGAAAACTTAGGACGTGATAAAACAATTAATCGCTGATACGGGCGTTATCGTTGCCTTTTTAGATAAACGGGATTCTTGGAATGAATGGACAAATGAGCAAATGCGACATTTGCCGATTCCGTTTTTGACGTGCGAAGCCGTTATTGTCGAAGCCTGTTTTTTAGTTGCTCATTTACAAGACGGAAAAGACAAAGTATTGAAATTAGTTTCAAGCGGTGTTTTACAGATTGAATTTTCTTTGCAAGCCGAGATCGAATCTATTGAAACATTAATGAAAAAATATAAAGATGTGCCGATGGATTTTGCCGATGCTTGCCTAGTCCGAATGAGCGAACAAATCGAAAATTCGGTTGTTTTCACAGTTGATAGCGATTTTCGGATTTATCGAAAAAACGGCAAAAAACAAATTCCGCTTATCATTCCTGACAACCATTAGAATTTAGTTAGTTAAATAGGGTCTTACTCCTTAAAAGCCTTAAATCGGATTTACTCAATTTATCTGCAAACTTAAAATTTCTTGACTCATTTTTACAAAACGATTATCTTCAAATTGGAAAAAATCAAATTGCGGGTGTGTATTGGAGTTTATAGGATGAAAAATCTTATTTCACTACTTTTTATTTTAACCTTTTTTCTTAACTCTTTTGTTTCGGCGCAGTTTACATCAACCACTTCGGACGGCAGAAATAACTCTAAATCCGCGCAAGCAGAACAAGCCGAAGCGCGGATTCAGCAAGTAACTTCCGATTCGGGAAGATATTTCAAACAAGGTTTATTAAATCTGCAAGACAATCGCCGCCGACAATCGCGTGATGATTTCGATAAGTCAATTGAAGTTTTTTTGATGTCGGGCATCGATCTGACTTCAAAAGATAATGCAAAGTCGCGTGACTGCTACAACCAACTAATTGAAACGGTTTATCGGATGGAATTTCCGAACGATAAACAAGTTCCGCAGATTCGTGCGCTGTCGGCAACTTGCGGTTGGACGATTGAAAATGATTTGGCTGATAAGGTCGCGAAACTCGTATTGACCGCTCCGATTCAGCAAACGCCGACGAAAAACAATTCGTTGATCGCGTCGGTCGTTTCTAATCAATCAAATGATGCGACAACGGGTTTTACCGAACAAAAGCTCGAACTCTCGCCGCTTGATGATTTGTCGAAACTTGAATTGACGACGGAAGAAATGATTCAAAATAATAGTGTTAAATCAAATATATACACGCCCCAGACCAATTCAAAATCAAATAATAGTATTCGAATAGTTAAAGCGGTTTCGGGCGATACGGTGAAAAAAGTCGCCGAGCGTTACGGCGCAAATCCGATTGATGTTGCCAATCTTAACGGAATGACTTCGATTTATGCCGCGCTTTCCGCAGGTCGTGAAATTAAAATTCCAGTTCGTTTACCAGATACTACGCTGTCAAAAAAGTCATACGCAATTGTTCCCATCAACAAAGACATTGGAGTAAAACCCAAACAATTTTCCAATGGTAAAGTCGAAGCCGTAATGAATTATTTCAATGAGAATATTAATGATCCATTTTCTATGCGTTTTGTTCGTTGGTCTGATATTGTGCAAAAATCCTACAAAGGAAAATCTTATTGGTCAGTTCAGGTTAAATTTAGGGCAAAAAACAGTTTTGGTGCATATATTTTAACTGAAATGGTGTTTTATATTGAGAAAAATAAAGTGGTAGAAACACAACGGATTTATTAATTATGAAATATTTAATTTCTCATTCCTAACATACTTTAAAGATAATTTGGTTAGTTGCGACTAACTTTAAAAAAACGAAAAGCATTATATACAACCTTAATTTGCTTTAATTAAAGATTTTATGTCGTTTGTTAATTCCTCGAAATTATATCCCTCATAGAAACGATTTAATGTTTCCTGTAAACATTGTTATTTTGACTTTTCCCGAATTGTATCGGACACACGAGTTTCTTTCAGCCAGTTTTCAAACTCGCTAAACTCTTCCTTTGTCCAAAGTTCCGCGCCTTCGCCGACTGCTTCATCAAAATCAAACGGCTTTACGCCTTGCGCCTTCGCAAGTTTTTCAAGTTCGGCATAATTCGGCTTGAGCGGCTGTTCTGATTTCGGTTTTCGTAAATTCATAACAAATAAATGATAAGTAACTTTACGAGAAACTTCAATTTTAATCTAACATTGCTTGCGAATCGTTCTGAGCCGCTTTCTGCTTCTGCCATAATTTCATTCGGACTTTTTTGCGTTTTGGTGGTTTGTCAGATTTTTTCATTTCCACAATCAGCACTATCATTATTTTTTTCATATTCTGTTCTTTTATTTCTTTCATTGTTTTACCTTTCCTTTTTAGCTTTTTCGGACATTTCCAAAAGGATTAACACTTTCGGAAAACTTGTTTAGAGAAGCGATTTAAACGAAAAAAAACGCGCCGTTTAATCAAGATTTCTTGAATAAATAGCGCGTTGTCTGTTTAACGCTTCTAACTTAAATTGTTTGGTCGGGCGCGAAAGTTTAACTGACTAACGCCGCCGCATCAGCAGATAATTTCTGCCAATTTCTTCTGACTAAAGTAACAAATTCCTCATCTTTTATCAATGGCGCATAATCTGTTTGACAGGAAACCCGCTAAAAATTCAAAACTTTACACTTTTTCTATTTTTGATAATTTGCGAACGTCAATCGTAATCGGCTCGTCGTTGGTTGTTTGATTATAGATATTTGCAAACTTGTAGCCGAATTTTATTTCGCTGATTTTGTATGACGTGCGTGTGTGAACCATTTGAGCAAAAGTTTCGTCAATCGCGCTTAAAATCACGAGAATTTCCGCGTCCGCTTTTTCCAGATCGGCTTCGGTGCAATTGTAAAGCGGCGAATCTTCGTCAATCGGATGAACGACCGTCCACGCAAGCGGCAGAAACGAAACTTTTTCGCGTTCGAGTTTGAGCAAATCAAAACGGCGCACGAGCGTGCCGTTTTCTTCGACAAAACGTGCGTATAAAACCTGCGCTTTGAGTTCGATCAGCTGATTATTGCGGTTGTTGACAAGCCGAAACATCAAACCCGTGATGTTTCGGTAGGGCGCGACCACAACACTATCGCTGAAAATAATTTTTGCTTCGGGACGCGAAAAACGCGCAAAAACCAAACCCGTTATCAAAGCATTGGCGAGCAAACTGTAATAGGATTCGATGGTCACGAGCAGATTCGGCAAAATTCCGAGCGGATGAATCGTGCCGTAACCGATGGTCGCAAAAGTCTGCACACTGAAGAAAAATCCGCGCAAAAAGATATTCTCAATCGGCTGTTGCGATGTATCAACGAGCGAACCGACACCGAGCAGACCATAGACAAAGCCGAACACGACATTGCTCAAAAAATACAAAAGCAGAACGAGCAAAAGAAAATGCGTCCACGACATTGTCAGCAAATAGTGATAAAGATTGAGAACGGAAACGGAGCGCAAACCGCTTCGCCGGACATTAAACGAACCGTCGCGGTTTAGAAAACGCATCCGGGTTTCACGCGCAACCTTATCGCCGAAACCCAAATCACGATCCTTCTCACCCAACAAACTCGTCCCCATCGCAGACGTGCGGCGCGAATAAACTTCCTCTAATGCTTCTTCTTCTGTCATTGCTTTGAATTTACAACTTTGATTTTACAAAAAGCAAAAGGATAAAAAAAAATTGGAGTATTTTTTCACCACAAAGGCACAAAGAACACAAAGAAATAATAACTTAAATCTTTGTGTTCTTTGTGCATTCGTGGTGAATTTATTTTTCTAACTCGTTTTTAAACTTTCGTTCTTGAAGATTTTATCGAGCCACATATTCGACAGTTTTTCCTGAATCGAATTTGCTCTCAATCTGTCATTCAAATTCTTAAAATCAACAAAATCGAGATGCTGATCTTGGTTGAAACACGAGAAAACGAAAAATTCCTCGCCCGTGTGCGGATTGACGTGGCGTTGCAGACATTGGGCGCAGACTTCCTTCATCATACATTGCATCGGGCTGTTGATTGAACCGATTGCCGTGTGATTCAGTTTCAGATACGGCTGTAAAGTATTATATCTGGCTTCTTTTACGCCGTTCATCATTCTGTCCGAACCAATCGCAATGATGCGGTCAACATTTTTCAAATCAACCGTTTGCTCGCCGAGTTTTCCTTCGGCGTAGGCAATCATCGCTTGCACGATATTGCCGCGAAAATGCGCGTCTTGCGGTCTTTGCGGCACGATTTCGTCGCCATAATCCGAAGCCCAGACAACTTTATCCGTGGCGTTTTCGATTTCTTCACGTTTGAATAAATCCGCGCCGTCTTTATAGCCCGCAAAATAAATCACTTCGTTTTTGTTTTCGCGCAAGGCTTTGGCAATCGAGAACAACACGGCGTTTCCGAGTCCGCCGCCGGCTAATAAAACCGTTTCGTTTTCGGGAATTTCGGTCGGAGTTCCGGTTGGTCCCATGACGAGAATTTCTTCGCCTTCTTTGAGAAGTGAACAAAGCCGCGACGAAGTTCCCATTTCGAGAACAATCATCGAAAGCAAGCCTTTTTCGCGATCAACCCACGCGCCTGTCAGAGCCAAACCTTCCATCATCAAACGCTTTCCGGCGACCGTCGGCGCAGATGTTTCAAAGTTTTGCAGACGATAAAATTGTCCCGGCTCGAATTTTCGCGCCTGAAGCGGTGCTTTGACGATAACATCAACAATCGTCGGCGTTAAGCGGTCAATTTTGACGACGTAAGCGCGAATTTCTTCGTCTAATTTTGCTTCTAAATTATCAAAAATTAAATCTTTTTCGGCTTGCGGCAACTCGCCGCGTGTCGTTAATTCATCATCAAAAAGCTCAACGACTTTTGAATATCCGTGTTTCGCCGAAGCCATCGCTTTGACGACGTTTCCGGCATATTTCGGGTGATTGTCGCCGTAATAGCTGATGAATTTTCCGTCATTTTCATAACTCGTGAAAAAGCCCGATTTTGATTGAACAGCGTGCGGTGTTCCGTCGCCGTTTTTGACGACTTCAAACGGCTCGAAAAATTGCCGCCATTCGTCGAGTTGAAATGTTCCGGGTTTTTCCCTTTCGTAAATTACGTTCGGCGAAGTTCCCGCCGCAACGCAAACCGTCCGCGCCGGTAAAGTCTCAAACTCCTTCGCGGCAGAAAATTTTCCGCTTTCGCTATCGTAGTTTTGTTTCTCGAAAACTAACGCTTTGATCGCGCCGTATTCGTCCGGCACGGCTTCGGTCGGCGACATCAATTCGACAAAATTGATGCCTTCTTCGAGAGCTTTTTGAACTTCTTCGTGATTCAGGCGATATGCGGGCGAATCTTGCATACGTTTTCGATAAACGAGCGAAACGCCGCCCCACGATTGAATCAGCGTCACAAAATTCGGTTCTTCACCGGCTTCGTCGGCGCGTTTGCGTTCTTCACGGATTGCGCGTCCGTGAACTAAAAACTCGGCGAAAACTTTCTTTTCTTCTTCGTCAAACGCCGCCCACGCCGCTTCTTCGCCGCGGTCTTCGCAAACAGCTTCAAAATTTTCGAGCATTTTTTCGACTTGAACGGGATAATACGCAAAAATTTCGGTGGACGTATCAACGCCCGTTAAACCGCCGCCGATGACAACAGCCGGAAGACGAACTTGCAAATTTGTAAGCGTATCTTTTTTGAACGCGCCGGTTAATTGCAAAGCCATCAGAAAATCGCTTGCCTGACGAATGCCGCGGATCAGATTGTTTTTCATCGGCACAATCGTCGGACGACCTGCGCCGGTCGCAATCGCAATATGATCGAAACCGAAATCCCAAGCGTCTTCAATCGTCAAAGTTCCGCCGAAACGCACGCCGCCGTAAGCGCGAAAACGCTTTCTGCGGAATAACATAAGCTGCATCATCGTCAGAAAATTTTTGTCCCAACGAACCGTAATTCCGTATTCGGAAACGCCGCCGAATCCGGACAAAATACGTTCGTCCAAATCGTCGGTAATTTCCGATACGTCTTTAATCGGTTTCGGCGCGTGTTTGCCTAAGTTTCCCGTCCATTCTTCGGGCAAAGGTTCGATTTTCAAACCGTCAATGCCGATCACGCCGAAACCTTCGTTCAGAAGGTAATGCGCCAGCGTATAACCTGCCGGACCAAGCCCGACGACTAAAACATTTTTGCCGTTGTAAGGCAGTTGATACGGGCGTTTGGCATTCAAAGGATTCCAGCGCGTCAACAGATGGTAAATTTCAAAACCGTAAGGCAAATCCAAAACATCGGTCAGCGTCGCAGTTTCGGCAAGCGGAATGTTGACCGGCTCTTGTTTTTGAAAAATACAGCCTTTCATACAATCGTTGCAGATGCGGTGTCCTGTTCCGGCACACATCGGATTGTCAATTATGACCAGCGCGAGCGACGCAATCGAATCGCCCTGTTTTTTCAACAAGTGCATTTCCGAAATTTTTTCGTCGAGCGGACAGCCTTCGGTTTTAATGCCCAAAGGATTGCGTTTCGGCGCGCCGTCTTTTTCACGCAGTCCGGTCGAACACGAATCTTTATCGCGCTCGTGGCAAATCAAACAATAATCAACTTCCCCCAGAGCATCGCGCCTCGTGCCGCGGTCGTCGGTCAATTTGAAACCGTCGCGGCGGCGCATTTCGTCCGATTTGCCGCGCATAATGTTGTGCAGTTTCGGTTCGGGATGAATCAGATGCACGAGATTTTGATAATCGAGCGGATGCGGAATTTTGAACGAATACCATTTTTTCTTGCGTCCGTGAAATTGAATCGCCGACCATTGTTCGAGAATTTGCAAAACGGCTTTGACCTGTAAAATCTCGCCCGCCCCTTCGATTTCGATAATGTTTTTTTCAAACAATTTGCCGAAAGGTTTGTCTTTCAGTTTGTCGTAAGCCTTGCTGATTTTGTTGAGCGTTTCGCGGATTTCCGCCGTCACTTCCTGATTTTTGGTCAAGTATTCTTCTGTTTCGACGAGTTTGTCGGTAATGTATGAAACTGCGAGTTCGTCGTCGTAAACGAGCGTTTCGTCAAACGCCGCGAATCTAAGTTCGCGCAAGGCTTCGGTTAATTCGGCTTCACTCAAGTCCGCGATTTTTTCCGCCGTGTATTTTTTGACGGCGCGGCGTTGGACGAAAAATTTGTATTTCCAAATCGGATTTTGTTCGGTAATTTCGCGTTCGAGCTGTTCGCGTTCGTGCGAAATGCCGAACATTTTGGCGATAAAGCGCGACAGATAGGGCGCGGAATCGGTCAGAATGTTTGATTCGACACGCTTTTCAAAGCCTGCGCCGCGTGCTTCGATGTATTTTGTCAAAGACTCGTGCAGAAGCGCGTTCTCGTCTTTTAAGTCGTCATAAAACTTTTCGGCTAACTCACGGAGCCGAACGGCATCAAATAAATCGGAAAATTTAAAGCCGACAACGCCTAAATCGAAATCGTGGTTTGTAAAATTAGATTCTTTTTCGGAAATTCCTGTCATATAAGTTTATAAATTAGAAAAATATAAATTTTTGCTAAACAAAAATTATATCATCTGCGCTTTAAGCAAAACAAAAGTGTGAATGCCGACGAATCGGATTTTTTTTTTGCCTTCCGGACTAAAAAGTTGTATATTTTTCATATACTTGTTTAAAATTAACAGATTATTAAGGCACAAATGTGTTATAAATTTAGTTTTCCCAAATTGAGAGAAGAATTTTAGAGGTTTTACAAAATATGGAAAAAGATGAGCGGTTGCTACCTTTACCGACTGCCAAAGAGGTTCAACTATCCACACACGAATACCCGGCGGCATATTCGCCGATTTATGAAGAAGAAGGATTTAACGAGCAGCGTTCGCTGCGCGAATATTTTAACGTCATTTATAAACGTCTGCCGTTAATCTTGGCGATGGCGATTGTCATCACATCTGTCGTCGCATTTTATATGTATCGTCAGCCTTTGATGTATGAAGCGCAAACAACGATGATTATCGAACCGCCAAAGCAGAAAGTTCAGGCAAAAGATTCTATCAACATCAATTTCGGGGGCGATATAAATTATATCAATACGCAGTTAAAACTTCTGCAAAGCAACGATTTGATGCGCGATGTCGTCGTTCGTTTGGGATTGCACCGCGAACCGAATCTTTTTGCCAATCAAAACAAGGGCGTGATGACAACGCTTCGCTCGCTTTTCCCGAGTGATAAAAGCAAAACGGAAAAAGAAACGTCTTTGCCGGTTTTAATAGAAAATTCCGATTCCACAGAAACGACCGGAAAAGTTGTTCTGACACCGGAAGAAAGCGAACGTGCCAACACTTACGCCGGAATCTTTTTGAGCGGTTTAAGAGTTGAGCCGGTTGAACGGACAAATCTCGTTAATCTCAGCGTCCAAAGCACGAATCCTGATCTTGCCGCCAAGGTTGCCGATATGACCGCGAAAATGTTCATCGAAAACGATGTCGAACGCGAAACCAGCGGTGCCAAGCAAACCTATGAAGAACTCAGCAAATCAATCGAAGATTTGAAGAGTACGATTGCCGGTCAGGAGATGGAATATATCAAAAGTATGCAGGATTCGAACATTCCCCTGCGTGACGGTAAAGGAGCCGATTTTAATGCCGAAAGACTGCAAACAATTAGTACCAATTTACTGGCAGCGGAAGACGACCTTCGGAAAATTCAGGCGCAATACGAAGCCGCAGTAAAAGCAAGCGACGGCAAAGGCGGAATTTTAGCGGTCGTTCCGGATAACAAAGCAATTTTGTCGGCGCGCGACCAACTACTTAAACGCCAAGCCGATTTGGAAAAACGTATCGAAAGTCTTGACGAGAAAATCAAATCTGCCCAGGAAAAACGTCAGACACTTTTAGTTAATTACACCGAGGAATACAAAGACGTAAAAATAGCTACCGCCCAAATCAAAGAGCTCGAAGATCAGAAGGTAAATCTTCAAAGAGAAGTTTCGCTAAAAATCGAATCGGAAGGTACAAAACTCGTTAAAAATGCCGAAAACGAGGTTGTCACGGGTTTGCGGGCGCAGTTTCAGGCGGCACAACGCCGTCGGGCACAGCTTAAGTCGGACTTTGACAATGAAGCCTCGTCGGCTAATTTATCGGGTGTCGCGGAAACCAAATTAACGACGCTGAAACGTGAAATCGAAACAGGTCGCGGATTGCTCGATACCTATACGCAACGCCAGAAAGAACAGGAACTCGCGATCAGCAGCGGTCGTCCCGATAACTTAAAAATCAGCACGAGCGCGATAAAACCGACCGAACCGATCGGACCGCAGAGAAACCGCAACATCATCGTTGCTTTTCTGGTTTCGCTGGCGGCGGGTGTCGGTCTGGCGTTCCTGCTCGATTATCTCGATGATTCAATCCGCACTTCGGACGATGTCGGCAGACATCTCGGCTTACCGACACTCGCGTTGATTCCGCATCAAGTCAATAATGAGAAGAAAAAACTCCTGCCAGCCAAAAACGGAAACGCTCCGGCACCTTCAACCGCGCTGATTGCGCTCGAAGATACACGCTCGGCAATGGCTGAAGCCTATCGCCATTTGCGAACGTCGCTGTTATTTTCGTCTGCCGGAAAACCGCCGCAAACGATTCTCGTCACATCGTCGCAGCCTTCGGAAGGCAAAACGACGACGGCGATTAACACGGCAATCACGCTTGCCCAATCGGGCGCGGAAGTCGTCATTATTGACTGCGATTTGCGCCGTCCGCGTCTGCATAATCATTTCGATTTGGAAAATACGGCTGGTTTGACAAATTATCTGTCGGGCGAGAAAAACACGGATTTGCTGATCAAATCGTGTCCCGGATTGCCGAAACTGAAAATCGTGACAAGCGGTCCGATTCCGCCGAATCCGGCTGAACTGCTGAGTTCGCAAGAGATGAAAAACCTTTTGCAGTTCTTAAAAGGTAATTTCAAACACGTCATTATTGACTCGCCGCCGGCGATTTCGTTCACCGACGCGGCGATTCTTTCGACATTGGTTGACGGCGTTGTGCTGGTGGCAATGGCGGGCAAGAGTTCGATTCACCTGATGCGCCGTTTCAAACAGCGTCTGGCAAATATCGGTGCGCGGATTTACGGAGTGGTCTTAAACGGTATTAAATCCGATTCGGTCGAATACGGCTATTACGGCTACGGTTATACTTATAACTATTACAATTCGCCCGAGGACGATTCGACACCGCGTATGGAAGAAATAGAAGCGGTTTCTTCGGTTCACACGACGAAAGGATAAAACAGTAGAGAGTAAAGAGTAGAGATTGGAGAGTTTGAAGATTTACTCTCTACTCTCTACTCTTTCTCTTTACTAAAAAATTCTCGTAAAGCATCTTCCCAATGCGGCAAAGGCTCTAAACCGAATTTTTCACTGAACAAACACGCTAATTTTGAAGACTTCGGGCGCGGCGCGGGACGTTTCAGGCTGTCGGCGGCGGCGTATTCCAGCAGATTTTGGTCAAAGCCTTTCAGCTCGCAGACTTTTTCGGCAAAACCCGCATACGAAGTGCCTTCGCCTGAATTTGTGATGTGAAAAAGACACGGTAAATCGAGTTCGGCGAGTTCGCGCAGACGCTTTGCCAAATCATTCGCAAAAGTCGGTGTACCGTATGAATCGTAAATCGCTTTGATGGATTTTCCGTCCGCGAGCAGTTTGTCCATCACGCTTAAAAAATTTGTTCCGCCGTGTCCGTAAATCCAACCGCTTCGGACGATAATTGAACGCGCATTTGCGTTTCGCGCCCGCCTTTCGCCGTCAAGTTTTGATTGTGCATAAACGCCCTGCGGATTCGGCGTAGCGCGCTGCGTATAAAACCCTGAATTCGAGCCGTCGAAAACATAATCGGTCGAAATCGTCACAAACGCGCAATCAATTTCCCGTGCGCCCAGCGCGAGATTTTCAACGCCGTCAACATTCGCTTCAAAACACGCCTGTTTATTCGTTTCCGCACCGTCAACGTCGGTAAAAGCGGCGCAATTTATGACGGCATCAAACTTTTCGCGCTTGAAGATTTCTAATACTGCATCTTTGTCGGCAATATCAAGTTCTTGGCGCATTACGGCGATAACTTTATCACCGATTGATTGGCAATGTTTCGCCGTCGCTTTGGCAACCATTCCGTTCGCACCCGTGATGAGGATTTTCATAATTTATTTTAAGCTCGCGCCATACATTTTTTGGTAATAATCACGATACGCGCCGTTGCGAATGTGATTAACCCAATCCTGATTTTCCTGATACCACTTGATAGTTTTCTGCAAGCCTTCTTCCCAACTCGTGAGCGGCTTCCAGCCTAATTCCGTTTCGCTTTTATCGGCTTCGATCGCGTAACGGCGGTCGTGTCCGAGACGGTCGGCGACAAATTTTATCAAGTTGTGCGGTTTGCCCAGAGCGTCGAGAATCGCTTTGACGACATCAATGTTGTATTGCTCGTTGCGTGCGCCGATATTGTAAACTTCGCCCGATTTTCCGCGTTCAAAGGCAAGCCAGATCGCTCGTGCGTGGTCTTCGACGTAAATCCAGTCGCGGACATTTCGCCCGTCGCCATAGACCGGCAGCGATTCGTCGTTCATCGCGTTGGAAACCATCAGCGGAATCAGTTTTTCGGGAAACTGACGCGGTCCGTAATTGTTTCCACAACGCGTAATGACCGTATCGAGTCCGAAAGTTTCACGCGCCGCACGAACAAAATGCTCCGCCGCCGCTTTCGATGCCGCGTAGGGCGAATTCGGTTGTAAGGGCGAAAGCTCCGTGAAATACAGATTGCTTTCGTCGGGCAAACTGCCCATCACTTCGTCAGTCGAAACCTGAATAAATCTCCGAACATTTTTCGCCCGCGCCGCGTCGAGTAAAACCTGTGTTCCAAGGACATTCGTCGTGACAAACTCGTCCGCCGACGAGATAGAACGATCAACGTGCGATTCGGCGGCAAAGTTAAAAACCGCTTCGCAATTATCAGGCAAAGCATCCAAAACCGCGTCTTTATCGCAAATGTCGCCCTTTACGAAAGTGTGTCGCACTGCGTCCAGACCTTTGAGGTTTTCGGGATTTCCCGCATAGGTCAAAGCGTCGAAATTGACGATTTCGACATCTGAAGTTTCCTCTAAAACAAGATGAATAAAAGCCGAGCCGATAAATCCCGCTCCGCCGGTAACAAATATTTTTTTCATAACTACAAAGATTTCACCACAAAGAAACGAAGAACACAAAGGTTTTTTACTACTATTTCGTCGTGAAATTCATTTATTCAGGAGCCGCATTTGTTTGAGCAAAATGTCGGCGTATTTTTTCGGTGTGTTGATGTTTTTTAAGATGATTTTTCCGCCGTCATCGCTCGCGTTGTCAATCACGAGATTGCCGAACCCGAGCATTCTCTGCGTAATCGTCGAAGAAACCGAAACGTCCTGAATCGAACGCAGCGGCACATTGCGCGAATTCTGAAAAATAAAGCCTTCGTCAATCTCGACCTTCGCGTCGGTCAGCGTGTAGCGCACCATTCTTTGCCGCAGGTGAAAATACGCCGGAATCAAAAACAGCGCAAGCGCAAACGGAATCGCAATCAAAATGCTGACCGTTGGCGAAATGACCGCGAACAAAGCCACGATCAAAAGCGCACCGATTGCCGCCAAAACGTAGCCCATTTTGACAAACATCAGCGTCGGACTGATTGAAAAAATCTTCAATTCGTCGTTTTCGCCATCGGTTTCTACGCTGAATTTCCGCGCAACCCGCGTTTCCTCTTCCGCCTCCAAAGCGTTGCCGCACTTCTGGCAATAAACCGCTTCATCCGAATTTTTCGCGCCGCATTTTATGCAAAACATAATATTTTAGTCGAGAGTGGAGAGTGGAGAGTCGAGAGTTTAATTATTATTTGACTCTCGACTCTCGACTCCCGACTCTCGACTATTAAGAATACATCAGATAGGAATTTCGCACAAAAAAAGCGGCTGGCAACGCTGCCAACCGCGAATCTTTTTCAGACAAGAGGAGAAGAGATTACAACTCTCCGTGAAAGACTTTGAAAATTTATTGATTAACCAAACGCATTCTGCCGTCGGGCATTTTGATTGCCAGCGCGTTTGCCTCGTAAACCGTCAGCGGTTTGGTTTCTTTCTTTTCGAGCTTGGCGGCTTGCTGATTCGAAACCTGTTTGACCGTTCTGACATAATTCGGATTTGAAATCGAATTGTAACGCGCCGTAATCCGGCGGACATATTCCTGAGTTTCACGATACGGCGGAACTTGATTGCCGTATTTCCAAACCGCACCTTCGCCAGCGTTGTAGCCTGCCAAAGCAAGCACGACATCGCCGCCGAAAGTGTTGAGCAGCCAGCGCATATATTTCACGCCCGCATCAATATTCTGTTTCGGGTCGTAAATGCTCGTCACACCAAAACGCCGCGCCGTCGCGGGCATCAACTGCATCAGACCGCTCGCGCCTTTGTAGGAAGTCGCCTTTAATTTGAACGAAGATTCCTGATGCATCTGCGAATAAATCAAAAGCGGGTCAATGCCGTAGCGTTTCGACGATTCGACGATATACGAATCGTATTCCAGACTGCCCGTCGTAAAACCGCCCATTCCGTTGTTTGTTCCCATCGCCAGCTTGATCGAACTGACGTTTGCCATATTGTTGTTTTTCGTGCCGAAACCGTCCTGCACGGTCATCGTGGTTTGAGCGGTTTTTTGAACCAATCTTTTATCGCCTGTTTTGGTTTTCTTCGGTTTGACCGCCGGAATTTGAGCAACTGTCGGTTTATTGACAATCTGCACACCGTTTGTCGTGTCGAAATTATCAAAAGTTCTCGAGCGTGTTTGAGCCGATGCGGAAATTGTCAGAAAACAGAAAGCGGTGATAAAAAGAATGGACTTTTTCATATTTATATTCACGAATCGCGGCAAATTGATTTTAATTTTAGAGTTAGTGTTTTGTTTGGAACGGGTCTTTACGCCTGAGCTGCTCGCTTGTTCGAGCCTCTATACTTAATTAACATTGCTAAAACCCGTGATATTCCAAAAAATAGTTTGTTTATTATAAACATTGTTGGCACATCCGTTTTTTATCTCTGCGGATTGCTGTTAAATCGCGCAATCTTCGTTTATTCTTAGATTTATGCTCTATCTTTCGCAAATCTTAGGTCGCCCGATTTTCGACGCGGAAGGCGAAAAAATTGCTTCGATTCGTGATGTCATCGTGCGTTACGGCGAGGAAGATTATCCGTCAGTCGTCGGACTCGTTGCGCGCTATCGCCGCCGCGATTTTTTTATGTCGAGTAAACGGCTCAAGTCTTTGCACGAAAACGGCGCAAAAATGAATTCGGAGAAAATCAATCTCAAACCTTTTACGCGGCGCGGCAATGAAGTTTTGCTGGCGAAAGATGTTTTGGACAATCAACTGATTGACGTTGACGGCAAACGGGTCGTGCGCGTCAATGACGTGCAGATTATCGAAGTCGGCGACCAATGGCGCGTTTCGGGCGCGGACGTTAGTTTGCAAGGTTTTCTGCGCCGTCTGATGCCGAAAGGTTTTTACGGCAGTTCAAAAATCGTCGAGGTCATTGATTGGGCGGACGTTGGTTATCTTGCGACCGATACATCTTCGTCAGCCGTCAAATTAAAATCATCGAAAGACAAACTTTCGCGTCTTCATCCGGTCGAAATCGCCCAGCTTGCCGAATCGCTTTCGCCGATTCACCGCACGGAAATCGTCGAATCCTTGGACGATGAAATTGCCGCCGACACGCTCGAAGAAATGTCAACGGAAAATCAGGCGCGAATCCTCGAAGAAATGGACGAAGAACGCGCCGCCGACATTTTGGAAGAAATGTCGCCCGACGACGCGGTTGACGTTCTCGGCGAAATGGACGAAGGAAAAGCGCAAGAGCTTTTCGATTTGATGGAAGACGAGGAAAAAGCCGATGTTGCCGAACTGATGCCGTTTGCACACGACACGGCAGGCGGTTTGATGACGACGGAATTTGTCGCTTTTCCAAGAGATTTAACGGTCGGTCAGGCGATTGCGAGATTACGGGAAATGGCGGAAACGCCGAATATGATCTATTACCTGTATATCGTCGAAACGGAAGATTCATGGAAAATTTCCGGCGTAATCTCGCTTCGCAGTCTGATTTTAGCCGACCCGACCTTTATGCTCGAACAAGTCATGCGCGACCAATATCAGTTTGCCCACCCGAACGACGATGCCGAAGAAGCCGCCCAAAAAATTGCCGAATACAATCTTCTCGCCCTGCCCGTGATTGATGATCTGGGAGAAATCGCAGGAATCATCACGGTTGACGACGCGATGGAAATCTTACTTCCGAAAAATCTCGGCAGAAGATTGCCGCGCCTTTTTGGATAATCGCCTAACTGACAGTTTTTATTAATGAAATTAATCACACTAGACAATAGAGTTAAATTTATGAGTTTTTTGGACAGATTAAAATCCTAAAAAACACGACATTGGATAATATTTATTAGACAAAACAGTTATTTTGTCTAACAAATTTATAAAAGGATTTCTGTTACTAGATTATTTAATTATTGAAAGGTTTATTAATAAACAATCCACAGTATCTTTTTTTAATCAGATTACTCAAATGGTCAATATGTGTAATTGCATCTAAATCCGGTCTGTTAATAACAATCACTCTTATTCCTTCTGCCAAAGAAGCTCTAATAATTTCTATAGCCCCATTATGAGCATTACCATTCAGAAAATCTCCAGTAACTCCATTTGCCGCAATAAATATACCTGTTTTCAAGTTCTTCCTTCTCATTTTAGAAATGAAGCTATCTAAAGCAGGAGCACCAACAGGCTTAGTCCAATTTTTACATTCGACTAGAATTACATTTTCAAAAGGTCTTAAAACTTCTTCTGTTTGAGCATTCCATAATACAAGATCAATTTCTTCTGACCCCATTAAAGCATCTCTCGCTTGTATTTCTACACCTGCCAACTTTGTGAAAACGTACTCGCATAATGCCTCAAATCTATCTCCCTTTTGATTTGAAGTTACGGCTGCATTTACATCAGCTAATAAGGCTTGGTAAGTAGGTAAATCGAACACTTAGTAATAGTTAAAATATTTTCTATAGGACGTTTTAATTGCATCAAATAAATCCTTAGAATTATGAATTTGTTCTAAATCTGTAATATCAATTACTAGAATTAGTAAGCCTGTATGAACTTTTAGATCTCTAATTACTTTTCTATTGCTGTTGGAAACTTTTGCGGTGGTAATTAAAATTATTGATTTAAAGCCTTGTAAGTTCGCTTTGCTTGTTAATGCGTGTATTGTGTCACTTCCAATAAATCGTTTTGCTTTTACCTCAATAGGAATTGGATTTCCTAATCCTTCAACTTCCTTATCACTGGTGGAGTTCCAAATAATAAAGTCATATTCACCGTCTTTCTGATCAAAACCTTTTTCCACTTCTATCCCTGGAATTTCCTTCAGTAGTTCGTAAACCCAAAGTTCAAGTTTTCTCGCACGATCTACGCCACTTAATCCAAGAATCTCTTGTAACCCATTGTATTTATCTGAAATGTTTTGAAAATCCAGATTTCTTTTATTTGTTTCTAAAGGTTTTAATTCTTCAATTTCATTTTGGTTGGTTAAAACTTGCGTTAGGTAAAACGCAAGATTTTTAATTCCTTTAGATTTTGTCTCATACTTGTAGAAACGTGATGAGAGGAGAGAGAAACGATTAAAATTATCAGTGTGACTTAATAAAATTACTGGTTTATTGAAAGAATGAGCGATGCCAATTTCATAATAGACATTTGGATTTTCATTAGAGACATCGGCAATAATCACGTCAGATTTTTTTATCTCTTCTATAATTTGAGAGATAATTGATTCAGCAAGATTAGAGTAATTTACCTGATTAATCGTTAGATTTAAACTTTCAGAAATAGCTTGAATTGCCTGTTCAACAGGATTTGTTTTTTCAGTGCTCGTTACGAGAAATATTTTCATTTAAATTCTGATTGCCTTCTCCAGCTATAATGCAGATTCACAATTCAAAGCGATTCTTTAATAAGCACTATACCTTAAAATTAAATCGATCATTACGATTCTAATTAATAAATATAATTTTGGTTAAAGCATTTCATGTATTCTCAACAGAATGTTGCCAGTAAGTGAAGCATGGCGTCTTTTTCTTAAAAGTAACGTGACAAAATCAGTTCTACCTTCAAAAACTGCCATTAGATCAGCACCTGTCATAAGAATTACAACGGGGCGACCTACCGAATGAGCGGATATTGCATCTTGAGAAAAATCATTGATAGACAAAAACAAACCCAGGGTATTATCTAATTTTCTTCTAACTTTTCCAGCAAATCCATCAAGAGCCTGAATGCTTATGGGGTCTTTCTCCCATTTGGCTTCAAATAAATAATCAGTGCCTTCGAGTGTAAATGCACCGTCAAGTTGTTCCCCCGTATTTTTGAAAGATGCTTTAGGGTCTAAGTCAAAAAGATGAAACAAATCATACAAGATTTTTTCTAATTCAAAGCCGCGCTTATTAGGTGAATCGGACGTTACTAAGACCATATACCTAGCTTTAATATCTTCTAACTTTTGTTGAACTGCTGAACTACTATTAAGTTTTGCAGCTTCTTTTTTCCTCCGCTCTTCAATCTTTTTCTCTTCATCAACTACATCATCGTGAGTGTTGACTATTCGCCGCAAATCGGCGACCGAATCTTTAGCTTTTTTAATTTTTTTCTGTCCATCTTCCACATTTTCCAAATGTCGAAAATTGTCCATTTTAGAAACTTCGTGCAAGAGCCTTTGAATATCCCCAATATACTTATCCTGGTCGGCACACAGAGCATCAATAACATCAGAGACAATTTGCCGTTTGTATCCATCCCAATTTGTATTTACTAATATGGACTTATTGGAGAGGCAATTTTGCAGAAAACTTCGCAAATCGCTTTTATACCAATAGATATTACATAAGGCTTCCTTTAGAGAATGGATCGCCGTAGCTGAAACTATTTTAGTCGCCATAAATTTCAATCGTCAGGTAAATTTCAAAAACATTATAATACAATACTAATTCTGTACGCTTTTCAGTATTGGATTATCTTAATTTCTACCTGTCCAAAAACTAGGCTTTTTGGACATGCTCTTTTTACCGGACGTTTCGGTTGAACTTTTTAATTAAATTTAGTTTTGATTTATTTTGATAATCCGATTTTCCCGAGCAAATCTTCAAACCGCGAATCCGAGCGCAGACAATCAACGACCGGCTCGACTTTGAGAAAAGGCAGAAATCCTGAACGCTCTTTGCGGGCTTGTTCAAACCATTCAAACGATTTGTCGAAATCGCCCAAACCGGCGTGAATAATCGCAAAATTATAGGCAGGAACGTAGCGTTCTTTGTCCAAATCTTCGAGACTTGCCAAAACTTCCAAGGCTTCCGTCTTTTTTCCTGCAACAGCGTAGGCAAAACCTAAATACGATTCAAACGCCAAACCGCCGTGCGAAAATTTGACGGCGTTGCTCAGGGCTTCAATCGCTTTTTCGAGTTTTCCCTGCTGCAAGTAAGCCAAACCCAGATTGCGATGCGCGAACGTCGAATTTCTGTCCATTTCCAGAGCCTTGCGGCATTCGTCAATCGCTTTTTCGTAATCTCGGGCGAAATAGTAGGCGTAGCCGAGAGAAACGTGCGCGAACGGCGAAAGCGGGTCGAGCTTTTGCGCCTGCCGGCACTTTTCAATCGCTTCGGCGTGCCGTCCGACGGCTTTTAAGTAAAATCCGTAACCGTCGTGCGAATTCGGATAATTCGGGCTGAGTTCGATGGCGCGTTTGAATTGACGCTCGGCTTCCGCGAAATCCCAATCGTAAAGCAGACGCGAAAATCCGAGCGAACAATGCGCTTCGCCTAAGCTGTCGTCGAGTTCCAAGGCTTTCAGCGCGGCGGCTTCGGCTTTCGGATAAGCCTCGCTCGGCGACCAACCGCCCGTCGAAGACGCTAAGAATCCGTAGGCTTCGGCGATTCCCGAATAAGCAAGCGCGTAATTCGGGTCAAAATCAATCGCCTTTTGAAAATATTCGATGCCTTTTTTGATCCATTCTTCGGTGCGTTTCGAGGTCACGAAATAACGACCTTTGAGATAAAACTGATAAGCCTCGGTGTTTTCCGTGAAGCGTTTGGCAAGTTGTTTTTTGTCTTCGCCCGAAAGTTTTAATTTGAGTTTTTCGCTGATGTCTTCGGCGATGTCGTCTAAAAGCGTAAAAATATCGGTCATCTCGCGGCGATAATTTTCGCCCCAGATTTGCGCTTCGTTGGCGATGTCCACGAGTTCGGCATTGACGACCAGAGAATCGCCGATTTGCAAAATTCTTCCCGCAAAAACGGCACGAACGCCGAGTTCGTTACCGATTTGCTGTAAATCGTTATGCTGTCCTTTATAACGAAAAACCGTGCTTCGCGGCACGACGCGCAGTTTCGGCAATTTCGACAAAGAATTGATAATACATTCCGTAATTCCGTCCGAAAGATATTCGGTTTCCGCGTCGTTGCCGCTGTTGACAAGCGGCAAAACCGCCAATGAATCAATCGCTTTGCGCGTGCGGGTTTTGCGCGGCGTGAAAGCAGTTTTGGGCAAAATCTGCGTCGCGTTTTCGAGCGGAAAAATCTCTCCGCTCGCTGCAAAAACGTCGTTTGAAGTATGAATTCGCTCGAGTTCGGTTTGAAATGCCAAACGCTGGCGGATTTGCTTCAAGTCTTCCGCCAAATCCTTCATCGTTTGATAGCGTCCGGCGCGTTTTTTATTGAGTGATTTGGCAACGATTCGTTCAAATTCGGGCGGAAGATTTTTGACGATTTCGGAAAGTGTCGGCGGTTCGGATTTCAAAATCGAAGCAATCACGTCGGCAATCGTCTGTCCCGAAAACGGCAATGTCCGCGCCGTCATTTCGTAAATCACCGCGCCGAGACTGAAAATATCGCTCCGCGCATCAACTTTCAAACCACGCGCCTGTTCGGGCGACATATAAAAGGCTGTCCCGACAATCATTCCTTTAGCCGTGATGGATTGCACCAAAGTTCGCAAGTCGGAACCGTCTGCGGTAGCGGATGGTTGAAGTTTATTATTCACAGCGTCCATTTTACCGAATGTTAAACCATCCGCTACCGCAGACGGTTCTGACAATTTGGCGATGCCGAAATCGAGAACTTTCACATAACCGTCGCGCCGAATCATAATGTTTTCGGGTTTGATGTCGCGGTGAATAATTCCCGCTTCGTGCGCGGCAACCAGCGCGGCGGCGGTTTGAATCGCCACGTCGAGAATTTCCGTCAGGCGAAAACGCGAATCCTGCATTTTTTGCCGCAAAGTTTCGCCTTCGACAAATTCGGTGGCGATAAAATGTGTGTTTTCGTGTTCGCCGATGTCAAAAATCGTCAGAATGTTAGGATGATTCAAGGCTGATGCGGCGTAGGCTTCGCGCATAAAACGCTCGATTGCCGAAGCGTCTTTCATCAAACTTTCGGGCAGAATCTTGATGGCGACATCGCGTCTTAAACGGGTGTCCGAAGCGCGATAAATTTCGCCCATTCCGCCCGCGCCGATTGAAGATTGCACTTTGTAATGACCGATTTTTTCGCCGATGACTATCATTTTTGAAGCTTTTAATTATAACATTCATTTCATCTGTGAAACAATTTTCATTTCAAAGAATTTTCCGGCTGAAACCTTTCGGCTAAACCGTGCGTAAAAGCGTCACAATACTTGTCATCGAAAGCGTCTGGTTGATAAACTGGCGTTACAAATTCATTCTAAAAAGGAGTAAAAATTTATGAAGCGGAAAAGCATTTTATTAGCGGCAATTTTAGCGGTTTTTGCATTTGTTGCGAATCCCGATGTTCACGGACAGACTTTTGCAATCGGTTCGACTTTGGAAGATTTCAAATTGACCGACACCGGCGGCAAAGAGCAATCTTTCGCCGGTTTGAAAGGCGAAAAAGGCACGGTGCTGGTTTTTGTTTCGGCGCAATGTCCGGTCGTCAAAGGTTATAACGAACGCATCAATCAAATTGCCGCCGATTACGCGGCAAAAGGAATCAATTTTATCGGCATCAATTCAAACGCGACCGAATCGCTCGAATGGGTCAAATCGGATGCCGAAAAAGTCGGTTACAAATTCCCTGTTTTGATTGATAAAGGCGCGGTTTTGGCGGACAAGCTCGGCGCGACCGTGACACCCGAAGTTTATTATTTCGACACGAAAAACGTTTTGCTCTATCACGGCGCGATTGACAACAGCCGCGACGGGCAGAACATTACCAACAGCCTTCTGCGCGTCGCATTCGATTCGTCGCTGGCGGGCAAGAAAATCGAAACGACTCGATACCAAGCTTTCGGCTGTTCGATTAAGAAGGCTGCCAAAGAAGCTAAAAACTAATGAAAAAAGCAGTAATTTACGGGACGAAAACTTTTCTTACAGGACTTGTTTTCGTCCTCGTTTTCACTTTCGGAGTTTTTGCTCAAAAGAAAACTCCGACCGTCAAACCAACACCGAACGTCAATCTGCCGAAAGTTACGCAGATTGATGATGTCGGCTTGAAAACCGCCTTGAAACCGAACGGAAAACCTTTGCTCGTCAATTTCTGGGCGACGTGGTGCGACCCGTGCCGCGAAGAATTTCCCGACCTTGTAAAATTCGACGCGGAATACAAAGGCAAGATTGATTTCATCACCGTTTCGCTCGACAATTTGGCGGAAATCAACCGCGACGTGCCGAAATTTCTTTTGGAACAAAAAGCCGAAATGCCTGCCTATCTGCTCAAAGTCGCCGACGAAAGCGCGGTCATTTCATCCATCGCTAAAGACTGGAACGGTGGTCTGCCGTTCACGATTTTGTATAACGAAAAAGGCGAAATTGCCTATTTCAAACAAGGAAAAGTCAAAATCGAGGTTTTGCGCGGCGAGGTTGAGAAACTTCAACCGAACAAAAAATCCGACGAAACGGTTATTCTGATGGATTTCGTCAAAATCAAAAACGGCAAGCGCGATGAGGCGTTGTTTTTCTACGAAAACAACTGGAAAGTTTATCGCGAAGCCGCGCTCAAAAAAGGCGTTATCCATTCCTACGAATTGATTGAAGCAAAATCCGAAACCAACCCGACCTTCGA
Organism: Acidobacteriota bacterium; assembly: GCA_031412675.1. Lineage (GTDB taxonomy): Bacteria > Acidobacteriota > Blastocatellia > Pyrinomonadales > Pyrinomonadaceae > JAFDVJ01. The sequence goes on along the minus strand of JANODL010000062.1, from coordinate 12,693 downwards.
CATTATTCTCGTAACGCGCTACAAAAACGAAGAACAGCACAAAAACAGCGAGAAAAATTTTGAACCGATTCTCAAAGAAATTCGTCCAAACGGCGCATTGCTCAAAAATGATTTAAAGCCCGAAGATTTTCGGCAAAATGTCTTTTTGAGCATCGGCAAATCAATTTTCACCCCCGAAAATCAGCAATAATTTCGCTAAAATTTAACGTCTTAAAGTTGAAATTATTCGCTTTTAATGATAGTTTCATAGTTGCAACAGCATTTCATACCAACATCAAAAAGGAGCAAAATATGTATCGAAAAATTGAAGATTTTCAACCCGAATGGGCTTATGAAACGGAAGTAACGACAAAACTTTTCAGTAATTTAACCGATGAATCATTGAATCAAAAAGTAACCGAAGACGGACGTTCGCTCGGTTTTTTGGCGTGGCATATCGTCATCACTTTGGGCGAAATGCTCGGAAAAGTCGGGTTGACGATTGATTGTCCGCCGGAAGATGCGAGCGTTCCGACAAGCGCGAAGGAAATCGCCGAAACTTATGAAAAAGCGGCAAAATCGGTCGGCGAAGAAGTCGGGAAAAACTGGACGGATGAAACTTTGCTGATTGAAGACGAGATGTATGGAATGATTTGGAAACGCGGCACGACTTTGAGTTCGCTGGTCAATCATCAAGCGCATCATCGCGGACAAGTTACGGTTCTGATGCGTCAGGCGGGCGTTCCGATTGTCGGCGTTTACGGTCCGGCGAAAGAAGAATGGGAAGCGATGGGAATGGCGGCTTTGGCATAATCCGATTTTGGATTTTAGATTTTGGATTTTGGATTAAATTTTCGTGGATTTTGGAATTTGGCTCTTCTGCAAACATAACGCCGCATTCCAAAATCCTTTCTTTTTTGTTACGGATTCGACATCGAACTTATGAAAAGTTAAAATGTCAGTTTCATTTTTCTCGACAACAATAAATAGATGAAGGAAACAAAAATCACACCCGAAATTGTCGCTCAACACGGATTTACGACGGAAGAATACGCCAAAGTTTTGGAGATAATGCAGCGCGAGCCTTCGATGACCGAACTCGGAATTTTTTCCGTGATGTGGTCGGAGCATTGCAGTTACAAATCTTCGCGGGTTCATTTGGGAAGATTGCCGACGACGGGCGAGCGCGTTATCGTGCCGCCGGGCGAAAATGCGGGTGTCGTTGATATTGGTGACGATTGGTGCGTCGCGTTCAAGGTCGAATCGCACAATCATCCGTCGTTTATCGAACCGTTTCAAGGTGCGGCAACCGGAGTCGGCGGAATTTTGCGCGACGTTTTCACAATGGGTGCGCGTCCGATTGCGGCGATGAACAGCTTGCGTTTCGGTCCTTTGTCAGAACCATCTGCGGTAGCGGATGGGTTAAAAGAAGCTGAAGAAAACCCGCCCGCTACCGCAGGCGGTTCTGACAAAGCGCACATCTACCGACGCAATAAATCCATTTTGAAAGGCTGTGTTGACGGCATCGCGCATTACGGCAATTGTTTCGGTGTTCCGACCATCGGCGGTGAAGTCGTTTTCGATGAATCTTACAGTTTGAATCCGCTCGTCAATGCGTTTGCTTTGGGAATAGTTCGCAAAGACCAGATATTTTTCGGCAAAGCGGAAGGCATCGGGAATCCTGTTTTGTATGTCGGCGCGAAAACCGGACGCGACGGAATTCACGGCGCGACGATGGCAAGCGCGGAATTTGACGAAGAAGCCTTGGAAAAACGTCCGACCGTCCAAGTCGGCGATCCGTTTTTGGAAAAACTTTTGCTCGAAGCGTGTTTGGAAGCGATGCGTTCGGGCGCGATTGCGGGAATTCAGGATATGGGCGCGGCTGGTTTAACGTCGTCATCAGTTGAAATGGCTTCACGCGCCGGAACAGGTTTGGAAATTGATTTGACGCTCGTGCCGCAGCGCGAAACGGGAATGACAGCGTATGAAATGATGCTCTCGGAATCGCAGGAAAGAATGCTGATTGTCGCCAAATCAGGACGTGAAAAACAGGTTGTTGATATTTTCAAAAAGTGGGAACTAGACGCGGTTGTCATCGGCAAAGTCGTCGAAGGACATAGTTTGAAAGTTTTTCACAACGGCGTTTTGGAAGCCGATATTCCGGTTGATACGGTTACAGACACCGCGCCGAAATATAATCGTCCGATGGATGGCACGAAATTCAAAATTCAAAATTCAAAATTCAAAATTGAAGACCAAACGCCAAAGACCAAAGACCAAAATGAAGTATTAAAAATGCTTCTCGCTTCGCCGAATATTTGCTCAAAGCGTTGGGTTTATGAACAGTATGACACGATGGTTCGCACCAACACGGCAATTTTGCCGGGCGCGGATGCGGCGGTTGTGCGCGTTAAGGAAACGCGCCGCGCAATCTCGATGTGTCTGGACGGCAACGGTAAATTTGCCGCGATAAACCCGCGAATGGGCGCGAAATTGATTGTCGCCGAATCGGCGCGAAACAATGTTTGCGTCGGCGCACGTCCGATTGCCGTGACGAATTGTTTGAATTTTGCTTCGCCCGAACGTCCCGAAGTAATGTGGTCTTTTTCGGAAGTCGTTGACGGAATTTCCGAAGCCTGCCGGGCATTTGAAACGCCGATTATTTCGGGCAATGTTTCGTTTTACAACGAAACTGACGGACGCGGAATTTTGCCGACACCGACCATCGGAATGGTCGGTTTGATTGAAGATGTCCGCAAACTCATCACTCAGGGCTTTAAAACGGAAGGCGACATTATCGCAATCTTAGGCGAAACAAAAGACGATTTGGCGGCGAGCGAATACGCGCAGACGATTTTGGGTTTGACGACTAACGAATTAATTGAAAACGGAATCATACCGGAACTCGATTTGGATTTGGAAGTCAAAGTTCAGCAAACTTGTCTGAAATTAGCCGAAAATTCTTTAATCAATTCGGCGCATGACGCATCGGACGGCGGTTTGGCGGTCGCAATTGCCGAACAATGTTTTGCTTCGCTGAATAACCGGGCAAACGGCGCGGAAATCGAACTGACAGACGAAAATCTTTCGGCGGAAAGTTTGCTTTTCGGCGAAACCCCGTCGCGCATCATCATTTCATTTACACCTGAAAATGCGGAAAAAGTAAAGGAAATTGTCGGCGATTGCCCCTTTGAAATTATCGGCAAAGTTTCGGGCGCAGATTTGACTTTTGAAATCAACGGCGAAGAGAAAATTTCGGCTTCGGTTGCCGAACTCGAAACGGCTTGGAAAACCTCGCTTGGAAAACAGTTGGAAAACTAAGAATTTTGAAAGCCGGAATTTACATTCATATTCCTTTTTGCAAATCGCGCTGTTCGTATTGCGATTTTGCGACGGATGTTTTCAAAAATAATAAAACCGTCGAGCGTTATGTCAATGCGCTGTGCCGTGAAATCGAAGGTTTCGATAGTGAAAGTTTAACCCGGTCGCTACCGCTTCCGGTTCTGACAACTCACATCGAAACGATTTATTTCGGCGGCGGAACGCCTTCGCTTCTTTCGCCAAAACAGCTCGAAAAAATCTTAGAAACGATTTATAAAAAGTTTTCCGTCGAAAAAACCGCCGAAATTACGATGGAAATGAATCCCGCGACGATGACGCTTGAAACAGTCAGGGAATATCGAAATTTGGGTGTTAACCGCGCAAGTTTCGGCGCACAAACTTTCGACGATACGGAATTGAAACGGCTCGGTCGCCGTCATACCGCCCAAGATGTGCGCGAAACAATCGAGCTTTTGCGGAAAGCTGATTTTACCAATGTTTCATTCGATTTAATCGCCGGACTTCCGCGCCAAACACTCAAAGATTGGGAGCGAAATTTAACCGAAGCCTTAAAATTAAATCCCGAACATCTTTCGCTCTATCTGCTCGAAATTCACGAAGGAACGCCGCTCGCCGAACAAATTCGATCAAAAAGGCAGCCGTTGCCCGACGAAGATTTGTCAGCCGAAATGTATGAATTAATCATTGAAAAAACGGCGGAAAAAGGCTTTGAGCAATACGAAATTTCAAATTTCTGTCAACCGGATTTTGAATCTAAACACAACTCGAAATACTGGCTCTGCGAACCCGTTTTCGCGTTCGGCGTGTCGGCGCATTCATTCGACGGCAAATTGCGCCGGGCAAATGAACGCGACACAAACAAATATGTTTCGCTCATTGAAAAAGGCGAATCGGCAATCGTTTTTGAGGAAGAAATTGATTTGGCTTCGGAGTTTGTCTTTCTCGGTTTGCGGATGATGCGAGGCGTTGATTTAGCCGACTTTAAAAAGCGTTTCGGCGTAAATCTTTTATCGAAATACGCCGAAGACTTAGAGCGTTTGGAATCGCTCGGTTTGGTTAAAATTATCGAAAACCGTTTGCGTCTGACAAGCAAAGGCGCGTTGTTTTCCAACGAAGTTTTCGCAGTTTTTGTTTAATGCACCATTTCAAACTGTTGGCGCGAATAAACGAGTTCGGCGACGACCGATTGAAACGACGAAATTTCCTGTTTTTCCATTAGCGAACGCTCGCGCAAGATTTCCCAATCTTCTTTCGGAATGACTTTAAACGCTTCGACGATCAGCGGGTCAAACTGCGTTCCGGCACAGTGTTCCAATTCTTCCAAAGCCTCTTGATACGGACGACCTTTGCGATAGACGCGGTCTGAAACCATTGCATCAAAGGCATCAACGACCGCAAAAATCCGTGCGCCGATGTCAATGTCTTCGCCGCGCATTCTATACGGATAACCATCGCCGTCCCAACGCTCGTGATGCTGTGCGACAACCTTTGCCGCGCCCTCCAAAAATGTAATATTCCGCAAAATTTTCTGCCCGTGAAGCGGATGAAGCTTCATTTTCGCCCATTCTTCTTCGTTGAGTTTGGCGGGTTTGCGCAAAATCGCGTCCGGCACGCCGATTTTTCCGATGTCGTGCAGAAGTGCGCCGAGTTCCAAATCGCGCAAAGATTCTTTTTCCAATCCCAGTTCATAACCGAGCCGCAGGCTGAAAGTAACGACTCTTTCCGAGTGTCCGTGAGTTTCAAAATCGCGGGTTTCCAACGCCTGAACCAAGGCTTTGAGCGTGATTCGATACGAACTTTCGATTTCTTCGAGAGCCTTGTCAATTTCGGTAGCGCGTTCGGCGGCGAGATTTTCCAGATGAAATTGATAACGGTCTTTCAAACATTTTGATTCGTAATGTTCGATGGCGCGTTTTATTGCTAATTCGACCTGTTCAAATTCGAGCGGCTTAAAAAGATAATCAAAGGCTCCGGCGCGAAAAACTTTAATCACGTTTTCCGCCGAATTTTTCTCGCCCAAAAGCAAAATTGCCGCATGCGGCGCAATCATCTGCATTTGCGGAATTAACTGCAAACTTTCGGTTTTTAACAGATTTGCATTGCACAAAACAACGCAATAATCTTTCTGCTTGAGCTTCCACAAAGCCGCTTCGCTCGTTTTAACGCGGTCGCAATTGTAGTTTGAACGTAAAAGTCTGCCCAAGAGATTTGCCGTTTCGGAGTTTTCGTCAATGAGCAGGAGATTTTTTTCGCTTTCGATTAAATCGAACATAGTAATGGTTTATTTTTAGGGCTTTTTTAAAGCTGAAGATAATTGATTTGATCTGAGATGTTTTATTTTTAGTTGCTAAAAGGCAAGACAACCAAGCAAAATTTAACACATACAAACTGCCTTTGGCAACATTTTTTTTCAAACCCCAAAATCTTTTCAGTGAGGTTGACGTTAAAAAAGAATAAGTTTAATATCTAAAGTTCGCGCCTGGGTGGCGAAATTGGTATACGCACTAGACTCAAAATCTAGCGGGAGCAATCCCATGTCGGTTCGACTCCGACCCTAGGCATTCAGTATTTACTTGGCTAAACCCCACTTTTCAAAAATTCAGCACTCTTAATTTCAAAATTAAAAGTCGAAAGTTGCGCTAATAGTTGCGCTTTCGACTTTTATTTTACCATTTCCATAAAAGAGCGCGTTGCGTCCGGCAAATTTCTTAGCCCGAATTGACGTTAAGATAATAATTCTTTACGGCTCAGTTTCCCGGCGTTAAAAATTTTACTTCAAGACGGAAAAACGATAACCGGTGCCGACCACGGTTTCAATGCAATTTCCGCAGTCGCCTAATTTTTGTCTGAGCCGACGGATATGAACATCGAGTGTGCGCCCGTCACCAAAATAAGTATAGCCCCAAACATCGTTAAGCAAATTTTGCCTGGTGGCAACTCGTCCGCCGTTTTTCACTAGATTTTTGAGTAAGTCGAATTCCTTGCGGGTGAGTTTTATTTCTTGACCGGAGCAAAATACCCGGAGGTCTTCAAAATCTATCGTCAGTTTTTTATCTTCGTAAAACAGCACCGGAGTTTTATCGCTGCGACGCAAGATGGCGCGGACTCGCGCCACGACTTCTCTGACGGAAAAAGGTTTGGTGATGTAATCGTCCGCACCGAGTTCGAGGCCGGCAATTTTATTAGTTTCGTCGGTTTTCGCCGTCAGCATAATAATCGGTGTCCGACGCGTTTTTGGTTCGCGCCGCAGACGGCGGCAGATTTCCGTCCCGCTCATTCCGGGAAGCATCAAATCCAGGAGAATCAGCGTCGGAGCATTTTTTTCGGCGAACGCAAGTTTCAGACCTTGCTCGCCGGTATCAGCGACTTGCACCTTAAAACTTTCGCGCTCAAAGTTATAGCGCAAATTGTCGGAGATGTCCGCCTCGTCTTCAATTATTAGAATGTATGGTGTCATATTTCGATTTCGGATCTTAGTCTTGTGCTTGAAAACGGTTTCAATCCAAAATCGTCAAATTAATGACTGTGTTTAATGAAAACGGCTTCTTTCATATAAACGGTCAACTCACAAATATCTTTGACATAATCGCCGATTCTTTCCAAATGCTTGGCGACGAAAAGAAGTTGGGCGGCGACGGCAGTAGTTGACGGATTTTCAGTCATAATCTTGACTAAATCGTTAAAAACGCGCTTGTAACTCGCGTCAATTATGTCGTCCAGTTTGATAATCTCACGCGAAGCCGCCGAATCTTCTCTGGTAAAAGCATCGAGCGCATTTTGAAGCATTTCGGAGGCGCGCGTTGCCATTAACGACAAATCCGCATAATCCTTTAATTCCGGCTCATCGTTGATTTTCAGGGCGGCATCGGCGATATTGGTTGCGTGGTCGGCAATGCGCTCGAGAATCGGCGTGATCTTCGCGACCGAAATAACGAGTCGCAGATCGTGGGCGGCGGGCTGCTGAAGAACAAAAATTTCGACGCATAAGCGGTCAATCTCGAGTTCCATCTGATTAATAATTTTGTCTTCTTCCAAAACCCGTTTCGCTAAATCGCTGTCGCGCTTGGTCAGCGATTGCATGGCGCGATTGACAGCGGTTTCCGTCGCTCCGCCGAGCAGGAGCAGTTTGTCGCGTATCTGGTTAATTTGGTGGTCTATCAGTCTGTGTTCCATTTTTGTTACTCTATCACAATAAAACTTAATTTATTTAAACTTTTTTTGCTGAAGAATTACCCGAATCTGCCGGTAATATAATCTTCCGTCAGTTTTTCATCCGGACTTGTAAACATTTTTTTCGTGTCATTGAATTCCACAAGTTTGCCGAGCATAAAAAACGCCGTTCGGTCGGAAACACGCGCCGCCTGCTGCATATTGTGGGTCACAATCACAATTGTATAATTTTTTTTCAGTTGGACGACCAATTCTTCGATTTTTTGAGTCGCAATCGGGTCGAGTGCCGAAGCCGGTTCGTCCATCAATACGACTTCCGGCTCAACCGCCAAAGCACGGGCGATACAAAGACGCTGCTGCTGTCCGCCGGAAAGCCCGAATGCCGAACTGCTCAGGCGATCCTTAACCTCATCCCAAAGCGCGGCATCTCCGAGAGCTTTTTCCACCCGTTCGTTCAAATCGGCTTTATTTTTGTGTATTCCGTTGATGTTAATGCCATATGCGACATTATCGAAAATTGATTTCGGAAACGGATTTGATTTCTGGAAAACCATCCCGACTTTACGGCGTAAAGCAACGACATCCGTTGTCGGAGAATTGATGTCTTGTCCGTCAATCAAGATTTTTCCTTCGACCCGTGTGTTCGGAATCGTGTCATTCATCCGGTTTAAGGTTCTTAAAAATGTTGATTTACCGCAGCCGGAAGGACCGATAAAGGCAATTACCCGGTTCTCTGGAATTTCAAGCGAAATTTCTTTGAGAGCCTGTGTTTTGCCATAGTAAAAATCTAAATTTGAAATACTGATTTTGCTCATTTTATAACCGTTTGGTGATCTATCTTTACTTTAATAATTTCTTTAATTTCCAAATTCTAATACATTTTTAATATCTTTTTCGCGTTGTATATCGAACTATAATATTGATAAATAAAATTATGGTAATCAGTACGAGCGTTGCCGCCCACGCTTTTTCGTGCCATTCCTCAAAAGGCGAAATGGCGTAGTTGTAGATTTGAACCGGCATCGAAGCCATCGGCTCGTCGAGATAGATATTGTAAAAACGGCTTCCGAAGGCGGTAAAAAGCAGCGGAGCCGTTTCGCCCAAAACGCGCGCGACGGCGAGCATCGCTCCGGTTGCGATTCCTGTTTTCGCCGCCGGCAGCACAATATCCCAGGTTACGCGCCACTGCGGCGCACCGAGCGCAAGCGCACCTTCGCGCATTGATTTCGGCACCAGCCTGACTATTTCCTCGGTCGTGCGGGTCACGATTGGGATCATAATTAAAGCCAGCGCGACGGATCCGGCTAAAGTAGAAAAATAGCCCTGCTGCAAAACTATCAGCGCATAAACGAAAACACCGAAGACGATAGACGGGATGCCGATCATCGAGTCGGCGACAAAACGCACGATTGTCCCGAACCAGCCGTCACCGAGTTCCGCCAGATAAGTTCCGATCGCAATGCCTAACGGAATTCCGACGCAGGCTGCCAAACCGAGAAGCGTCAAAGAGCCGACAATCGCGTTGCCGATGCCGCCGCCTTCGCCGACCGGTTTCGGAGTTTCAACTAAAAATTGCCAGCTCAAACTGGAAATTCCCTGATATGAAATATAACCCAAAATAAGCAGCAGAATCCCGACCACGCCGAACGCGCAAAGAGCGGTCAGCGTCGTCATAACTGTATTTACAAGTCGTCTTTTATCAACCATCTTTTTTCAAATCTCAAGCGATATTCTGTGTTTTTCGACTGACGCTCAATATTAAAAGTTTCGCCAGAGCAGTCACGATGAAGGTCACGACAAACAGAATCAAGCACATTTCAATCAAAGCACTCAAATATAAATCGCCGGTCGCTTCCGTAAATTCGTTGGCGATCACCGAAGCAATCGTGTAAGCGGGATCAAAAAGCGACGCGCTGATTTGCGGGCGGTTGCCGATAATCATCGTTACCGCCATTGTTTCGCCGATTGCCCTTCCAAGTCCGAGAATAACCGCTCCGGCAATCCCCGATGAAGCATTTGCCAGGACAATTCTGGTCGTTTCCCATTTGGTTGCGCCGAGCGCGAGTGCCGCTTCGCGCTGCGTGACCGGGACGGCTTCCAGAATATCCCGCACGACCGCCGTGATGATCGGCGTAATCATAATCGCCAAAATTATCCCGCCGGTGAACATTCCGATTCCCGTCGGAGTGCCTTTGAAAAACGGCAGCCAGCCGAAAGCCGATTGCAGGGGCGGAAAGATATATTCACGCAAAAAAGGCGCGAGAACGAAAATCGCCCACAAACCGTAAACGACCGACGGAATCGCCGCGAGCAATTCGACCAGAAACGCCATCGGACGGGCGATTGATTTCGGGGCTTGTTCGACCAGAAAAACCGCAACTCCCAAAGACAGCGGAGTTGCAATCAGAACGGCAATTACCGACGAAACTATCGTTCCGTAAATAAACGGCAGCGCACCGAACTCACCTTTGATCGGATCCCAAACCTGCCCGACAAGAAATCCGAAACCGAACTCTTTAATCGAAAGCCACGAGCTTTGCGTCATCACGATAAGCATCGCCGACACAATTATAAGAATCAGCGCGGCACAGGCGGTCAGCGCAAAACGGTAGATTTTATCGGATGAAAAAAACTTCCGGTGACTTTCTTTTTCTGAACCGTTGCCGGTCAAATTATCAGTATTCGAACTATTGGACATATCTTTTATTGCGCCCGCAATGATTTCCCGTTGTGTGAAACCAGCGCGATTTTAGTCGAAGCGCGTTTGACCATTTCCTGCGGCAGCGGCGCGTAATATAAACTTTCGGCAAATCTTTGCCCGTCGTTAATTCCCCAGGTCAGAAAGTCCACCAGCGTTTTGCCGAGAATCTCGTCGGGTTGGTCTTTGTAAATCAAAACATAAACATAACTGGAAATCGGGTAAGCATCCGCACCCGCCGCGTCCGTTAGCGAAACGCGCAAATCCTCCGGCGTTTCGTTAATCGTTTCAGCCGCCGCGTTCGTGACGGTTTCAAAATTCGGGAGAACGTATTTTCCGGCTTTGTTTTTGATTTCCGCGACGGGCATTTTGTTTTTGACAGCGTATGCAAGTTCGACATAGCCGATGGTGTTCGGCGTTTGTTTAATTTGTCCGGTCACGCCTTCATTACCTTTGCCGCCCAATCCGACCGGAAAGCTCGGCGACGTGCCTTCGCCGACTTTTTCCTTCCATTCGGGACTGACCTTCGATAAATAGTTGGTAAAAACCGCCGACGTTCCGCTGCCGTCCGAGCGATGCACGACCGTTAGTGGAACTGAAGGCAAAGCAACGCCCGGATTGTCAGATTTAATTCGCTCGTCATCCCAGGTCGTGATTTTACCGAGAAAAATATCGGCGATTGTTGCCGGAGAAAAACGAAGCGTTTGACTGACTTCCGCCAGATTGTAGGTGAGAACAACTGCGCCTAAAATAACGGGAATGTGAATAATTTCGCCGGGGGCGGATTTTAAATCCGCGTCGCCCATCGCCACATCCGACGCACCGAATTGAATCGTTCGCTCTTTCACCTGCTTTACTCCGCCGCCCGAACCGATTGACTGGTAATCAATGCGGACGTTCGGGTTGAGCTTTCCGTATTCGCTGACCCATTTTTGCATCAGCGGATTGACAAACGAAGAACCCGCGCCCTGAATTTTAATCACGTCGCCTTTACCTCGTCTGCCGCTAAAGCAGGCAGACGCGCCTAGTAGAGTTCCGATGATAAGAATAGTTATCAGATTTTTTCTTATCTTTCTTAAAGACATATATTTTTTAATTATCTTACTAAGATAAATAATGATGCAGTTTGCTTGTCAAATGAATTTTATCCGCAATGTAATAAATTTCAGTTAATAAACACTTATTTTCGTAGTAATTTTACTCAAAATTGTTAATTTTCAAGTTTTTTGAAGTGGCAGATTTAACATCTCTGTAACATAAATCTAACATTGAAATTATATTTTAGAACCATCGAAAGAAATTCATTGACGGTAATTGCTTTAAATTTTGAAATGAATTACTTTTGTTTCAAAATTAAAAATTTAAATTTTTATAAATCGAAAACTATGAATTTAGTAACTGAATTAGAAAATGAACTCGTGCATGCGCTTCTCGTTGAAAAAAAACATCCCGAAACGATTAATCACGAAATTGTCTTAGTCTTAATTGACAACATTAAAGCCGCGCTCCAACCCGATTCAGTTACAAAAAAAGTCACGGAAACAAATATGCCGGTTGGAAAAAGAGCAAACCTTTCCTCGCATTGAGCAACCGATAAAAATCAAATCGGCTTTCCGGCAATTCAAACCGCCGCTATTAATTGTGGCGAAGTTTCGATATTGCCCAAAATTCAATTAATAATTTTCCGGCTTCAAGCCGCGTCGCGTCCATCATCACGAAAAAATCCGGTTCTGTTCCCATCGAACCACGCACGATATACGCTCCCGCGCAATCATTAAACTGTCAGCTTTTCATAATCAAAAGCCGAACTTCCGTCTTTGTCTAACCTATCAGGCAACTGTTTTAAAACTTCCCTTGCGTGTGATTTGTTTTCGGCTCTTCTTTGAACAGCCCTTCTTTTTCCGTTATTATTTTCGTAGCAAACTCGTGCAATTTATTCACCATTTTTCTTAGTTTGAAAGATTTGTCCTGTTCGTTGTTTCATTTTAGCCTCATTTGTTGGCTTTCAGCGTTTTTTCGAGCTGGGTTAAAGCCTGAAACGAGTGCCGAACTGTTGTAAAAATATTAAGATTTCAAGTAGTGTCCTAATAATGTGTTGCTCACAAAAACTCTGCGTCCTCTGCGGCTCTGCGTGAAATTATCTCACGCAGAGCCGCAAAAGACGCAGAGAAAAAACAAAAGTTTTCGTCAACAACACATTATTAGGACACTATCGGATTTCCAAGTAAAATGTGCCAAAATCGGTTTCAAAATCCAGCGGATGGGGAATTCTGATCGAGTGTTCGTAATTCCTTTTTTGGTAGAGAACTAAAAGTAAGGCTGTTCTAAATTCTGAATCTGTGATTGAAAAGAGAAAAACTTCATCGCCGGGAGCGCACGCATCCCTGCGTGCCAGGTCGCGCTTCGCGGCGCATCGGCGTTGGGTGCGAAATCAACTTGCATTAATAACGAGATGTTTGAACGCTTCGCGTCCGGCACGCAAGGATGCGTGCGCTCCCGGCAAT
>JANODL010000061.1:0-11534 GCA_031412675.1 Acidobacteriota bacterium | reverse complement strand
CGCTTTGAAGAACTCAAACCGCATCTCGACCGCACGGCGCAGATTCCGGGTATTGCCAAAGACACGATTGCCAACGAATACGCGATAATGTATGAAATGACGGGCAATCTGCAAAAGGCGATAGAATATTATAAGCAAGCGGCGATTGTCACGCTCGACGACGGAAAGCTCGACAAATACAAAGCTGGGATTGACCGCTGCCGCAAGAAATTAGATATTCTGAATCCTTCGGGCAGCTTTTAGTTAGTGGAAAGTGGAAAGTTGATAGTGGATAGTTTAAGAATTTTTCTTTACTTTCAATTATCCACTATCAACTTTCCACTAAAAAAATTATGCAAAGTTTCATTACCGTTCCATTCAAAGCCGAAAGCGGTCTGTCGCAGTATGACGGCATGGGCAAATTTTCGCCTGCCGGAATCGTTTTGGAATTTGAATCGAAATTCCTCGGGATGATCAAAAGCGGTGTTCAGGAAACGCGCATCGCGCTCGACGAGATTATGGACATCAAATTCCGCAAAGGCTTTTTCAGATTTGCCGCGAAGATTGAAATCCGCCTGAAAAACTTTGCCAAGCTCGCCGAATTGCCGAGCAACGACGGCAAATTCACGATGAAAATCAAACGCGAAGACTTCGACCTCGCCCGCGAAGCCGTCGAACGAATGCAAAAAATGATGACCGAACACCGCGAAAGCCTGCCGCCCGCGCACACACCAATCAGCGTTTTGTTTGACGAAGGCGAAGCGGAAACCAAAGAATTAGAAGGAAAACAATAATCGCTTATGTCTGATGGAAGTTGGAAAGCTGTTTTATCCGATTATAAATTCGCCCAAGAGGAAAGTTGGGGCGAAGATTATATATGGATGGAAAAATTAGTTTCACATCTGCTTACGAATCGAGATTTATCAATGCTTTATCCGATTACTTCGCATAACCGTCTAAGCGCGTTTATCGGTAAGAGTTTTGGGGAGGTTTATGAAAAGCCGCGTATTTCAATTGAATTAACTCATGAGAATCGCAACCATTTAAAGGATAAATACAGATACAAATTCAGCGTAACCCGTTTTAATGAAGTTGGAGAGTTTTTCAGAGAATATGTTGAGTCCGTCTTTTGCTCATTTGAAAAATCGCTGGAAGTTTACGATGAGATGTTTGAGAAACTAAAAGCGGCACAAGGCACACTAATGGTTATTCAAAATAGATAGCGATTACAAAATAATTCTTATGGATGATTTGTTTGAATGGAATCCCGAAAAAGCCGAAGCAAATTTAAAGAAACACGGTATTTCTTTTGAAGAAGCAGAAACGGTTTTTTCAGACCCGCTTTCATTAACAGTTCCCGACCCGATTCATTCAAACAAAGAAAATCGTTTTATTATTACGGGTTATTCCGACAAACAACGTCAATTGATTGTCGTTCATACCGACAGAGATGATAAAATCAGAATCATCAGCGCAAGATTAGCAATGCCGAGCGAAAAGAAGAAATATGAACAAGAAAACGGATGAAGAAAAGGAAATGCTTGATGAATACGATTTCACGGGCGGAGTTCGCGGAAAATATTTTGAGCGGGTAGCGAAAAGGAAAAATGTTATTGTGCTTGAGCCGGATGTCGCGGAAGTTTTCACCGATTCCGAATCCGTAAATCAGGCTTTGCGCGGTTTATTGCCGATTATTCAAAAGCAAGCGGAAAAAGTTCATCAGCAATAAGATGTTGATAATAAAAAAAGGGCGGTTTGAACTATTCAAGCCGCCCTTTTTCTTCTCTAAAACCGAATTACCGCGCCGGAGTTGATCGCGGGTCTTGTTTGGGTTTCAGTTCGTAGTTTGTCGGCGGTTCTGCGCCGAGCAGATGTTTGACGAAGTAATCCCAACGGCGGCGCATCATATAATAGCTTGCCGCGCCGTAGCCGTGCCGGGCGTTCGGAATGAGGATGAAATCATAGTCTTTGTTCGCCTTAATGAGCGCGTCAATGACGAGATATGTGTTGTAAGGCGGCACGTTGTTGTCCATTCCGCCGTGTGCGAGCAAGAGTTTGCCTTTCAGGTTTTTGGCAAAGTTTTGGGTCGCCTGATTTTCGTAGTTTGAAACGCCTTTGTCGTCCGTTTTCATCAAACCGATATAGCGTTCGCCCCAATCGTCTTCGTAGTTGCGGTTGTCGTGGTTGCCAGATTCAGAGATGCCGACTTTGTAGAAATCGGGAAATTTGAACATCGCCGCCGCCGTTGCGTAACCGCCGCCCGAATGTCCCCAAACGCCGACTTTATCGAGGTCGAGATACGGATATTTTACCGCAAGCTGTTTGAGTCCCGCGATTTGGTCTTCGAGCGTGTTGTCAATCATATTGCCGTAGCAAACGTCGTGAAATGATTTTGAACGGTCGGGATTACACGTGCCGTCAATGATGACGACGATGAAGCCGAGTTCGGCTAACGCTTGATGATCGGAACGCGCCGGTCCGAAATTGCGTGTGCCGACACCGCCGCCCTGCGGTCCGGGATAGATGTAATTGACGACCGGATATTTTTTCTTCGGGTCGAGATTGGTCGGCGTGAACATCAAGCCGTATAAATCCCATTTGCCGTCGCGTGATTTGACCGTGATCGGCATCGGCGGTTTCCAACCTGCCGCGACAAGGCGCGAAATGTCGGTTTTTTCGAGATTCGCAACCAATTTGCCCGTCATATCGCGCAGAACGGAAACCTGCGGCACGTCGGGTTTTGAAAAGTTGTCAACAAAATATTTGCCGTCGGGCGAGAGCGTGATCTGATGGTTGCCGTCTTCGGGCGTGAGCAGTTTGAGATTGCTGCCGTCAAATCCGATGCTGTAAAAATGGCTGAAATACGGGTCGCGTCCGGCTTCGCGTCCGTTGGCGTTGAAATACAAAACGCGGTTTTGCGTATCAACCTTCAAAAGCTGTGTAACGACGAAATTGCCTTTCGTGATCTGGTTTTTGAGCTTGCCGTCTAAGCCGTAAAGATAGAGATGTCCCCAATCGTCTTTTTCCGAATACCATAAAAACTCATTTGAAGCGGGCAGATAACGCCAGTTGACCGCGCCTTGACCGGATTCGTATTGCGTGGCGACGGTTTCTTCAAAAACTTCGCGGATCGTTCCGGCTTCGTCCGAGATTCTGAGCGACGCTTTTTTGTGGTCACGCGGCGTTGAAACGAACGCGAGCGTTTTGCCGTCCGCGCTCCATTCCACGTCGTCCCAACTGCCGCCGCACGAAATATCGTCGCAGAGCGTCGAGCGATGATCGTCGGGCGACATTTTCAGACGGACGACTTTCGGCGCGTCAATTTCGATGATTACGCGGTGAATTTTGATGATTTCCTTGTCTTGCGGCAGAGGATATTTCCACGCTTCGAGCTTCGGTGCGCCGACGTTGGTCGTCACGAGATACATATCGCTGACGTTACGCTGGTCTTGCTGAAACGTCGCAATCTTTTTGGAATCGGGCGACCAAACCAAAATGGCGCGGTCACTGCGCTTCCAACCCGCGTTGTCGGTCGCATAACCGAAATTTTCCACGCCGTCGGTCGTCAGCTGCGTTTCCTTGCCCGAAGCAATGTCGCGCACCCAGAGATTCCAATTTTTGATGTAAGCCGCTTTTTTGCCGTCGGGCGACTTAATTTCGTTAGGATTCGGTGTTCCCAGACCGCCTTGAATTGTTACCATTCTGCTCAATTCATTCATGTTCGGTACGACTGTGCGCGAACCGTCCGCCGGATTGACGAGAACGTATTCGCTTGCCGTCGGAGTCAGAGTGCGATACCAAAACTTGCCGTCGGGCAGAAACGTCGGGCGCACCCCGCCGCGATCAACGAGCGGCGTAGTGTTGTAACCGAGCATTTTTTCGGCGCGGGTGTAATCGTCCGCCGTCAAAGCCCTGGGTTGTTGTGCAAAAACGCTTGTCGTGCAAGCGATTATTAAAAACGCGATAGTCGAAATAAGTTTTTTGTTCATCGGTAGCTGTATTTTAATCTGTAAATCTTGGAAAAAACAAATAGTTTCGCGGTGAAACCAAGGTTTTGGAAGTTTAACTATTTGGATTTTATCAAATTATTTGAATCTTTTTAACTTACGCAAATTTCGGAGAAAGGTTTTAATATTTGCTATCATCGAAAAGCGAAGGCTGAGGTTTAAATAACGTGAGATTCGTGAAAAGGAATTGCCGAACGGAGCGCAGGTTGCCAGCCTGCCAGCGTTTGAAAAACGCTCAAAACGTCTGAGTTCATTTAACCTTTCCGATATTGAAGGCTCTGACACCGCTTTGCAAGCGGCGTTGCATATTGAAGGCTCTGACACCGCTTTGCAAGCGGCGTTGCAGGCTGGCAGCCTGCGCTCCATTTCAGGTTAAATATATGGTTTAGCCTGTAAAAAACATTTGGAGAAGTTTTCTCAACCTTTAAGCAAGGTTGTCCAAATGTTGGGAAAGTGCCTGAATAATATATTTTGAATGATTGAAAAAACGCAAAATCTCGGAAAACTCATTAGCATTCACACCATCGCGCCCGCGTTTTTACAGCGTGCCGTGATTATCGCCGTGTTGTCGTTCGTCTTTTTTCTGGCGATGCTCGCGGTCTTTTCCGTGCGGCAGAATTTTATTTACTTTTTTCTCTCGACGGCGTTTCTGATCGTTTATCTTTTCACGATGTTCGGCTGGCTGATGATGCGTAAAAATATCTTGAAGATTTACGAAAACGGCATCACTTACCGCAAATTCACGGCGCGTTGGGACGAAATCGAAGCCGTCGAATCGAATGACAAAAACGGCAAAATCAGTTGTGAAATCCGTAAGGTGAAAGGCGAAAAAATTACGCTGACCGATTCGATTTACGAAGTCGGGAAAGCCGTCAAACTAATCAAATTCAAAGTTAAATCTACAAATTAGAGCATTAATGGAATAAATAGACGGCTTTGTGCGCGAGGTCAGAACCGCCTGCGGTAGCGGGCGGGTCAGTCGTTAGCAAACAGGACTGGTTATTTAACTTGGAACCCGCCCGCTACCGCAGGCGGTTCTGACCCGTATAACCACTTTAGGAAAGAAATTTTCGCCAATCCTCGCTTTCGGCAATCTTTTTTATCAGCAGATTTCTTTCGGTCAGAAGGTTTTTCATATAGCTTTCCAAAACGAGCGCGTCGGCGATTTTGCCTAAAATCCAAAGCGGCGAATCGTAATCAAATATGTCTTTCATCAAAACCTTCCTGCCATTTTGCCCAAAAAAATGGTCGTGCGTGAAGCGTTTGAACGCGCCTTTGAGCATTATGTCCCGAAAATGAAACGGGCGGTTGTATTCTGTAATTTTTGACGTGAGCTTTTGTCGGATGCCGAAATGCGTGGCTTGCCATGTGACTGTTTCGCCGAGACTCATCAAACCTTTCGTGATGCCGTCAATCGCTTTTTCATTGGTTTTCGACATCGTTTCTTCGTGCAGATCAATACATCTCGCAAGGTCGAAAACCCGTTCAATCGGCGCGTTTATTTCAAATTCAATTTCGATAACCGGCATAATATTTACCAAAACAGATTTTTACGCAAAGCCGCAAGGTAAGCAAAGCAGACAAGCATTTGATTTATAAACTTCGGGCTTTTCACATTTCACCGCATTTTTTAGTATTCTATCTATTTGATATTTTTATACGGTTATTATTATAAAACGGAGATTATATGAGTGTAGAAGTTGTCATGCCGCAAATGGGCGAATCAATTACGGAAGGCACTGTGTCGAAATGGTTAAAGGCAGTCGGCGATAAAATCGAGAAAGACGAGCCGATTCTGGAAATCTCGACCGACAAAGTTGATGCCGAAGTTCCCGCGTCCGGCGCAGGCGTGCTTTTGGAAATCAGAGTGCAGGAAGGCGAAACGGTCGAAGTCGGCAGTGTCGTCGCCGTGATTGGCGATTCTGCTGACGCGGGGACGCAGGGACGCGGAGACGCGGAGACAAAAACTGTTGAAACGCCGAAGACGGAAGAACCGAAACTTGTCGTCGAAGAAGTTCAGCCTGAACCTGTCGTTGAAGAAGCGCAAGCCGCTACAGCAACCGCGACCACGGAATCAAATCCGCAATCCGCAATCCCAAATCCGCAATCGAGCGAAGCGACCGAGATTGTGATGCCGCAGATGGGCGAATCAATTACCGAGGGGACGGTTTCAAAATGGCTCAAAGCGGTTGGCGACAAGATTGAAAAAGACGAACCGCTGCTGGAAATTTCGACCGACAAGGTTGATGCCGAAGTTCCTTCACCTGCCGCCGGAACGCTTTTAGAAATTCGCGCACAGGAAGGCGAAACGGTCGAAGTCGGTTCGGTCGTCGCATTGGTTGGCGCGGAAGGCTCGGCAACAGTTCCGAGTTCCAAGTCGGAAGTCCCAAGTCTGACTGCACCTGTGGTCGAAACGCCGAAAATTGAAGAACCGAAAGAAGAAGTTAAAGCCGTTGCCGCGAGTGCAAGCAACGGACAAAGGACGACTGACAACGGACAAATTTCCCTTGAAGATTTGCGCCGTACGAAATCTTCGCCGCTCGTCCGCAATATCGCCAAAGAACACGGCATTGATATTTCGCGCATCTCGGGAAGCGGAATAAGCGGTCGCGTGACGAAAAAAGATATTTTAGAGTTTATCGAAACCGGAGCCGCGCTTCGCCCGCAAGATTTGCTCGTCGGAAAAGTTTCTGCGCCTGTTTCCGCGCCGCAAACTGTTTCGCAACCCGCGCAAAAAGCTGCGTTTTCTGCGCCGCAAGTTGCGACGGCAGTTGGCGACCGCGCTGAGCCGATGTCCGTGATGCGTAAGAAAATCGCGGAACATATGACTTTCTCGAAACAGACCTCGGCGCACGTGACGAGCGTATATGAGATTGATATGACGAACGTCGCCCGCTTTCGCGACAAAAACAAAGCGGAATTCGGGGCGCGTTTCGGCACGAAACTGACGTTTATGCCGTTTATTTTCCAAGCCGTAACACAGGCTTTGCGGAAATTTCCGGTCGTTAACGCGCAGGTTTCGGGCGACAGCATTATTTATAAAGGCGACATCAATCTCGGAATGGCAGTCGCGCTTGATTGGGGCTTGATTGTTCCCGTCATCAAAAAAGCCGATACGCTTTCGCTTTCGGGCTTGGCTTTGACGGCGAATGATTTGGCTGACCGCGCACGGACGAAAAAGCTGATGCCCGACGAAGTTTCCGGCGGAACTTTTACGATTACCAATCCCGGCGTTTTCGGCGGGCTTTACGGCACACCGATTATCAATCAGCCGCAAGTTGCGATTCTATGCGTCGGCACAATCGAAAAACGCGCAAAGGTTTTGACCTCGCCCGACGGCGACGATTACATTGCGATTCGTCAGATGGCGTATTTCGCTCTGACCTACGATCACCGCATTGTGGACGGCGCGGATGCCGAAAGATTCCTTTCATTTATGAAGGAATATATTGAAACCATACAGTTTAGTCTTTAATCGTTACAGTCAAAAAAAACTTATCGACGGGCAAAATGTCCGTCGGTTTTTTGTTTTTTTATGAATTTTTATGAAAAATTAAAATTATCAGGAAACTTTTCAGAAATCTCGCCGATAACATATTGTATGTTTGCAATTTTCAAGGGGAATTTTCGGTAATGCTTGTTTCAGAAGTTACTGCAAACAAAGTATTTATCGCAATGTTGCGTTTTTGAAAGTTTCCTGCGAAGATTGGGTTGCAAATACTTAAAAGTGTTCGCAAACAGAACACTCTCCTCGATTAGGTTAGATTGTTGCCGATTTTATGCAAAATATGTTGTTTTTTAAGTTTTTAAGCGAAAAGTAAAGGTATTTTGCAGTTTGGCACAATAATTGTTTAGAAAAAGTTCATTGAAAGCTATGTGGAAATTATGTCAAGATTGATGTTGATGAGATTTGAAAGGTTGAAAAAAGCAATTTAGCGACAACCCGAAATTACATTCGTAACGTCAAACGTAAAGAATTTAATGTCCGCAGTTTTAATTGAATTCAAAATTAGTTAGATAGGAGTAAAGTTTATGTTGAAAAAATTTTCTGCTTTGTTTTTAGCAATTTTAATTGGTGCGGTTAGTGTTTTTGCACAGAATGATCCGCAAGTTCGGAGCTTGACCGGCGGGCAAAAATATAAAATTAAAGGTGTCGTCGTTGCCAAAGACGATATGAGTTTTATCGTCCGCGATTACACCGGCGTTGATACGAAGGTGATGATCGAAACAGCTACGAGCATCAAAACCAAAGGCGGAATCTTCGGCGGCGGCGACCGCATCGCTTCGACGCAAATCGTGCGCGGTTTGAATTTGGAAGTTGAAGGTCGCGGCGACAGCCAAGGAGCGTTGACGGCAAGCAAGATTCGGTTCGGTAAAGACGATTTTCGAGTTGCACAGTCAATCGAAAGCCGTGTTGCACCGGCTGAAACCCGCTTATCCCAAACCGAAGAAAATCAACAACGTCTTTCAGGACAAATTGATGAGTTGTTGGCAATTTCAAACGCCGCTCGCGGTGGTGCGAAAGCCGCTCAGGAAACCGCCGATGCCGCCATCGCCGGTGTTAATGCGACAAACCAAAGAATTTCGTCGTTGGATGATTACGTAGTTCAATCAGCCGACACCGTTAATTTCAAAGTCAACAGCGCGGTTCTTTCACCGGAAGCAAAAACAAAACTCGATCAGATAGCCCAAGCGGCGATGCAGCTTAAAGGCTACACGATTGAAATTACCGGGTTTGCTTCGGCTGAAGGCAGTACGCAAAGAAACAAGATGTTGAGCCAAAAACGCGCTGAAGCCGTTATCAACTATTTGGTTGAAACACACAATGTTCCGCTTCGCCGAATCGGCACGTCGTTTGGTTTCGGTGAACTCCAAGCAGTTGCCGATAACACAACCCGTGAAGGTCGTGAACAAAACCGCCGCGTCGAGGTTAAACTTCTCGTCAGCCGTGGTTTGAATCAAAATGTTGAAGTTCGTCCGAACCCGACAACCGACCAACAATAATTCACTTTGAACAGATGAGGGCATATAAAAGTAAAATGGTGAAAGCCGTTTTACTTTTGCCCTCAAATTTTTTGCTTTAGACTGCAAATTTTGAAAGTCCGGCAAACTGAAGTCTAATTATTCAGCAACTAATATTTTGAAATATGAGAAACCTAAAGCCGCTACAATTTTTTTATCTCTTCGCAATAATCACGCTTTTTACATTTTCGGTTTTTGCCCAAACACCGAAGCCGACACCGCCGGTCGAAAATGATGACGAACCGATTAAGGTTTCATCGCGTCTGGTCGTCGTGCCGGTTTCCGTCACCGACGCAAGCGGACAGCCGATTTTGGGTTTAACGGCAAAGGACTTTTTTGTTTCCGAAGAGAATCGTGGACAAACAATCGAAAAAGTTTCCGACGCAGACAAAGTTCCGCTCGAAATTGCTATCTTATTTGATGTTTCGGCAAGCACCGACGCAATGTTTCAATTTGAACAGGAAACCGCCGCAAAGTTTTTGCAAGAAGTAATGCGTCCCGAAGACCGCGCCACGATTTTTACAATCGGCGAACGTCCGGTTTTGATTCAAGCGCGTGACACAAGCGCGAAATCGGCAATCTCAATCAAATCAATTCAGCCGACTAAACAGCAGACATCTTTTTATGATTCGGTGACAATGGCGGCGAATTATTTGCAGAAAAATGCACCGCAGGGAACCCGCAAAGTTATTGTCGTGATTTCCGACGGCGACGATACGGCTAATGAGGCAATTGTGAGTGCGATCATCAATGCCGAAAGAAAATTGGTAGACGATAAGCTAAGTTCTGAAGAACGCCGGAACTTTCGTGCCAAGGCACGCGATACGGCGAAAGCTAAGGAACAAAATAAGGTTTTGAAGGCACTTCAAAATGCCGATGCGGTTTTCTATTCAATAAATCCGGGAGGAAATTCTTATCAGATGACTGCTTCGAGCGCGTTCGGGCAATCGAATCTTGATAAATTTGCCGTTCAAACAGGCGGCACGGCGTTTTTACCGAAGTTTCAGCCGATAGCCTTAAAGGATAATGTGCAAAATTCCTACAATGCGAAGAAGAATCAGGAAACGCTGACGACGATTTTCCGCCAGCTTGCCAACGAACTCAGGGCGCAATATCTCGTCCAGTATTATTCGGAAGCCGATTTTGCTGTCAACCGCTATGTAAATTTGAAAGTCGGTTTGAACAACCCGCAAAGTTTTAAAGTTCGTGCGCGGCAAGGCTATTTTGTAAAAGGAGCAGGTTCAAACTAAAGTTTAAATTCAAACAATTTAAAAAGAAAAACGGCGAAACTTTTTGCCGTTTTTCTTTTGGCTCAAAGTTTCGCCGTGCGGTTTGACGAATGATTCCTTGGAGACTGAACTGCGAAATAGTTCACCATCCGTCAAATTTCGGTTCGGTTAATTTTTTCTGACATCAATTTCGCCGACAACCATTTGCCGGTTTTTCTTTGACGGCGCGACTTTGCCCATTATTTGTTCGTTTTCTTCTCTCGTATTTGCCGGAGAAATGCCACCCATCATTACGGGCGTTTCTTCGGGTGTTGGCATCGGAGTTGTTTTCTTTTTCGGCGTTGAAACAGGAATCGCGCCGACCACAGTATCATTCGATTTCTTAAATGCCGCGACTAAACCGAGTGCGCCGAAAAAAGTGAAAATCAAAGACGCGACTGCCGTAATATATGCGCGTGTGCGTTGTTTAACTTTTGCCCAACCAACCGGACAATCCTGCGTAATAACGCTGCCGTCGGCACGTTTGTAAAATCTGACGCAGAGCCGACCTTCGGCGTTCATAATCAGATTTTCGGCTTCCGTGCGGCTCATGTCCGAAAGATTAAAAACATTCAGTTTGCACTCGCCGCAATAGCGTGTGCGGTCGTTACCGATCATCGCGTTCCAATCCTGCGAACAAGGACTCGCAACTTTCAAATTATTCAGCGGATTATCGAATTTAGCCATAAAAAATAAAAACTCCGTTCTAAAAATATTAGGCTGTCTGCCTGATGTGTTTTAGAACGGAGCGTAAATTTGTTCTTGCAAAGATTGTGAAAAAAAAATCGGCAAATTATTCAATCTCGAATCTTGCCAAAACAGCATATCGAAGTTTGATTTTGGAAAAAGTTAAAGTTGTGGAATCTTGAGAATCTTCCGTTAAACCGAGAATTCTACCATTACTTGAGATGTTGCTATTTAAAACTCCCGAACTAATAGGTCTTGGCATATTTTCGTCGGGAATTTCCTGAATATAGACAGGCTTTCCAACTTTTTCGCCGATTGCGCCGAGCAGATATTCGGCTTTCGCTTTGGCGGCACGAATCGCTTCCATTTTGGTTTCTTTGCGGAAAGTCGTCAGGTCGCTGTGCGTTGATTCGATTAAATCGAGGTTGGCGATATTCAATCTGTCGGCGATTTCCTGCAATTTTTCGATTTTTGCCAAATCTTTTATTTTTAAACGAAAATCCTTACTGCCGAGCGTGTCCCTGGTCTTTTTGCGCGAAATGAAAACCGAATTTAAATCGAAAATCGTCAA
>JANODL010000060.1:0-40537 GCA_031412675.1 Acidobacteriota bacterium | reverse complement strand
TCGCCTTCGATTTCGACCTTTAACGGGTCGCAAGCCTTGACGAAATCTTCCAGAATTATGTTGATTACATGCTCGTGAAAAACTTTTACTTCGCGGAACGAATTGATGTAAAGTTTCAGACTTTTAAGCTCGATACAGCGTTCGTTCGGCATATATTTGAGCTTGATAATCGCAAAATCGGGAAAATCCGAAAACGGGCAGATCGCCGTAAATTCGGGGATTTCAAAATCAATCCAGATTTCGCGTCCGGCATAATCGTATTTGAAAGTGTCGAGCGGAAAAAGACTCATTTCCTCACGCGGAGTCGAGCGAATGTCGAGGTTTTGCTGATTTTCGGGCGGTAAATTGTAATTGTCTAACATAAAAAACTTCTCCTGCTAAAAAGGAAACGGATATTTTAGCATTTTCAAAGGGTAAAAGTGAAAAAGGGCAAAGGTAGAAAAGTTTTGTTGATTGTCTTTCAACAAAACTTTTTCACTTTTTCACATTTTCACCTTTAAACTTTTAATCTTTTAGCAGTTGCCAAATCGCGCACGCCGCGCATTTGCAGGTCTTCGAGCAGATTAATAAAAATATGCGCGGTCGCGCGGGCATCGTCCGAAGCGCGATGATGATTGACGAGCGAAATGGAATAATAATTAGCGACCGTATTTAAGCGGTGATTTTCGATGTGCGGCAGAAGTTTGCGCGAAAGCTGGACGGTGCAGAGCGACGGGTTAGCGACGCGGTAATTTTCGTGAATTCTGCCGATTTCGTGATTCAAAAAACGCATATCGAAATTGGCGTTATGCGCGACCAGTACGGAATCGCCGATAAAATCGAGAAAATCCTCGGCGACATCGCGGAATTTCGGTTCGTGCCGCACCATCCGGTCGGAAATTCCCGTCAGTTGTGTGATGAAAAAAGGAATCGGCGATTCGGGATTGATTAAAGTATGAAATTCATCTGTAATCTTGCCGTTTTGCACTTTATACGCGCCGATTTCGGTCACGCGGCACGGCGGAGTTTTCGCTCCCGTCGTTTCAAAATCAAAGACGACATAATCGGTTTCATCCAAAATTCGATTGGCAAATTTTTGCTCGACAAGTTCGACCGTGTCTTCATTCATTTGCAGACGCGGGTCAATTTGGATCAAATCCGAAACAAGCATTTTCGCAAAATCGGGTGCGGGCTGGCTGATTTTCATTACATAATCAACGACTTTAACTGCCGAAGCGCGACCGCCGGAGGATTGTAGAAGCTGAATAGTTTCGTTTATTAGCAATGAGTCTGAAATTAAATTATGATAAATCCGCATCTCTTTTTGATTTTAGCGTGAAAAAATGAAACCGCAAGCAAAAACAAAGCGAATAAAGCAATTTACCGAACTTTTGGGAGATTTTTAGCGATGAAAGAAGAAAATATCGAGGCGGTTGAGGCTTATTTGAACGCATTAAAGCAAAAAGACTTGAGCCTCGCGCCGTTTGCCGACGATTTAAAGTTTTTCGATCCGATTGCCGGAAACAATAGCGGCGCAGAAAATTTTAAAGCATTTTTAGCGGGATTTTTGCCCGCAATAAACGACATTCGCGTTCTCAGCCACGTTTGCGAAGCCGATTTCGTCGTCACGCATTGGGAAGTTGACACGGTTTTTGGCATAATTCCGATTTTGGAAAAGTTTCGCGTCCGTGACGGTAAAATCACCGAAGCCTTTGGATTTTTTGATCCGCGACCGATTCTTGGGAGTTAAAAATAAATCTTCAAAGCTAAATGAATTCAGAGCAAATCTTGGAACATTTTCGCCAAACGAACGCGCTTCTCGAAGGGCATTTTATTCTATCGAGCGGACTTCACAGCCCGAAATATCTGCAATGTGCGCTTGCGCTGCAATATCCGTTCGACGCGGCAAAATTCGGCGCGGCGATTGCCGAACATTTTACGAACGAAAAGATCGAAACAGTCGCTTCGCCCGCGATTGGCGGACTCGTTATCGGCTACGCGGTCGCGCAAGCCCTGAATGTGCGGTTTATCTGGACGGAAAGACAAAACGGCGAGATGACCGTGCGGCGCGGTTTTTCGGTTAAGAAAAACGAGCGGATTTTGGTGGTCGAAGATGTTATTACAACCGGCGGTTCGACACGCGAATGTATCGCGGCTTTGGAATCGCACGGCGCAAAAGTTATCGGTGCGGCTTCGATCATTGACCGTTCAAACGGCGCGGCAGATGTCGGCGTTCCGCGCATCGCACTTGTCAGTTTGGAAGTTCCGAGCTACAAACCCGAAGATTGTCCGCTCTGCAAACAGGGAACCGAAGCCGTCAAACCCGGAAGTCGTGTCAGAACCGGAAGCGGTAGCGACGGGTAAATTTTTATGACCAAAACCGAATCAGTTCAACAATTTTGGAAAGAATTTGTTTTGCAAGAGTCTGAAATAAACCCTGACGAATCTTATCAGGTTTGGTTTTTCGGCAACAGTTCGGAAATGGCGCGGGAACTTGCCGAACTTGTCGTTACGGGCAAAAAAACAGCGACGGCAAGCCTTGTTGCAGTCAACGAAATAACACCCGAAATTGCGCCGATTGAGAAAGGTTACAGCGTTTTCACGGATTTTGAAGGCAATCCGCTCGGCGTTATTCAAACAACCGAAATCCGTCATATTCCTTTCGATGAAGTTGATACGCAATTTGCTTTTGACGAAGGCGAAGGCGACCAAACGCTTGAATATTGGCGCGATGTGCATTTGCGGTATTTTACGAAAGAAGCGACGGAATTGAATCTCGAATTCAACGAAAAATCGCTTGTTTGCTGTGAAAGATTTCGATTATTATTTCCAAAACAGTAAGAAATATGATGAAAATTTTACCTGATTTCCTGAGAAAATCGCTGACAGTTTTTTTCGTGATTAGTTTGTTCGTTTTAGCCATAACCGCACAACAAAATACGGATAAACCGAATCGTGCAGTAAAAGGGCGTGTTTTGACTTCAAAAAGCAGTCCTGAAATACGTTTAAAGTTCAATAAAAAGTTCAAATTTGCCGGTTCGCAGGAATTTGTTTTATACGAACGGGCAAAAGCCGAACAGTATTTTTTTTTTGAAGCCGAAAATAAAATAATAAAACGGCTTTATATGTTGCAATTTGAAAGTTTTCTGCCTGAAATTGATGGAAAATATGATTACAATGAGCCGAACAGTATCGAAATCGGCGGAATAAAATATTTTTCCAACTCGGAAAACATTCCGAATGTCGAAGCGGCACTCAAAGCCGTTCCCGATTCCGATATTGCCAAAGCCGCCAAATTTTTACAGGACAAAGGTTTTATCTTGATGAAGTCGTTAAAATACCAAAGATTCGTGCGCGTTTTAGATGACTCGAAACGCCGCGAATTTATCGTGCTTTACGTTGAAGACGCGGAAATCCCGAACAATAACGGCGATTTGCAGAATCGTGCGCTCGCTAATTTTAAGGTATTGAAATGATTGGTGAAAATGTTCGTGATTTCTGGCAAAAATTTTGCGCGGAAAACCCCGAAATAAATCCTGAAACGCCGTATGATTTCTGGTATTTCGCCCACACTTCGGAAGTGGCGAAAAGGCTCGGCGAATTGGTTTTGAAAGGCGATAAACGGGCGACGACCACGCTTGTCGAATCCGCCCAAAAGTTTGAATATGCACCGTCTGTCGGCGATTACAGCATCATAACCGATTTTGAAGGCAATCCGATGTGCATTATTCAGACGACCGAGATCAGTATTTTGCCGTTTGATGAAGTTGATGCGGAATACGCCTTTACCGAAGGCGAAGGCGATAAATCGCTTGATTATTGGCGCGAAGCACATCGCCGCTTTTTTACGATTGATGCGGAGCAAAACGGCTTGGAATTCGATGAAAAATCGCTCGTGATTTGTCAAAAATTTAAATTATCGTATCCAAACAAATGAATTTCAAACTTTTGATTCAATACGACGGCACGGATTTTCACGGCTGGCAGGTGCAGGCGGGCGAGCGCACGATTCAGGGCGAGCTCGAACGGGTCGTGTCTTTGCTCGAAGGCGGCGAAGACGTTTACGTTTGCGGTTCGGGCAGAACCGACGCGGGCGTTCACGCCGAAGGTCAGGTGGCGAATATCAAGCTCAAAAAGCAGTTCACGCCCGAAAAATTGCGCGGTGCGATCAATGGCAATCTGTGGCGCGATCTGCGGATTTTGAACGTCGAAAAAGCGGCGGACGATTTTCACGCAAGATTTTCGGCGAAAGGAAAAACTTATCTTTACCGCGTTGTTAATACGCCCGTCATTTCGCCGTTCTGGGCGCGTTACGCGCATCACGAAGCGCGTCCGCTCGACGTTAATCGAATGAACGACGCGGCGCGTTTGTTTTTGGGCGAACACGATTGGACGGCGTTTTCGTCAGCGCAATCGGACAGCGAAAACAAGGTGCGGACGATTTCGGATTTTTCGGTCGAATCGCACTGGGACTCGCGGGCAAACGCCGTCATCATCGAATTCCGCATCACGGGCAACGGATTTTTGCGCTATATGGTGCGCTCGATTGCCGGAACTCTGCTCGAAGTCGGGCGCGGCGAAAAAGATTTTGATACAATTCAAACGGCAATCGTCAGCGGCGACCGATATTTAGCGGGCGCAACCGCACCGGCGCACGGCTTGACGCTTTTGAAGGTTTATTACGAATGAAAAAGCAGTTGACAAGATAAAAAATCGGGTGTAGTCTAACAAATCGCGCTTTTTGTTTGACAAAGTTTCATAGAAAACAAGTAAAAGATAAAATGACAGGAGTTTATTTTTTATGGAACTTATTAACAATTTTGCAAATCTTTCTAAAACCCTTTCCGAAAAATTTTCTTTGAAGAAAAGTGAGGTTTCGCTTTATCTACTAGCTTCACTTTACGATGTTTTAAATTTAGCTAAATACAGTGAGTTTATGGCTCCTGAAAGCTATGGTAATTTCTTAATTGAGGATGGAGTTTTAGACAGTAATACTTTCCGTTCAATTAAAGATTCTGGATTGATTAATCTTAAATCTTTAAGCGAAGATGAAAGTCGTTTATTTACTGAATATCTAATTGCCGAATACTTAAAATCTACCAACATTTCACTTCCGTCATCAAACTTTCTTAATTTGATAGCTAATCTTGCAACTGAATCAGCTTTTGAACTGGATATTTTAAATAATGATAAACCACTTTATGATATAGAGTTAAGTATTTATATAGCGAATGTCGGCGCAGGTGACATTATTATTAAACTGCTTAGAAATCTTGAGAGTAAAGGTATATTTGAAGTAAATTGCGGAGTCGTAGGAGAAGAACCGAATAGAATTCTGACTTTTCTTACAGAACTTAATTGTTTCGCCCATAAGATTACTGCACACCTTCTAATTATCGACAGTAATCCATTAGAAAATCCTTTTACGAATTTCGGAATTGGTTTGCATGAAGCCCCTCATATTGCTGTTTCGATTCCACCTTTCACTAATGTTCCGCGACAAGATTTACAGAAACTTTATAAATTTATAGATTCAGCCGAGAAAATTTATTCTTCCGAACTTGCATATATTGAGTTAATGCTCAAAAGAGTTTCGGAACGAGGAAAGGTTATCGCAGTTGTGCGTAATGATTTTCTTTCTTCAAGAAAATCCAAAATCTTTCGTGAAAAATATTTAAGAAATGATTGGACAGAGAAAATTATTGCTATACCCAAAGAATTTGCTAATTCTCTCGTAGATTTATCTGTTATCGTTTTCAATAAGACTAAAATTGAAAAAAGTTTTATTATTTTTGATGGTTCGGAAGATAAATTTGAAAAGACCAAAATCGGCATCGAAGAAATTTTTTCTAACGATGCCGATTTGCGAGTATCTCGTTATGCTATGAACGAGATTGATGAAGTAAACTCAATTCTTTCAAAATATCCGCAAGATGAAATCAAGAAAATTAAAGAATTAATTGATGAGTCAATTTCAGGTTTTAACTATTCGCCTAAAAACAGAGTAGCTGAAAATTCATCAGAAACTTTGCCGTATGTTCGTGTTAAGGATTTATCAAATAATGATAGAGATTTCACTTTAGATATTTCAAAAGTGGAACGAAAAATCTCGCCCGAAAAGGTAACTCACAAAAGAACTATTATTGATTTTCCGGCTGTTTTAGTCAGTAAAATTGCGCCCAACCTCAAACCTACTTATTTCCATTTCACAGGTCAACCGATTGTTATCGGCTCTGACGTGGTTGCTTTGAAAGTAAAAGAATCTGTAAATGTCGAGTATTTTTTGACTCAACTTTATTCTCAACTTGTAAAGATTCAGGTAGAAATGATGAGTTCGGGAAATACGATCAACCGTATTTCGACACAAGATTTTCTTAATATTCAGATAATCTTGCCGCCTTTAGAAGACCAAAAACGTCAGATTTTAGAAATGCGCGGCGTGATTGAAGAGAAAGCAATTGCTCAAGAACAGCTTTCTGTTGCTATAAAAGAGATTGAAACAACCGAATATGACGTAATAGCGGCAATTACTCATAATTTAAACCAAAAACTCGGGCAAATAGTAGATGATTACGGCACATTGATGCTTTTTTTACAAAACAAAGAAAAAAATCAGATGCCGATTAGATTTGACGAAATGTTGCGTCCCGTGAGAAACGGCGAGTTAATTGACAATATTCCGACGTTTTCAAAAGTGGCAAATCGCCTTCAAAATAATTTGTTGGATACGGCTCACACGATGAAAACAACTGAAAATATCTTGCAAAAGAGCGTGATAAATACTGAAGAACTTGATATTATCAGATTTTTTAAGAAATCAATTAAGGCAGATTTTGAAAATCCTCAATTTACAATCAGAATCGAATCTAAGTTAAAATCATTGATTGTTTTAGCTGACATAAATGCCCTTAAAGATGCGTTTCGTAATTTAATTGAAAATGCCAAAAAGCACGGCTTCGCGCAGAGTGACCAAAAATATCAGATTGTTTTTGAAATCTCTAAATATACGGACAATTCAGGTGATAATTTTGCGCGGATAGTTTATAAAAATAATGGCAATCCCTTTCCCAAAAGTTACAGGTTTGAAGATTATATTCGACTTGGCACAAGAATGGGGAAAAATAAAGGCACAGGTATTGGGGGATTTTTTGTAAAAAAAGTGATTGATTTACACAAAGGAAGTTTCAAGGAAATTACTTTACACGAAAACAATCAGGAAACCTTTCAAGTCCAAATGGAGATTTTATTACCTCTGGCAGATTAAGTTTTGGATATATGAAAACATACAATATTTTATTAATTGATGACGAGAAAGAAGTTTGTGAATCGCTGATTGATTTTGCCAGTCAATTTGGAATCGCCAAATTTGATGCCGATATAATCATAACTGACCGCCAAAGCTGGC
This sequence comes from Acidobacteriota bacterium, assembly GCA_031412675.1. Classification (GTDB taxonomy): domain Bacteria; phylum Acidobacteriota; class Blastocatellia; order Pyrinomonadales; family Pyrinomonadaceae; genus JAFDVJ01. Next base: position 33,153 of record JANODL010000060.1, on the reverse strand, counting down.
AAGACGGAGCAGAATTACTCGAAAAAGAATACTTTCACGCGCTAATTCTCGATGCCAGATGTATGATTGAAACCGATCAGGTAGATGATAATTTTGATTTTCTGACAATTGCTCTCGAAAGGCTCAAAGAAATCGAGCAAAAACAAGACAGGCATATTCCTTTTGTAATAAATACAGGCTATTTTGGCGAAAAAGAAGTGCAAATGATGCAAAGATTGATAACGGAAAGGCGCGGTAAGATATTCTCGAAAACATTGCCAAAAGATGAGATGTTTAAGTATCTTGTAACAGAAATTGAAAATTCGGATAATACGAAAATTGAAAAAGATTATTCTGATATTTTTGAAGTTTTCGATAAAGGTTACTTGGGCAGTTCTTTTAGAATAGAACTTTTCAAGATACTAAAAACTTTAAATAAAGATTCCAAAAATCAAGAGAATTTAAGAGCAGTAAGAGTAATTCAAGACGAAATATACAACACTTTAAACCGAAAAAATAGTTCGATTGTTCCAAACGGACTTTCTGCCGTTGAAAGAAACAGGCATCTGTCTGGAAATTTTGATAATCGCGCAAGACAACATACAAACACTGTATATCAAACGGAAACAATTTCTTATTTATCATCGGCAATTTACAAAATTTCAAGTGAATTTGGAAGTCATCCGCCACGAAAGCCGACAAATGTAACAGTCGAGTATTGGGAAATGCCGTCAAATTACGCTGTAAAAAGTTTGGTCTTTGCTTTGTTAGAGCAATTACTTTGGTTTAAGAATTTAATGGAAAAGCCGTAAAATTAAAATGCCGAAAACAGATTTTCAACAATTTATTGCTACTCCGGTTTTGGCTTATCAGGAAGGTTTGCGGTTTTTTATGGGCGAAGGAACTTTGAACGAAACTTTGCGGCGTGTTGCCAAAGATTTGGAAAATCGCGGAATCGAATACAGCGTTATCGGCGCAATCGCTTTGAACAGTCACGGTTACAGGCGTTTTACCGAAGATATTGATTTACTTTTGACGCGAGAAGGTTTGAAAAAATTTCAAAATGAATTGGTTGGTTTAGGTCATTGTCCGGCATTTGAAGGCGCGACGAAAAAGTTTCGGACTATGCAGGAAAACGTAACCGTTGAAATAATTACGAGCGGTGAATTTCTCGGCGACGGAAAGCCGAAACCTGTGGTTTTTCCGAATCCGCAAGATGTTTCTGTTGAGATTGACGGCATTAAAACTGTAAATTTGGAAACTTTGATCGAGTTGAAACTTGCATCGGGAATGACTGCGCCGCATCGTTTGAAAGATTTGGCGGATGTGCAGGAAATCGTTAAAATCAAATGTTTAACGGCAGAATTTGCCGAAAAATTGAATCCGTTCGTGCGCGAAAAATTTTTGGAATTGCAAAAAGCAGTTGCCGAATCCGAAGAATAAAAATGCTGATTTATCATATTGTTTTACCCGAAATTTGGGAAAAATTTACAGACGAACACGAATACGAAGCCGAAAGTTTAGCCACGGAAGGTTTTATTCATTGCAGTTATCGCAACCAACTCGATGAAGTTCTGAAGCGTTATTACAAAAACGCGGATAAAGTTTTGATCTTGCACATCAATCTGCATTATTTGACCGCAAAATTTATTGCCGAACCTTCGACAAACCGCGAGATTTATCCGCATATTTACGGGAAAATCAATAAATCGGCAATTGTCGGAATCGAGGAAAGAAATATTGTCCACAAATAAACACAGATGAACACAGATAAAATTGATAAGAAAATCCGTGTTTATCTGTGTTCATCTGTGGACGAATAAAAAATGCACGAAAATTTCGCTAAAGTCGTCAAACCGAAATCCGAAGAATCCGAATTGCTCGGGCAGATTGATGCGGCGCGTCTGCCGAATCACGTCGCGATAATTATGGACGGCAACGGACGTTGGGCAAAACAGCGCGGCAAACCAAGGATTTTCGGGCATCGCGAAGGCGCGGAATCAGTGCGCTCGATTTTGGATACTTGTGCGCGTTTGCAGATAAAAGCTGTCACGCTTTACGCTTTTTCGACCGAAAACTGGAAGCGTCCCGAGGACGAAGTTTCGGGTTTGATGCAGATGCTCAAACTTTATCTGAAAAAAGAACTGAAAACCGTTCATAAAAACAATATTCGTTTTCAGGCGATTGGGAAAATCGAGGGCTTGAGCGCGGATTTGCAAAAACAACTCGCTTCGGCGATGGAATTTACCTCGAAAAATACGGGAACGATTTTGAGTGTCGCACTCAATTACGGCGGACGCGCCGAAATCACGGAAGCCGCTCGTAAAGCCGCGAAAAGTTTAATTGAAAACGGAAAATCACTCGATGATTTGACCGATGCGGACATCGAAGCCAATCTTTACACCGCAAATTTGCCGGAAGTTGATTTGATGATTCGCACCAGCGGCGAGTTTCGCATTTCAAATTTCTTACTGTGGCAATTGGCTTACAGCGAAATTTACGTCACGCCGACGCTTTTTCCCGATTTTCGCCGCGCCGAAATTTTTAAAGCGATTATTGATTTTCAGAAAAGAGAAAGGCGTTTCGGCGGAGTTGAAGCCAAATAAAAATTTATGAACAGCCGATTGCTGACCGCGATTATCGCGCTTCCGGTTTTAACTTTATCAATCATTTTGCCGTATCTCTTGCCGCAATTTCCGTCGGTGAGCTGGCTTTTTATCATTATCGCCGGATTCGCGCTCGGTGCGGGACTTTTTGAGTTTTTCACGCTCACGAAAAAACTCGAACTCAAAGCCGATGCCGGAATTGCTTATCTTGGCGCGGCGGCGTTTTTTGTGGCGTTTATTTTCGATGCTCCGCGAAACGCGCCTGATTTGTTGATTTTAACAGTTGCGCTGTTTTTAATTTTAACGCTGATTACGCAAACTTTTCGTTTTCAAGCCGATTTTTCAAAGATGTTGACGGGCGTTGGCGTAACGGTTTTGGGCGTTTTGTATGTCGCTTTTCTTGGCGGATTTATAATTTCGATGCGTATCGGATTTACCGAAACGCTCGTGCCGCATCTTTCGACAAAATTGCTGGCATTTTTCTTTGTCGTCGTGATGGGCGCAGATGTCGGCGGTTATTACGTCGGCAAAAACTTGGGCAAACGCAAACTTATTCCGAAAGTTTCGCCAAATAAAACCTGGGAAGGCGTTTTCGGCGGACTCTTTTTAAGTGCGGCTTTGGCGGCGATTGCTTCGGCGACATTTTTCCCCGAATTACCTTATAAATTCTCGATTCCGCTGGCGATTGTCATGACAATCGTCGGAGTTTTCGGCGATTTGGCGGAAAGTGCGATGAAGCGCGGTTCAAACACAAAAGACGCGGCAAACATTTTGCCCGGACACGGCGGACTGCTTGACAGATTGGACAGTCTGCTGTTCAACGCGCCGATTCTTTATTATTTCGCACGATTTTATCCCTGGAATTAATGAACGAAAATCTGAAACGAGGCGAGTTTGCTTTTTAAAGCGGCAATCTTGTATTATCTTTCACGGTTTTAGATTTTAGTTTTTATGAACGCGGTTCGATTTAATAACGACGATAATTGATTGGCGAGAGCGCAAAATTTTTAGCGTTCCGCCTTTCGTTTGTCTTCAAAATCGAAAGGCGTTTTTTATTTTGGAAATAAAGTGAAAAACGAATAACGAAAAGCGAAAAATTAAAGATTTCACTATTCACTATTCACTATTCACTATTCACTATTTTATGTTAGACGTTTTAGGAAATTTGGAAAAAACTCATTCGTGCGGCGAACTGCGCGAAACTAATGTCGGCGAAAAGGTTGTTTTGATGGGCTGGGTGGCGAAAAAACGCGACTTCGGCGTTTTCACGTTTATTGATTTGCGCGACCGCGACGGCATCACGCAGGTTGTCGTCAGCGAAGAAACCGATAAAGAAGCGCACGCAAAAGCAAAACTTTTGCGCGGTGAATATGTCGTCGCCGTTCTCGGCGAAGTTTCTTCGCGCACCGACGGAACGCATAATGCGAAACTGGCGACCGGCGACATCGAGGTTCACGCGTCCGAAATTTTGATTTTGAATGATGCGAAAACTTTGCCGTTCGAGCTTGAAAAAGCCGGTTCGCAAAATCTCGCGTCGGAAGATTTGCGCCTGAAATATCGTTATCTCGATTTGCGCCGTCCGCAGCTCGCAAACAATATTCGGATGCGGGCGAAAGCCGTCAAAGAAATCCGTAATTATATGGATAATCTCGGATTTACCGAAATTGAAACGCCGATTTTGCTGAAATCAACGCCCGAAGGCGCACGCGATTTTATCGTGCCGTCGCGGATTCACACGAGCAAATTTTTCGCGCTTCCGCAATCGCCGCAGATTTTGAAACAGATTTGTATGATTTCGGGTTTGGACAAGTATTATCAAATCGCCCGCTGTTTCCGCGACGAAGATTTACGCGCCGACCGTCAACCCGAATTTACGCAATTGGACGTTGAAATGAGTTTTGCCAATCAAGAAATGGTTTATCGGATCATTGAAGGAATGTTTGCGAGCGTTTTACGGCTGATTGATGTCGAATTGCCCGCGCAGTTTCCGCGTATGACTTATGCCGAAGCGATGCGCCGTTACGGTTCGGACAAACCTGATTTGCGCTTTGAAATGGAACTCGTGGATTTGTCCGAGAATTTCAAAAGCACGAATTTTGCGCCGTTCGCTGCCGTGTTGGAAAATAAAGGCGAAATCAAGGCAATCGTCGTCAAAGGCAAAGCCGACTATTCGCGCAAAGTTACCGACGATCTTCAGGAATTCGTCAAACGCTATGGCGCGAGCGGTTTAGCTTGGATCAAACTCGGCGACGAACTTAATTCTTCGCTTTTGAAAGTCTTGGGCGAAGCGAAAATTTCCGAACTTGCATCAAGCGCGAAAGCCGAAAAAGGCGATGCCGTGCTGATCGTTGCAGGCAAAAAATCGGTCGCCCGTGCCGCGCTCGGTGCATTGCGCGTCGAGGTTGCGAAACGCGAAAATCTGATTGACCGCAATGCTTATAAACCGCTTCTCGTGACGGAATTTCCGATGTTTGAACATAACGACGAGACGGGAAATTACGACGCGGCGCATCATCCGTTTACGTCGCCGATGGACGAAGATTTAGAAATGTTCCGCACGGCAATCGAAGACGATTCACAACACGATTTGCTCGGCGAAGTTCGCGCTAAGGCTTATGACGCGGTGATTAACGGCTACGAATGCGCGGGCGGTTCGATTCGGATTCATCAAAAAGAAATTCAGGCTTTGAACTTCAAAGCGTTGGGTTTATCGCCCGAAGTTGCGCGTGCGCGGTTCGGATTTTTCCTCGACGCGCTCGAATTCGGCACGCCGCCGCACGGTGGTTTTGCCGCCGGAATCGAACGAACCTGTATGATTCTCTGCGGCACGGAAAACATCCGCGACGTGATGGCTTTTCCGAAAACCGCGTCGGCGCAGGATTTGATGATGGATTCGCCGGGCGACGTGGACGTTTCGCAATTGAAGGAACTCGGGATTAAAATCGCAGAGTAGTTTTAGCCACGAATGACACGAATAACACAAATAAAGAATAATTCGTGTCATTCGTGGCTAAAATCTCCGAACTAAATGTAAAATTATGTCGTAAAATCTAAACATCATGGCAAAGAAAAAATTCGATACAAATCCGCTCGATCCTGATTTTCCTGCAAAAACTGCGTTTGAACCGCAGCCGCAGGAAACTCAGACTTTGCCGAATAATGGTGCGACACAGGTTTTTGAAGAACCCGCGCCGACCGAGGAAAATGCGACGCGCAAGTTTGACGACGCTAATTTTAATGCTTATCAAGCACCTTTCAACGGTCAGAATACGCCGTCGCCGTATCAGCCGCCGCCGCTTCCGCTTTACGCGCAAAATGACCGGACGCGCAAGGTTGCCAAAATCGGTTTGCCCGAAAATGTCCTGACAGCTTTGCCGTATATTCCGTTTAGCATGGGTTTGATTGCGGGCATTATCGAATTATTCATCGTGCCGAAATCGGAAGCAAAAGTGCGTTTTCACGCGGCGCAGGGCGTGGCGGCGCATCTGGCGATTATCGTGATTAGTTGGATTCTGCACAGCATCGGCAATCTGACCGGAATGGAATTCGGCAACACGATTTTTTGGTGGGTGACGACCGTGATGCTCATAATTTTTGCCGTTAAAGCCTATCAGGGCAAGCCGATTCACATCGAAGCGGTTGACGATTTAACGAACTGGCTCGAAGACAAAATCAAGCCGAGCGAATAAATTTTTCTGTGAAGGAGAGCGTGAAAAATGTTTTGTTCAGCGTGCGGAAGCACAATCAGCGATCAACTTAATTATTGTAAAAATTGCGGGGCGAAAATTACCAAGGATGCAGAAGAAACGCCGAGTTCGATGATGGATAATCTGCTTACTGCGCTGACGTTTGTCGCGCTTGGCGGATTTGGGATTCTGATCGGATTAGTTGCCGTGCTGTTGAAAAACGGCTTTGACCACAAAGGCATTATGGTAATCGCATTTTTTTATCTTGCCGCGCTTTTCGGAGTTTGCTATATGCTTTTGAACCAGCTTCCGAAATTGATTGACGCGAAAATAAAACCGAAACGTGAAACGCCCGAAAGTTATCAGCCGCCGCAACTTTTTGCAAAAACGACGGCGCAGCTCGAAGAACACCGCGAACCCGTGATGAGTGTGACCGACAACACGACGCGCACCTTTGATAAAATTCCGCTCAAGAAAAACTAAACGCTTTCGAGCGGTGTCAGTTGTCTTTCTTTTCTCAACCTTAAAATCGCCGTAATTACTAAATAAATCGCCAGCAAAATTAAAGTGAGCGAAGCGATGCCGTTGATGAGTTTTAGGTCGAAACCGTTTGACGCACGAAAATTCCCGATAACCAGACTCGTCAAAGCCCAAAGCGTTATTGTCAGTACGAAAAGCATCGGCAAAAGCGTGAATGCGATGCGCTGTCTTGCCTGATAAAGCCACGCCGTAATCGAAAGCAGACTGAGTGCGGCGAGCAGTTGATTCGACGCGCCGAACAGCGTCCAGAATTCGCTCCAGCTTCCTTTCGGCGCAATCAAAACGCAGACGAACGGCACGGCAATCGTCGCCAGAGTTCCGATAATCGCACCGAATTTGCCCTTTAATCCGAAAAGTTCCTGCACGATATATCTTCCCAAACGAAGCGAAACATCGAGCGTGTCGAAAACGAACGTCGAAAAAGCCATCGCGCCGAAAGTGATGGCAATCGGCAGATTTTCCTTGCCGATAATCAACGTCAGAAATTCGCCGATTCCGTTGCCGTAAATTTTTCCGGGCGGAACGCCTTTTGCCGCTTCCGCCGTGATAATCATAATCGTGACGAGCGCGATAAACGCGACGAAACCTTCGGCGAGCATTGCACCGTAACCGATTGAATGCGTGTCCGATTCTTTGTTGATTTGCTTTGAAGTCGTTCCCGAACAAACCAATCCGTGAAAGCCCGAACATGCGCCGCAAGCGATTGTCACGAAAAGAAACGGAAACATCATTCCCGTCATTCCGCCGATGTCCCACGATTTGAAGCTCGGTTGTTGAATCGTATAACCGCCGAAAAATATGCCGATCACGCCGACCGCAATCGCCGTGTAAAGCACGAATCCGCCCAAATAACCGCGAGGCTGAAGCAACGCCCAAACCGGCACGAGCGAAGCCGCGATGCAGTAAAGCAGAATCAGAATTCCCCAGCTCGTTTGGTCGAGCAGAAAGACGGTCGAAAATTTTGTGCCTAAGAAAGAAAGCGCGAAGGTCGCGGGAACAAAAATAATCGTCGAAAGCCAGAGCGGCGGTTTCAGGTATCTTTCGACCAATCCGAGAACAATCGAAAGCCCGAGATAAGCAATGCTCGCAAAGGCGACCGCGCCGCCCGCGTTGAAATCTCCGATGCCGGCGAGTTCTTCCGTTCCCGAGACGAAAGTTCCGGCGGTGATGTCGGTAAATGCGACAATCACATAGATTAGAGCAATCCAGATAAACGCCATCATCGCGCGACCCGCGCCGTTGCCGAGCTTTTCGCGGGCGATTTCGGCGATTGATTGTGCGCCGTGCCGAACGCTTGAAGCGAGCGTCGAAAAATCGTGAACTGCGCCGATCAGCACGACACCGAGCGCAATCCAAATCAGACACGGCAGCCAGCCGAAAGCCTGACACGCGAGAATCGGACCCGCAATCGGACCCGCCGCCGCGATTGCCGAAAAATGCTGTCCGAACAGATAAAAAGGCTTCGTCGGGACAAAATCCTCACCGTCGTTGACCGCATTGGCGGGCGTTTCGCGTGAGTCGTCCAATTTAAATTGTTTCGCAATCCAGCGACCGTATGCGAAATATCCGAAAACGAGCCAAACAAGAAAAAGAACAGCCAAACCAGCCAGCATAGAAAATTTCTCCGATTTAAGATTTTGAAAAGAGTTGAAGCGAATCAAATTTACGACAAAACCGCACCGGAAAACAAGTTATTAACCACAGATGAACACGGATTAACTCAGATTGTAAGAAAGATTATTGAGATTCTAAATCAATACTCTGCGAACTCGGCGACTCTGCGTGAAATTATCTCACGCAGAGTCGCCGAAGTTCGCAGAGAAAAAACAAAAGTTTCCGTCAGCAACACCTCATTAGAACACTATCGTATTTTTTTATCTGTGTTCAATCGGTGTTCATCTGTGGTTAAATATTCTTATGAACAACGAAAAGTCTCTGCAAGAAACTTACGCGCCGAACGGAATTTGTTTCGGGTGCGGCGTAAAAAACGAAAAAGGCTTGCGAATCCGTAGTTTTCCGTCTGAAAATGGTGACGAAGTCGTTGCCGAATGGCACGCCGAAGCGCATCATCAGGCGTTTCCCGGAATGCTCAACGGCGGAATTATCGGCGCACTGCTCGATTGTCATTCAAACTGGGCGGCGGCGTATTTTTTGATGAAACAGCAAGGAAAAACCGAACCCGACTGCACCGTAACGGGCGATTTTCACGTTAAACTGCGTCGTCCGACACCGTTTGACGCGCCGATTTACCTGAAAGCGAGAGTCGTCGAATCAACTGAAGATAGAGCAATCGTCGAAGCCGAACTGATTGCCAACGAAAAGGTTTGCGCGACGTGCAAAGGAACTTTCATCGCCGTCAAGGAAGGTCATCCGGCATATCATCGCTGGTAGTAATCTTAAATTTTGTTTGCAAAAATCGGCATAATTTCGTATTTTCATAGACAGAAGTTCAGACCAAACAAGGAAATAAACCCAAATGACAACCACCTTAGGTTTTGCCGCAATTTCGACGCAAAAACATCATCGCCGAAATCAAAGAGCAATATTTGGCGGACGATACGCCGTGGATTGTCGGTTTTTCGGGCGGGAAAGATTCGACGACGCTTTTGCAATTAACATTTTTCGCGCTTCTCGAACTGCAAAAAGAAGGCATCGAACTACACAAAGAAATTCATGTTCTCTGCAATGATACATTGGTTGAAAATCCGGCGGTCGTGCGTTGGATTGACGACACGCTTGATAAAATCTGCGTGGCGGGCGAAGATTACGGTTTCCCGATAAAAGTCGTCAAAGTTACGCCGATTTTGGGCGATACGTTTTGGATAAATCTCATCGGCAAACGCTACCCAAGCCCGAATCGTTTTTTCCGTTGGTGTACCGAACGGATGAAAATCAATCCGACAAATAAATACATCAAAGACACTCTGGGCGAAAACGGCGAAGCGATAATCTTGCTCGGCACACGCAAAGCCGAAAGCGGAAACCGCAAGGCTTCGATGGCGCGGCACGAACGCCGATATTCGCGTCTTCGCAAACACCAATTGCCCGGCGTTTATGTTTTCGCGCCGATTGCCGATTTGACCGACGACCACGTTTGGACATATCTTTTGTAAGTTCCAAGTCCGTGGCAAGGCGACAACCGCAAACTTTTCACGCTTTACCGCAACGCTTCGGGCGGCGAATGCCCGTTGGTCATTGATACTTCAACGCCGTCTTGCGGAAATTCGCGTTTCGGTTGCTGGACTTGCACCGTTGTTGACGAAGACAAATCAATGGAAGGCTTGATTGACACGGGCGAATATTGGATGGAACCGCTTCTCGAAATGCGTGATTGGCTCAAAAAAATCCGCGACGACGTAACAATGCGGCAAGGCTATCGGCGCAACCTGCAAGACGGTTTAGGTCCATTTACCAAAGAATCCCGCGCCAAAATCTTGCGCCGACTGCTCGAAGTGCAAAAAGAAATCGAGATGCAATTGATTACCGGCGAAGAACTTTCGGGAATTCAATGGATTTGGTATCACGATTTTCACGACGCGCCCAGCGTTACCAAAATTTATCAAGAAGTTTTCGGAGAAGAACTCGTTATGAACAAAGAAATCAACGAACGACGCGCCAAAGACCATCAATTGCTTGAAGAAATCTGCCGCGAACAAGGCGTTCCGGTCGAACTCGTCGAACAACTCCTGCAAATCGAAAAAGACAAAAGCGGTCTGATGCGCCGCAACAATCTTTTCAAAGATATTGATATGGCGTTGAAAAATTATCTAAAGCGTCAAGAATCTGAAAATCTCGCCATCGCCTAATTCAAATATGTCTGACGTTTCAGCTTTACATCTTTGATTGAGTTTCAAAATAAGTTTGGAGAAAATCTATGGGATTAGGCGGACGAATTTTCTTATTTGATGATGAAAATAATTTGCATCGGGTTTCCGTGAAAAGATTTACGAAACTATATCGTTATAAAAATCCTGAATCTTTTCCAGAATTTGCAAATCAGCGGATGCAGTGCGCTTTTTTGATGATTGAGTTCGAGAATCGGAAGCCGATTGAGATTTTTCACGCTCAATTCACAATCGTAAAATTTGACGAAAAAGGTTATCTTGATGCTGATGAAAGGAGTCGAGAAGAACGATTATCTTTTGCCGCGTCGCTATTGCACAAATCGGATATTTCAAATCCGTCTGTGATAGACGCAACTCAGATTTTCTCGAAAAAACGTTGGCATAATGAGTTTCGTTGGAAGCCAAGCGCGGAAATAATTGAGATTCTCAAAAAAGCTGTTTTTGTCGAAAAGAAATCGAAATTAAGATTAGTTTAGTGCGTCAGTGTGTCGATGAAGGCGACAAATAATATAGCGTAGGGTGAAACCCTACGTTAATTGATAATTTCGATTGCTCGCTGAAAGTGAGCAACATTTGTCGTAAATTGTTCGACACTTTCAGCGTCGGAAGATCTTTTCGCACCGGACGTAGGGTTTCACCCTACGCTTTTATATTTGTCGCCTTCATCGACTTAAGAAATTTTCGGTTTTTCAATTTTCAAAATGCCCGACGTTCTAACTTTCTATTCAAACAAATTTCGCAAACTTCGCATTGACCGCGCTCGCGGAAATCCTGCGCCGCACAAACCGCTTTTGCTTCTCGCCGTCATTGACTTAATCGAACAAGGCACGATTAAATCAAACAAAATTGAGCCGTCGCCTTTAATTGTTGAATCGTTTTTGAAATATTGGAATCTTTTGAGCCTTGAAAAACCGAGAATTTATTTACCTTTTTATCATTTGAAATCGGATAAATTTTGGCATCTTCACACGAAAAACGGTCAAACGATTTATCCGTTCAAATCAATGTCGCAACTCGCAAGTGTCATCACTTTCGCAAACTTGGACGAAGATTTATTTTTGCTTCTGCACAACCCGCAAGCACGAGAAGTTTTGCGGCAGACGATTATTGAAACTTACTTTCCCGACAAAGCCGAACTTTTCCGTGCCGCGATAAACGAAAATCAGCAAATCAACGCGCTCGAAAATTTACTGATTGAAACCGCCGAACAAAATATCAGCACCAAACAAATTCCCGAAACTCCGCAACGAAGCGCGGCTTTTCGCGGTGTGATAATGAAACTTTACGATTACACTTGCGCGGCTTGCCGTCTGCGAATTCTGACGCTCGACGGCGCAACGGCGGTTGACGCGGCGCACATCGTTCCGTTTTCCGTTTCACACGACGACGGCATCGGCAACGGTTTAGCTTTGTGCAAACTTCATCATTGGGCTTTCGACAACGGTTTGATTTCGATTGACGACAAGTTTTGTTTGCTCGTTTCAACAGCATTTGAAGAAAGCGGCAACGAAGCGTTTCTACTTCGCCGTCTAAAATCGCAAACAATTTTTCTGCCGAAACAGAAACCGTTTCGTCCGTCGCTTACAATGATTCGTTGGCATCGGCAAAATCAATATATGTCTTAGCGATGAAATACTCTTGAAAAAATGATAATTTAATAACTTCAAGAATTTTTAGAGATTAATAAGCCCAAGATGTCAGATACTTACCATTTTCCGCCAGACCTTTTAGACCTGTTAGGCGATACAATTCCAAAATTAACTCGCACCAAAAAAGGTGTAATTGATTTTTTCAAAGGTGCGGGCGTAAGTTCTAATATCACCAATGACCTTGTTAGAAAACTCAATAAAGATAAAGAAAGCATCTCAAAATATGAAATAGCTCGAACTATTCTCGTGCGTCTTAATGAACGCGGCGACCAAACTTTGCGAGAAAGGAGGGAAGTTCTAAAGCGCGTTACCGAATTTGAGAACTTTTCAGCTTGTTGGGAAAACGACAGATTAAAAGCGAAAGGTTTAGTTGCGGAAATCCGACAGATAATAAATGTCAAAGATTCATTTTCACGAATGAATCAAGAACGGGAACTTGAAAGACAAGGACGAATAAAAGAAAAGCAAGATAAACAAGCGGCGGAAAATAAACGGAAAGAGGAACTTGCGACAATCAAAACGGATTTGTTTTCTTTGTTTCAAGAAACTAATGTTCACAAGCGCGGCAAGTCTCTTGAAAGTGTTTTGAATCGTCTTTTTGATGTTCATGGAATTTTAATACGCGAGGCTTTTACAGTTGTTGGAAATGAAAATGAAGGTATTGTCGAACAAATTGACGGAGTAATTGAAATTGACGGAAATCTTTATCTTGTCGAAATGAAATGGTGGGAAAAACCTTTGGGAACGGGAGAAGTATCACAGCATTTAGTAAGAGTTTTTAATCGTGGTCATTCTCGCGGTATTTTTATTTCAAACTCTGGTTACACTTCCGCCGCAGAAACTACTTGTAGAGAATCTTTGCAAAGAAGCGTAGTTGTGCTTTGCACTCTTGAAGAATTTGTTTTTCTTTTGGAAAACGAAATAGAATTCAAGAAATTTTTGAAAGCAAAAATAAACGCGGCTATAACTCATAAGAATCCTTTCTATGAACCACTCAAACACGAATTTGTCTAATCATCTTGGGACTTGATTGATACGCTCAAGCGTGTCTGGAATTTTCGCGTCAATTATGCGCCGATTCGCCTTGCCATCGGGCGTTCGCTATTGTCGGGCGATGTTCCCGATTTTGAATTGCGCGGCGAAGACGGACGCGCCATTGATACGCAGCAGATTTTTAGCGGCGGCGGAACGCATTATACGCCGTTGTTTCGCGCTTTGATTGTGCAGAGGCATAATCGGGTTTTGTCGGATGATGAATTTTTGCATTTGCTCAAGGCGCACGTTGACCATGGGTTTGCGTTGATTAAGAACGATACCAGCGGGTTTAAGTCCGAAGATGATTATGTTGATTATCTGGTTGAACTGACGCGCAAGGGGCTTGAACAGCGGACGGAAGAATCTGCGCCGATGATCGAAACGACTCCGGCTTTCGGCGGTTTGCTGAATCTGCAAATCGGTTGGGAAAATGATGCATCTGTTTCGGTTGAATTTAATCGGCGGACGAATAATTACTTGGCGGTCACGGGCAAACCCGGAAGCGGAAAGACGCAGTTTGTGAAAGATTTGCTCGCGCAGATTCGTCGGCAATCGGATTACGCCGTCAATTTTATCTTTTTCGATTATGCCAAAGGCGATGTCGCGGACGATGCGGATTTTATCGAAGCGACAAAGGCAGAAGTCGTGCGCCTTCCCGATGAGAGTTTGCCGATAAATCCTTTTGCGCGTGTCAATGTCAATTCCGAAACCGCTGTGAAAGTTGCCGCGCAGGAATTTGCCGATTTGATGGAATCGGTCGAAAAGCGTCTCGGTATTGTGCAGAAACGAAGACTTAATGACGCGATCTTAGGCGGTTTTGAAATGATGCACAGTGAAAAAACGCCGTTTCCCGATTTCGAGATTCTGCGGCAGGAAATTGACGCGCAATATTTTATTATCAACAATTGGAAACCCGACACGCTGACCGAAATTGTGCGCCAACTGACCGATTTCAAAGTGTTTGCCGCCAACGATTCGGCAGAAATGTGGAACAGTTTGACCAATAGAACAGTTGTCATTGATTTGCACGGCTTGACGGTTTTGCGCGAGATGACGGCGTTTTTGGTTTTGAATACGCTTTACCGTGAGTTGATGGCGATGCCCGACACGCAAGTTTCAGACGGCGTTCGGGAAATGCGGACGATTATCGTGATTGACGAAGCGCATCATTTTCTCAAAGACAAAAAGCGCAATGCAATTCTGGAAAGATTGATTAGAGAAATCCGCAGCAAAGGCGCAAGCGTTTTCCTGATGTCGCAATCGCCCGACGATTATGACCAAGATAGTTTCGATTTTACCGAACTTTTGGAGTTTATCTTTCTTTTGCAATCAAATGCGGGCGCGACCAAGTTTTTGCAAAATGCTTTCGGTTTGTCTTTACCGCAAGCCAAAACGCTTTCGGCGGAAGTTGCAAATTTACCGACTGCCTTTGCCGTCGGCAAAGCGTTTGAAAAAAGCGGCGCACAAACCTTGCGCGTCCGCCAATTCTGGCGTGAGAAGGGAAAAGCGATTTAGAAAAATTTGCACATTGATCGCGGTCAAAGAAGGTCATCCCGCGTATCATCGCTGGTAAAACTAGAAATTGAAAATATTTGAAATCGCTCCGTTTAGCCCGCGAATTTGCAATGTCGAGCTTCCGACCGAACGGGTTTTTCCGGCAGGAAGTCTTGCGCGAAGCGTGTTTGCGCCGACAAATTCGGTTGCCGTTTCGATGCCGTTGATGAAGGCTTTCGAGTTTGCGTCAAAACCGTTTCCTTCGATCACAACGCGGTAATATTTGGTCGAAACTCCGACTTGAGGACGATTTACGCTTTGCTCACCGCGCACGAATTGAATAGAGTTTATGCTCAAAGGCGCAGTCGTATTCGACAAAAGATATTCCCAAACCGGCTTGAAAACAGGCACGCCGTTTTGACGCACGAGCCGCGCATCAGCCGCGATACAGCCGTGAAAATTCTCGCATTCGATATTGCTCGTCAGCGAATGTGTGTTGTTAAAGGGCGGCGCGGAATTGTCAACATTGATGATTGCTCCGTGATTTAACATTCCGTAAACCGTCCAGATGCGCGTCGAAAGCAGTGTGAAATTTACCTGTTCGTCGCGGGTGTGCGAAAATCCCCAAAATTTATCGGACGTTGAAGCATTCGGCGTGGTCGCGGGCAAAGCGATCCAATTGGCGGGCGAATTTGTCGGACCGTTAAAATCCATCGCCGCAAACATTACGACGCGCACAACCGCGTGATAACGCCCGATAATTCCCGCGTGTCCGCCGCCCTGCGAATGTCCGGCAACGATTATTTTCGCCCAATCGAGCGTCGAATCGTTTATCAAAAATTGTCCCCAATTATCATTCGGGGCTTGATTTCGCAAATAGATCAGCAATTTTATCAGCCTGTTTTCAATCGAATTCGGACGCGAAACATTAACGAGCGAAGTTCTGTCAATTCCATCCTTTGTTTCGAGCCGCACGTTGGCATAACAATCGAGATTCGTATTCGGCGCACCGCACAGCGAATTGACCGCATCGTCGTTCGGATACGTCAGATTGACGGCGTGAAACCCGAGGTCAGCCGCCGTATTATTGATTTCGAGATAGTTAAAAGCGACTCCGCCCGTTCCCGGAAAAAACACGAACAGTTGATTTTTCGGCGTGAGCGAGCGATTTATCGAAACATAATGATTATTGAGATTGGTCGAAATGTTCGGGTCGGTCGTTTGCGGGGCGATCAAAACGCTCTGCCGTTGGGCGGCGGCAATTTGCGAAAAAACGAAAAAGATCAGGACGGCTAAAAATAAATTACGCATTGTTTTAATTTTGAAATGTCTTCAAAAAATTAGACGAAGGCAGTGAATAAAAAGACGATTTTTTTCGATTGCGGACGTTTTTTAGGTATTGAGAAATGTTTTTGCGAGCTGTCTTTTAAAATTTTCCGTCAAACCCAATCTTTCAAGCCAGAGCATTTGTTCGCGCATTAATTTCGGCAGATAAACAACGTCGCTCAGGGCATAATGCACCAGTTCTTCCGTCCAGATGCCGTTCCAATGGCGGTTAAATTTGGCGCGTTGCGATTTGTCGAGATCAACGGCGAAGTATCGGTAGAGCGTTTCGGCAAGGCTCGCGGATTGTCCCGCACCTTTCGTTAAAATCTTTTCGGCAATCATCGTGCAAAAGACATTGTTGGTTTGAAAACCGCTTTCGCGCAGGAATTCCAAATCGAATTTCGCGTTGTGAAAGACTTTTGTAATCTGCGGATTGGCTAAGATTTCTTCGAGTTTTCCGAGTGAAACGCGTTCCGAAAGCGGAATCAAAACATTAAAATCGCCGTCGGAAAACTGTATGGAAAACAGCTTGCCTTGACGCGCCGAGAGCGAAGAAGTTTCCGTGTCGCAGCCTAAAATTTCCGCCGTCGAGAGTTTTTCGTAAGCCGTTTCAATGTCGTTTGCCGAACGCGCAACTAAAATTTTCACATTTGAAATTGTAACAAAAACAGAAACCCGCGCGTGAGCAAGGGTGTTTTTCCGGCACGAGCCAAGTCCGGCATCTTGAAAAAATCCGCCCTTGCTCACGCGCGGGCTTCCGCCTTTTTATTTAGCGAAAATTACTATATTCTATCAAACGAAAATTATGTCTGGACAATTAACCGAAACCGAAGCCCGAATCGTTGGCGCACTGGTCGAAAAACAACTGACCACGCCCGAATATTATCCTTTAACGATGAATGCGCTGATTGCCGCCTGCAACCAGAAAACGAACCGCGAACCCGTCGTCAGTTTCGACGAACCGACCGTTTCGCGTTCTTTGGAAGATTTGCGCGACAAGAACATCGTCTATGTTTTTTACGGAAGCACCTCGCGTGTGCCGAAATACAAACATATGTTGCCGCAAGTCTATGAACTCGAACCGTCGGAAACCGCCGTGATCTGCGTCCTGATGCTGCGCGGACCGCAAACCATCGGCGAGATAAAAGAAAGAACCGGCAGACTTTACGACTTCCGCGATTTAAATGATGTCAACGAAACGCTCGAATCTCTGGCGAAACGCGACGAACCCTTAATCGTCAAACTCGAACGCGCACCCGGACAAAAAGAAGCCCGCTACGCGCATCTTTTGTCGGGCGAAGTTACGTCATACACGCCGCCCGAAAGAGTTTCACGCGGCACGGCAAATGACGAACGCCTCGAAAAACTCGAACAGGAACTCGAAAGCGTGAAAAGCGAATTGAGTTCGTTCAAGCAAGAGTTTGAAGATTTCAAGAAGCAGTTTGAGTAATTAAATCAGCGAAAAGGAGAAAGAAAAATCTTTCTCCTTTTCGCTGATGATAAATTTCGCGCTTTCAACTATAAATTATCATTCCAAAATAGCACACCTGTTCTAATCAATAATCGAGGGAGCGCAGAATTTATTATCGGGGGATTTTAATTATCTTTGCTGCGATAAACGCCGATGCGCTTTTGGACGAGTTTTTCGATTTCCATCGGCACACCGTCGGCACGCGCTTGGCGGATAAATTCGGCGTTGATGTTGAAGATTTTCATCTTGACGAGCTGTTCGATGGTGATGTTTGAAAAACCTTCGTTGCGCACGCCGGTAATAAATTCGGGGGTAATTTTGAAAATCCGCATTTTCACGACATTTTCAAACGGCTCGTTCTCGAAACCGCTCGTCGCGAGTTCGCGCAAATACGCGCCGTCAATCTTGAAAATCCGCGCTTTGACCAAATCTTCAAACGTCAAACCTTGAAAACCGCTGTCCTTCATCTCGCGCATAAATTTTGAATCAACCTTGAAAATCGCCGCTTTGAAAAGGTCGTCAATGTCGAGTTTGCCGAAGTTTGCTGAAAGCAAATCGTCGGCGAGCGCAGTCGTCACATTCAACGTCGTTGCCGCGAACAGGCGATTTTCAATATTGTCGTCGTCGTATTTTGCCTCGGACTTTTCAAAATCGAAACCGCGCGATTTCATTGCGTCAACAAAACTTTGACTCGCCGTGAAAATAAAATTTCCCGTGCCTTTGCCGTTTGTAAACGAGCCTTCGCAATCAATCGTGCCGGCTTCGCGGACGAGGCTGAATTTAACCGTGCCGTTTGATAAAGATTGTTCGCGGCTCAAACCTTTCAAATCGGCGTAATCATACTTTGAACCCATCTGATTGTTATTGCCTTTCTCGTTTTTGCGCGAAAACGACAGGTAAATCTTTTCGGGTTTGTCGGCTTTGGTTTCCGCCTTCCAAGTTCCGGTCAGCGTTGATTGAGCAATGATGACGTAGTTTCCGATGACAATTACGATAAAAGCTAAAAATGAACAGAATAAAGTTTTTGAAAATTTTTGCATATTAGCATCTCCCTTTTGGATTGTATTTTTTGACTTGCAGACAAAAGGAAAACACCGACACGCAAAATTTTGTGACAAAAAAAATCACAAAACGGAAAACGGAAAACGGAAAATGCAAAATTATCCGCAATTTTTAATTCTTAATTTTTAATTCTTAATTATTTCAAACTCCCGCCAAATCCCACTTTTTGACGATTTCGATAATCAGATTCGCCACTTTGTCGGTTACTTTTTTGTAATATTCGTCAGCTTTTTTCTGGTCAAATCGCGGATAGCCTTGTCCTTTTTGATAAAGCCCGATTGACGACGGAAAGGGAACCGCCGCCCAAGTTCCTGCGGGCGGATACGGCGTGGCGAGTTCGTCTTTGTAGCGTTCTTTATTAACGAGCGTCGGGTCAATCGCCTGAATAAACGCGGTTTCGTTTAATCCTGCGTGTCCGCCGTCTTCGCCGAAAACTTCTTTCGTTTCGTCGGACGCAAACGACCACCAATTGATGACCAAAGTTCTAACCTTTTTTTCCGTCGCAACTTCCGCCGCGACCGCTTGCAGAACAGCAGTTTGCCCGCCGCCGTGACCGTTGAGAATGATGATGTTTTTAAAACCGTTCTTTGCCAGACCTTCCAAAATCTGTTTGACGAACGGGCGATAAGCCGCTTCGGTGATCTGAAACGCGCCCGGATAGGCTTCCATCGAGCCGGTCATTCCGTAAGGCAAAGTCGGCGCAATCATCGCGTTCGTCCGCTGTGCAATAGTTTTCGCCATCGCCGTCGGCGCAGTATTATCCGCACCGTTATTAATCACACCGTGCGGTTCGAGCGTTCCAACGGGAAGCAGAACCGTGTTGATTTTCGACGGAATAACTTCCTTAAATTCCATCCAATTTATCCTGTCCATCTCGCGGGTCGAAACGATGTCCTTATCGGTTTGCGCGAAAGTTGAAAAGGCAAAAAATAAGACGAAAAGCCAAACAATAAATGTTCGATTCATAAAATCTCCTTTGAATTTGTTGTAGAAATCAAGTCTGAAAAATTATCAAGTATCGCCGACTGGAGCGCAAGACCTTCCTCGCTTGCTTTGCTTCGCACATCGCGTTTTTCAGCGATGTAACGGCGTTTGATTACATTCAACTTGAATTTATTACAAACTTCGTTTTCGCTTTGCTCATGCAAGCGAGCCGCTTGCGCTCCAGTCAATTACTTCTTCGGTTTGAGATATTTTTTGCCTTTCAGTTTTTTCGGCAGAAAATCTTCGTCCGAATATTTTTCGTAGCCCGCGCCGTAGCCGATTTCCTTCATCAATTTGGTCGGCGCGTTTCGCAAACTCAACGGCACGGGCAGATTGCCGTGCCGTTTCGCGTCGTCGAGCGCGGATTTATAAGCGTCATACGCGCTGCGGTCTTTCGCGCAATTTGAAAGATACACAACGCCGTGCGCGAGATTAATTCCGGCTTCGGGCAGTCCGACGGTTTCGACGGCGCGAAAAACGGCGTTGGCGACGACGAGCGCGGTCGGCACCGCCAAACCGATGTCTTCGGACGCGAAAATCACCATCCGCCGCGCAATAAATTTCGGGTCTTCGCCCGCTTCGATCATCCGCGCCAGATAATAAACGGCAGCGTCAGGCTGACTTGCCCGCATTGATTTGATAAACGCGCTGATAATGTTGAAATGTTCTTCGCCCTGTTTGTCGTAGCGCAGAAACTTCGATTGGAGAGTTTCTTTGAGCGTTTCGATGGTAATTTTGTCGTAAAGTCGCGTCGTATTTTCAATCATCGTGATTGCCTGACGCGCATCGCCGTTCGCCATCTGAATCAGCCAGTCTTTTGCTTCTTCACTAAGTTCAAAATTCGTGCGGTCAATGATTTCCGACATATCCGCTTCGGTAAATTCTTCCAACACGAAAACGCGCAGACGCGAAAGCAATGCGGGAATCACTTCAAAACTCGGATTCTCGGTCGTCGCGCCGATCAAAACGAGTTCGCCCGATTCGACAAACGGGAGCAGAAAATCCTGTTGCGCTTTATTAAATCGGTGAATCTCGTCCAAGAACAAAACACGCGGGCGATTTTCCTCACGCGGTTTGGCGATGATTTTGCGAATGTCTTCCTTTCCGGCGGAAACGGCTGAAAGCTCGTAAAAATCGGCGTTTATCGCGTTCGCATAAATTCGCGCAAGCGTCGTTTTACCCGTTCCGGGCGTTCCCCAAAGTATGAAGGAAAAAATATGACCTTGCTCAATCGCCAAACGAAGCGGTTTGCCTTCGCCGACCAAGTGTTTTTGCCCGACGTATTCTGCCAAACTTTGCGGACGAATTTCATTTGCCAGCGGCTGCATATCTTTAAAATATACCAAAATAAAATTAGAAGTTATGTGCGACGCAAAAACAATTCGGAATAAGTGATAGGTGATAAATCTTTTCACTTATTACTTATTCCGAAAGTAAAAAAACTATCCAAAGCAGGAAAGGCAACCTACACGATTGCCTTTCCTGCTTTCAAAGAGATTAAAATGAGGTGAGAAATCAGTTATTTTGTTTCTATCTTTTTAATGTCCTCGCGCAATTTGGCGACCGACACATTGGTCGGGTCAATGCTTTCGAGTTTATCAACCGTCGCCTTTGCCTTCGCCGCGTTGCCTTTTTTCGTGTAGGCAACGGTCAAATTCTGCAACGCCTGCGGATGATTGATGTCTTTTGCCAAAACGTCCTCAAATTCCTTGATGGCGCGGTCATAATCCGGCGGATCGCGGAAAATGAATGTCAAACCCAAATCGGTGCGGACGTTCGGGTCTTCGGCTTTTTTGACGAGTGCCGCCGCATACCATTTTTCGGCTTCCGTGTAATTGCCGCCGTCGAAACTGGCGTTGCCGAGATTAACGATTGTTTCATAATCATCGGGTTTTAGTTTGTTTGCCTGTTTCAGATATTCAACCGCCTTATCGAAACTTCCGCTCTGATAATTGACCTCGGCGGCTTTCAATTGCGCCTCGAAATTGTTCGGTTCTTGCGCGGCTCGGTCAGTTGCCGCCTGAATTTCGGCTGGCGAGACGATTAGTTGACCGGAAGGATTCGTCGCTCCGTTAATGTCTGGATGACCTTCGGGCATATTTGAATTTTGCTTCATCGCCGTTGTCGGAACAGGCGTGACCGACGATTTTTGATTGACGTTATTGGCAAACATAAACCCGACAATTAAACCCAAAAGCAACCCGACGATTCCAAATAAAGTATTTTCTTTGTTCATTTCAAACTCCAAATTTCAGATTCCAGATTTTAGATTTCAGATTTAATTTGGAATCTGAAATTGTCTAAGCATAAGAATGCAGTCCGGGCAGAAGATAGCTCACGCCCAAATATGTAAAAATAATGAATAAAAATGCGACGACGGCGAAATATGCGGAACGCCTTCCCGTCCAGCCGCGCGCGATTCTCGAATGCAGAAAACCTGCGTAGGTGATCCACGCAACGAGCGCGCCGACTTCTTTTGCGTCCCATCCCCAATATCTGCCCCACGATTCGTTTGCCCAAACCGCGCCCGTGATTAAAAGCAGTGCGAGTCCGGCAAAAGTTACGCCCGCGAGCTTATACATCAAGCCGTCCAAAGTTTCCGCCGAAGGCAGTGCGGCGCGGATTTTGTCGGTTTTGAAACTGAACAGCAGAATAAAAAATGTTCCCGTGAAAGCCGTAATCAGCGCGGCGAGTTCGACCGGATTGGCGTTCAAACTCAAATGCAGTTTCGCGCCGTTTTGCTGAATCCATTGCGCGGCAATGTTGTAAAGCTGTTGCGAACCCATCGCATTGATTTGCGCTTGCGGAACTTGTTCCTGCTGAAGCATCCACGTCGCAAATTTTTCGTATTGCGAAGGACTGATCAGACCGACCACGTTTTGAATATTTTTGATTTGATAAACGAGCATCGCAATGCCCGCGCCCTGCACGACGAGTGCCAGTTGCAAAAGCCGTAAACCGACGGTTTTGGCTTTTTCGTCGCCTTTTGAAACGTATTTCGCGTAAGTGATTATCACGCCGACGAGCAGAATTCCCGCGACTGCCAAAAACCAGCCGACGTATGGAATTTCGGCACGCAAGGCAAGCGCAAATTTTGAATTGCCGACAAATGTCGAAGCCGTGTAGCTGCCGAAAGTGCCGAGCGCAAAGACGCTGAATTTGCTGACGGTCGCAAAAACCGAAAGCGCGAAAAGACTCGTCCAAATTGCCATCATTTCGACCTTTAAACCGTCTTTCAAAAGATAAAGAACCGCGACGACGAAACAGACCAAAGCGATGCCGTAGCTTAAACTCGCCACGCCGACGTGAATCGGTCGCCAATATGAATCTAAAACGGGCGGCAAATCCATAAAGTCGCCGCCGATAAATCTGGCAAGCGTCAGGATAATCGCCGCCAACGGAAGCGAAAGCGCGGCGACGATACGGAATTGTTCGCGCCGCATCACGAGAAGTGTCGTGATTCCCGCGCCAAACGCAAACGCAAGGCTCAAATCGTAGAGATTAGCGAACGGAATATACCGAAAAAGCCACGGCATTTCCGCCAGATCGCGTCCTTGTTGTAAGAAAATTTCGACTTCGCGGTCGTAAGCCGCGACCCACCTGAAAAGCCAGCTCGAAAGATTGAAAAACACGCCCAAAGTTGCGCCCCACATTCCCAATTTTTCAGCCATTTTGAAAGGCGCGTAAAGATTCGTCAGATAAAAAACCGCCGCCAGCAGATAACAGGCAAGACCGAGCATCATCAACGCGCCGTCCGAAATGAAATTTGCGCCGTCCGCATAAATCCTGACAATTAAAAATGCGATTGAACCGAAAACGGCAAGCCCAGCCGGAATGTATGATTTAAAGGAAGAAACATTTTCTTCTTCTTCTTCTGTGTCGCTTGAAATTAAGATAGGTTGTTTTAAGATTTCCTGATTCATTAGACTTTCGCCTCCCTATTTTGTTCGCCAAAATCCTTGACGAAGCGTTTGAATTTTTCGTCAAACGCCGTTTTGTTGCGGTTTGTATTGCCGCCGATTGTCACCGTAAAATTGTTATCCGAATTTTCTTCAATTGCCGCCCAAACGCGCTGATGCGAAAAGAAAAAGACGGCAACCAATGTTAAAAATAAAAGCACGAATCCGACATAAACGACGTTCGCGCCCGGATCGCGCTGGATTGATAAAATATGCTGGTCGGCGACTTTTTCAAAATCAACGAGCTGATATGTGTAGCCCGCAATCGGCTTTTGGGCGATTGGAATGTCCGCCAATTTTTCGCCGAAAGCGTAAGCCGTCTGCGCCGTGCCGTTTGGCGGCGTAACCTGCAAAACCGCCGCCGGATTCGGGAAATTGCTCGTGTCTTCGTTCATATCTTCTTTGCCGAGACTGAAACTTCCGCGAAAATCCACGAATCGGATGTTTGTCCCGTCTGCCAGCGAAATCGTGCCGTTGCGTGGAATCGTGATGTCCTGAACGCTCGCGCCGTCGGCGGATTTGAGCCGCACATTGATATTTCGCGCACGTCCGACCGCAACAAAGCTCGCCTGAAAGAAACGATAGCCGCGATAATCGAACGGGCGATTCATTTGCACAACCGCGTCCGTCGTTCCCGTTTCGTCTTTGATTTGAATTTTCGTCAGCCAGTCAATCGTGTTGCTTGCCGAAATTGATCCGTCGTTTTTAATCAATTTCTGCTGAATGTCAGTGCAGAAAACTTCAAACGGCAAGCGTTTTGTGACTTGATTGAGTTGGTCGAGTTCGGCGACCATATCGTAAATTTCGTTTGAAGTTTGTCCGGGTTGCAGAGCCATTTGTCCCGTGTTGCCGAGCTGTCCGGTCATAAACCCGCCGATAAAAATCGTCAGCAATCCGACGTGAACCGCCAAGTAAGTAAAACGATTCCAAACGCCCGATTCGGCAAAAACAAAAGTCTTGCCGCCTTTTTCGCTGATGACGGTTTTTCGCCAAGGCGATTTTTTGAAGGTTTCGGCAAGTTTTTCGGCAATCGCGGCTTTGCTTTCGCCTTCGATTGTCAGGGAACTTGTTTGGTCTTGGTCTTTTAACCAACGCACGGGCGGAGTCAGAACGGGTTTTGAAACCGACAGCCAGGTTTTCGGAAAACGGTCAATCGAAGCGAGAATGATGTTGGACGAAAGCACCAGCAGAAGCGCGTTGAAATACCACGAATGATAAATATCGAACAAATCGAGCGAGCCATAGACGAGTTTTTGTGCGGGCGTTAATTCCGCGTAATAATTCTCGAAACCACTGACATTCTGCTGCATGATAATCATTCCGAGAAAGCACAAGAGCGCGAGCAGAATCAGCAAAATAACACCGCACCGCACCGAGCAGAGCGTTTTCAAAAAGCGCGAAAAAAGCGATTCTCCCGCTTTCTCCCGAATAGGGGAATTAACGATTATTTCGTTTCCGGTTTTTTCTAAGACGGACATAAGTTTTAGATTTTTGAGTTAAAATAACTCGTTTAGTCAAAAAGTCTCTGTCCTAAATCGCAAGTCCTATGCCGTTTGTTTTTTAATCTAAAAATTATACTTAATTGATTGAAAAACTGAGGTTTAGCAAATAGTAGAAATCTTTTCGGAAAGATTTTTCCGCGCTAAACTGCGGAATTTTTCGCGGTAAGTTGTGTGATGTGCGAGATTTGCTCGTGTGATAGGCTTTGCACAAAAATTAAGGAGAATCTGAAATTTGCGTCTGAAACTTTACACTCTACACTTTTAACTTTTAACTGAACATCCAATAAATATCTGCATTTCAGTTGAAAGTTAAAAGTGTAAAGTTGATAGTTACAGTTTTTACAAAGCAAAGTTTCTCTATTTTTGTACAAAGCTCGTGTGACACGCATCACAGCATCGAAAACGGTTATTGCTTAAAATTCGACAAAGAGATTTTCAATATTTTTGCAAAACCTTTCGATGACACGACTTCAATCAAAACGATTTCACAAAATCCGCGCCGCGCTGATTGCCGCGTTTTTATGCTTTCTGGCGGGCGGGATTTTTTATTCGCAGGTTGCCGTCAACGCGCAAAAAAAATCCGTGAAGCCGCGACCGAAGGTGAGAACACAACAAAGAAAAGCAAAATATTCCGAGTTTCCGCATAGCAAACACAAAATGGATTGCGCTTCGTGTCATAAATTTCCGTCGGCAAATTGGAAAACCGTCAGAAAAACCGAGGCGTTTCCCGACATCACGGAGTATCCGCGCCACGAATCTTGTTTGAACTGTCATCGTCCGCAGTTTTTCAAAGGCGCGAAACCCGCGATTTGCTCGATTTGCCATACAAATCCGTCGCCGAAGAATAGTTTGCGTCATCCGTTTCCGAATCCGCGTGAGATTTTCGACCAATCGCCGAAAGGAAAAACCTCCGCCACATCGGATTTTCAGATTTCTTTTCCGCACGACAAACATCTCGAGATAGTCAGCCAAAACGATGCGGAAAAAACTTTGAACGGCACGATGTTCGTCAATGCGCGGCTCAAACGCGCCGACTCGCCGAGCGCAAGCTGTTCGGTTTGTCATCAAACCTATCAACCGCAAGGAACGTCGGAAGATGAATATGTGACAAAACCGCCCGCCAAATTGGGCGATGCGTTCTGGCTCAAAAAGGGAACTTTCAAAACCGCGCCGACCGGACACACGACTTGTTTTACCTGTCATTCGGCGGACACGGGAATTTTACCCGCGCCGACCGATTGTGCGACTTGCCATAAACTTGATGTGCCAATCGCAAAAACCGATTTCGACGCAAAAATTGCCGCGCCGATGAGCGTGACGGACAAAATTATGCTGACCGCTTGGCGCAAACGCGATTCATCAGCCGTTTTCAGACACGAATTTTCGAGCCACGCCGATTTGGACTGCGCGACTTGTCACAACGCGGCGGCGATGAATACGACCGACGCTTTAACCAAAAAAGTTCCGGTGACTTCGTGCAATATGTGCCATATCACGGCAACTTCGGACGACGGCGGAATTTTGAATTTTGAAATTGATGCGCGGAAAAAAGACGCGAAATTTCAATGCGTGAAATGTCATCTGGCTTTCGGCAAATCGCCAATCCCTGAATCGCATATCAAGGCGGTTTTGGCGGCGGGACAATAAATTTTATGACGAGAGAAACGATAAAATATGAGAAGAAAACGAACGCCGCAACATTTGCGCGACTCGTTTTTCTGACGTTTGTTTTTCTCGTCTGCTGCGCCGGTTTCGGATATTTTTTGATTCATACGACCAACGCGCAGGAAACGGATTTTTCGAGATTCAAACACTCGAATCCGACGCATACGCGTCTGCCGTGTCTGGTTTGCCACGTGCGGAGCGACAACGCGCCGACGATGAAATATATGGGACATATTCCGTGCGCGAGCTGTCACACACAGCAGTTTGCCGAGGGCAACAAAAACCCGATTTGCACGATTTGTCATACGACGACGGGTGTCAAGCGTTTTCCGTCGCTCAGGAGTTTTAATGCGCGGTTCGATCACGCCAAGCATTTGAAGCAAGCAAATTGCGCGAGTTGTCATAAACCGACACGCGGCGGTGTCGGATTTTCGATTCCGAAAGGCGCAAACGCGCACACGAGTTGTTTTCAATGTCACACGGCGAGTTCGGGAAATGCGATGTCTTCGTGCGGAACTTGTCATCAACCGGGAAGCCTGAGCCGCACTTCGGAATGGGCAAAGGCTTACACGACTTCGTTCACGCACGTCAAACATCTGCAAACGATGAATTGCGCGAGTTGTCACACGGTCAGAGCCGGTTTGGGACGCGGCAGACAGGTTTCTTCGCCGCTCACCTCAATGCACTTTGCGCCGAAAAATACGCCGAGTTGTGCCGCTTGCCATAACAACAAAAAAGCCTTCGGCGGCGACGATTTTTCCGATTGCAAAAGATGTCATCAGGGAAACAGTTTTAAGTTTTGATAGTTGATTTTTGAAAATGCGGCGCGAAATTTTACGCAGTTGACGCGAATATTTCGCGTAAAACATTTGTAAGAGTTTTCGACAAATCCGTTTATAAAGCTAAAAAAGGCAATTTTCGGGTTGGTTCTGCTGGCATAAGTCTTGTTTAAGAGAACTGTGTAATAAGTCTGAAAAAGGCTTTGCAATTATAAAGATATTTTGACAGGAGATACGAAAATGAAAACCAATCTGATAAAACTTTTGACAATCACCATTTTTACTCTGACGGTGTTTGCTTTGATGAATTTGAACCCGAACACAACAACTCGCGTTCTGGCGAAAGACGACGATCCGGCGGCGGTTTATAAAACGAAATGCGCGATGTGCCACAGCCCGAAAGCCGAGAAAGCATACGATCCGGCAATGGCGATTGAAGAACAGGTGACTATTATTTTGAAAGGCAAAAAAGGCGAAAAACCGCCCTATATGCCGGGTTTTGAAGCGAAAGGAATGACGGCGGAACAAGCCAAAGCGTTAGCCGAATATATGAAACAGCTAAGAACTCCGGCGAATTAGGGCAGAGTTCGGAAATTCGGTACAGATAATTGAAAATTTCCCCGCCGGAATATCAAGGTTCGCGCAGGGTTTCGTTCAGACTTGTTCGGCGATTCTCTGCGCCTCTTTTGCGCTTTAGCGACGAAAAGTTTTGCCGCTGAATGATTTTTTAAATGGAGGCTAACTATGAAAACAAATCGGGTAAAACTTTTGATAATCGCGGTCTTTGTTTTTTCGCTGTTTGCCGTGATCGGTTTTAAGTCGGACAGGATTCTCGACGCGCATAGTTCGGATACGGACGTTGCTGCCGTCTATAAAACAAAATGCGCCGTCTGTCATTCGCCGAAAGCGGAAAAGTCTTTCGATTTGAGCAAAACGGATGAACAGCACACCGAAATTATTTTAAAGGGCAAGAAAGGCGAGAAACCGCCGTTTATGCCCGAATTCGCCAGCAAAGGCATCACGCCCGCACAGGCGAAAGCCTTGGTCGTTTATATGCGTAAATTGCGAACGCCGGACAGCGCAAATACGAACACCAACGCAAAGAGCGCGAATTCAAACATAAAAGCAAACGCCAACACAACGGTCAATGCAAATACCAATACAAATGCGAACACGACGGTTAATGCGAACGCGAATGCCAACGCGGTCGTGAACGCGAATGGTAATTCTAATAACGCCGCCAATACAAAGGGCAACGAAGCCTTAGCGGTAATTTATAAAACCAAATGCGCGATGTGCCACAGTCCGAAGGCTGAAAAATCTTACAATCCGGCGATGCCGATTGAAGAACAGGTGGCGGCGATTCTGAAAGGTAAAAAAGCCGCCAAACCGCCGAATATGCCGGGGTTTGAGGGGAAAATAACGGCGGCACAGGCAAAGGCATTAGCCGAATATATGAAATGGCTGAGAACGCCAAGCTAATAAAAAGCGTGTTTGGAAAGATAGATTCGGGTAATTCAATTTTTGTGCAGACGGCAAAATAAAGCGGTCTGCACATTTCTGAGCCTCGGTTTTGAGTTAAACGGTGAATGATATGAACGAAGAAACGGAAAATGTTGTGGGCGAAGAAACGGAACCAACCGTCAGCGAAGAAAAAGACGAAAAACAGAGCGCAGAAGCAAACACGACGAAAGTCCCGAGCCTTTATCACAACTACATAAGTTTGGCGGGAATTGTTATTGCGATTACCAGTTTACTCAGCATCATTTTTCTTTTTCTGCTCGAAATGACGGGCAATTCCGATCAGCCTTATCTCGGCATTTTGATTTACATAATGCTTCCGGGCGTGATGTTGTTCGGGCTTTTCATCGTGCTGATCGGGATGTTGTTTGAACGCCGCAGACGCAGAAAATTAACGCCCGAACAGATTGCCGCATATCCGATTTTCGACCTCAACGGACCGCGCCGACGGCGGATGTTTATGGCTTTTTTGATTTGTTCGTTTATCTTTCTGATGGTCAGCGCATTCGGCAGTTACCGTGCTTTTGAATACACGGAATCAGTCGAATTCTGTGGACAGCTTTGCCATACGGTGATGAAACCCGAATTTGTTGCCTACAAAGCCGCGCCGCATTCGCAGATTCGATGCGTCGAATGCCACGTCGGGAGCGGTGCGGAAAGTTATGTGCGGACAAAGCTCGGCGGCGTGCGCCAGCTTTACCGCCTTGCGACGGGAACTTACAGCACGCCGATTCACACGCCCGTTGACACAATGCGGGCGGCTAATGAAACTTGCGGCAAATGTCATTGGTCGGAAAAATTTTACGGCGAACAGTTAAAGGTTTTCAATCATTACGGCTTTGACGAGAAAAACTCGCTCAGGCAAACGCGTCTGCTCGTCAAGGTCGGCGGCGGCAATCCGAAGACGGGACAAGCCTCGGGCATTCATTGGCATATGAACCTCGGCAACGAAATCACGTTTATTTCGGCGGACGACAAACGGCAGGACGTTTCGTGGGTGCGGATGAAGGACGCGAACGGCAACGTCACCGAATATACGCGGAAGAACGCGAATTTCACGAGCGAGGAAATCGAAAAAACGCCGAAACGCAAGATGGACTGCATAGATTGTCATAATCGCCCGACGCATATCTATCTTTCGCCGAACAAGGCGGTGGACAACGCGCTCGACGCGAAAAAACTCGATATTTCGCTGCCTTTCGTCAAGATGAAAGCGGTCGAAGTTCTGTCGCAAAGCTACGCGACGACCGACGAAGCTCTGAACGCGATTGCCGCGAATTTTGATGCTTACTACAAGACGAGTTATCCCGAAATTTACACGGCAAAAAAGGCTTCCGTTGACGCGGGCGTGCAGGAATTGCAGAGAATCTATTCAACCTACTTTTTCCCCGAAATGAAAACCGATTGGTCGTCACAGATCAACAATATCGGGCATTTCAACGCGCAAGGCTGTTTCCGATGCCACGACGGACAGCATTTCAGCAAGGAAGGCAAAACCATCCGCAACGAATGCAGCATCTGCCACACGACGCTCGACCAGACAGCGGGCGGAATCACGACTCCGGCAGTTGACGGCGCGTTCAAACATCCCGTCAATCTCGGCGACCGCAACACATTTCAATGCGCCGTCTGCCACAAAGGCGACCGCTCATTCAAACATCCGCTCAACCTCGGCGACATTTCCCGATTCGAGTGCGCCGAATGCCACAAAGGCGACTACAAAAAAGTGCCGTTTTAATAAAAAAGTAACCGCGAAATAACGCGAAACAACGCGAAATAAATCAACTCTTTTCGCGTTGTTTCGCGCTCCAATTTTTACGAATTCGTCCGTAACGATTCTGCCCCAATCGGCAAACCGCCAGCCGCCAAAATTTAGTTTTTTCGATTAATAGGAGTTAATAGACACGGCGCGGGAGCGTTTCCGTTAAAAAAACATCTGCGAAAAATCGCGCGCGAGAAACAATTCTGCGCTGTGTGAATTAACTTCTTCCTTGCACAACTTCCTTTCCCTTGCTCGTTCAATTGAAAAATCAATAACAAATTTTTACAAGAAATCTGCTTTTATGTCAAGGAAAAAATGTATCTTGGATGCCTTCATTATGGTTGTCTTAGAACAGTTATATTTTTTGAAGCAGATTCTTTCAACTCTTTATTTCCGGTTGGATTATTACGCACTTTTTCATAGTTCTTTAGAGCATTTGCTTTAGCTTCCGCTTTACGATTAGCGTTATAACTCTGTTCATAGGCTTGTGCCAAATAATACTGAGTATTAATCGAATCTTTATTAAATTTGGCATTTAATTCAAGAACTTTGATTGCATCTTCAAAAAGTTTTTCGTCAAGGTATTTCTTCCCTACATCTTCTAAAAATGTCGGCGGCGTATTTACAAATGAGTTATTCAACAGTCTTTGATAATCTTTAAGAGCTTTTTCAAGACCGTTTTCCTTCTTTATGGTGTTAAAGCGTTTTTCAAGAACTGTTTGTTCAATACCAATCGGTTGGGCGGCTGCGGGCGTGAAAGTTCTGATCCTCTCAGTATCACGGATTTTATTTTTTACCGTTCCAATCGGAGTAAAAGTGATCGTCGTTCCATCTGCTTTGACAATTTTTCCTGCTTTTAACTCTGCCTGACGCTTCGGGTCTTTTTTCAAATCCTCGGAAGATTTGTTCTCCCCTGTTATTTGATTGTTATAGTCGGCATCAAACATTCCTTCATTAGCTTTGAGCATTTGTGCTGACGCTTCTTCATTCTGATTTTGGCAAACCGCTTGCAATATGTTCCCGTCTTCATCGAGCCAACAAGTAGGTCTATCATTCCCACATCTGACACAATTACAATCTCGACATATTTGTCCAAAACCAATTAAACCTAGGTTCATTATTAAGATTAATAAGCCTATCGAATAAAACAATTTAGTTCTTTTTGCAGATAACTTCATAAACACCTTCTTCACTTAGTTTCACTTCATAGCTTTCATTTGGACTTGGTTGCGTCAAATTTTTTTGCAACTGAGATATAAGCATAGTCATACTCGGTGCCTGTAGTTTGCCTTTATTTAGCATCGTATTCATAAACGAGTCGCTGCAATTAGTAGCAATACCTACAATCCGCCCATCGTCTTTTGCAAGACGTTTTATCGCATCTCTAAGAGTAATATCACGCGTAAACTCTGTGCTGACTTTTGCAACATTACTATTGCTTTGAGTAGAATCGCTAACTAGAGTTGCAGGATTAAAAAAGAATACAATTACAAATACAGCTATTGCTCCACCGGCACGAACAATAGTGCTAACCTGAACCTGTAAAAATCCCGGAATAAAAGCAGTTATCCCTGCGGCGGCTAAAGCTAATATTATTTTAAAGACAAGATATTGAAATGGTTCAGGTTTTGGAAAAACAATAGCAAGAACTAAAACCACAACAATAAATACTAATCCGAATCCGTAAGCAAGGTATTGCTCAAGTCTTTTATCTTTATCTATTGCTAGCGTAGAATTTGGATTTGCAACAGATTCTGTCGGAGTATCAGCCTTCTCATTATTGTCTTCGGTATTTTCCACAGTTACCTTTCCTCCAGTAGTAAGAATTAATTGCTTTTGATTATCAAAAAATTCATTTTTGATGAAATAAAAAGTTTCAGCAAGACTCTGAATTTCAGATTTTAATAAATTTAGTTAAAGTGTTTCCGGTAATTACGTTAGCGATAAATTTACGGCACTTCTTTGAGCAAGTCAAGAAAAATCTGCTTGAGTCGCTGAAAGCGACAAATAATATAGCGTAGGGTGAAGCGAGTGGAACGAGCGAGAACCCTACGAACATGGCGAAAAAGATTTCGACGCTGAAAGTGTCGGACAATTCGAGTGGAGATGTTCGTCGCCTTCAGCGACGGAATTTTGGCGGGCGTTGACGTAGGGTTACATTCGCTTGCGCTCATTTCACCCTACGCTATATTGTTGGTCGCTTTCAGCGACTTACACGAAATCAAGTTGAATAGCGCGTATTGTCAGAACCGCCTGCGGTAGCGGGCGGGTTCTTTACACAACATTTA
>JANODL010000059.1:0-3936 GCA_031412675.1 Acidobacteriota bacterium | reverse complement strand
GATGAAATCATTTTACATTCTGCATTCTGCATTCTGCATTATTAATCAATAAATACCTGTCAAATAATGTAAAATGCACAATGTATAATTGATAATGTTCGGTTCAAAAGAGCTTCATTCCTTAGTTTTTGTGCAAAGCTGAGTTAATCTGTGAAAATCTGTAGCTACAAATTTTTACAAATAGTTTTGTCCGTTTGTTTATAGTTTAGTCGAGAAATTATTTTGCAGGATTCAATTCAAACCGATTCAAAATTTATTACTGTCGGCGTGCGTTCGATGTTTATTTCGACGTTCGCTTTTTTTCTGGCGAATGTTTGCGTCAAACAGGTTTCGCATCTTCCGGCGATGGAGATTGTTTTCTTTCGATGCTTGCTCGGAGTCGCGTTTTGCTATTACGGATTGCGGAAAGCAAACGCCAGTTTGAAAGGATCGAACCGCACGATTCTTCTGCTTCGCGGGCTTTTCGGGACAACCGCGCTTTATTTCTTTTTCGTCACGGTGCAGAATATTCCGCTCGCTTCGGCGATGACGATTCAGTATCTTTCGCCGATTTTTACGGCAATTATTGCGATTTTTCTGCTCAAGGAGAAAGTTGGTCTGCCGCAATGGTTTTGTTATCTGATCGCTTTTGCGGGCGTTCTCTTTATCGAACAATTCGATCCGCGAGTTTCGCCTTTTTATCTCGCGCTCGGGATAATTTCGGCGTTCGGTTCGGGAATGGCTTACAATCTCGTGCGAAGTTTAAAGGAAAAGGAGCATCCGTTGACGGTCGTTTTTAATTTTCAGCTGATCGGAATGATTGCCGGATTTGTTTTCACGATCTTTAATTGGCGAACTCCGGTCGGTTGGGATTGGTTTTATCTCGTGTTAATCGGAATTTTTTCACAACTCGGACAAGTTTTTCTGACCAACGCTTTGCAGAAGGAAAAAGCCGCGAGCGTGGCGATTATCGTTTATACGGGTTTGATTTACGGACTTTCGGTTGGCTGGATAATCTTTGATGAAGCGCAAGGTTTAGGCAGTTTAATCGGAATGATTCTCGTCGTGATCGGCGTAATTCTGAGCATTTTTTACAGCCGCCGCAAAGTCAGTGCGGAAGAACTGGAAGTTACACAAGGCTAACGAAAAATAACTGAAAATAAAGTAAGTGTGCGAAAAAGAATTTCCCGCACGGAGCGCAGGCTGCCAGCCTGCAAGCACACGGAGCGCAGGCTGCCAGCCTGCAAGCATTTGAAAAATGCTCATAACGTCTGCATTCATACGAGAAGGTTCTAATATTGAAGTTTTTGACACCGCTTTGCAAGCGGTGTTGCAGGCTGGCAGCCTGCGCTCCGTTTTGATCCCGAATGTTGTTGAAAATAAAAATTTTGCGTTTCGTTCATTTATTTGTTTGAATAAATATATGAATGAAGCAGAAACATTCAAACGCATTTTTGAAGAATGCAAAACGATTGCGGTCGTCGGTCTTTCGTCAAATCCTTTTCGACCGTCAAACGGCGTTGCCTCATTTATGATGAAAAAAGGGTACAAAGTAATTCCTGTCAACCCGAATGAAACCGAAGTTTTTGGCGCAAAAGCCTTTGCAGACTTGTCGTCGGTCAGAGAAAAGATTGATCTGGTTGATATTTTCCGCCGTTCGGACGAGGCGGGAAGCGCGGTGGATGAGGCAATCAAAATCGGCGCGAAAGCGGTCTGGTTACAAGAAGGTGTGATTGATAAAGCCGCCGCAAAACGTGCCGAAGACGCGGGTTTATTGGTTGTAATGGACAGATGCTGGCTCAAAGATTTTATGAAATATGGCGGATAACTCGAAAATCAAGGCAATCGTCGTAACGGTCAGCGATTCGCGCCACGAGGACGATGACGTTTCGGGTGTCACTCTGCTCGGACTGCTATTAGCAATCGGCGCGGAAGTTCACGAAAAGATAATTGTTTCCGATGATTTTGACGATTTGCGCCAAACGCTCTACATTTTGACCGAGCGCGAAGACGTAAATTTGATTATCACGACCGGCGGAACGGGGTTTGCCGAGCGCGACAACACGCCCGAAGCAACCCGCGCCGTGATCGAAAAAGACGCGCCGGGAATTGCCGAAGCAATGCGCTCCGAAACCTCGAAAATCAACCCGAAAGCGATACTTTCACGCGGCGTTTGCGGAATTCGCAATCATACTTTAATCATAAATCTGCCCGGTTCGCCGAAAGGTGTGCAGGAATGTTTTGAAGTTATCAAAACGATTTTGCCGCACGCCATCAATCTTTTGGCGGGAAATACCAAACATTGAACCGCTCTGTGGTTTTCGAAAACATTTTTCGGTAGTGAACTAAAAGTAATGCTTTGAAAATTGCATTATCGGAACAACAAACTCTTCATCGGCGGGAGCGCACGCATCCGTGCGTGCTGCGCCCCTGGAAAAAGTGGCGTAAAAGCGTTGTTCAATCCCGACTCGACATTCAGCGCAATGATTCGCGCGCTCGCGCTCAGCACGCACGGATGCGTGCGCTCCCGGCGAACCAAGCTTTTCTTTTTGAGTCACCGTGAGAGAATCTCGAACAGCCTTGCTTTCTGTTCACTACCCATTTTTCGACATTTATCGCGGTAAAGAGCCTTGGATAAATCTTGCCGCGTCGTCCTTTAATTTCTTCAGCGAATTTTTCTCGATATACATCATATGTCCGGCTTCGTAATAGCTGACGGAGATGTTTCGGCGCAAAGCGGGTTCGAGATTCATCGCCGCGAGCGTGTATTCGGTCGCGTAATACGGCGTTGCCATATCGTAATAACCGGACGCGACGAAGATTTTCATATACGGATTTTTCCGCATCGCGCTGTTTAAGGCAACGCTCGTATCGGCGTAGCCGTTATTGACATTCCAGTTCCAGGGCGAAGTAATTCCGCCGCCGAGGATAAAATATTCCAAGTCGGATTTGAAGCCGAGTTCGCGGCGGACGTAAT
This sequence comes from Acidobacteriota bacterium, assembly GCA_031412675.1. Lineage (GTDB taxonomy): Bacteria > Acidobacteriota > Blastocatellia > Pyrinomonadales > Pyrinomonadaceae > JAFDVJ01. Next base: position 980 of record JANODL010000059.1, on the reverse strand, counting down.
CGTTAAACGCCGAAGTGTATGGCGGACGAATCGCCGTCATTGACGGGTCGAATTCGGTTCCGTCGCCCGCCGCGTCGCGGTCGAAACCCGTGAAACGGCTGTCCAATCTGCCGGTGGTCAGGCGTTTGTCGCGCTGTAATTCCTTCAAAAATTCGTTGAGGTCAACGCGCAGATTGTTTTGCTCGACAAACGTCTTGCTCAAACCCGAATATTTACTGAAATTGTCTATCACGCTTTGGCGTTCGGATGCCGTCAGACGGTCGGCTTTCATCAGCGCGGAGGTGTATTCGCCGCTCGCAAAGTTTTCGGCTTCCGCCAAAACTTGTTTGAGCGGTTTTGCCTGTAATTCGGGCGAAAGGCGTTTGTGATACCAAGCCGTCGCCGTGTATGACGGAAAAATCAGCAGAAGCGGCAAATCGTTGCCCTCGGCGAAACGAATAGTTTGAAAGCTCATCACATTCGAGACTAAAAGCACTCCGTTCAGCCCGATTCCTTTTTCAAAAAGCAGATTCGACAAACCCGCCGCCCGCGTCGTGCCGTAGCTTTCGCCGACTAAAAACATCGGCGCATTCCAGCGTTCATAGCGTCCGAGATACATTCTGATAAATTCGCCGATTGATTCGAGATCGCCGTTCACGCCGAAGAACTTCTGCGCGAATTCCGCCTTAGTGGCGCGTGAATAACCCGTGCCGACCGGATCAATAAAGACCAAATCCGTTTCGGTCAGCCAGGTTTGGTCGTTGTCTTCCAGTTGATACGGCGGCGGCGGCATCAAACCGTCGTCGAGCATTTTGACGCGACGCGGTCCGAGTGCGCCGAGATGCAGCCAGACCGAAGCCGAACCCGGACCGCCGTTAAACGAAAACATCAAAGGACGATTCGCGGGCGGATTGTCGAGCGTGTAAGCCATAAAAAAGATTTTGGCTTCCGTCTCGCCCGTTTGCGCGTTGCGAATCGGCATAAATCCGGTCGAAACCGTA
>JANODL010000058.1:0-13838 GCA_031412675.1 Acidobacteriota bacterium | reverse complement strand
AATTGGAGAAACAAATTGCGGAATATCAAACGCGTCGCAATCACAAAGGAGTCAAGGTTGAGTGGCAGTTTACAACTAAAGACGCGCGGGTAAAGTTGAAGCGACTTTATCCGCCACTTAAACCTTGACTGAACACTAGTTCCGTCTGTTATATTCAGATTAACCATAAATTCAGTAATATGTTTTTGGCAAGAGAGAAAAAATGACGCTCTCCGATTGTAAAATAAACTTTTCTTATGTTGTCTCTGCTGAAAATAAAAAACATCGCGCTGATTGACGAACTCGAACTCGAATTCGCTTCGGGACTCAATCTTTTGACGGGCGAAACGGGTTCGGGAAAATCAATTATCGTGGACAGTTTGGGCGCGTTGACGGGCGAACGGATTTCGTCGGATTTGATCAAGGAAGGAACGAATCGAGCGCAGATCGAAGGACTTTTTACGGTTCGCGCCGATGCCGATTTGCACGAAATGTTTTACGAAAGCGGCATCGAACTCGACGACTCAAGCGAAACCGATTTGATTGTTAGGCGCGAGCTTTCGCTGTCGGGCAAAAACCGGATTTTCGTTAATAATCAACTCGTTACACAAGCCTTTCTGCGGAAAATCGGCGCATTTCTCGTGGATATTCACGGGCAGGGCGAACAGGCGACGCTTTTTAATGCTTCGACTCATCTGGAAATGCTCGACGAATTTGCGGGTGCGGCAAGTTTGGGCGAAGCGGTTGGCGGAAAATATAAAAAAATGGCGCAAGTCAGGCGCGAAATCGAGAGTTTGCGCGAAGACGAAGCGCAAAAACTTCAGCTTTTGGACATTTTGCAGTTTCAGGTTGACGAGATCGGCAAGGCAAATCTGCAAACGGGCGAAGACGAAGCGTTGGAAGAAGAGAAAAAGCGTCTGAATAATGTCGAAAAACTCTCGTTATTGAGCGAAGAATCGTATCTTCTGCTTTACGAAAACGAGGAAGCGACCGTTACGACGCTCGAAAAAGTGATTCGGCGCATCGCGGAATTATCCGAATACGAATCGAAATTTGCCGAATACAACGAAGGTTTGGCAACGGCGCAGGCGGTTTTGGAAGATTTGGCGTTTGCGGTCAGGGATTTTCGCGGTTCGCTCGAATTTTCGCCCGAACGGCTGGCGGAAATCGAAGACCGTCTGGCGGAAATTTCGCGTCTGAAACGCAAATACGGCGGCACGATTGAAAGTGTGCTGGCGCATTTTGCGGAAAGTTCGGAGCGTTTGCGAAACATCGAAACGGCTGATTTGCGCGAAGCGGAATTACGCAAGGAACTCAGCGCGGCGCGTGAAGATTATTTGAAAACCGCTTCACAGCTTCACGAAAAACGTGAAAAGAGTGCGAAGAAACTCGAAAAAGAAATCGAATCAAACTTAAAAGCCGTGTCGCTCGAAAAGGCGCGATTTGAAGTGCGGATTTCGACGGATGAAACGGACGACAAATCTTTTACGGCGAAGGGTTTTGATAAGGTCGAGTTCTATTTTTCGGCGAATCCGGGCGAAAGCGTCAAACCGATTGGCAAAGTCGCGTCGGGCGGCGAATTGTCGCGTCTGATGTTGATTCTAAACACGACGACGAAACTTTCCGCAAACTCGAAGACGATGGTTTTTGACGAAATTGACACAGGCATCGGCGGTCGGGTCGCGGAAGCGGTCGGTTTGAAACTAAAGGAACTCGCCCGAACACAACAGGTTTTGTGTGTGACGCATCAGCCGCAAGTCGCGTCTTTGGCTGACCATCATTTTCTCGTGCAAAAAGAGACGGTCAAAAACCGCACGCAGATTCGTCTGAAAGAACTCGGCGAGGCTGAACAAATCGAAGAAATTGCGCGGATGTTGGCGGGCGAAAAAATCACCGACACGGCACGTCAACACGCCCGGGAAATGATTTCTGCGAGTAGAGAGTAGAGAGTAGAGAGTAGAGGGAAAGAATCTCATTCCAAATCTCTACTCTCTACTCTCTACTCTCTACTCTCTACTTAATTATGCAATCTGAAATTTTAGCCAGAGTGATTCGCGGCGAAACCGTCGAATCCGTTCATCGCGGAAGCCTTTTAATTATTGACGGCGACGGCAAAGAGATCGTTAATATCGGCGATGCGGAAACGGTTGCGTTTATTCGGTCGTCGGCAAAGCCTTTTCAGGTCTTGCCTTTTTTGATGAGCGGCGGCGCGGAGAAATTCGGCTATTTGGAATCGGAGATTGCCTTGGCTTGCGCGTCGCATTCGGGCGAAAAGATTCACACGACAATTGCCGAAAGGATGCTCAAGAAAATCGGTTTGGGCGAAGCGGATTTGCGGTGCGGAGTGCATTTGCCGTTTAACGAACAACGCGCCGAAGAGTTGATTCGGTCGGGCGAAAAGCCAACGCAACTGCACAATAATTGTTCGGGCAAACACGCGGCGATGCTCGCTTTTGCCAAAACTATCGGCGCAGATATTAAAACTTACGATTTGATTGAAAACCCGATTCAGCAGGCGATTTTGCAGACGGTTGCGGAGTTTTGCGAAACGCCGAAAGACGCGATTCCGCTTGCCGTTGACGGCTGTTGTGCGCCGAACTTTGCTTTGAGTTTGCGGGCGATGGCGAAAGGTTTTCTCAAACTCGTTTTTCCGCCCGAAACTTTTGACGCGGAACTGCGCGAAGCGTGTCGGCGCGTGCGTGGGGCGATGATGAATTATCCCGAATTGATCGGCGGAACCGAGCGTTTGGACACGCTTTTGATGGCGGCGGCACGCGGCAAATTCATCTCGAAAATCGGCGCGGAAGGCGTTTGGCTATGCGGCGTTTTGCCCTCGCCGCAATGGACACGCGGACTTGGAATCGCCCTGAAAATTGACGACGGCGACGACAAACGCGCCCGCGCCGTCATCTCGGTCGAAGTCCTGCGCCAACTCGGAATTTACGATGCGGGCAAGCTCAAAGATTATTCGCCCTTGCCGATCAAAAACCGTCGCGGCGAAACGGTCGGCAGAGTCGAAGCGAATTTTAAGATTTCAATTTAATGCTCGTGACGCGAGGAAAAATTTACCTACGAAACACAGGAAAGAAACGAAAAAAGAAAACAAAAAACGTAACTGATTAGGACTGGAGCGCAAGACTTTCCTCACTTGCTTTGCTTTCGCTGAGCGCAGGTTTTTCGACGCGAAAAGGCTTTGGTTTTCTCTCGAGTTGAAAGAAATCGAAGTCTTTTTACGCCGCTTTTCAAGCGACGTATGCAAGCGAGCCGCTTGCGCTCCAGTCAATGACCTAATCAGTTACCAAAAAACTTCTTTTATTATTTTAGTGTATTTCGTGTGTTTCGTAGGCAAAATAAAATTCTTCGCATCTTCGCGCCCTTTGCGTCTTTGCGTTAAAATCTTTTTTATGGCACAAGCACCACAGGAAAATTTACCGCCGAAATTGCGGAAAACTCAGACCGGCGATATTGATGTTAATTCGCTCGCGGATTTGCTCGAATGGTTTTTGTTGAACGACAGCCGCGTCGGACTCGTCCGTCTTCCGCAGGTCGAAGAGCTTTTTCAATGGAAGCAAAAGGACGACGCGGACAACGGCATCGAGGTTTACCCGTTTGAAAACGCCGAAGCGCGGCTCGCGATCGGCGCGTTTCAGGCGTTGGGCGAAAACCGGACGGAAGACGAACTCGGACGCTGGATTACCGATCTTTTACAGGCTCTCGGCGAAGCGAAACAGACCAACGAAGACATCTCCGCAAGCTATAAATTAATGCAAAACGATTCGCACGTCGCGCAAGCCGAAAAGATTACGAACAATTTGGAACGGCGGATTTATCTGACGAGCTGTTGGATCGAATCGCTCTGCACGGCGGAAGTCAGATTTTTGGGTTGGGTTTATCAAGAGTTGTATGGCAAGCAGTTTCAGCCTGTGACAATGTGAAAAAGGGCAAAAGTTTAAAAGGGAAAAAGTTGGTTGAATTCAATCCAGCCAACTTTTTCACATTTAAACTTTTTCACTCTCATCTGCCGAAAGTATTGCATTGGCGCATATCGCCCGTTTGCAAGCCTTTCGCAAACCAGTTCATTCTTTCGCGTGACGAGCCGTGCGTGAACGATTCGGGGACGACGTAGCCTTGTGAGCGTTTCTGAATCGTGTCGTCGCCGACCGACGACGCGGCGCGTAAGGCTTCTTCGTAATCGCCGGCTTCGACCAAGCCTTGTTTATTCGCGTAAAACGACCAAACGCCCGCATAGCAATCGGCTTGGAGTTCGAGCGCGACCGACAATTGATTGGTGTTTCCCGCCGCGTTGACCTTATCCATCGTTCCCAAAAGATTCTGAACGTGATGCCCGACTTCGTGCGCGATGACGTAGGCTTGCGCGAAATCGCCGTCGGCTTTAAATTCGGTTTTCAGTTCACGGAAAAACGCGAAATCGAGATAGAGTTTTTGATCGCCGGGGCAGTAAAACGGTCCGGTCGAAGAACTCGCGTTGCCGCAAGCCGAGTTCACCTGATCGGTAAAAAGCACGAGCTTCGGGTCGCGGTATTGTTTTCCGGCTTGTTGCGGCAGAATCTTGCGCCAAACGTCTTCGGTGCTTCCCAACACCGAACGCGCAAATTTCGCCTGGTCGTCGTCGCTTTGCCGATTTTGCGGCTGTTGCTGTTGCGGTTGTTGTTGCTGTTGTTGTGATTGGTCAAGTGCGCCGCTGTCGAGCAGTTGACGCGGGTCAACACCGCACACCAACGCCAAAACCAAAACGACCAACATTCCCAGCCCGCCGCCGCCAAGCGCGATTCCTTTGCCGCCCATTCCGCGCACATCTTCGACGTTACTGCTCTCTCTTCCTCTTAACATTTCCGGTTTCCCCCTCGTTAAACTGTTTTCCGAATTCTAACATTTTGTCTAAACAGACGTAAATCAATATCATTGATAAATGAATCTAACCGATTGGAAAGAAAGCGGAAATTATTTTGACTGCGAAGGTTTGCCCGTTTTTTATCATTTGAGCGAAAGACGCGACGAGGTTTTGCTCTGTCTGCACGGTTTTCCCGCTTCGTCGTTTGATTATCATAAAATTCGGGACGGTTTAGCGAAAGAATTTGCGGTTTTGAGTTTTGATTTGATCGGCTACGGTTTTTCCGCCAAACCGTTCGGATTTGATTACACGACTTTTAATCAGGTTGATGTTTTGCAGAAACTGCTCGAACATCTCGAAGTCAAACGCGTTCACATTCTCGCGCACGATTACGGCAACACGATTACGCAGGAACTCTTGGCACGCGACAAAGAAAATCGTTTGAACTTTTCGATTCGTTCGATTTGTATGCTCAACGGCGCACTTTTCCCCGAAACGCATCGTCCGATCTTAGCGCAGAAAATTCTCATCAGTCCGCTTGGATTTCTTTTCGGAAAGCTAATCTCAGATTCGATTTTCAAAAAAAGTCTGGCTACCGTGTTCGGCGAAAAAACTCAGCCGACTGCCGCCGAATTGGAAGATTTCGCAACGCTTTTCAAACATAACAACGGCAAGCGCATCGCACATAAATTGATTCGTTATATGACGGAACGCGCAAAATATCGTGAGCGTTGGGTCGGCGCGCTCGAAACAATGCGTCAGCCGTTTCGGATGATCAACGGTTTGGAAGATAAAGTTTCGGGCGCACATCTCGTGAAAAGATTCCGCGAAGTCGTTCCCGCGCAAACGGACATCATCGAACTCGAAAACATCGGGCATTTTCCGCATTGGGAAGTTCCCGAAACTGTTTCGGATAACTTTTTTGAATTTCAACATAAAAATCGTCAAAAACAGTAACGCTTTATTTTTTGGACGGTTTTGACGATTCGGCGGCTGAAAACTGCTTGTAAAACACCAATTTTATTAGATTTAGCGCAATGATTTGTCATAAAAATCTTGACACGGCGGGGTTTGGTCTTTATCATCAGTAAAAGCCAATAAAGTTAGTTCTTTCAATATTTTCAAGGAGGAAGAGAAAATGATTAAACTCGACATCGTTAATCGTGTCGCGGACAAAACAGGTGTTCCGAAACAAAAAGCCGAACAGGTTGTAGATTCGCTTTTCAACGCAATGAAGGACGCATTGGCAAAAGGGAAACGTATCGAACTCAGAGGTTTCGGAGTTTTCGTGGTGAAAGCACGCAAACGCGGTGTCGGACGCAATCCGCGCACCGGTATGGAAGTTCCGATTCCGTCGGGCAAAACCATTCGTTTCAAACCCGGCAAAGATTTACAAGCCAAAGCCGTCAAGAAATAGGTTTTACTTAAAATTCACCCCTTTATTCCTGTTGTGACATCGTAAATCGCAAGATGCTAGAATTATATTTGCGATTTACGATTTTTTATTTACCCTTCAATGTCCGATTTAAATTCAACCGCCAACGATTTTTTCAGCCGCCGCGAGGCGATGCGTCCGACCGCTAAGACTTGGGCAAAACATATTGCGCTGCTGCTTCTGACTTTTTGCACCGTGACCGTCGCGGGAAGTATTTTTCCTTTCGGAACAATCGCAATTTTCCCGAACGCCGACCCGCAGACGGCTTCGGAATTTTTCAGTTTTCTGCTGACTTTGCCGTCCGAATATTATCAACTGATTGCCGGCACGATTTACGCGCTTTTTCACGACGCGGCAGTTTTAAAACACGGACTCAGTTTTTCGCTGTCGCTGCTTTTTATCCTGACTTCGCACGAAATGGGGCATTACGTCGCGTGTCGTCTTTACGGCGTTGACGCGACTTTGCCGTTTTTTATTCCGACTCCGCCAATGATCGGACCTGCCGGAACTTTCGGCGCGTTTATCAAAATCGTTTCACCCTTGCCGTCGCGCCGCGCCACTTTCGACATCGGTGTTGCCGGACCGATTGCGGGTTTTATCGCGCTGATTCCGGTAGCAATTATCGGACTTCTGACGATGGAATCGGTCACGCCCGACAAAATGGCGGTTTCGCAAAGCGGTTTATACTTTTCCGACCCGTTGTTCACGCAGATTCTCGCTTATATTTTCGGTGTAAATCTGAATTTGAGCTTTATGAACGCCTTTACGTCGGCGGCTTGGATCGGATTGCTCGTCACTTCTTTAAATTTAATTCCGTCGGGACAACTCGACGGCGGACACGCAATTTACGCTGTTTTCGGCGAGAAAGTTCATTACTGGACGGGCAGAATCGCGTTTGCCGTGATGGTTGTTTTATCAATTGCGGGCTTTTATTTTTACAACAGTCCGAGCGGGCTACTGTTTGCGGTCATTCTCGGAATAATGATGCGGATTCGGCATCCCGAACCGCTCGATAATTCGCCGCTTGACCGCAAGCGCAAAGTCGTGGCAATTTTAACTTTGCTGATTTTTATTCTGTGTTTTACGCCGTTTCCGATTCAGATTCATTAGTTTTTAGCCTACGAAACACACGAAATATACGAAAAATAAAACCAACAATTTTTTAGAGTTTCGTTTCTTTCGTATGTTTCGCAAACAATACATCTTTTGCGGAAACAAATCGAAAATTTTTAACGTAACAATTACGCTACCAGCGTTTTAACAAACTAATATTGAGGAGAAAATATGTTTAAGTATCTGTTCTGCTTGACACTAATTTTGACAACTTTTTTGACGATTTCAGCCCAACAGCCTGCGCTTGTTGACCGCGAGTTGTTTTTCGGCAACCCCGAAATCGCGGCTTCGCAGCTTTCGCCCGACGGCAAATTTATTTCTTTTATCAAGCCTTTAAACGGCGTTCGCAATATTTTCGTCAAAGGCATCAACGAGCCTTTTACTGCCGCCAAAGCCGTGACAAACGAAACAAAACGTCCGATTCCGAGCTATTTTTGGAGTCAGGACGGCAAATATATTTTGTTCGTCAAAGACAATGATGGCGACGAAAACTTTAATGTTTACGCGGTTAATCCGGCGGAAGCGACTGCCGCAAAAATCCCTTCGACGCGAAATTTGACCGAAGGCACGAAGGTTCGCGCTTTTATTCAAAACGTGCCGAAAACCGATCCCGACGCGATTTATGTCGGACTCAACGACCGCGATGCGGCGTGGCACGACCTTTACAAAGTTTCGATTTCGACGGGGCAAAAAACTCTGATTCGCAAAAACACCGAGCGTCTCCAAGGTTTTATTTTCGATAATGCGGGCAAACTGCGGCTTGCTTCGCGTTCTGCCGAAAACGGCGACTCGGAACTTATGCGCGTCGAAGACGACGGAAAATTTACGAAAATCTACGATTGCAACTGGCGCGAATCGTGCGGTGCGGTTCGTTTTCATAAAGACGGCAAGCGCGTTTATCTGGAAACCAACAAAGGCGACCGCGATTTGACGCAGCTTGTTTTGTTCGACCCGGTAACATTGAAGGAAGAACTTGTCGAACAAGACCCCGATAAACGCGTTGATTTCGGCAATGCGTATTTTTCCGATGTGACCGACGAACTGGTTTTCACCGCTTACGAAGACGATAAACCGCGTGTTTATTTCAAAGATAAAGCGTTTGAAAAAGATTACAACGACATCAAGAAAAAACTCGGCGGAACACGCGAAATAAATTTTCAGTCAAACACGAAAGACGAGCAAAAATGGATTGTCGTTTCATACAGCGACATTGACCCGGGAACGGTCTGGCTTTACGACCGCAAGACGAAAAATCTTTCGACGCTTTACGTCGTCCGCGAAAAAATTCCGCGTGAGGCGATGTCGGAAATGAAGGCGATTCGCTATAAATCATCGGACGGCTTGGAAATTCCCGCTTATCTGACTTTGCCGAAAGGCATAGAAGCCAAAAATCTGCCGCTCGTGGTTTTCCCGCACGGCGGACCTTGGGCTAGAGATTCGTGGGGTTTCAGCAATTTTGCACAGCTTTTAGCCAATCGCGGTTATGCTGTTTTGATGCCGAATTTTCGGGCTTCGACAGGTTACGGGAAAAAATTTCTCAATGCCGGAAATAAACAATGGGGCGAATTGATGCAGGACGACATTACTTGGGGCGTGAAACATCTCGTCGCGCAAGGCATCGTTGACGCAAAACGAGTCGGCATTATGGGCGGAAGTTACGGCGGTTACGCAACGCTTGCGGGTGTCACGTTCACGCCCGACGTTTACGCGGCGGCAGTTGCGATTGTCGCGCCGTCAAATTTGAACACACTGCTCGGTTCGATTCCGCCGTATTGGGAAGCCGGTCGCGTGCTGTTTCACGAAAGAATGGGCAATCCGAACACGCCCGAAGGCAAAGCCCAGCTTGACCGTCAATCGCCGCTCAATCACGTCGCGAAAATCAAAACGCCGCTGATGGTCGTGCAGGGCGCAAACGATCCGCGTGTTAAAAAGGCGGAAGCCGACCAGATTATCATCGCCCTGCGCGAACGAAATTATCCGGTCGAATATCTTCTTGCACTCGACGAAGGACACGGTTTTCAGCGTCCCGTCAACAATCTGGCAATGGTGATGTCAGTCGAAAAATTCTTGGCGAAGCATCTCGGCGGACGTTTTCAGGAAGGCGGAACGCCCGAAACTATCCAGCGTTTGAAGGAAATCACGGTTGACGTAAAAACCGTGACAATGCCGACAAAAGTTGATACAAACGTCAAAGCGGCAGTTGATGTCAGCGGAAAATGGACGATGTTTGCCGAAGCTCCCGGACAATCCGTTCAGCTTGCGATGCAGTTAAAGCAAACCGGTAATGATTTTAACGGCACGCTTGATTCGGCAGTCGGCAACGGAACGGTTGAAAGCGGTAAAGTGAGCGGCAAAAACATTCAGGGAACTGCCCGACTTACCGTCAACGGCAGTCCGCTTGACATCAAAATGGAGGGAACGGTCGAAGGCGATACGATGAAAGGCACGCTCGACAGTCCTTTCGGTTTGCTTCCCTTTACGGCGACGAAAGACAAGTAACACCGATTTGAAAATAGTCCGCGGAAAAGTTTAGAGGCAGAAATAACAGGATAGTTGTTTCTGCCTCTTTTACATTTTGCTGATTTTATTCTGTGCTCTACGCCGTTTCCGGTTCAGTTTCGCCGGACGAGAAATCTACGCCGCGATAAATTGACGTTAGAGCTAATTTACACGGCACGGATTTTAACTCAACGACATCTCTTAAATCATTAAATTCCAACTGCATCCAAAATCCGTCGCCGTGTTTGATGAACTGCGAAACGTGCGGACGATGCTGGGCGACGAGAAGATATTCCGTAAAACTTTCGATTGATTTGTAAAAGCTGAACTTATCGCCTCTGTCGAAGGCTTCGGTCGAATCGGAAAGCACTTCGACAATCAATTGCGGATTAACCAATAAATCCAACCCGTGCAGTTTTTCGATTTTTACCTTGCCGCAAAGCGCGGTTAAATCGGGATAACGATAGGGCAAATAAGCGGGAACTTTAATCCGCATATCGGACGGAAATGCTTCACAGCCTTTTTCGCGTAATTGCAAATCTACTTCGGTGTTCAAGTTGCGAACGATTCGATTATGGTCAGTGCTTGCACCGCTCATCGACCACACATTTCCATTCCAAAACTCGAATTTATCGTTCGTGGACTTTTCGAGTTGGATATATTCTTCCAAGGAATAGATTTGTTTTATTGCTTTCATTTATTATGCTTCGTTCACTTGCGGCAGCATTCCTTTGACTTCCCGGACGATTTTCTGCACGTCTTCGTGATCGTCGAGCGCGATCATAAAAAAGTCGTAGCTGGTTTTGAAACAAACCATTCCGTTGCCGAAAAACCAAACGCCTTCGAGCAAAGGATTGCCGCCGATCAGCCAGTCGAGCGGTGCGCCCGTGATGGTTTTCGGATTGATAATATTCGTCATCATAACCGCGCCCGAAGCGAACGCGAAAGAGCCTAAAAGCGGTGCGCCGACATATTTGGCAATGTCGCGCTCGAACGTGATTTTTTCCGCCTCGGCTTTCGTCAAATCGCCTTCCGTGATGAGATTTTCCTGACCTTTGAGATAATCGTTAAAAAGTTCGCTGACCTTTTTGACCGACCAAACCGGAATCGCGGAATTGAAAAGCCAATGCGAACTCAAGCCCGTAAAAACAACACCCAAACCTGCGCCGACTGCCATCGAAACGCCCGTCGCGGCGGCTTGCAGAGGCTTTTCGGCAATCCATTCCGAGGTTTGCTGTAAGGTTTTCCAAGCCGAATCAAAAGTGCGCGTCCAGCTTGCGCCGAAATTGAAAATGCCCGAAGCGGTTTTCGCGCCTTTATTGAATTTATCCGAAGCGTCTTCAAAAATATCGCCCGCTTTTTCGGTCGCCACGCTGAAAACTTCGCCCGCTTTTTTTCCCGCTTCTTTCATGGCATCGGCGGCTTTTCCGCCTGCGTCGCCCGCCGCATCGCGGAGCGGTTCACTTACTTCATAAACTTTTTTCGCCGTATCTCCGGCGGTTTTAAAAGCACCTTCGGCGACATTGACGGCTTGTTTGCCAACCTCGCTTTTTTCGGCTTCGGTTTTAATTTTTTCCGCGCCGTCCCTTAAAACTTCTGCGCCTTTCTGCGCCGTGTCCTTTAAAACCTTCGCGCCTTCGCCGATTTTATCCGTCAAGCCGACTTGTTTGTCGAAATCGTCGAATTTTTCCTTTGCCTCGCGCTGCCATTTTTCAAAGCGTTCCTTATAATCGTTCATTTCCAGTTGTTCTCCGTTCGTTGTTAAAAATTTACGTTTTTATCAACCGTTTTGTTCGCTTAGATGCAAAAATCGCATCTAAACTTTGTATGATTACACCATTGGCGAAAACATTCAACTTTTTTTCGATTTGTGGTAATCTGACATCTTAAAATTTATGCCACAAGTAAAATGTCCATCCTGCGGAAAACAAACCGAATATCACGGCAACGAATTTCGTCCGTTTTGCTCGGAACGCTGTAAATTACTTGATTTTGGAGCGTGGGCTGACGAAGAATTCGCTCTTCCGACACAAGACATCGGGCTTACGGAAGAAGATTTAGATAGAATCGAGCGAGCCTTGAGCGAAAAAGGAGAATTATGATTTTAACGAATTTACTTTTTGACGTTGCGCTCGGCAGCAGCAGCAGCATCGGCGCGATTGTCGGCATCGCCTTTTTTCTCGTCTTCGCGGCAGTTGCCTTTATCGCTTACAAATTGCTGAAGAAAACCGTCAAAATGGCGGTGCGAATGGCGGTCGTGATTGCGATTTTAGCAATTGCCTTTGTCGGCAGTATTGCTCTTTTGTGGTTCAGCTCAACCAGCGGAAAACGTCCTGAACGCCCGACTCCGACAACGCAAAAACCGCGTTAATTAAAAATCGCGCCAATTTTTAATGCTTCACAAAATAAAAAAATTCTTTGCCCGTTACCAAAATCTTTCGGGCAATGTTTTTGCTTTAAGCCTCGTCAGCCTTTTAAACGATACTTCGAGCGAGATAATTTATCCGCTTTTGCCGACGTTTTTAGCCTTAACGCTCGGCGCAACGCCGTTTGCCATCGGCTTAATCGAAGGTTTTGCCGAATCGGTCGCCGCGCTTCTCAAACTTTTTTCCGGCTATCTCAGCGACAAGTTCAATAACCGGAAATTCCCTGTTTTTCTCGGTTATTCGCTCGCCAGTTTGGCGCGACCGTTTCTCGCCTTCGCCGGAAGCTGGCAGCAAGTTTTAGCCGTTCGCGTCACGGATCGAGTCGGCAAAGGAATTCGCGGAACGCCGCGTGACGCACTGCTTGCCGATTCCGTGCCGCCCGAAAAACGCGGGTTAGCGTTCGGTTTCAATCGCGCCGCCGACCATCTCGGCGCGGTTATCGGTCCGATTTGCGCGTTTGGTTTGCTCTATTTTCTGGCAAGCAATCCCGAAGAACCGACGGCGCGGGATTATCGTCAAGTCTTTCTCTTCGCCTCGATTCCGGTCGCGCTCGGATTATTTGTCATCGTCTTTTTCGTTAAGGACAAACCGCACGAACCGGCAATTGAAAACGGCACAATCACGCCAATCAAACTTTCCTTAAAAGAATTTGACGGTAATTTCAAACGCTTTTTAATTGTCATCGCAATTTTTACATTATCGAATTCGACCGACGCATTTCTGCTTCTGCGCGCCGAACAATCGGGCATTCCGGCAGCCGTTTTGCCGCTTTTATGGATGGTTTTGCACATCAGCAAACTCTTATTTTCATTAATCGGCGGCGATTTATCGGACAGAATCGGGCGCAAAAAACTAATCTTTTCAGGTTGGATTGTTTACGCTTTTGTCTATGCGGGATTTGCCTTCGTCAATTCGCCGTGGCAAGCGTGGGCTTTATTTATCATATATGGAATTTATTTCGGCTTGACCGAAGGTGTCGAAAAAGCACTCGTCGCCGATTTGGTTGCACCCGAAAAACGCGGCACGGCTTACGGATTTTATAATCTCGCTTTTTCAATCACGGTTCTGCCCGCTTCAGTACTTTTCGGTCTTTTTTGGGACAGATTAGGCGCAACTCCGGCTTTTTTAATCAGCGCGTCAATCTCAGTCTGCGCCGCCATTTTGCTTTTGACGATTAAACCCAAACAGGAAATCTTACAAACATAAAACGGAGCATCAAACTCTCTCTGATGCTCCGTTTTGTTTTAAGTTAATTCAACTGCATTAAGGAACGAAAGCAGATGGAACGGGTTGGTCGCCGTTCACTCCGAAGGCTGCGATGAGCAAGCCTTGGGTCGAGCGGTTGATATACCAGGTCGCGGTCGCGGGGCGGAAGACTGCCGTGTCGCTCCGTCCGTCGCCGTCGTAATCGCCCGGTGCGGCGATGTCGCCCGCCGCGCCGAACGGGACTGCGTAGAAGCTCGCGTCTTCCGATCTCAGGATGAACCATTCGCCCGAACTTGGACGGAAGAAAGCGATGTCGGTTTTGCCGTCG
>JANODL010000057.1:0-65951 GCA_031412675.1 Acidobacteriota bacterium | reverse complement strand
AGTGTTCAACAACTTTGGCACAATGTTTGTATTAGGTATCTGCGACCTGAGAAAGGTAAAAGACTAAAACAAAAACTAGGAGATTGTAAAAAACAAAATGAAAAATCAAAAAGGTTTCTCGCTTATCGAACTTTTAATCGTCGTTGTCATCATCGGTATTATTGCCGCTATCGCTATCCCGAATTTGCTTGCCGCACGTCGTTCAGCTAATGAAGGCTCGGCGATTTCGTCGCTTCGCACATTGCATGGTGCACAAATGACCTACCAAGCCACATCAGGCGGCGGTAACTATGCTCCTGATCTGGCTACGTTGACGACACCGGGTTTGATTGATTCGGTTCTCGGCGGCGGAACAAAGAGCGGTTATACATTTTCAACCGTTAATGTGCCTCTGGCAACCGGAACACCTGCAACCTTTACTGCTATTGGTAATCCGCAAACCCTGACGGGTGTAACGGCAACCGGAACACGCGGTTTTTGTATCGCAACCGAAGGCGTTCTCGGAGCAACTGCAGATCAGGGAACATCAACAGGTGACGGTGCTGTTTGCACCGGCACAACCCCGTTGAATAACTAATCTTAATCTTTAAGACAATCAGGAGAGAAACATTCCCACAATGTTTCTCTCTTTTTTTTTGCAGGTAAAAGCCGATGAAAAATAGTATCCACACACAACAAGGTTTTTCGCTCGTCGAACTTTTAATTGTTGTTCTGACGATTGGTATTATTGCCGCTGTCGCCATCCCGAACCTCCTTGCCGCCCGCCGTTCTGCCAATGAAGGCTCGACAATTTCGGTTCTTCGCACTCTGCACGGAGCGCAATCAACTTATCACACCTCGGTCGGCGCGGGAAATTATGCCGGAACAGCCGGAACAACTGCCGATACCGTCGGATTAGCACAGCTAAATTCGGCAGGCTTAATAGATTCGGTTCTCGCTTCGGGAATGAAAAGCGGTTATAACTTTGCCGGCGCAGTGACAACTTCAACGAGCGGCACACCCGCGACCTTCTTTTTTTCGGCAAATCCGATTAGCGCATCAGGCGTTACACAATCTGGCACAAGACGTTATTGCATTACACAACAAGGCTTTATCGGAATGGATTGGAATGATTTGGCAACGCTTTTCGATGCTGCTTCGGCAGCTTCCGCGACTCCTTTTCAATAACTGAAAATTCTATCGGCTGACTGCGGCGCACTGCTTGACTTTCAACGCCAATCCAATCCAAACTTATTTCGGAGTTTTTTTTAATCCGCTCCCGAAACTTCTTTCCAAAATCATTTAAAAATGAATGAACAACCGGCACACCTGAAAGCCGCTTTAAATTCGACATTTACCGGTAGAATTCTGACGATTGCCCGCAATACTTTCCGCGAGGCAGTCCGCGACCGTGTTTTGTATAATCTCGTGCTTTTCGTTCTTTTAATAACGGCAAGCGCGATTTTTCTCGGTGAACTGACCGCCGGACAGGAAGCGCGGACGATTGTTAATCTCGGACTCGGCGCGATGCTTCTTTTCGGCGCGTTTATCTCGATTTTTGTCGGGGTCAGTCTGGTTTCAAAAGAAATCGAAAAAAAGACGGTTTATGCAATTTTTTCCAAACCGATCAGCCGCACCGAATTCATTCTGGGAAAATATCTCGGCTTGTGTCTGACGCTTTTGGTTAATGTGCTGGTGATGGGCGTTGGAGTTTCGCTCGCGCTTCTCTATGTCGGCGGACGCGATTTTGCCTTTTCGATTTGGGGCGCGATTTATTTGCTTTTTCTCGAACTGACCATTTTGACCGCCGTTGCGATTCTTTTTTCGTCGTTTTCTTCGCCTGCACTTTCCGCGCTTTTGTCGTTTTTTGTCTTTATCATCGGACATTTCAGTGCGTCGCTCAACGATTTGGCACAAAATATGGGTTCGGCATTCGCTAAAAATTTCTTTTACGCGGTTTATATCGTTTTGCCGAATCTTTCTAATTTTGTTTTCCGAACCGAAACCGCTAACGGAATTGCGCTGCCTTCGTCAATGATTTTCGGCGCAACCGCTTACGCCTTTGTCTATGTTGCGATTTTGCTGATTTTTACTGTTTTGATTTTCAGCCGCCGCAACTTTAAATAATATTTCGTGTTGTTATGAACAAAAATTCAAAGCAATTTGTAATTTCAATCGCCGCGCTGATTTTCGGCTTCGGATTGATTTATGTTTTGAGTAATTTCATCGAAAAATCACGTCCTGTTTTACCCGAAAGCTATACTGACCGAGATTTGGCTTTGCACGGCGCAAAGCTCAAAGGGTTTTCGCTCGGATTTGAAGGCTTGATTGCCGATTGGTATTGGATGCAGTCGCTTCAATATATCGGCGACAAAGTTCTCAGAGCCGAAGGGCAAATCAATCTCGAAAATCTGAAACCGCTCAATCCGCGTCTGCTTTATCCGCTACTCGACAACGCGACCGATTTAGACCCGCATTTTTTTGCCGTTTATTCTTACGGCGCAATTGTTTTGCCCGCGATTGACGCGGAACAGGCAATCAAAATTACCACCAAAGGAATTGCCAACAATCCGAACGAATGGCGGCTTTATCAACACTCGGGCTATATTTACTGGCGGCTCGGCGATTTCGACAAAGCGGCGGAAACTTACGAAAAAGGCGCGAAAATAGCGGGCGCACCCCAATTTTTTCAAATAATGGCGGCGCGGATGAAAACGCAAGGCGGAAGCCGCGAAACTGCCCGCGCAATGTATCAGCAAATGTTGGACGAAGCATCTGACAGTCAAACCAAAGAAGTCGCTAACATTCGTTTGACCCAGCTTGATTCGATGGACGAACGCGAAGCGATTCAAACGGTTTTACAGCAATTTAAGACTAAAAATAATCGTTGCGCCAATAATTGGAGCGAGATTTTTCCGCTTCTCAAAACCGTTAAATTACCGAACGGCAAAGAATTTCGGATTGATAAATCGAACAATCTCGTTGACCCGTCTGATGCGCCGTATATTCTGGACAAAGCAGTTTGCGACGTAAAACTCGACGCGGGAAAAACAAAAATTCCGTTGAATTAGACAATGAACACAATCATCGAAATCGAAAATTTAAGCAAAGATTACGAGAAGGGCTTTTGGGTCAAGAAAAAAATTCGTGCGCTCGACAATTTAACTCTGAACGTCGAAAGCGGACAGATTTTCGGATTCTTAGGCGGCAACGGCGCGGGCAAAACGACGACCATCAAAATTCTGATGTCGCTGATTTTTGCATCCGAAGGTCGCGCAAAAATCTTGGGCGAAGATATTTCAAACGTCAAAATGCACTCGCGCATCGGTTATTGTCCCGAAAATCCATACTTTTACGATTATCTGAAAGCGTCGGAATTGATGAATTATTTCGGTGAGCTTTTCGGTTTAGACGCGGCGAAACGCAAACGAAAGACCGAAGAATTATTAACCAAAGTCGGTCTCGAAGAAAAAGACTGGAACCGCCAACTTCGCAAATTCTCGAAAGGAATGCTCCAGCGCGTCGGACTCGCGCAAGCCTTAATCAATGAACCCGAAATCGTTTTTCTCGACGAACCGATGAGCGGGCTTGACCCGATCGGACGGCGGCAAGTGCGCGAACTGATCGCCGAACTGCGGACACAAGGCACGACCGTTTTTATGTCCACGCATATTTTGTCCGACATCGAAGCACTGTGCGATAACGTCGCGATTCTGAGAGGCGGAAAGCTCGCCGCGACCGGCAAGCTCGACGATTTATTAAACGCGGCGGGCGAACATCAGTCGTTTGAAATCAATGTCAAAGGCGTTTCGGCGGAAGATTTGCAGGCGGAAATCGGACAAATCGCGGGCGCAACGATAAATTCAAAGGCAAGCGGCGCGAATATTCACGTTTTGGAAGAAACGGATATTGATAAGGTTTTGAAAATCACCCGCGAAAATGGCGGAAAACTCGTTTCGGTTCAACCCGTCAAACAATCGCTCGAAGAACTTTTTGTCAAAAGTTCTTAAAATCCGCTCACGTTTAAGCCAACTCCAAAACTCTCTTTTCAGGCGGCTATGGATAAAAATTTCAAGTTTTTCAAAAAGACAAACTCAGATGTTTCGCGTCCGGCGTGGCTTTTTTTCGGATGCTTTCTGATGTTTGAAATTCTTTTTGTCCGAACCGAAATATTCGACAGCATTATTTTTCTTTCCGACAAACAGGATTTTGCTTACACGGTAATTTTCTTAATCTATGTCGGGGCGATATTTTATTGCTTTCTCAACTTTCTGGTTCTCGCACTTTCTTCTGATTGGAAATACAAAATTCTTTATTTTCTTTTTTTTTCCGTCGCCGTTTTTCATGAATACGGTTATCGGAAAGCTCTCGACAGATTTTCGACTTATTCCGACATCGAGAATGTTTTTTCAACTAATCTCGGACATAAACTTTCCGCCGCGACCGCTTATCTCAATTTTACGGCTCTTTTGCCGTGCGCCGCTTTTCTGATCATTTTAATAACCGTCCGCACAAAACAGAAACCGCAGAAATTGAAAGCCTTTCTCGGTATTTTCTTGCTTTGCGCTTTTTTCTATATTCAACTTTCTTTCGTCAATGTTTATTTCCTTGAACGAAAATCTCCGCTTGTTTCGATTGATTCATTCTGCCGTTCGACAACCGATTTTTTTATCTGGGGTTCGTTTTCAAACGGATTATTGAAGGAAAGAACAATTCTGAAAAAACCTGCATTGGCGGAAAATTATCGCCCGTCAAACAATATCGTGTTCGTGATTGACGAATCAATGCGCGGCGATCATCTGAGTTTGAACGGTTACGAACGCCCGACAACGCCGTTTCTCGAAGAACTGCGCGACAAAAGGATTCTGCATAATTGGGGCATCGCCGCAGCGGCAACAACCGGCAGTCATACGACTTACGATATTATGATTGCAGGTTTAACGCCCGATGATTTTCCCGACGAAACTAATTTCAAACTTTATACTTCGCCGAATATTTATCAATATGCCAAAGCGATGAACTACAAAACCTATTTTTTTGACGGGCAGATGTCAACTATTTGGGGCGGCATTCCAGACGATAAAAAATATATAGACAGTTGGAGCGGCGTTGATAAATCGAGCAAAATCAAAGTTTGGGACATTGACCAAAACATCGCGCAGACAGTCAACCGGATTATTTCGTCTTCGACCGGAAATTTTATCTTTATTTTCAAACACGGAAATCACATTCCTTATCAAGATAATTTTCCCGACGAAGCCAAAGTCTGGCAGCCGAGTTATGTGTCGAACTACAAATTTGAAATTCCGCCGCCCGAAAAACTCGGCGAGGTTGTCAATGCCTACGACAATTGCATCAAATACAATACCGACACATTTTTCAGAAATTTGGTTTCGGATTACTCGGCGATTCCGAATAATTCGGTCATTATCTACACGGGCGATCACGGACAAACGCTGTATGCCAACGGAATGGCTTCGCACGGCGGAAAAACACGGGAAGAAGCCAATGTGCCGCTTTTTATAATTGGTAATTTAGGAGTTGAAGTTGATACGAATTACAAGGCTTCACACCAGAATTTGTTTGCGACGATTCTCGATTTGATGAATTTTCCCGATGATTTGCGGTTCAGACAGTATCCGATTTCGCTTCTCAAAGCAAAAGCGAAGGATTCAAAAACGCGATTTTTTAACCCGCTCAAAAAAGAAAAACTTCCGTTTGATTAGCGAAATCCGGTGGTGAACTAAAAGTAATGCTTTGAGAAATGATTTATCGGAACAAGAAACTTTCATTGCCGGGAGCGCACGCATCCGTGCGTGCTGAGCGCGAGCGCGAATCATTGCGCTGAATGCCGAGTCGAGATTGAGCAACGCTTTTACGTCGCTTTTCAAGCGGCGCAGCACGCAAGGATGCGTGCGCTCCCGGCGAACCAGCTTTTTTTTCAATCACCGGTTGAGAATCTTAAACAGCCTGACTTTCTGTTCACTACCGAGAAATCTTACTGCGTCTTAATTGCCGTCACCTTCCATTGAATCCGTGCGCGGTCGTCTTTCGGGTCAAAACCGTCAATTCTGATGGAGACGTTCATTTGTTCTTTCGGTGCTAATTTTTTCCGCTGATTCGGAACGACGAGCGCGGTTTGATCCTTAATGACCTTGCCGAAACTATCAAAAACGCTGACCTTTACTTCCAGTCCGGTTAAGGTTTTATCGCTGTTGTTGCGGATTCTTCCCGCAATTTGCATCATCACGAAGCCTGTCCCGACGGGCGATTGAATCGTTTCGTCTTCGTTGGTTTCAGCGACAATACGGCGCGTTAAAACGTCAAATTCGGGCGAACCTTCGCGTAAAGCGTCCGCCAAAACTTGCTCCTGCTGTTCCTGCATCGAAGGCTGAAATTTCCAAATCAATAAAATGCCGCCACCGATTATTAAAACGGCGATTAAAATTGCAACCGGAAAACTTTTATTCACGCTCTTTTTACTTTCTCCCTCTTGTAATTTCACGTCTAATTTTTATTAGACAAATGTTTTCTTAAAAAGTTCCAATAGGTTATCATTTTAGACAAGTAAAACGAAAACTCTTGTCTTTAGATGCCGAATATTACCGCGAAAGATTTCCCTTTTCCTGAATTTGTCGAGGTCGCGCTTGCGTTACCGCTTCGCCAGACTTTTACCTATCGTTTGCCCGTCGGATTGCGCGAAAATGTCAAAACGGGTGCGCGCTTGCTCGTGCCATTCGGCAAACGACAACTCACGGGCTACGCCGTCGCGCTTCATATTCGCCTGAGTGATGACATCGAATTTGAAGAAAATACGATCAAAGACGCGCTCGAATTGATTGACGAAGAACCGCTGATTACCGAAGAAATTCTCAGATTAACGCAATGGACGGCGGATTATTATGCTTCGAGTTGGGGCGAAGTTTTGAAAGCCTCTTTGCCCGCCGGAATCAATGCGAGCGTCGAACAGATCGTTTCAATCACGGCAGAAGGACGCGACGAATTAGCCAAAATCACGACCGCCAAAACCATCAAAACACAGGTTCTCAGATATTTAGCCGAGAGCGGCGAAATTCCGACCCGTGAATTGTCGAATCATTTCGGAACTTCCGCTACGCAACGCGCCGTCCGCGAACTCGATAAAAGCGGTTGGATTACGACATTTCACAGAACTCTGACCGCGCAGGTCAAACCGAAAAGGCGCAAAGCCGTCCGATTACTTGCGCCCGAAAATCATCAAATAAACAACAAACCGCTCAATGACGCGCAACAGAAAATCATCGAAACGCTTTTGAAATTCGACGGCGAAATGCTTTTTACCGAAGTTATCGAGATTGCCGATGTCGGCGCATCTTCGATCAACACTTTGGCAAAACACGGGATTTTGGAAATTTTCGTGCAGGAAGTTTTGCGCGACCCCTTAAAAGACGCGAAGATTCCCGACATTTTGGATCTGACTTTGACGGGCGAACAGGAAACAGTTTTGTTTGAAATCGAAGCGGCTTTGAAGCTCGAAAAATACAAAGCCTTTCTGCTTCACGGCGTAACGGGCAGCGGAAAAACGGAAATCTACATTCGGGCGATGAAACACGCGCTCGATGACGGAAAATCTTCGATGATGCTCGTTCCCGAAATCGCTTTGACACCTGTTTTTTCGCGCCGATTACGCGCCGTTTTCGGCGATGAAGTGGCGATTCTGCACTCGAATCTTTCGACCGGCGAACGCTTTGACGAATGGCGCAGAATTCATCGCGGACACGCCCGCATCGTCATCGGAACACGCTCGGCGGTTTTCGCGCCTCTGCAAAATTTGGGTTTGCTGATTATTGACGAAGAACACGACGGCTCGTATCGCCAGCACGAAAATCCTTTCTATAACGGGCGCGATGTCGCGGTCGTCCGCGCAAATTTTTCTAATTCAGTAGTTGTTCTCGGTTCGGCAACGCCCGCGCTCGAAACTTTTCACAATTCGCAGACGGGCAAATACGAATATCTGCAACTGCCGAACCGCATCGGCAATCGTCCGCTCGCCAAGGCGGAAATCGTTGATATGCGTCAGGTTTTCAAAGCTATCGGCAAAGACACGAGCTTTTCCCAAAACCTTGTCGAAGCCATCGAAGAAACTCACGCGAAAGGCGAACAGTCAATAATTCTGCTCAACCGTCGCGGATTTTCGCAGTTCGTCTTGTGCCGAAGCTGCGGTGAAACGATCCGTTGTCGAAATTGCGACATCACTTTGACGTTTCACCGCCGGGAAGCGCGTTTGATTTGCCATTACTGCAATCACCGCGAAAAAGTTCCGCATTCGTGTCCGCAGTGCAAAAGCCATTTTCTTTATTTTATGGGCGAAGGCACCGAACAGATCGAAGATATGCTCAAACGCAAATTCTCTCACCTACGGATTGCGCGAATTGACCGCGACACGACTTCGCGGCGCAAAGAGATGGAAAATATTCTCGAAAAATTCAGCGACGGCGAAATTGATATGCTCGTCGGAACGCAGATGCTCGCCAAAGGTCACGATTTTCACAACGTCACGCTCGTCGGTGTGATTTCGGTTGACGCGGGACTCGCGCTTCCCGATTTTCGCGCCGCCGAACGAACATTTCAGCTTTTAACGCAGGTTGCAGGGAGAGCCGGACGCGGAAGTTTGCAGGGGAAAGTTTTGATTCAAACTTATTATCCCGAACATTACGCACTCAAACACGCGCAGACACAAAATTACGATGCGTTTTATGCCGAAGAAATCGAGTTTCGCCGAAAATTGGCATATCCGCCGTTCGTCGCGCTTGCTTCGATTTTGATAAAACACACCAATTACAATTATGCTTTCGACAACGCACAGATTTTGAAGGATTGTCTGCAAAAAGCCAATACCGATAATTCTTGCCGCATCTTAGGAGTCGCGCCCGCACCTTTGGCGAGATTGAAAAATGAATTCCGTCTGCAAATTCTGGTGAAAGCAAAAAACCGCACGAAATTGCGCGAAACGCTCGATTTTGCGCTTCACGACGCACAGGAAAAATTTTGCGATTTGCGGATTGTGAATGTTGAAATTGATCCGATAAATTTATTGTAAAACTTCTTTGAATTGGACTTGCAGATAAATATCCGAAACCGAAATTTCACAGCCGATTGATTCGAGATTTACCTTTTCTTCGGCATTTTCATAGATTCGCAAAAGCCATTGGTTCGGTGTTTGTTTGATGTAATGTTCGATAAAAATTTTATCCTGTTCAATCAAAAGACATTCTTTCAGACTTTCGAGTTTCCGAAAGTCTTCGAGTTTTTCGGTCTTATCCCGAAAGCGCGTTGAAGATGACAAAACCTCGACCAAGACCGTCGGATTTAACAGAACATCGAACTCATCATCGGCAAACTGCGGTTCTCCGCAAACAACGACAACATCGGGATAACTGTAACGATTTGCGCTCATCCGAACACGCATATCGTTAGGATAAATTTCACAGCTCTTTCCTTTAAGCTGATTGCGAATCTCGCCAAAGAAGTTTCCGCTGATCAAATTATGACGACGGCTGGCTCCTGCCATAGCCGTAATTTCACGCTGTTCATGCAAAGGCACAATTTCGCCGTCAATATACTCGTGCTTTTCCAAGGCTTCGCGCTCAAAAGCCAGATATTCTTCAACGGTGTAAAGTTTTTTTGATTCGGCTAGATTACCCTGGCTCATAGCTTGTAATGTTAATTCATTCTCGTGTTTTTGCCAAGATTTGCGAATTGTCAATTTTTTGGATAGGGGGAAAAGGGGGAAATTAAATTCAATTAATCGAACTTAATTTGCGAATAAATCTCGCTCAGCGAAATCTTGCAGTTGATTGATTCAATCGAAACCACGTCTTCACGATTTCCGTAAATTTTGTAAGTCCATTGATTAATCGTTTGTTTATGATAATGCTCGACGCGCATATCTTCTTCTCTGATAAGCATTATTTCACGGACGCTTTCCATTGACAGATAACGGTCGAGTTTTTCGGTTTTGTCGTGATTAAGCGTGGATTTCGACATAATTTCGACAATTACGGTCGGATTCAGCAGAATATCCAGCTCTTTGCCCTCGAATTTCGGATCGCCGTTGACGACCACGACATCGGGATAACAATAATTATGCGGTGCCAGTTTGACGCGCATATCGTTGACATAAACTTCGCATTTATGTCCGCGCACGCGGCTGCCGATGGCAATCGTCGTGTTGCTTCCGATCAGGTTGTGCCGACGGCTCGAACCCGAAGAATTTAAAACAGCACCGTTAGAATATTCTTGTTTGCCCGCGTCGCGCCGTTCAAATTTTAAATAATCCTCCGCCGTGTAAATTTTCTCTGTTTGCGTTAGAATTTTTTCACTCATACTTTTATTACTCCTTAGTTATGTAATGATTGTTTTTTAGGTTGGACTTTTGCAAGATGCCGTCAAATGCGCTTGCGTTGTCAATTTTTTTTTGGACTAACTAAAAAAAATTTAGGGTAAGTAAATTATAATCTTTTTTTAACAAAGATTTAAACAACTATATTTTGAATTATGAAATTACACGAGCTAGCCGTGCAAACCTTTGCAAACATTGAACAAGGTGATGAAAATTTAGAAATAATTTCCGCCGCCGGACTCGATCTTGCCGAAGCAGGAAATATAACTTTTCTGGCAAATCCGAAATATACGCCGCAAATTCAAGACACAAAGGCAAGCGCGATTTTTTTGAATGAAGGTGTCGTTTTAGAACGCGAGGACATCGCGATTTTACGCGCCAAAGACGCTTATCTGGCTTATACGCGAGCTTTGCGGATTTTCAATCCCGAACCCGAAACGCACGCCTCAATTCATCCGTCGGCGATTATTCACGAATCGGCAAATGTTGCGGCAAATGTTGAGATAATGGCGAATGTCGTGATTGGCGCGAATTGCGACATTGCCGAAAACGTCAAAATTTTTCCGAACGCGACAATTTATGACGGCGTAAAAATCGGCGCGAATTCCGTGATTCATTCGGGCGTTTCCGTCAGAGAAAACTGCGAAATCGGCGCAAACTGCATCGTTCACAACAACACGACGATCGGTTCGGACGGTTTCGGTTACGCGAAAGACGAGCAGAAACATTGGCTGAAAATTCCGCAAATCGGTCGCGTCGTCTTGGAAGACGATGTGGAAATCGGCGCAAACACGGCGATTGATTGCGCTTCGGTCGGCGAAACACGTATCAAAAGCGGCGCGAAGATTGATAATCTCGTCCAAATCGGACATTCCTGCACGGTCGAAGAAGACGCGCTGATTTGTTCGCAAACCGGACTTGCCGGAAGTTCGGTCATCGGCAAAAGAGTTATTCTCGCGGGACAAGTCGGCATCGCCGGACATTTGCGCGTCGGCGATGACGCGGTCATTACGGCAAAGAGCGCGACGAGCCACGATGTCGAAGACGGCAAAATCATTTCGGGTGTTCCCGCTTTTGACAATCGCGACTGGTTGCGTTCGATTGCCGCTTTCCGGCGTTTGGGCGAGATGGCGCGGACAGTTCGTGATCTGGAAAAACGGGTTGCCGAACTCCGGCGCGAAAAACAATCCGACTCACCCGGCGAATAAATTTTCGTTTATTTATTTGAAGGCTGGACATAATTCAACTGACTGGAGCGCAATCGGCTCGATTGCCACACCGCTGTTTTTTAGCGGTGTCACGGCGTTGAGGGAGAAATCAATTTAAGTTTATGCTAATCTTCGACACCGCTGAAAAGCGCGGTGTTGCAATCGAGCCGATTGCGCTCCAGTCAAACGCACGTTTTTATTAACTTTGAATTATTTCCCGTCTTCAGTTATTTATCCTTTTTTTTCATCAACGCGCCGTCATTTAACGGCATGTCTTCGGCAAATTGGATAAAAGTATTGGCAGTGCCGCCGCTGCCGCCGAGCGCGATCAGCTTATTATCTTTCTGGACGTAGAGCGGAACGGCGCACGTTGCGCCTTGCGAAACCTCCGCGCCGTTCTTCATAAAGCTGAAATACATCGGCGTTTCGCCCGATTTGCAGGATTGTGCAAGTTCACTCCTCATCGCATCTTTCGCGGCGGTTTCGTTTTTGTAAACCGTCATCAGGTAAAGTACCGACTCGGATGTCGTGCTGTTTTTATACAATCCGACATATCTCGTCTCGCTTCCCCAAATATCGCCCTTTGGCGGATAACGCGTGTCGAGCTTAAAATTTTTAACATTATCGGGCAAATTTTCCTTCGATTCTGCCGGATACATATTCCGGTAGCCGAAAAAGCCGAGAATGGCTAAGACCAATCCGCCCAACAGCAAAATTCCGAGACAGCCGAACAATAAACCTTTGCGGCTTTTCTTCGGTGTTGGCTGTGCGGCTGCCGGCTGATTGACGGCTTGCGGCTGACTGTCCGGCTCGGCGAATGGCGGCTGAGTTTCTGCTTGCCCACCGGCGTTCGGAAACATTTCGCCGACTTTTTGCCAGTTGCTGCCGCCTTGTCGGATGGCAAAATCATCCGGCGAAAGTTGCCCGCTATTGAGCATTTCCAAAACCTGCGAGTCCTCGAAAGGACCGGTTTGCTGATTATTTTTTGTGATGTAAATTGACATCGCTTTACTCTCCCGTTTTCAGAACTTAAAATTATGGGAATGACAATCGGCAAATGCCTCGCCTTCATTTTTAAAACCGGCTCAACAGAATGCCGTTAAAATTTGCGGTCGGCAGTCTGGGCATTTCGCTTCCCGTTTTTTTGATTTTGACGTTTAATCTCTAACAATATAAACCGAAGTCGCTTTTACGTCCACCCAAAACCGTATCAGTTCCTAAAATCTAATTTTACTTTCGTTTTTGATTTCTCAAATCGTGCGATTATTTCGGGCGTTCCGGGCAAATCGAAGTCGAAAGCAATGACCTCGCCGTTATTTTTCTCGACCGAACCGAGCGGAAACACGCTGTCATCCAACTCGGTAATTTCCCTGTTATTGCGCTCGCGGTAATCGTAGGTTTTGATTTCCTGCCACAAACACGCCTCCAAATTTTTGCCGCCTTTGTAGGTAAATCCGTTTTCGTAAATCCGCAGTTCGTCTTTACGGGTTGAAAATATTTGCCAAACCGCCAGAGAGAACATCAAAACCGGCAGCGCGATACAACACGGAATCGTCCGGAAATCTCTTGTCGCAATATAGGTAATAATGCCGAACGTGACCGGAAAAAACAGCACGGCAGGCACGACAATATTTTCAGTGATGCCGCGCCGAACCCGATAAACATTCTGTAATTTGCCGAAAACCTCGTCGAAATTAGAGTTTGAATAGCGATTAAGTTCGGGCATTTTTTTATCATAAACCGATTTTTCCGAGCGATAAACCGCGCATTAAATTTTTGTTCGTTTAGAAAATAAAACCGCAAACCGAAGGAATTTGAGATTTACGGTTTTATTTGCCATCATACTTTTATAGGAGAAATTTTTATGACACCTGAAACTAAATTAACGGGACACGAATATTCTGAAAGCGGCTACGACATTACGCCGATCACTGAAGAAAAACGCGACCAATTGGCGATGGATTTGGACGGCGAAAGCTATCGCGTTCTGCTCGAACACGGCACGGAACCCGCGTTTTGCGGAAACTTGACCGACAACAAAGAAAGCGGAACTTACGCCTGCAAGCTCTGCGGACTTCCGCTTTTCCGTTCGAACGAAAAGTTCAATTCGGGAACCGGTTGGGCATCGTTCTACGCGCCGTTCGACCCCGAACATTTAACGGTTTACCGCGACACGAAATTCGGAATGGTGCGCGAAGAAATCCGTTGCGCCCGATGCGACGGACACCAAGGACACGTTTTCCCCGACGGACCGCCGCCGACAGGTCAAAGATATTGCCTGAATTCCGCCTCGCTCGAATTTTTCCCCGAAGGCGAAGAGATTCCGCAAAAGTCTTAGAAGTAAAAAGTAAAAAGTAAAAAGTAAAAAACAAACCGAAAACTAAAGAGAGTAGCTTAATCAAAATTAAATTCGATTAAGCTACTCTTAATTTTTGCCTTTTTACTTTTTACTTTTTACTTTCCGAAGGACTAGCCATAGACAACTGCCGTATTCGTGTAGCCGCTTTCAAATTCGCCGCGTTTTGCCTTGATGCGATATTGGATTTTTACGCCCGGAGTTTGGTTTTTGTGTTTGTAGGCGGAACTCGTAACGGCATCAATCATCACCCAATTGGTCGAATCACCGATTTTGGCTTCGATGATAAACAAAGTGCCTTGCCGATTGCCGTTTTTGCTCCATTTCAAAGAGTTCGTGCCGTCTGAAGTTCCGGTGGCAACCAAATCGCTC
Source organism: Acidobacteriota bacterium (assembly GCA_031412675.1). GTDB lineage: Bacteria > Acidobacteriota > Blastocatellia > Pyrinomonadales > Pyrinomonadaceae > JAFDVJ01. The sequence goes on along the minus strand of JANODL010000057.1, from coordinate 51,655 downwards.
GGCGCAGAAGGCATGACATTGCCGAAATTGGTTTCGTTCACATTCAAACCGATTTCTTCAAGAATATTTGAAGCCAGACCGTCAATCGCCTTAAAACCATTGTTCAGCAAACCGATGTCTTTGTTCAAATCCTTGCGCTCATTGGCAACCAAAGCCGTCTGCGCGACGGATTCTTCTTTCTTTTGCTGCTTCAGAGCAATGTCGGTATTGAATTGCGTCAGTTTTGTCTGCAAAGCAGTAATCTGTGCGCCCGATAGATTAAGCTGCGATTTATAAGCCTCAGCCTTGTTGATAAAATTTGCCAACCAAACGGCAAATTCCGCGTCATTGGATGGATATATTTTGCTCGCCATCGTATTTATCTCCTTCTAAACATCAGAATCGAGATTTCGGGAGTTAGTCGGTAAAACTCAAAATCCAACTCCGACGGCTTTCTAATTACCAAAAAATAGTTTTTTCTTAGTGCGGAAAAGTTTTTCCTTACATCCGAAAAGTTTTTCTCTATATCCGAAAAGTTTTTCTCTATCAAAAAACTATTTTTCCTTATCAAACAAAAGTTTTTCTCCACCGAAAAACTTTATTTCCCCGATTCCGAAAAGTTTTTAATTAACAAAAACTGTTCATTAACCAACTACAAAACTTTTCGGGCGAGTGAAACATAAATTTAGATGAATCAAGAAAAATAGTTAGTTGCTTTGCGATAGGAAATATTTTTAATAAAAGTTTTTTCGCAATCAAAAAATCGCGGAAAGTTACTTGCAATCTGTTAAACAACTACTCATTAACTCAACAAATAACCCTATAAAAATAAATAGAGCAATTTTCAGATAAATGAAATACAGAAGTATTCGGAATAACGGATAACTGATAACTGATAACTGATAACCAAAATTATCAGCTTTCAGTTATCAGTTTTCAGCTATTCCGAATATTGTGTTGCAAATCATTGAAATCCGCTCTAGTTGTTTTACCAACGAAAAAACTCCTTTATTTTTGATAACTTTCCCTTTTCTATTTTCTGTTTTTGTATTTTAGGAATTGGGTTTTTAAGTTTTTCAATTCGGGAATGACACAATCTCAAATATAAGTCGCCGCTAGGTAAATTATTTTCAAGAATTTTTAATGCTTTATCGCACAGTTCTAAACCTATTTCAGTCTTACCTCTTCGACAATAGAATTCTCCAAGGTCTAAATAACTTCTTGCAGTTTCAGGATGGCTTTTGCCTAATATTTTTTCATATATTTCTTTCGATTTGATGTATAGAATTTCTGATTCTTCATATCTACCCTGTAATTGATAAATAAAAGCTAAATTATTATAACTGTTTGCCGTTTCAGGGTGATTTTCGCCTAGTAATTTTTCACATTTTTCTTTTGATTTAACATATAAATCATCTGATTCTTGATATTTACCTTGAGAACGGTAAAAAGATGCCAAATTATTATAAGTTCTTACTACGTCAGGATGATTTTCACCTAAAGCCTTTTCAATAATTTCTACCGACTTTTTAAGATATGACTCCGCTAATTCATATTTTCCTTGACTTCCATAAATTAAAGCTAAAGCGTTGTAGTTTCTTGCTATATTAGGATGTTCTTTACTATGTATTTGTTCGTTAATTACTATTGATTTTTGGCAATAAAATAAAGCCGATTCATTATTTTTTAATTGATAATAAACTGAAGATAATCCGCTATAGCTTGATGCTAAAAAATGAGGATATTCATCCTGTATTTTTTCGAGGATTTCGATGGATTGGGAGTAAAACAATTTGGCTAAATCATATTTCCATTGAGATTCATATAAATTTGCTAAATTATGATAGGTTGTTGCAAGACTAACCTCTTTATTCTCTTCAGACTCTTCATAAATTTTGATGATTCGTTTGTAAAGCAGTTCGGCTAATTCATATTTTCCCTGTTCATCATATAAAACAGCCAGACTGTTGTAGCTACTTGCCGTATCTTTATGATTTCTGCCTAAAGTATTTTCGCGGATTTCGATTGCTTTGAGAAAAAGAGATTCGGACAACTCATATTTGGCTTGTATTCTATATATTCTTGCTAAACTGTGATAACTTTCGGCAAGTAATTCTTGGTCAATATCTTCTATTCTGCTGTAAATGTTTTTGGAATACTCTGCATATTTTTCTGCTTTATTGTATTGACCTTGAAAATCAAAATACCAGCCGTATTTATTACATAAATTGCCAATTAATTTATTTTCTAATTTTAGATTTTCTTGTGTTTCAGTTTTATTCTTTTCAAGATATTCTAAAAACACGCCAACGTGCAATAAATATCGCTCAACTTTTTTTATGTTTGTAAATTTAAAAGACTCAAAATTACTTTCTAAGACTTGAGCAAGCGTTTCTAAAAGTAAATTTTCTTCATCTTTTATCTGGAAACACATTATTTCTTGAATAATGCGTTGAGTTGAAAGGGTTTTGTTTTCGACATCGCGTTTGAATATGCTGGTCGGTTTGAATCTTTTGTAAATATCTTTGAGAAAATCTTTGTCTTCGGTCAATTCGGCTTGGTCGGGGTGAAGTTTTGCCAGAGATTGTTGTAAGAGTTCTTCGGGAATATTGTCCGTTCCGACGAATGCTGAAAGTTTCAGATAATCTTTGACGGCGATTGATAAAAATTGCTCGCGTTCGGTGTCGTCTTTCGGCGTGGAAATTTGTTCGAATCTCAAAAGAAACGCGGCGGCGACATTTTCGTGTTGATAACCTGAAAGGAATTTATATTTTTCCAGAAGATTCTTTTCCTTCGATTGATACGCTTCCAGAAATTCTTCGAGGCTTTCGTCTTCTTCGGCGAGATAAGAGCCAACAAACGCCATCGAAAACGGGTGATTGCCGAATTTTTCCGCGATTCCTTTTAATGCCGGATGCGCTTTTTCGGGAATATCCTCAAACTTCGCGTCCGCGTCGTCCTGCCAATGTTTATAAAGCAAAAGCATCGCGTTTTCGTCATTCAATTTCGGCAGTTGAACTCGCGTTCCGACTCTGAAAATCTTCTCGTCGTTTGAAGTATAAATGACTTTGCCGTTCGGTTTGTTGAATTCGCATTTATGGATAAAATCAACATCGTCAACATTATCAACCAGCAAAAGCCAATCCTGATTTTTTGCCAGCCAATCCTGCAAAACAGCCAAACGCGGTTCGGGTTTTGCATCTTCGGGCAAGTTAAAGCCTAAATTCTTGACGATTTCAGAAACATAAATATTAAATTCATTATTCGTCGCCCGAATAAAAAGAATTTGCTTGTAAGTTTCCTGTTGGCGATAAGCAAACTCAATCACCACCGACGATTTCCCGACTCCATGAGTATCCGCAAACGCCGCCGTTCCGTGATTTTTCAAGGCTTCGGCAATGTTTTCTAAAACCTGTTCCCGACCTGTAAAATAAATCAAACTTTGCGGAAAGTTTTTCGGATAGAATCTCTGCTTTTTTGTTTCCGCTAAAAGTTTTCGTCTTTCCAGTTCATCTGCAACTTCTGAAGGTAAATTTCTTATAGTCGTGATTACTAAAGTTAAATCCTTGCTGTATCTTCTAAAGTTTTTCTTAATTTCTTTATTTGCTATGGAAATTTCACTTAAAGAAGCACTTTGAGGTTTTGAATCCAAGCCTTTTTGCAAATTATCAATCTGCAATGAAATTTGATTCAAAAATTCTGTTAATTCGGTTTGATTTTCCTGACCTTGCAGTAAAACCTGTGAAGTATTTTGTTTGATTTTTTCGATGTCCAGTTTGTATCCGGCGAGAATTCTTTTTATTTCGTCGTTGGAATTGTTTATTTTTGTCAAAAAATCCAGAACAAATTTGGCAAAAGTTTCACCGCCTTCGGCTAAGTCTTTTTCGAGAAAATTCTGAAATCGTTTCGGGAAATTTTGTTCCAACGATTCGGCAAGTTTATCCAACGCGGATTGAAAATCGTTCGGTAGATTGAGCCGAAAACCGATTCCTTCTTCGTAAATTGATTCATCACTGATAATTGCGACATCTTCCAACAAGTTTTTCCATTCATTCGCAGTCAAAGGCGAAGCATTTCGGGCTAAATCTTCGGCTTCGTAAAAGAATGAATCAAGGATAGATTGTTGAATCTCTTGGTTAATATCAGCGGTCTTTAACTCGATTGTTTTTTCATAGTTTTTTTCTAAAGCATTGATGAGTTTTTCGATATTTTGCTTTTGGTCGGAAAGTGCGGGATTATCTTTTTCTTCGTTGAGAATATAGATAATTGTTTTCTTGATCGTTTCCTGAAATTTTTGATCGTTGAGAAGTTTCTCGGTCTGAAAACCTTTGAGAAAATCCTTAAATCTTTCGTGCGCTTCGCCCGTTAAAAGGTTCACTCCGCCTGAGCCTAATAACGTCAAGGTTTCTTTGAGAAAGGTGAAGCCTTCTTTTCCAAGCAATCCTTGAATTGAAGAAAGCACGGCAATGGTCGGAAGATTTATTGCTCCGCCGGTTGCCAATTGCAAAAGAAAATAAATTGCGACAGGCGCGGTGTAGATGGCTAAACGTGCGTTGCTTTTTTGAATGGAAGACACCATTTTGTCAAAATCATCCTTTTTGAATTTTGTTTAATATAAACTAAAACTCAGAAAACGACAATAAATATTTTCAGAGCGTTTGTTTAAGAGTTTTTCACGCAAAAAAAGCATCCCGAAATCGAGATGCTTTCTTTGTAGCTTACTTTTTTGCTTTTTTACCTTTTCACTTTTTCACTTTCGGTCTTTGAACTGTTCGTAAAGTTCCGTATGACGACTTGTCAAGGGAATCAGGCGACCGTTGATGAAAAGGTATTTGATGTTGGTGCGCGGTTCGAGCAGGTCGCCGTCGGTGACGACGATGTTGGCGATTTTGCCTTGTTCGATTGAACCGAGTCGGTCGGCAATTCCGAGGATTTGTGCGGGATAAAGCGTGACGCTTTTTAGAGCTTCGTCTTTTGATAAACCGTAGGCACTCGCCAAACCTGCGTGATACGGTAAATCGCGGACTTCTGCGCCGCCGTCGCCGGTTGAAATGGCGAATCGGACACCTGCTTGTTGGAGTTTTGAAGGTGCTTCAAACAGGTAATCGTATGCGTCGTCGTCGCGGACGGGCAGATTGTAGATGTTTGTGTAGATAACGGCGATGTTGTTTTTCTTTAAGCCGTCGGCGGCTTTCCAAGCCTCTTGTCCGCCGAGGATAATGCCTTTAACCTTTGTGTCTTCGACGAATTTGATGACTCCGCGAATGTCTCGTTCGCGTTCGGCGGTAAAAATCACGGGCTTTTCGCCGCGAATGTATGGAATCATCGCTTCGAGTTTTAGGTCAACGGTCGGCGACGGCAGGGATTTGTCTTTGTTGTAAGCGTCCCAAACACGCCCATAACTCTCCGCGTCTTTGAAGATTTTCTTTAAGTCTTCAAGGCGTTGGTCGCGGCGTTTGACGGCTTCGCTGAATTCGAGTTGCGGCTGTCCGAAACCGCCGAAGGTCGCAATGCGCGGAAAATTGATGACCAAAGAAAACGTCGGGACAACCGCCATATCGGCTTGCGTTGCGCCCCACAGATTGATGACCGCCGATTGTCCCGCAATCGTTCCGCCGGTCGGATAGGAAAGAACCGTCGTGATGCCGTTGACACGCGTGACGTTAACGTGCGAACTGTGCGGATTGATGCCCGTAATCGCTTTGGCATTCGCGTTCATATCGCCGACTTCCGCGACATCCACAGTCGCATTTCCGCCAAGCGGAATTTCAGCGAGTCCGAGTGTTGTTCCCGCGTCAATCATTCCCGGATAAACGCTCAAACCTTTGCCGTCAATCTTTTCGGCATTTGCGGGAACGCTCAAATTTGCGCCGACCGCCGCGATTTTGCCGTCTTGAATGATTATCGTGCCGTTCTCGATGACCGCGCCCGAAACCGTCACGATTCGCGCATTCGTAATCGCAAAAGTTCCCGCTTTGCCGATGACATTTTGCTGTGAACCGTCACTTTGCGCGAAAACGGAAAAAGCCAAAAGCATTGATAAAACGCAAAGGCGCAAAGATGCAGAGGCACAGAGATTTTCAAACAAATTTATAGAACAACTTTGCGTCTTCGCAACTTTGCGCCTTTGCGTTAAAAATATTTCTTTCATTTAATTATTTCCTCCGTCGCCGAATTCGGCTTCGTCGCGTTCTTCAACTCTTCGCTCGCTCGGAATTCGCGGCTGTGTCGTGCCGCCGGGTTTGTTCATATCGAGTTTTTCGAGTTCCTGCCGTTCTTTCTCCATTTCGGCGCGGCGTTGAATATCTTTCGTGCGGTCAAAATAAATGTCGCCTTCAATCATCGTGATTTCGGGACGCGCATAGACACTGAACGGATGCGCGTTCCAGATGACCAAATCGGCATCTTTACCGACTTCAATCGAGCCTGTCCGTTTATCAATGCCGAGTTGTTTCGCGGGGTTGAGCGTAATCATCTTGAGCGAATCTTCTTCCGGAACGCCGCCGTATTTCATCACTTTCGCGGCATCGAGATTAAGTCTTCGCATTCTTTCGTCGGAATCCGAATTGATCGAAACGCTGACACCGGCTTTCCACAAAATCGCCGCGTTATACGGAATCGCGTCATAGGCTTCGAATTTATACGACCAACTGTCAACAAAAATCGAAACGCCCGTTCCGCGCTTCGCAATTTCGGGCGCGATTTTGTAGGCTTCGAGTCCGTGTTGAAGCGTTGCGACTTTGAAGCCGAATTCGTCCGCCAAAAGCAATAAATTCAAATGCTCGTCCGAACGATAACCGTGCGCGTGAACGAGCCGCTTGCCTTCGAGAATTTCAACGAGCGGTTCGAGTTCCAAATCCTTGCGCGGCGCGATTTTTGTTTTGCCCGCCTTAAAATCATCCCACGATTTTTTGTAATCGCGGGCGCGAACAAAGGCATCGCGGATAACTTCCATCACACCCATTCGCGTGCGCGGATAACGCGGTATTTGTCCTTGCTGAAGCTGAACGTGCGTCCGTTTCGGGTTTTCGCCGAGCGCGAATTTTATGCCCGAAGGCACGTCCGTGATCGGAAAATCTTCGACCGCTTTGCCCCATTTGAATTTGACGGTCGTGCTTTGCCCGCCAATCGCATTCGCCGAACCGTGAAGCAGAAGCGCGGATGTCACGCCGCCCGCGAGTGCGCGGTAAATCGTAATATCTCGCGGATTCAAAGCATCTTTGACGGTCGTCATTGAAGTGACCGCATACGAAAATTCGTTAATCGCGTCGAGCATCGAATGCGAATGAGCGTCAATAATTCCGGGCGAAACGAATTTTCCCGTCGCGTCAATGACTTGCGCGTTTGCCGCCGCTTTCAGATTTTTACCGATTTTGGCAATCTTGCCGTTCTGAATCAGAATGTCGGTATTTTCCAGAGTTCCCTTCGCGGCAGTCAAAACCGTCGCGTTGCGAATCAAAACTTCGGTTTTATTTTGCGCCATCAAAAAAGTCGGCGAAATCAAACCTATCGAAATTATTAACAGAAAAACGATTGCTTTTCTCATATTTTTGCCTTTTTACTTTTTACTTTTTACTTATGGATTCTTTGTGCCTGAAAACGGAATTGCGCCCTGCGGAGATTCGAGTGTTCCGCTGATTGATGAACCCGTCACTTTGCCCGAAACATTGATTTCCATCTGCGTTCCGCCATAATCAACCGTCGCCGAAAAACTGAAACCGTCGGACGAAACTATGCCGTTTTTGATCGGCGATGTTCCGGTCATTTGAGTTGACATCGTTCCCGTCAACATCGCGCCTTGTTGTGTTAAAGCGAGCGTTCCGGGCAATGCTTGTCCCGGAATTTCAATCGTGATGGTGTAATTTCCGCCGACATTGGCGATTGCCGGAGTCGTCGTTCCGCCCGTTGTCGGCGGAGTTTTCGGTCGTTCTTTTTGCTCGAAAAGCCGTCCGTCAACAAAAACGTGCGTGATTGTTTTGTCTTTCGATAAAATATCGCCGCGCACGACTGTTAAATTAGCGATTTTGCCCGTTTCGATTGAACCTAAACGATTGTCAACGCCCAAAATCTGCGCCGAAGAAAGCGTCATTGCCCGAATTGCCGCATCCGATGCCAAACCGTTTTCGGTCGTTTTCGCGGCATTCGTGAAAAAGTCGTTGATATTCGTCAAACCGCCCGATTGAAAAGCGAATCGAACGCCGGCGTTTGCCAAACGCGCCGCGCCTTTCGGAGTTTCGGCGCGGAAACGCAAGGTTTCCAAATCTTCGGGATCGGCTTCGTTTGAAACGGAAGTCGTCCGTTTCGGAAAATTGAGCGAAAGCAAAACAGCGACGTTTTGCTGCTTCAAACGCGGCGCGAGCTTCCAAGCCTCTTGCCCGCCCGCGATAATTGCGTTTAAGCTAAATTCCTTCGCCAAATCGAGTGCGCGAACGATTTCGCGTTCCGTGTTCGCGTTAAAAACAATCGGCATCGTCCCGTTAATCAACGGAAACAAGGCTTCGAGCGATTTGTCCATTTCGGGACGCTTCAAGCCTTTCGGATTCGCGGCATACGCTTTTTGCCAATCCTGCAAACGCTGTGCGTCCAATAACATCTGCCGAAACGCCGAAAATGTTCCGAGAAGTGATGCCGGATACGCGCCGCCGCCAGCCGTCCGAAAAGTAAAATGCTCGGCGAACGGCGATTTGACGACCAAATCCGAAACCGAATCGCCCGCCAGATTGATAACCGCCGATTGACCGTTAAAAACACCGTCACGCGGAACGGTCAGAGCGGTCGTAAAACCCGCGTTGCGATTTGCTTCAAACTGCGCGTCGCCGCCTTTTAATTGCTCGAACACGGAAACTTCGGGCTGCATTCCGTTCGGATAATTTGAATTTGACTGCGGAGTTTGCGCTTGCTGCGACTGCGGTCCGCCGGCTTGCTGCGGTCGGGGTTGCGGCGCGGCAAGCCCGAGAGCCGTCAGCGAATCGAAAAATCCCGGATAAACCGTCAAACCCGTGCCGTCCAAAACCCGCGCATCGGCAGGAACGCGCGCGTCCGCGCCAACCGATTCAATCAAACCGTCGCGCACGACGACCGTGCCTTTGTCAATCGCCGCGCCCGAAACCGTTACGATTCGTGCGTTCGTAATCGCATAAACATCGTTTCGGGTTTGTGCCTCGGCGGAAAAGACGGATAACAAACCAATCGCAAAAAGAGCGAAGAAAAAAGACCGGATTTTCATAAATTATAAACGGAAAGATAAATTCAGAACTGCTTTAACGGAAAGATAGCGAAAAAGGTTTCAGATTGCAAATAAAATTTTGATATTTGGATTTTAAGTTTTACCATTGAAGCTATGAACGCGATTATTCTTTTTGACGGGGTTTGTAATTTTTGCGACGGTTCGGTCAATTTTATTATCGAACACGACAAAAAAGATTACTTCAGATTCACGCCTTTGCAGTCGGAAATCGGGCAGGAATTCGTCAAAAAGTTTAGTTTGAGCGGGATTGATTCGGTGATTCTGGTCGAAAACGACACGGCTGACACGCATTCGACCGCCGCGCTGAAAATCGCCAAACGGCTCGGCGGAATCTGGTCTTTGCTTTATGCGTTGATCATTATTCCAAAGCCGATCCGCGATTTTTTCTATAAATTATTTGCTAAATATCGTTACAAACTCTTCGGCAAAAAGGACGAATGTATGATTCCGTCGCCCGAAGTTCGCGCTAAATTCTTATAAACTAAAACTATGAAAGCTATCTGGAACAATCAAATTATTGCGGAATCGGACGACACGATTGTCGTCGAGGGAAATCATTATTTCCCCCAAGATTCGATCAAGAAAGAACATTTCGCGCCGTCGGAAACGCACACGGTTTGCGGCTGGAAAGGCACGGCGAGCTACTATGATGTCGTCGTCAGCGTCGAAACCAACAAAGACGCGGCGTGGTTTTATCCCGATACGAAGCCCGACGCGAAGGAAATCGAAAATTACGTCGCGTTTTGGAAAGGCGTGCAGGTTACGGAATAAGTAAAAAACGGCGCGGTTTGAAGAAAACAACTCGCGGAGACGTTTCCACAACTCGCGGAGACGTTTCCACAACCCGCGCTTGCGTTCCCAAACAACGCGGACGCGTTCCCAAACTCCGCGCTTGCTTGTCCAAACCTCGCGGAAGCATTCCCAAAGGTCGCGGAAGCGTTCCCAAAAGTCGCGGAAGCGTTCCCAAAAGTCGCGGACGCGTTCCCAAAGTGCGCGGATTGATTTTCACATCGGGCGGAAGCGTTTCCAAACAATTCGCCTGACTTTCGGCATTTTGCCAATCAAATTTTGGTAGTGAACTAAAAGTAATGCTTTGAAACAAAATCTTTCATCGCCGGGAGCGCACGCATCCCTACGTGCTAGGTCGCGCTTCGCGGCATAATAGCGATTATCATCTTCAACTTGAATTTGTGCCGAGTTTGTTTGAACGCACAGCGTTCAGCACGCAGGGATGCGTGCGCTCCCGGCGATGACATTTTTCTTTTTCAATCACCGATTCAGAATTTCAACAGCATTACTTTCTGTTCACTGCCCAAATTTTTTACCGAAGTTTCGTTTTATAAATGAGGCGAAAAGGCTTTAGTATAAAGAGTATGAATAATTTTTCCCTTGCCACGCTTGAATATGAAAAGCTCCTCGCGCTCGTCGCCGGTCACGCGCAAACGCCGATGGGCGAGAATCGTTTTGCCGATCTGCGTCCGCTGACGAGCCGTTTGGAGCTTGAAAAAAACTTGCAAGCGATTGCCGAAACGATTCTGCTTAATGAAGAAAAACAGGTTTCGTGGTCGTTCAGCGGACTCGAAGACCCAAGCGATGCGGTGGCGATTTTGCGAATCAGAGGCGCGACGCTTGAGCCGACTTTGATGCTCGAAGTTTCGCGGGTCTGCAATCAGGCACTTTTTGCGCGTTCGGCGGTGCAGCCCGAAAAGGAATTTGCGCCCGTTTTGTGGCAAATGGTCGAACACATTCCGCCGACGCTTTTTGCCGCGATTGACCGCATCAACAAAAAACTTCTGCCTTCGGGCGAGATTGACGATTCGGCTTCGCCCGAACTCGCAAGACTCAGACGCGAGATCAACGCGCAACGCGGAAGATTGCAAAAATCGCTCGAAAGCACGATGCGTAACGCGGGCGAGGCGATTCAAGACGCGATCGTCACCCAGAGAAATGACCGCTATGTGATTCCCGTCAAAGCGGATTTTCGCGGACGAATCGGCGGTGTCGCGCACGGATTTTCGTCGTCGGGCGCAACCGTTTTCGTCGAACCGCTCGAAGCCATCGAAGCAAATAACGAACTCCAAAACCTGAAAGGCAAGGAGGAACGCGAAGTGGCGCGGATTTTGTTTCAATTAACCGAAGACTTGCGCGAACAGCTTCCCGCCATCGAAACCGCCGTTGATGCAGTCGCGGAACTCGATTTTATCAAGGCAAAAGTCGAATTTGCCCGAAAGTTCAAAGCCATCGTGCCGACAATCTCGGACGACGAAACGCTCGATCTAATCGAAGCGCGTCATCCGCTTTTAGAAGAAAATCTGCGAAAGTCAGAACCGGCTGCGGTAGCGGGCGGTTTAACTCCGCAAACTAAAACTTCAATTGAAAAATATACAAACGCTTCAAATGCGAAACTTCAACCACCCGCTACCGCAGGTGGTTCTGACAAGAAAAACCCGCCCACTCACGCAGGCGGTAATGAAATCGTGCCTGTTTCATTCAAGTTAACGCAAGAAAAAGGCGTGATGATAATTTCGGGCGCAAACGCGGGCGGCAAAACCGTTGTGCTGAAAACCGCCGGATTGCTTGGTTTGATGGCGGTTTCGGGTTTGCCTGTTCCCGCCAAAGACGCGCAGATTCCGTTTTATAAATCGGTCTTGGCGGACATCGGCGACCATCAATCTTTGTCGGCAAATCTTTCGACATTTTCGTCGCACATCTCGAACATCGCGGGAATGATGCGCGATTGCACGTCGCCGTCCTTGGTGCTTTTAGATGAAGTCGGCACGGGAACTGATCCCGAGGAAGGTTCTGCGCTTGGCGTGGCAATCGTTGATTATTTCCGACGAAATTGCGGCGCACAAGTCATCGCTTCGACCCATTATCGCGGTCTGAAAATCTACGCGGCGAACGATGAAAACGTGATCAATGCCTCGGTCGAATTCAACGAAAAAACGCTTCAGCCAACGTATCGTCTGCTCGTCGGACTCGCGGGCGCGTCGAGCGGAATCGAAATCGCCAGACGCTTCGGAATCCGCGACGACGTGATCGAAACGGCTCGGCAGAATCTCGACATTTCAGCGCAGGAAGCCGAAAATTATCTGCATAAATTATCGAACGAAACGCGCATCGCCACCGATTTACGCATTGCCCTCGAAGAAGAACGCGAAGCGACCGCGACCAAATACGCGCTGCTCGACATCGAGGCAATCAAAAAGGAAAAGGAACGCCAAAAGCAGTTTGAACGCGAACTCGCAAACACAATTGACGAATTTGAACGCCAGTCAAAAGCGTTTCTCAACACAATCGAAGACAAAGCCTTAAAAACCAAACTCGACAAAGAACGCTCTGCAAGAAAAGCCGAACTCAACCGTGCGGTAATGTCCAAAGTCCAAAGCCCAAAGTCCAAAGCCTTTCAGCCTTCGACTCAGGACTCAGGACTCAAGACTCTCGACTCGCCGATTGCCGTCGGCTCAAAAGTCCGCACGAGCTTCGGCAATGTCGGAACGGTCGAAAAGATTGACAAGGAAACGGCGGAAATTATGGTCGGCGCAATGCGTTTCCGCGAAAAACTGGCGAATCTCCAAGCCGTTTCCGTTTTGGGCGACGCGCAAGAAGCGCAGAAATCAAAAACACGCGGCGAGAAATTGCAGAATCAGGCGAAAGATTCAAATCTGCGGCTCGACACCGAAGATATGAACGCCGAATTGAATCTGATCGGCAGAACGACCGCCGATGCCGAATACGAAATTGACCGCTTTTTAGACGAAGCCTATCTCGCCGCGCTCCCGCAAGTCCGCATCATTCACGGCTTCGGCACCGGCGCACTCAAAAACTTCGTCCATCATTTCCTCAAAGGTCATCCGCACGTCGCCAAGTTCTCGTTCGCCCCGCAAGACCAAGGCGGAAACGGTGCTACAATAGCGGAATTGAAACAGTAAGGTGAATTCATGAAACTAACAATAACCTTTTTGCTCCTTCTATTTGCGTTTAGCAAAACTGCATTTGCGCAGGAGGAGAGCCAAAACGATTTACAGGTTTTTGATTCGTTTTCTGCATATAATTGTGAGGAATTGCTGAGCCGTCTGGACGCATTTGTCATTAACGGTTTACAAAATCCCAATTCAAAAGGCTATGTCGTGATCTATGGCGCAGACGATTCGATCAAAAACAAGTTTTTGGAAAGATATATCAATGGTTATCAACAATCACGAAAAATTAATAAAAATCGTTTCGTAATCATTCCGACTAAAGCCGCGCCGGATTTTAAGATCGAATTTTTGATTAGCAAAAGCGGAAAAATAAAGCCGAACGTCGCCGAAGAAGTTTTTCCGTTCGTGCTGACGAAATCCGATAATCCCGTGATGTTTGTGCGCGAAACCGTCGAAGTTGTTAAAAGTGAAGGAAAATGGCATTATTACGGCGATTGTCCGGCTTGTTGTATCGAAAGTTATTATTCGGATTTTTTGGCGGAATACCTGAAAGCCAATCCAAAACTTTATGCTCGTATCAAAATTTACGGCAGATCTAAAGACCATAAGGAAAAACTTGCCAGCTTGATCCGCGAGGAATTGATTACAGAGTATGAGGTTTCATCAAACCGTTTTTTAATCAGAATCGAAGGAGTTGACGAAGGAATCGTTCAACTGCCGCAGAATTTGGCGACCGTTGAAATCGATTTCGTTGCGCAGAAATAGGACTTTTTGAGTAGTTATGAAATTCTTTCTTGTTTTGGCAATTTTATTTGCTTCATTGCAGATTTGTTTCGCGCAGGAAAAACCGAAAGCCGAATTATATGATGAAGTTGTAAATATGCCCTGCGATGAATTAAAGGGGAGAATTGAGGGTTTTTTCGTTCAGTTAGGCAACAATCCGAATTCAACAGGGCTGATCATTATTTACGGCGAGCAAAACAATCAATTAAGAAATTACCAATATAAAAGCCTGATTAAAGATATAATTGTCAATATGGGAAATTATGACGTTAGCCGCGTCACATTTGTTCACGCCAGAAGTGAAAAAAAACTGCGCGTTCAATTTTGGCTGGTTCCGCTGGAAGCGGAAAAAATCCGATACGATGAAGAAAACTGGGATTATGTTTTAACCGCCGCAAAAAAGCCTTTCATCTTTGATTATGATGATGATTACCCCGAGAGCGATTGTCCGACAAAATTCGATTCTGCGTTTTATGCCAAACTGCTGCTGACCAATCCGAATCTTCGCGGACATATCGTCATTCGTCAAAGATCGGTCGCCGGATTTAATAAAATAAGAAAAGAGCTGTCAAAAAAAATAATTCAAATCAACAAAACGCCGCTGGATAAAATAAAATTCTTTTATGCGAAACCCGATAGATACACAGCTGTCGAATATTGGCTGGTTCCCTTGAAGAAAAAATAAATGATCTACGACCAATATTTTATTGATGATTTGAAATCTCGCGCCGACCTTGTGCGGGAAATTAAAATCAGGTTAATACGGTGATACAATTAAATTCGGGGTGAATTAGATGACACAGCAACAAATTATTAAAGAATTTGAACGCTTTTCAAAGGCGGAAAAATCAGCCGTGGTGCGTCGGCTTTTGCAAATTTTCGAGAAGGATTTAACGGATGAAAAACCGATTGACGAATCAAACCATAAACCTTTTTCTATCTCCGCGTTCAAACTTTCTCCGTATCGGAAATACGATTTCGACAATATCGGAAGATTGATTGAAGAAACGGAAGGAGATTTTTATAAATGATTTTGCCGGATGCGAATTTGGTTTTATACGCTCATATAAAAGACCTTCCGCAACACAAAGCCAGCCTAACGTGGCTCGAAAAAGTAATTGCCGACGGCGAAATCATCGGTCTTTCGTGGCAGGTTATCACAGCTTTTATTCGCATCGGCACAAATCCGAAACTTTTTAAATTACCAATGACAATGCGGCAGATTGAAAAAAGTTTGAGTGCGCTTTTTGCGCTTCCGAATGTCGAGCTAATAACGCCAACCGAACAACATTGGAAGATTTTTCTAAAACTTTTGAAAGAATCGAAGGCTGTCGGCAATTTGGTAATGGACGCGCATTTGGCGGCTTTGGCAATCGAACATAATGCCCGACTTGCTTCAACTGATAATGACTTTAAAGTTTTCTCCGGCTTAGATTACTACAATCCTTTAGTAGAAAATTAGTGCTTTACGACCAATATTTTATTGATGATTTGAAATCACGCGCCGATCTGGTGCGGATTGTCGAGATGCACGTTCCCTTGAAGAAAAAAGGGGCAAATTGGTGGGGCAATTGTCCGTTTCACGGCGAAAAGACGGCTTCGTTTTCGGTTAGTCCGCAAAAAGGGTTTTACAAATGTTTCGGCTGCGGAAAAGGCGGCTCGGCTTACAATTTCGTGATGGAATTGGAAGGCTTGAACTTTCCCGAAGCGATCAAGCGCGTCGCGGAAATCTCGGGCGTGCCGTTGCCCGAACCGATTGACGACGCGAATTACGAGCGCAATAAACAGCGCAAAAAAGAGCGCAAAGCGATTGCCGACCACGTTATCGAACTGAACCGCTACGCGCTCGAATTCTGGGAGCATCATCTTCAGGAAAACAATCCGCATTCCAAAGCGGCGCGTGAATATCTCGAAAAACGCGAAATCTCGGATGACATCATCAAACAGTTTCACATCGGCTATTCGCCCGACAGTTGGGACGCGCTGATGTCTTTGCTCAAGGAAAAAGGCGCGGACGAAAAGCTGATCGAAGCAAGCGGTCTGGTTTCCATCAACGAAGAAAAAAAGCGCGTTTACGACCGTTTTCGCGGGCGCGTGATGTTTCCGGTTTTGAATATCGAAGGCAATCCGGTCGCGTTCGGTGCGCGGATTCTTGCGACTGGCGAACCGAAATATCTGAATTCGCCCGAAACTCCGGCTTACATCAAAGGTGAGCATCTTTACGGTTTTTTTCAATCGAGGGAAGAAATTCGTAAAAAGAAATATGCGATTCTCGTCGAAGGCTATCTCGATTTGATCGCGCTCTATCAATTCGGTGTCACGAATTGCGTGGCGAGCCTCGGAACGGCGTTCACCGAACAGCAATCGAAGTTGCTTGGCAGGTTTGCGAAGAAGGTCGTTGTCAACTATGATGGAGATAAGGCAGGTGTCAAAGCGGCAAGACGGGCTATTGAAATCCTTCTGGCAGACGATTTTGAAATCAAAATTTTGGTGTTACCAAACGGGCAAGACCCGGACGATTTCATCCGCGCCAACGGATTCGCAAGCTATAAAAAACAACACGAAACCAACGCGACTACCTATCTCCAATTCGTTCTAGAAACTGCTGTGCAGGATCGTAACACTTCGGTGCCGAAGCAAAAAGCTGAGGCGATTGAGGATGTGATGCCTGTGCTTTCGGCTATTCGCAACCCGATTCAGAAACGCGACTCGTTTGACCAAGCGATGAGTTTTTTTCGGGCTGACGATGCAATCTTAAAACGCGATTTATGGAAATCCGTCAAAGAAGGCTCACGAATCGAAACCGACAGCATCAAACAGCAAGTTGCCCGTGCCACGCAAGCAAAAATGACGGTTGCTGAAAGCCGTCTGCTTGAACTGCTCATCTACGACAACGAATTGCGGGAAATAATTTTGCCCCAACTTGAAGAAACCGATTACGAAATGTTGGCAACGGCTAATGTTTTTCGTGCTGTTTTGGAATTGCAACAAAAAGGCGCGCTCATTACACTTGAAAGTTTGCTCGAACTCGTCAACGACGACGAAACAGCAAGCGATTTCGTGCCGGTTTTAATGATGAGCGAACCGCCGCGTGAAGCGGGCGACGTGATTGACGAAGTTTTACACGATGCCGAAAGTTGTGTTTTTACGCTTCGTTCGATGGCGATTTCGACCCGGATTTTAGAAATCAGCCAAGAACTGATTTTGGCGGAACAGAGCGGAAACAGCGAATTGCTCGGTCAGCTCGTCACGGAACAGATCGGACTGGCGCGTTTGAAACGCGATTTGCAAAACCGCGGCAACGAGAACTGAAACAATTTAGCGGTTTCAGGCGTTAAAAGATATTTAATAAACAACGATTTACAGACAGATTTAATCAAAGAACATTTACAAAATGGTTATGACAGATTACGACGAAAAGGAAGATTTAGTGGATCGGCTTCTCGCTATGGGCAGAGGCAAGAAGTTTTTGAGTTTTGACGATTTGAATCGTGAAATGCCCGACAAGATGATGTCACCCGAGGACATCGAAGACGTTCTCGAAAGATTGGAAGGCGCGAATATTTCGGTTTCCGATTCGGATTCCGCCTTGCTCGAACAAGCCGCGACGCTTGCGATTGACGACGACACCGAAGTTGACGAAGACGATCTGGATTTGGATTTATCAGCGGGAACGCTCGATAAATCAAACGACCCGGTGCGTCTTTATCTGCGTGAAATGGGTATCGTTCCGCTGCTTACACGCGAAGGCGAAGTCACAATCGCCCAACGCATCGAACGCGGACAAATCAAAACGCAGAAATCGATTTCGCGTTCGCCGATTGCGGTCGAAAGACTGATCAAACTCGGCGACGACCTCGTTAAAGGCAAAGCAAGCATCCGCGAAACCGTGATGTTTTCGGAACAAGCCGAATTGACGGGCGAAGAAGACAAGGTTGACGAATATTTGCGCTGGACGCTCGAAGGCATCGAAAATATCAAGATAAATTTCGCCAGAGCTTTGAAATCGTGGAACGATTTGCGCGACGAACAGGTAAAATCAAAAGGCAAACCGTCGAAAAAACTGCTTTCGCTCAAACGTCAAACGGCGCGGGCGCGGCTTGAGATTTCGCAAGAAATCAAGAACCTGAATTTGACCGAATACGCCAAACAGGTTTTGATCGGCGCGATTCGCAAGGTTGATGCCGAAATCAAAAAAGCGGACAGAGATATTCGCAAAGCGGACGAAAGACTCGAAGGCAAACCGTCGCCCGAAGATAAGAAAGAACTGACGGCGAAAATTGCCGATGCGCGTAAGAAACACGCTGAAATCGAAGAAAAATATTTTCTTCCGACGGTTGAAATCAAACGCTCTTTGCAATCAATTCTGATTGGCGAAAC
Source organism: Acidobacteriota bacterium (assembly GCA_031412675.1). Taxonomy (GTDB): domain Bacteria; phylum Acidobacteriota; class Blastocatellia; order Pyrinomonadales; family Pyrinomonadaceae; genus JAFDVJ01. The sequence goes on along the minus strand of JANODL010000057.1, from coordinate 33,343 downwards.
GCAGACGAATCAGGCGAAACGCGAACTCGTCGAAGCCAACTTGCGCCTTGTTGTTTCGATTGCCAAGAAATACACGAATCGCGGTTTGCAGTTCCTCGATTTGATTCAGGAAGGCAACATCGGTTTGATGAAAGCAGTTGATAAATTTGAATGGCGGCGCGGTTACAAGTTTTCGACTTACGCGACTTGGTGGATTCGTCAGGCAATCACGCGGGCAATCGCTGACCAGGCACGGACGATTCGCATTCCCGTCCACATGATCGAAACGATCAATAAGCTGATTCGCACTTCGCGTGCTTTGGTGCAAGAACTCGGACGCGAACCGACGAGCGAAGAAATCGCCAAAAAGATGGACATTCCGGTTTCCAAAGTCCGCAAGGTTTTGAAAATCGCGCAAGAGCCGATTTCTTTGGAAACACCGATTGGTGAAGAAGAAGATTCGCACCTCGGCGATTTTATCGAAGACCGCTCGATTATGAATCCGGCTGAATCGGTAACTTTCGGAAACCTTCGGGAAATCACCGACGAAGTTCTCGCAACGCTCACGCCGCGCGAGGAAAAAGTCATCAAAATGCGCTTCGGCTTAGGAAACACCGGCTCGGAACACACGCTCGAAGAAGTCGGACAGCATTTCGCCGTGACCCGCGAACGTATCCGCCAAATCGAAGCGAAAGCTCTCAGAAAACTGCGTCACCCGTCGCGCTCACGCCGTTTGAAGGCGTTCTTGGAAGGCAAAGCATAATTTAGATTTACGATTTTTGATTTGCGGTTTGCGATTGCTAAAATACTTTTGGCGATAGCAAATCGCAAATCTGTTTTTACGGAGAATTTCTATGGCAGTTTTAACTTTGGAAAATCCGACATTAACCGCCGAACAACTCGTTGAAAAACTTTATCGAACTGAAGGTAAAGCGGAAATTATTAACGGAGAGATTGTTGAATTTATGGCAACAGGTTATAAACCCGGACGTGCAAGTTCAAAAATCACTTTCAGTTTAATGAATTACGAACAAAAAGTTAAAATTGGAAAGGCATTGGGCGATAATGTCGGCTTTCTGGTAGAACTTCCGCATCGAAAAAGTTTCAGCCCCGATGCCGCTTTTCATACCGGAAAACTAACGGATATGAAATTCTTAAAAGGTGCGCCCGTTTTTGCGGCTGAGGTTCGCAGCGAAAACGACTACGGCAAAAAAGCTGAAGAAGAAATTAAACAAAAGCGTTTCGATTATTTTGCCGCCGGCACAAAAATTGTTTGGGACGTTGGTTTATTGAGCGAAGAAACTATCAAATCCTACGCTTCGGAAAATCCTGACACCCCTCAAATATTTCGACGCGGTGAAATTGCCAATGCCGAATCTGCGTTACCGGATTGGACATTCGCAGTTGACGAATTGTTCGACTAAATGGAAATCACACAGCAAATTTTCTGGCTCGTTATTTTATCAATCACGGTCGCTTCGATTGCGTGGACGGTTACGCAGGAAGAGATTTTCCGCGAACCGCGTGAGTTCTGCGAAAAAAAAAGCGAAGCCTGCCGGAATCTTTTCCAACGCAAGTTTTTCTACGTTTTCACCTGCGAATATTGCTTCAGCCATTGGGTCACGGGTTTTATTTTAATTTTGACGCAGTTTCACCTGCTGATTGACGATTGGCGCGGATACATCTTGGCTTTTTTCGTGCTTCCGTGGCTGGCTAATTTTTGGATGAGCATTTATCGCCGTCTGCGCGTCGGTATCAAACACGAAAACTTACAGGCAAAAGTTGTTGAAGAAAAACTTGAAAAATAAATCTTTACCGATGTTCGAGCGGAATTAAATAAACGACCGAATCGCCGTCGAATTCAATTTTGCTGAGTTTCTTTTCGGCATCCTTGAGCGCGATTTTTTGGCTTTTGCCGCTTTCCAAAAAATCTTTCAGTTTCTCGAACAATTCTTTATCGGCGACTTTTCCGCCATTGGCAAAGGCGTTTTCACGCGATTTTTCCGCCGTGTCGTTTTTTTCCCTGCTCCAGATCACCCAGAAATTTTCCGTTCCCGCATTTCCGCTGAATTCGTTCCAGCCGGTCTGATATTTTTGATTGGCGGAAACATCGGGCGCGCCGCCGTTTTGTTTCGGAGTCGGGAAAATTATGTTGAAAACCTTCTCGTTTTTTTCGTTCAAACCTTCGGCGAAAATATACAAAAAGCCTTTTTCCGACGGCGTGAGATTCATTATAAACTGGTAGCCGTTTTCAAAAATCTCCTGTCCGCTCGATTGAAAAGGCTCTTGATATTTTTTGCCGTCGCGCATTTTCTGCACCGTCAGCGAATAATCCACATTTCGCGCGGGTTGCGACGAAGTTGTAGTTTTCGCGCTATTATCCGCCGAGTTTTGACTGCTGTTGCCCGCGCCTGAACCTACATTCGCCGTATCGCTATTGTTCGTATTAGCGGTTGTTTCGGCTTTATTACTGGCAAATTTCCAAATCAGACCCGCGCCCGACGCGCCTAAAACGAGCAGCAAAATCAATCCCAAACCAATCAGCGAAAACTTTTTGGCGTTTGATGCCGGCTCGCTCTGATGAGTTTCGGAAGCAAAGTTGGATTGTTGTTGAAATGTCGGAACGGACGGTTCGTCCTGTCTGATGTTGATAATTTGCGGCACGCCCTGAGTCGGCGGCGGTTGATACGATGACGGCTGATTTGGCTGAGGTTGATTGTAAAGTGCCGGATTGATGATTTCCGTAACTTGCGTCGGCACGGAAGCCATCTGCGACATTTTCAGGTTTTGACGAAATTCCGCCGCCGTCTGAAAACGGTGTTCGGGCATTACTTCGAGTGCGCGGTGAATCGCGTTGGCGAGCGCGGGGGAAACCTCCGAGTTCAGTGTTTGGACATTCGGCAGAGGATCGGGTTTGTCAGACCAGAGCGCGTGGGCGCGAACCGTCGCCGTTGCCTGTTCGGGCGAAAATCCGGTCAAAAGATGATAAAGCGTTGCGCCGAGCGCGTAAATATCGCTGCGTCCGTCGGTTTTGCGGTCGGCAAAATCGCGCAGTTTTTCTTCATTGAGCGCGGTCAGAAGCAAAAAGGAATTCGGGTCAACGCGCAAAACCTGTTCGAGCGGGGCGTAAAAAGGCGTGTAGCCCGTGATGCTCTGACCGCCGAACGGCACGGTCTTTTCCGCCTCATCATCCATACTTCCCTTCGCCGTGCCGAAATCGAGCAGAAAGATTTTGCCTTTTTCGTTAATTTTGATGTTGTGCGGTTTTACGTCGCGGTGATAAATCGGGAACGAATGCAGATATTCGAGCGCGTCAAGCACCGTGTCGGCAATTCTCAGCACTTCATCAATCTGAAATTTGCGCTTTTTCAATAAACCTTGCGCCAAATCTTCGCCCGAAATGTAATCCATAACGATAAAATTCGCGCCTTCCTCCTTAAAACAATTCGTCACCTTCGGCAGATTGGGATGGCTCAGATTGTAAAGCAGATCGGCTTCGACCTTCGACGTTTTCGCCACGCGTTCGTTGTCCGACATGATTTGTTTAATCGCCACGCGGTTATTTCCCGAAAAGCGCGTGTCTTCCGCCAGATAAACCGCGCCAAAGCCGCCGCTCCCGATTTTTTCGCGGATCGTGTAACGACCGTCAATGATTTTTCCGTTCTCTAACATAAATTCCAGATTCCAGATTCCAGATTCCAGATTCCAGATTAAAACAATTTGGAATTTGAAATTTGAAATCTGGAATTATTCCTCACGGCATAGCCGACATTCTAAATGGCACGAACAAAGGTAAATCGCCGCTAATCTGGACTTTGTAAATCGTCTGCGGAAGCGGTTCTTCCTGTTCGAGTGCGCGGCTCGAAGTCTGCGAGGCGGTTAATTCGACATTGGTCATCGTCGCGCCTTCGCCGTCTTCGGCATCGTATATGTCAACGGTCGCGCTCCAATCGAAAGACCATTTTTCAAACTGCGGCACGTCGAGCGCAATCGGTTTCAGACCGATGTCGAGCGGCAGTTTTTCTTTTGTAATCAGCACGACGAGTTCTTCGCCCGCGTAATCCTTGCGTTTCGGTTTGATCGTAAAATACGGCACGTTATCAGTTGACGCAGGAATATCAATCAAACTTCCCGCAACGACGCGATTGTCGCCGCCGCGTGTTCTGACAGTCGGGAAAATAATGTTTGCCGCGCCGCTCGTGCCGTCGGTGTAAAACTCGCGGTTGATGATGTAGAGATAACCCGAACGCGAAGATTCGATGGTGAAACGCACGCGGTCGCCCGTTTTAAAGCGCGTCGTCGAATTGACCCGTTCCGCCGTCCAGTTTTCGCGTCCGTCGCCGATTCTGACCGAAAAAAACGGCACATCGCCGTCGTCGCTCGCAATCGGTCGAAGCCGCCAGAACGTCACGCCGATTTGCTCACTTTTGATAACGGCTTTATTCGAGATTTTCGGATTTTTATCAATTCTCGCCGGAATGGTCGCCACCGACGGAATTCGTTTGACCAGATTATATTTGCGCCGTTTGTTGGTCACGGCGGCGATATTTTTCTTTTGCTTCGGGGTCGCGTTTTTCGGCACGGTTACTTTTGCCGTGCCGGTCAGCGGTTTCTGCCGCTGATTTTGGAAATCGAGCGACGTGATTTCGCGTGTCGCCACGTCGTCCTGTGCGTGAACACAGACCGCCGCCAACAATAAAATAACCGATAAAAACAAACCTTGGGGGATTGCGCTTCGTGTTTTCATATTCAATTTTTAGATAGAGTTCAGAGTTCAAACTAAAGGTTTGAAAATCACGCTGAAGCGTGAACTCTGAACGATTGTTAATACCGCACGTTGCGGCAACGATAGACTCTCGTTATTCTGCCTTTTCTTTTGAAAGACTCATAGCGGCATCGTTTCCGCCATTTCTTACCTTTTTTCACCCGATTTTTTCCGATAAACGTTTTTTTCTCCACAGGTTTCTTAAAATCTTCGGAAATAATCATCGCTCTGGGCGGTCGTGTGGTCTTCTGCCCGAAACTCATCGTCCCGAACGCCAACAGCAAACAGCCTAAAAGGAGAATCTTAAAATATCGTTTTTTCATAATAATCCTAAAGTCAAAAACGCACTTTGCCGGGAGCGCACGCATCCTTGCGTGCTACGTCGCGCTTCGCGGCGTAAAAGCGTTTGCCTTTAAATCAACCGAATCGCGTCGAGGCTTTTGAACGCTCCGCGTTCAGCACGCAAGGATGCGTGCGCTCCCGGCGATGACGCTTCTAGTAATCAAGGTTGTTCATTCTTCAAATACCAAGCACTACCGAATTGCCAATCGCTTGCGTTCTCGCACAAACGCGCTTTGACCGGATTGTTTTCGATGTAAGCGATTGTCTGTTCAAAATGCTCGAAATCACGAATGTATCGGTCAAATACTTCCTTTTGCCACAAATTTCCACTTCGATTCAAAAATTTGTTGATTTTGTTGGCGGTAAAAGATTTTATCGAATGTTCAATTGCTCCGAGTTCTTCAAAAGGCTTCAAAAGCGCGTGAACGTGATTCGGCATTATCGTCCAAACGATTAGTTTATACTTCGCATCGTCATGAAAAAGCAAAGCGTTCTGCACAATTTCGGCGATTTCCGCGAGTTTCAAATAACATTTCCCATAACCGCAATCGAGATATTTTTCAATTCGCTCGCGCAAAACGATTTCTCTTTCAATCTCCGAGCATTGCTCCAACTCGCTTTTCCACTTATCCAAAACCGTCTGCGGCAAAGAATCATAAAGGCGAAAGGTCAAAAACTGTAATTTCGTGCCGCCGTCAAAATGCGGCAAATAACCGCGACTATACCAACCTCTCAGTTTTACTTCTTTCTCCGACATAAAACTTAACCGCGCATTCCGACTAAAAACGCCATCGCCGGGAGCGCACGCATCCGTGCGTGCTACGTCGCGCTTCGCGGCGTAAAAGCGTTTGCTTAAAATCAACTCGAATCCCGTTAAGGCTTTTGAACGCTCCGCGTCCAGCACGCAAGGATGCGTGCGCTCCCGGCAAACAACATCTTTCTTTTCCCTGCAAGCTCATCAAATTCCCGCAGAATTCAACGATTTCCCTGCTATTTAACCCGAAAAACGCACCGTTTGCGCCTTTCCCTTGAAAACTTCCCATGTATGTTAAAACTTACGATTAACAAATTTATTGCGAGATTTTGTTACAAGTCCACGTCCATGTTCTCCCAGCATCATTCGATGCAGTTCCTTCTATTCGATTTTTGTTAACAATTCCTTTATAAATCGCATAATTATTTGACATTGAAATAGTTACTGAATTACCTTTTTGTTGCCAATTATCATCTGCTTCGCCAAAATATTGTATTTCTGTTCCCCCATGATTTAGTTTACCCGAGGGCAAGAATTCAATCACTTTTTTAGGAACACTATCCGATGTAGTTTCACATTGCCATTTAGTTCCTTCCAAATTTTGACTATTTTCGTCTTTTGTCGTTTCTAGCTGTCGTAATTTAATTCGTGCTGTTGCGGAGTTTGCACCATTAGGAAATTCATTCAAATAGACTTGAACTTTCGCTTTATCATTTGATGTTTTCAGCGAGTTCCAAACTATTTCTTCAAGTCTTATTTTTGCTTTTTCTGAATTAGCCTCATTTGGAAATTCCTTTAAGAAAAATCGAAAATCATCTGCGTCCGACGAGTTTTTCACCAAATCCCAAGCCTCTTTTTCCTGCGCGGCTTTGTCTTTGGCAACAATTATCGGCTCACTTGGTTTATCATTTGGAATTGGATTAGTAATAACATTTGTTTTCTGTTGGTTTCCCGCAAAATAGAAATCCGTTAGCGAATTGCCTTCCTTCCAGGGCAGTTGCTGTTTGTTCGATTTCTGCCAAACGTCTGCTGAAAGGGCTTTGACCATTTGGTCGTATTCGATGTTCGGTTTTTTGATTTGTTTGAGCAGGGCTTCGGTGAAAAGTCCGTTGCGACCTGCGCCGTCGGAGGCGACTTTGCCGGGTTCGGTCGCGTAGAGAACGAGCGTTCCGGTCGGAGGGCTTATTTTTGCCAAGCCGTCCGAGTTTGAATTATCGCGGAACGAACGCCACGAACGCGCAAACGGATTATTGCGGCAGGCATCCAAGATTACGATGTTCAGATCGTTCTTCGCCGTCATCATCTTTGATAAAACAAGGCTGATCGGGACGGCTGAATACGCGACTTCATCTTCTTCGGGAATGTCGGCATCAACGGGGACGATGTAATTTTCGCCGCCGACCTGGATGCCGTGTCCGGCGTAATAAAACAAACCGATACCGCCCGATGCGGCGAGCTTTGTGCCGAATTCGCGGATCAAAGTTTCGGTCTGCCGTTTGGTTTGATTAACACCCGAAATGACTTCAAACCCCAAATCCCTGAGCGTCTGCGCCATATCCGCCGCGTCGTTTGACGGATTCGGCAGCGGTTTCGCCTTCGTATATGCGCCGTTGCCGATAACCAGCGCGACGCGCTTTTGCGACGTTTTTTTATTGTCTTCTTCCTGCGTCAATTCCCGCGTTTTCTGCGCGAATATCGCCGAGCTGAAAACCAGCGACACTAAAATCAGGATTGCGATTTTTCCTTTCATAAATCTTTTTGCGCTTATTGATTAATAAAATTATAGACAACCACGCCCGTCGCCTCGACCGCTTTCCCGCCGAGCATAATCGGCGTGAACTGACTCGCCAAAGCCGCTTTGACTGCGCTCGCTCTGAGCAATGGATGCCCGCTGAGGGCAGTTGCGCTCGTCACATTTCCCTGTTTATCAATGACGATCTGAACGGTAACCGCTCCGGCGGCTCCGACGGCTTTTGCCGCCGCCGGATATTCGGGTTTGACAAGACTAATCGCCCGGCTGTTAATAACTCCGACATTCACGAGTTTTGAGTTCGGCACGGTTTTAACGTCCGGTTTTGAAGGATTTGTTTCGACCGGATTTTTGACGACCGGATCTTTGACGACCGGATTTTTGACAGGAGTATTTTGCCCGCCTTGCATAAAATAAAAATCGCCGCTCAAGCTCGAAGAATCCCACGGAATTTGTTTGCCGCCGCTCGATTTGCTGACCGCTTTCCGAACTTCTTTGAAGGTTTCCTCGATTTTCATATTCGGCTGTTTCATCACCTTGAGAAGTTCTGTCGTGTAAAGACCGTTTCTGCCGGTGCCGTCCGAGGCTGTATTGTCGGGCGATGTCGCGTAGGCGATGAATGTTCCCGTCGGTGCTTTGATTTGCGCGAGTCCGCCTTCATCGTCGCCGCGACTCCACGAACGCGCAAACGGATTGTTGCGGCAAGCATCCAAAATCACGATGTTCAAGCCGTTATTCGCCGTTCCCATCTTTCGCAAAACGATTTCGAGATTGAGCGCGTTAAAATCAACTTCGTCCTCACGCGGAATCGCCGCATCAACCGGAATCAGATAATTTCTGCCCGAAACTTGAATGCCGTGTCCGGCGTAATAAAACAACCCGACTCCGCCGTTTGCCTTTAATTTATCGCCGAATTCGCGCACTTTGTCGTTCATCTGTTTGAGATTCAGATTCACGCCCGACACAACGTCAAAACCGAGTCCGCGCAAAGAATTCGCCATATCGGTCGCATCGTTTGAAGAATTCACCAGCTTGCGGGCAACCGTGTAATCGGCGTTCCCGATGACCAAAGCGGTGCGTTTCTGCGGTTTAGAATCGTCGTCGTCTTGCGTTAATTCACGAGTCTTTTGTGCCTTTATGCCGAATGACGCAAACAGCAGTATAAATAAACTGCCGATCAGCAATAGTTTTTGTTTGTCGAACTTAAGTTTCATAATCGCCTCTATATTAAGTAATTGGACATAATTAAACAAAGGTAAGAACCACTTCTGAAATAATTGATATTTGATAATGAATAATTGATAAAGATGCGTTTCAGACACGATATTTATCAATTATCAACTTTCAATTATCCATTATTTCAGAGGTTTTTACTTAATCGTAAATTTGTCCGACTACTTACTCACTTTTACTTTGAAGTAAAGGCAAGCGTCAGATTCGCGCTCGAACCGGACAGAGCGAGCGGATTTTGCGCGAAATTCGTCGCTTTCTGGACGTTTGCCCGCGTGTATTGGAAAATCTCGCCCGCCGTAATCAGATTATCGTTGTTCAAATCGGCTTTACCTTTCAAACCGTCGAGCAACGCCCACGTGAAAACGCCGTGATTGCCCCATTTTGCAGACTCTTGCGAAACTTCGTTGACATCCGAAGATGTAATGATGGCACGTCCCGTCTGTTTGAAAAGCTGGTTCGTCAGATAAAAATTCGAGATGTTGTTTTCGTCGTCTTCCTGCACCAAATCGCGGGTCGTAACGAGCGATTGAGTTTTTTGATTGATGCCCGCGCTGTGGCAAGTGTCAATCAAAGTGATAACTCTCTGCGCGTAAATCTGCGTGTCGAGAATTTGTTTGAGTTCACTCATCGGGAACGCGGTTTTCGCCATATCCACGACTTTCGTATCGGACAACAGAAAATATAAATTCTGCGGCGCGGTCGGGTCGGGCGCACCGTGTCCGGCGATGAATATGAACACCAAATCTTCCGTCTTGGCGCGTTTTGCCGTTTCCGCCAAAGCCGCCCGTACGGCAAGCAATGATGCCTCGCCGTTAACCAACAATTTGATGTCGGCTGCCGCGAAACTTCCGCCCGCCGGAGATTTCAAAAACGCGGCAATCGCCTGCGCGTCGTCGTCCGCGAAATTCAGATTTTTGAGTCCCGCGTCATTAAATTTATACTCGGAAACGCCGACGATGACGGCAAATTTGCGTCCGCGAAAAACTTCCGCCTTGCCGCTCACATCGGGCTTTTCGATAACGGCACTTTTATCGCCCAAAATCATCAGGTAAGACGCATAATATTCGCGCCCTTTTCGGTCGGTGGCGCGGATTTCGATAACATTTTTTCCCGGCAGAAGATCGTAACCGCCCAAACGGTCTTCGCGTCTGCCGCAATGGACGATTTTGCCGAGCGCGTCGAGTTTTTTGTCGCAACCGCGATTGATGCCGTTGCCGTTGAGCGTCACGATGATTTTTCCGTAATCAATGTCAGCGGCGTAAGGCTCAAGAACGCGGAATTTGATCGTCGGAACTTCCTTTAAAGGCAAGCGAATGACCGGCGCAATGTAACGCGTTGCGGAAACTTCGGGAATTTCCAGCACGAACGGCGCACGCGAGGAAAAACCCGTCTGCGCCGAAACAAAACTTGTTAGAAAAAATAGTAAAACAGCGGTAATTTTAAAGATTCGAGATTTCATAGAATTAAATAAACGACTATTTCTCCACGAAAACTATTGCAAATTACCGCGTTTTCGTGGAGAAAAGTTTTAAGTTAAATGACAACCATTACTGTTTTGTCGTAGTCGTCACGGTTTTGACATTGATAACCGGCGAGGCATTCCAATTTACTTCGCCCGCTTCCTGCATAAAGTCGTAAATCGTACTCATATTCGGCGGCAGCGCACCGCCGTTCGATTGCTGATACAGATTGACGTATTGCTTCAAATCGGCAACGATTTCCGTGATGTTATTGGTCGTGCGTCCGCTCATTTTCGTCAGCGCAAAATAAAGCCGCGATTGCGGATTGGCATTGCGTTTGTCGAGTTCGATCGATTTGGCAAACATCTGCAACGCCATTTCCTTTTCGCCCGATTTGCGTGCCGTCAACTTTAAAACTCTGCCGTAATAAAAATAACCGAGCGCATCGTCCGAACGAACTGCCAGCGATTGGTCGAGATTGCGCGCCGCGAGTTTATACATATCGTAGTAGAAAGCAACGATACCGTTGTCGCGTTTGAGAATCGCCATAATATTCTCAAATTCGCCGTCGCCTGCCATAATCTCGCCGTTTTGAATTTTAGCCTTCAAATCTTCCGCCATTTTTTCTTGATTTTTCGCCAGACGGTTGACGGTAACGACTGTGTTGCGGTCAATCGAAAGCGATTTTCCGCGAAGATTCGTCGCGCCGAAGGTTGTTTTGGCAAGTGTCGCGGTATTTGCCGAGGCAATCATCGCGTTGACGGATTTGCGCCGTTCTTCGGTGCGTTTGCGGTCGGCAAAACGGTCGAGTTCGATACGCGGGTCTTCGATTGCGACGGTTTTCAGCGTATCGTAAAACGTCTGCGATTCGCGGACATCGTAATTACGCTTGAGCATATACTCCATCGCCAACTTGTCGGATTCGTCTTCCTGCGCGAGTGACCATTCAAACGATTTTCGGTCAATCAATTTAGCGACCGAACTGCCGATTGCCGCGCCGAAGATCGCCATATTGAACATATTTCCCGCACCGCCGCCCGCCAAACCGCCGAGTGCCGCACCGGCAATTGCGCCGAAGATACTGCCGCGTCGTTCTTGCGCTTTGGTCGCTTCTTCAATCCATTTGGCAACCATCACATCTTGTTTCCAGTGGTCGCGTTCGACGTGTGCGATTTCGTGCGAAAGAATATAGGCAAGCTGGGCTTCGTTATCAACGAGCGAAAGCAAGCCGGTCGAAACATACACCGTGCCGGTCGAAAGCGAACGCGCATCGGGCATTGGATTGACCGTGATTTTAAAGCCGTAACGCTTTTCGGAATTAGCCGGAACGAGCGATTGACCGACGCGGTTGACGAAATCCTGCGCGGTCAGATTATCGTAAAGCGTATCGTTGCTGCGCGGAAGTTTGTCGCCCGAATTCGTCATTACATAATCGTTGCTGTCGAGCGTATTATACTCAAAGGCAACTCTCGCGTGTTCGCGCTGCAAATTGCGGTATTCAAAGTCAACATCATCTCTGAACTCAACGTCTTTACCATATTTCTCGAATGCTTTGCCGAGTGTTTCCTCATATTTACGAACTTGTTTATCAAGCCGTTTTTCGTCTTTTTCGTTTTGTTTGGCTTCTTTTTTCTCGTCCTTGCTTTTATCGTCTTTTTGCCCCAACGCAAACGTCGGCATCAGCAATGCCAAAAACACAACTCCTGCAAGGATACGCACCGTAACCTTTATTTCTCTAGCTTTCATTTCTTCGGACTCCTCTTCTATGTGAATTAATAGTGTTAAAACTCAACACACAAAATGTATGATGACGCGATTTGGTTAAGTTATAGAACTTCCCTTGTCCGAATAGTTACTGCTAAAAATTTATGTAAGAATCTTTTACTACTTTTTTGGGATAATTACAAGGTTTTTTTTGAGATTTAAGTAATGCCTCAATAAAAAGTTTCACCGACTGGAGCGCGAGCGTCCCGCTTGCCGTCCGTTCGAGCGCAGCGAGAAGGCGGACGAGAGTGCGGCGCGGGCTTTAGTTAGATTTCCGTGATGCGGCGCATCCGTTCTTGCTTCGCTCGAACGGAGCAAGCGGGACGCTTGCGCTCCAGTCAAAACTTTTTATTGAGGCATTACTGTAATGCTTTGATGGTTGATAAGTAAAATAAATACTTCAAAGAAATTTTTCTCATCAGCCTGTTTTTGACACTCGCGTTTGTGAATGATAGCTTTTTTCATTTAGACTTCTAATAAAAATATGTCCACAGAAAATTTGAAGAAAACGCCGCTTAATGAAGTTCACCGAAACCTTGGCGGAAAAATGGTTGATTTCGGCGGTTGGGATATGCCCGTCCAATACACGGCGGGCGTGATTGCCGAACATCTCGCAACCCGCGAAAAAGCCGGACTTTTCGACGTTTCGCATATGGGCGAAATCTGGGTCGAAGGCGAAGACGCGATTAAATTCGTCAACCGCATCACGACGAACGATGTCACGAAACTCGTTGACGGTCAGGCGCATTATTCGGCTTTAACCAACGAAAACGGCGGCGTGGTTGACGATTTGCTCGTTTATCGTTTCGATGAAGGCAAACTTCTGCTCGTCGTCAATGCTTCGACGACCGATAAGGATTGGGATTGGATCACGTCGCACGTCAAGGACGAAGCGATCACGCTGACCAACGCTTCGGCGGATTATTGTCAGATTGCTATTCAAGGTCCGAAGGCGATTGAAATCGCGCAGAAATTTACCGACGTGAATCTTTCGGAAATTAAGTATTATCATTTCACGGTTGATAAATTTAACGGCGTTGAAGCGATAATTTCGCGCACCGGTTACACGGGCGAAGACGGTTTCGAGATTTACGCGGACAAGGCGGAAGCCGTTCGTTTGTGGAACGATTTTCTCGAAACCGGCGCGGAATACGGCATTTTGCCGTGCGGTTTGGCGGCGCGAAATACTCTGCGGCTCGAATCCGCAATGTCGCTTTACGGACACGAATTAAGCGATGAAATTTCGCCGCTCGAAGCGGGACTCGGTTGGATTTGCAAAATTAACAAAGGCGAATTTACGGGGCGCGAGCATCTAGCCGAATTAAAAGAAAAAGGCTTGAAGAAAAAGCTCGTCGGCTTTGAAATGGTTGACAGAGGCATTGCGCGTGACGAAATGGACGTTTATATCGGCGACGAAAAAGTCGGTTATGTTTCGTCGGGCAGTCCTGCGCCATACTTGAAAAAGAATATCGGTTTAGCTTTCGTTCCGACCGAATTTGCAAAAACGGGGCAAGAAATTACAATTGATGTGAGAGGTAAGAAATTAGCGGCTGTCGTAGTTCCGACTCCGTTTTACAAGCGAGAAAAATCATAAAACTTATGATGAATCAACCGGTGATAAATTGTTTGCGATGCGAAGGTCTGATGGAAGAAGGTTTTATTCTCGACCGCGCACATTACAACACGGGAACAGTCAATACATGGGTTGAAGGCGAACCGGTCAAATCTTTTTGGTCGGGGCTCAAGATTAAAGGTAAAGAGAAATTTGGAGTAAAAACTTTTCGTTGCGCTAATTGCGGTTATCTCGAATCTTATGCGACCGAAGAAACTGGCTCGGATTCTATATTTACTTAAGAAAAAAGCAAAAAATTAAATTCTAAATTATGGCAAATAACATTCCTGAAAATTTACGATACAGCAAAGACCACGAATGGGTTTTGGTTGATGGCGATGTGGCGACAATCGGCATCACGGATTTTGCACAGCACAGCTTAGGCGATGTTGTCTATGTTGATCTGCCGCGGGTCGGCGACACGTTCAGTTCGCACGAGGCATTCGGTTCGGTCGAATCGGTCAAAGCGGTTTCCGAAATTTTTACGCCCGTTGCGGGCGAAGTGACCGAAGTCAACGACGCGCTGAACGACACGCCCGAAGATGCCAACAACGATCCATACGGCGCGGCTTGGATGCTGAAAATCAAGATGGCAAACCCGAATGAAGCCGACGGAATGCTTTCGGCGGAAGAATACGAGGAATACCTGACCGCTAACGCTTAGTGAAGAGTAGAGAGTGGAGAGTAGAGAGTAAAAACTCCGAACTCCCCACTCTCTACTCTCCACTCTCTACTAATCTATGAGATATATACCAAATTCACCCGAAGAGCGTGAAGAAATGCTCGAAATCGTCGGTCTTAAATCGGCTGACGAACTTTTTCGTTCGATTCCGTCGGACGTTCAACTCAACCGTGCGCTGAAAATTACCGAACCGCTCGCAGAATCGGAAGTCATCGCGGCAATGGAAGATTTTGCGGCGCAAAATACCGCTTCAAAGAAAACTTCCTTTCTCGGCGCGGGCGTTTATTCGCACTTTTCGCCGACGATTGTTGACCATCTGATTCAGCGTTCGGAATTTTTTACTTCTTACACGCCGTATCAGCCCGAAATTTCGCAAGGCACTTTGCAATATATTTTCGAGTTTCAAACGCTGATCGCCCAATTGACCGGAATGGACGTTGCGAACGCTTCGATGTATGACGGTTCGACTTCGATGGCGGAAGCCTTTTTGATGGCGCAGAGAGTGACGCGGCGCGATAAGGTCGTGATTGCCGAAACCGTCCATCCCGAATATCTGGAAGTGGCGCGAACCTACACGCAACACGGCGATTTGACGATTGAAACCGTCGCGTTTGACGCGGAAACGGGACGCATTCACGATTTAGACAAGCTCGACGATAAAACCGCCGCGCTCGTTATTCAATCGCCGAACTTTTTCGGATGCGTCGAAGATTTGACGGATTTGGCGGAAAAAGCCCACGCCGTCGGCGCACTTTTGATCGTCGTCGTGACGGAAGCGATTTCGTTCGGACTTTTGAAATCGCCGGGCGAATGCGGCGCGGATATTGTCGTCGCCGAAGGTCAATCGTTCGGAATTCCCGCGAGCTTCGGCGGACCGCATCTCGGACTTTTTGCGTGCAAGGAAAAATACGTCCGCAATATGCCCGGCAGACTTGTCGGGATTGCCTACGACAAAAACGGCAATCGCGGTTTTGTGCTGACTCTGGCGACCCGCGAACAGCATATCCGACGCGAAAAAGCGACTTCAAACATCTGTACGAATCAGGGTTTGATTGCCCTTGCCGCGACGATTTATATGGAAGCGATGGGCAAAAAAGGCTTGCAGGAAGTCGCCGTTCAAAACGCGCAAAAAGCGGCTTACGCGAAAAAACAAATCGCCGGAATCGAAGGTTTCTCGATTCCCTTTTCGTCGCCGACATTCAATGAATTCATCGTCCGTGCGCCGAAATCGGCTGAAGAGATTTTAGAAAACTTGCGTACCGAGAAAGAAATTATCGGCGGTGTCGCTTTGTCGAAATATTATTCGGACAATCCGCACGATTTTCTCGTCTGCGTCACCGAAACGAACACGAAAGCGCAGATTGACAGTTTGGTCGAAGGTTTGAAGAATTTATAGGAATTGATAATGAACTTTGGCACGGTAGAAATTGTTATTATTGCGCTCGCTTTGATGATTTTATTCTTGCCGCTCGCCATAGTTTTTTATTTAATAATCGGTGCATTAACAAAACGGCGAAGTAATTTGAAGCAATGTCCGTTTTGCGCCGAAATGATTCAACCCGATGCCAATATTTGCCGTTATTGCGGCAGAGATTTACCCTAATTTTCTATCAATAAGGAGCAGATATGACTCAACGAGCCTTAGTAAAAATCGAGATGCCATTTTCTGTTGAGCAATTTAAGCTGCCGAAAGGTGTAAATAAACGGCTTCAAGATTTACTTGACCGTCAAGATAAAGGCAAAAAATTAAGTTCTGCCGAAAAAAAAGAAGCCGAAGACTTAGTTGATTTGTCGGAAATGCTCTCGCTTTTACGCCTGTGTTCGATAAGAGTTTGACGTTCAATTAAAAATTAATAGTTGGGGCTTTTATATGATTCAGACAATAATAATTGACGAAAAACAAGCTGATTTTTTAGAAAAATTCTCTCAATACGGATTCAAAAAACAAGAGGATTTAGTTAACGAAGCTCTTGAACGATTGCGCCAAGATTTAGAACGAAAATCTCTCGAAGAATCCGCTGATCTTTACGCTGAAATATATGCGGAAGACAATGATTTGCAAGAGCTTACAGAACTTGCATTAGCGGAGAATGTTAATGATTGAGATAAAACGCGGAATGATAATTGACGCGAATCTTAATCCGACACTCGGCTCTGAAACAGGTAAAACCCGTCCTTGTATAGTAGTTACAAATGACGTTTATAATGCCCGTGTTCCCGTGATACAAGTTGTGCCGATTACTGAATGGAACGAAAAGAAAGCCAGAATATTAACAAATATTGAAATTATCCCGACAAAAGAAAACGGCTTAATTAAAACTTCAATCGCAGATTGTTTGCAAACTCGTCCGATTGATTATCGGCAAAGATTAGTTAAAGTTCGCGGCAAATTGAATCACACAGATTTAGAAAAAATTGACGGAGCTTTAAAAGTAGTTTTTTCACTAAGTTAAAATGAATAGTTCAGACCAATATTTCAAATCTGATGTTAACCGCCGAAATTTTCTTTCGTCCGTCGGCAAAGGCTTCGGAATGATGGCTTTGTCATCAACCGTTGTCGCGTCGCTGTTTGAAGATTTGCACGCGAAAACCCGTTTAATTGAACATCTTTCACCCGAACAGGTTGCAATAGATGAAGATTTTTGGGCGGTCATTCAGCAAAGTTTTTCGGTCACACGCGGAATCGTCAATCTCAATAACGGCGGCGTTTCGCCTTCGCCGCGCATGGTCACGGAAGCGTTTGTCCGTTACACGTGGCAGCAGGAAGACGCGACCGCATACACGATGTGGCAGCTTTTAGAGCCGCAATCGGAAACAATTCGCACGGGTTTAGCAGAGATTTTCGGTTGTTCGGCGGAAGAGATTGCTATAACAAGAAATGCCAGCGAATCGCTCGAAATTCTGCTGATGGGAATGGATTTCAAAGCGGGCGACGAGATTCTGACAACCACGCAGGATTATCCGCGAATGCTGACAACCTTAAAACAACGCGAATTGCGCGAGGGTTTGAAGCTGAATCTCATCAAAATTCCGATTGCACCGAAAAATACAGATGAGATTGCGACGGCTTTTGAACGCGCTATTACACCGAAAACGAAACTGATTTTGATGTCGCATCAAATCAATCTGACGGGACAAATAAATCCCGTCCGCAAGGTTTGCGAAATGGCTCGCGCCAGAGGAATCGAAACAATCGTTGACGGCGCACATTCCTTCGCGCAGTTCGATTTCAAGCGCGACGATTTGCAGTGCGATTACTTTGGAACATCGCTTCACAAATGGCTTTACGCGCCGAAAGGAACGGGAATGTTATATGTCAAAAAAGACAAAATTCCGCGTATTTGGGCGTTGATGGCTTCCGAAGACAAGAACAAAAACGACATCCGCAAGTTTGAAGAAATCGGCACGCATTCCGCCGCGATGCGCCTTGCAATCGGCGAAGCCGTCTTGTTTCATAACGCCATCGGCGGCAAACGCAAAGAAGCGCGTTTGCGTTTTTTGTCGCGTTACTGGATGAACAAATTGAAGGACATTCCGAAAGTCGGTTTCAACACATCGTTTGACGACAATCAATCGTGCGCGATTGCGAATTTCAAAATCGAAGGCATTGATCCGGTGCAAATCGGCTCGTATTTGATGGCGAAACACAAAATTTTTACAACGCCGATCGTTCACGAAGAATTTACCGGAATCCGCATCACGCCGAATGTTTATACGACGCTCTGGGAGCTCGACCGATTTTGCGAAATCGTTGCCGGAATTGCGAAAAACGGTTTGCCGAAAGCCTGAAATATGAGTCAAATTTACGAAAAAACCTTTCACGTCGGTTGGGCGAATGTGGACTTTAACGGACATCTCGGCAACACATCTTTTCTCGATTTGGCAGTTGATGTGCGGATGTTTTTCTTTGCCGAAAACGGTTTTCCCGTCCACGAATTTCAGCGTCTCAGGTTCGGTCCCGTGATTATGAAGGACGAAATCACTTACTACAAAGAAATGTATATGCTCGACAAAATCCGCATCACATTTCAAGGCGCGGGAATCAGCGAAGACGCAATGCGGTTCAGACTTCGCAACGAATTTTTCCGCGAAGATGGCAAACTGGCGGCAAGTTTGACGACCGACGGCGGTTGGCTTAGTTTTGAAACGCGAAAATTGATTGTTCCGCCGAAAAAATTGGTGAGCGCGATGCGAAATTTAGGGCGAACCGACGATTTTGAAGTTTTGCAATCGAGCGTAAAAAGTTAAGTTATTCTCACAAAATAAAGCTGATTTTGATAAATGCGAAGATTTTTAGAAGGAATTTTGAAATGCCGGAAAGTGCTGATTTATGCGGCTTTGACGGTGTTTCTTTGTTTCCTTTTTTTGCTTGCGCCGCGACCGAATGAAGAATACTGCGGAAAATTTATCGAAGTCGGCAACATCGGTTTTTTTCCGCTCAACTGCGATTCTTACGATTATATTGACACCGCCAAAAGTCCCGTAAAATTATTGGACGAAAAATCAATCCGCCAAACCAGACCGCTTTACGTCGTTCTCGCTTCGGCGGTCGGTTATACTCTTTCGCCCGTTTTTTCCGTGATTCCGCTGAAAAATATCGCCGCGCAAGACGAACTGCTGGCAGATTCGTTTTACTGGGGCTTTATGCTTCTGAATTTCGTGATTCTGGTTTTGAGTCTTTTGCTTTTCGACCGAATCGCGGATATTTTGACGGACGGAAAATTTCCGCAGTTTATCAAATATATTCTAGCGGTTTTTCTCGTTTCAAACGTCGTCATCAAAACTTCGGTTTGGTCGGCGCATCAGCAAATGCTGACGATTCTTTCACCGCTTCTTTGTGTTTTTTTGTGTCTGAAAATCGTTTTGGCGGATGAATTGAAACTAAAAAATATCTTTCCGATTGCATTGCTCGGCGGCATATTGCTGCTGACCTACGGGAATTTTCTCGTAATGCTTCCGGCGATTATGTTGGCGATTTTTATACAGCTTTACCGTTCGGGAAAGTTCTCCTTCAAAAACGCGGCGAAATTATGGATTCCCGCCGCGCTCATTTTTGTTGCGCCGGCGGCTTTATGGTCAGCGATTTTGATTACGGTCAACGGCAAGGTTTACAGTCACGAAGTCGCCGCGTATCGCCAATTTGTCTGGATTTTCGATAAATTGCTAATTTCTCCGACAGCTTTCTACGAACAACTGGTTTCTTTTACCGCGCTTTATTGGACTTCCGTTTATCGGACGGTTTTCGCTTTTCTGGTCGCTATTGTTCTGCTGAAAACTTATAATTTCTTTTTTCAGCCTAAAGATTCGCAAACCGAAGTTTCTGCAAACCGAAGTTCAATGGCGGGAATCATTGCGATAATTCTGATGCTTTACGCAGTTTTTTTCTGGCTGATGGGTTATTACGGCGAGAGATTGACGTTCACGCTCGTTCCGGTCGTTCTGTGTTTGATTGTTCTGGAATTGAATGTTTTGCTTTCGGAAGGCAAGGCTTTAACTGTCAAAGCCGTTTATGTATTATTATTATTATGTGCAGGAATTTGGATTTACACAAACGTGAGGACTTACGGACCTTTTAAGGATTTGTCCAAAATTAACACGATTCAATATTTACGAACTTAAATTTTTTCAAACTGATTTTATGAGCATTAAAAAAGTTACACAGCACCCGACGCATAAAGTTTTGCTCGGAAATTGTCTGCAAATTTTGTTGAATTTGGAGAACAATGTTGATTTAACTTTTCTTGACCCGCCGTTTAATCAGCAGAAAGATTATGCCTCGCACAATGACGATTTGCCCGAAAAGGAGTATTGGGAAATGATGCGGAAAGTTTGTTCGCAGATTTTTGAGAAAACATCTGACGGCGGCGCGATTTATTTTATGCAGCGCGAGAAAAACTCGGAGCAAGTTTTGCGGGTTTTGCGTGAAACGGGTTGGACGTTTCAGAATTTGATAATTTGGAAGAAAATGACTTCCGCCGTTCCCGGACAAATGCGCTTCGGCAAAGCGTTTCAAACGATTGTTTTTGCGACCAAAGGCAAACGTCCGCGCTGTTTTAATCGTTTGCGAATCAATCCGCCGCTTCTCAAACATCACAAATACGAGCGTAAAAACGGAATGTTTGTCACCGATGTTTGGGACGACATTCGGGAATTGACAAGCGGCTATTTTGCGGGTGATGAAGCGATAAGAAAAGAAAACGGCGACCGTTTTCACAAACAACAATCACCGCTTGCGTTGCTTTTACGAATAATTTTGAGTTCGAGCAAAGTTGGAGATTCTGTTCTCGATCCGTTTGCAGGAACGGGAACAACGGCAATTGTCGCTAAACAATTAAACAGAAATTCAATCAACATTGAAATTGATAAAGTGAATACGGAAAATATAGAAAATCGGATTGCTAATACACGAACTGCCGATGACGTTGAGAATTTCTATAAAGATTATATTTTCACGGAAAATTTAGGAAAGATTTGGGGAAAAGAGTATTCGGCGTTTGAAACAACTGCGAAAATCAAACAATCGTCGGTTTCATATAATTTATGAGTTCTTCGATTTATCATTTTTTCAAAACTCTCGTTGAGAACAAAACTTCGCTCAAATCCATTGTCAAACTCGATGATTTTGCTTTTGATGAAAACTTGTTTTCGTGCAAGCGTGTCGGACAATTTCCTGATTTGGCAATTAGAATTTGCAAAGATAATGAACTTTTCACAGGCGGCGAATTAGTTGAATTAAAAGACAGCAAAAGTTATACGGTTTCATCTTTTAATTCGACAATTCCAACCGGAAAGAAAGAAATTGACAAAATTTTTAAAGGCAAAAATAGTGAAGTTTTGCGGCAAATGATTGAAGCCGGCGATGATATTTCAGCATTGCCCGAACGAGAAGTTTTTTATCTGATTCGCGGAAGAAGCAAAGACAATAGTAAAATTGTTTTGGTTCACGGAAGCTTTTTTGAAACAATTAAAGTTAGTGATTTAATTTCCAAATCGTTCAGTCAGGTTTTGCGTGAAACGATGGAAAGCGGAAAGACAAAATTTGACGATAAGACAAAAGCGATTCTGGAAACGCTTTTTTCCGAGCAGACAAGTTTTAGCAAAGTTAGAAATGTCGAAAATGCTTCAGTTAAGTTACGATTTCGGATTATGACGGAAGTAAAAGCGGAAGGAAATATTTTGAATACGAAAAAATATCCCGAAATTTCCGACAACACATTGAATTTTATTCTCCCGTCGCACAATGAAGATGAAGATCAATTTAATATTGATAAGATGAATGTGGTTTTTGATGACTTGAATTCATTTAGAATTTTCCAAATCAAACACCATTTCAACGGCAATTTTTTAGTTTTTCAGACAGCAATTTAATTTATGAGCATTAAAAAAGTTACACAGCATCCGACACAAAACGAAGGATTAATTTTCGACCGTTCGCAAACGGGCAGAGTCGGCTATCGTTTGCCGAAACTCGACGTTGAGGAAACAAATCTCGACGACATTTTGCCCGCCGAATTGCGCCGCACCGACGATCTCGAAGGCGTGCCGGAAGTTTCCGAAGTTGACGTGATTCGCCATTTTACGCGTATTTCGACATGGAATTACTCGATTGACCTCGGAATGTATCCGCTCGGCTCCTGCACGATGAAATACAATTCGCGGCTCAACGAAAAAGTTGCGCGCATCGCCGGACTCGCAACGCTTCATCCGCTCGCACCCGAAGCCGAATCGCAAGGCGCGTTAAAATTGATTTACGAATTGCAGGAAGATTTGGCGGAAATCACCGGACTTCCGGGCGTGTCACTTCAACCTGCCGCCGGAGCGCAGGGCGAAATGACGGGCGTTCTGCTGATTCGTGCATTTTTGGATAAACGCGATGGCGAGGAATCGAAAAACCGCCGCGTGATGTTGATTCCCGATTCGGCGCACGGGACAAATCCCGCGTCCGCCGCGCTCGCCGGATTTTCGGTCAAAACCATCAAATCAACCGCCGAAGGTTTGACTGATTTGGAACATTTGAAAGAACTTTGCGCCGAAGGCGGTGTTGCCGGCTTGATGCTCACGAATCCGAACACGGTCGGCATTTTCGAGAAAAACATTCAGGAAATCTGCCGCGTTATTCACGACGCGGGCGGACTTGTATATATGGACGGCGCGAATATGAACGCGCTCGTCGGCATTGCGCGTCCGGGCGATATGGGCGTGGACGTGATTCACCTTAATTTGCACAAAACATTTTCGACACCGCACGGCGGCGGCGGTCCGGGTTGCGGTCCGTGCTGTTGTACGGCGGAACTCGCGCCGTATTTGCCGAAACCGCGAATCGTTAAAATGTCAGAACAGGAAGCGGTAGCGACTGGTATTTCATATAAACTCGATTTCAACCGTCCCGAATCAATCGGTCGCGTCAAAGCGTTTTACGGCAATTTCGGAATGATGATTCGCGCACTTGCTTACATTTACACGCACGGCGCGGAAGGTTTGCGCGAAGCAACCGAAGCGGCGGTTTTGAACGCCCGTTATCTGGCGCATCATCTGGCGGAAGATTTCGACAAACCGTTCGATTCAGACCCGATGCACGAAGTCGTTTTTTCGCACAAAAAACAATCGCGCAAAGGCGTTCACACGCTCGATATTGCCAAACGTCTGATTGATTACGGCTTTCACCCGATGACGATTTATTTTCCTTTAATCGTCGAAGGCGCGATGCTCATCGAACCGACCGAATCAGTCGGCAGACAAGACCTTGATTCGTTTATCGAAGCAATGAAAGACATCAACGAAGAAGCGCAAACCAATCCGCAACTCGTCATTGACGCGCCGCATTCGACAAGAATCGGTAGATTAGACGAAGCAACCGCGGCACGAAAACCCGTTTTGCGTTGGAAACCCGATATGGAAACTTTGACGAAAACGGCTTAACTTTTTTGGGAATCATCACTTTAAACAGGAGAATAAATTAATGACAGACTCAGAGAATAAAAATGAAGAGTGCATCAAACTTTTTTGTCAAACCATTGCCGAACTCAATACGATTTCGCTCAAACAGATAGAAGGTTTGCTGAACATCGCCATCACAGCGGTAGAAGCGAATTCTAAGGGCGAAACACCGGACGCGGTAAAATTTATCGAAGAGCTTAGAGCCGCCGCCGAAGAAGTCAGCCAAAAAGCGCGAAATCAGGAAGAGGAAATTTACAAAAATATAAAAACCACCCTTTCCGCCGAACCAAAGCATTCTTTTTGCGAGGCAGTCGAGGAAAAATTAATCATCGGGCTGGAAAACAGTCTGAGCAATCAACAGCAGTTAAACATTCTGGGCGCGGAAATACTGGCGAAGGCGGCATCAATGATTCTTTCGCCTGACACGAAAACCGATTAAAACGCCGAAATTGCTTAGTATTCTATAAAGTATAAAAATCAATCGGTTGCGGGATTTTCTTGCAGCCTTTTTGTTTTAATATTTTTGGCGGCGGAAAAACTGATATTAATTTAATTTCGATTGCTTATTGACAGATTTAAGCGTAGATTTTTCACATCATATGGAGAAATATTAATGGAAAATTGCAATTATGAAAACAAATGCGGTGGGCGGCGTGAATTTCTGGTCAAAGCGAGCGCGATTGCCGGCGGCGTGGTTTTGAGTTTGTCGGGTTTGAATGCTGCACAGGGACAAAAAGACGATTCAAAAAAAGATGACACGATGGCGGACGATTTGGTTTTGAAGCTCGATGCGTCAAGCCTTCTGAGCAAAGTCGGCGGTTCGCAGATTTTTGACACGAAATCCGGCAAAATTATCGTCATCAGAAACGGCGAAACGAGTTTTGCGGCTTTTTCGGCAAAATGCACGCATAAGGGCGGAACGCTTGCGTATGAAGCGAAGACCAAACAACTTGCTTGCCCGCTGCACGGTTCGCGTTTTGACGGTGCGAACGGAAGTATTGTGAATGGTCCCGCGTCACAGACGCTTTCCGCTTTCACGACCGACAGCGCGGTAGTTGTTTCACTAAAATCTAAAGCCTAAACAATCAAACTTGCAAAAAATTACCGGAAATTCAAAAATAAAGTTAGAAGTTTCGATGAAGGTTTTCTGCATTATTTTCACGATTTACATTTTGTTTCTGTCCTTTCAGCCTTGCGAAGAAATGACGGCGATTGCCGATTTGCGTGTTGATAAAGTTTCCGAGCAAGCCCAAATTCAGGTCAGCGAACAAACAGAGGTAGAAAGCGAAAATTGTTCGCCGTTCTGCATTTGTTCGTGCTGTCATTTTTCGACCGTTTATCAATTCAAAACCTTTTCCGTCACGAATAAAATAACGGTTGCGGCGATTTCAAGACCGAATTTTTCCTATCAAAACCCATATTATCAAACCTACAAAACTTCAATCTGGCAACCGCCGAAATTTAATTCAATTGTCTAATTGCGCCTTTTTTTCGATGAAAGGCTTTCCCGTTACATTTTCAAATTTTGGAGTTGTTTTAATCTCTATTGAATTAAATCAACGTCAGTATTGGATAAAAATTTGTCTGACGGAACGCAGGCTGCCCGCCTGCCAGCGTTTGAAAAACGCTCGAAACGTCTAAGTTCATTCAAACTTGCCGATCATCGAAGGCTTTGACACCGCTCTGCAAGCGGCGTGGCAGGCTGGCAGCCTGCGCTCCGTGCTTATCCAATACTGACGTTAAATCAGGAGTTTTTATGAATAAATTTATACTTTTTATTGCCGTCTTTTTGGCGGCACAAGGCGTTTTTGCACAAACTCAAAATGTGCTGAAAATCACGGTCAAAAACGAAGAAACCAAAGAAAATGTCGCCGAAGCAAATATCGCGGTCAAAGACACGGAAATCACCGCTGTCACCGACGCAAACGGCGCAACCGAACTAAAAAACATTGCAAACGGCGCGCAAATAATCGCAATTTCATCACCGGGTTATGAAACCGTTGAACTGAAACTGACCTTTCCGCTCGCGGATTCGGGCGAGAAAACCGTCTTTTTGAAGGTCAACAACGAAGTCGGCGAAGTTGTCATCAGTTCGACGCGGACGGGACGCGAAATTGATGACGAACCGACACGGGTCGAAGCGATTGACGAGGAAGAAGTTGACGAAAAAATCAATATGCGTCCCGGCAATGTTTCGATGGTTCTGCACGAAAGCACGGGCATACAGGTTCAGCAAACTTCCGCGACATCGAATACGCAAAGCGTGCGGATTCAAGGGCTTGACGGCAGATACACGCAAATCTTAAAGGACGGATTTCCCGCTTTCGGCGGATTTTCGGGAAGCCTCAGCATTTTGGAAATTCCGCCGCTCGATTTGCGGCAGGTCGAAATTATCAAAGGACCTTCGGCGACATTTTACGGCGGCGGCGCGATTGCCGGAGTCGTTAATTTTATCAGCAAAGAACCGCAGGAGAAACCCGTCACGTCGTTGATTTTCAATCAAACTTCCGCGCTCGGCACGGATTTTTCCGTGTTTCGGTCGCAAAAATTCAAACGCTTCGGCTACACACTGCTCGGCTCGGCAAATTATCAAAAAGAATACGACGTGGACGACAACGATTTTACCGAACTTCCGCGCACGAATTCGTATAGCCTCAATCCACGTTTTTTCTTTCAGATTGACGAAAAAACGCGCTTCACGGTTGGAAATTCAACTTCTTACCAAAACCGCAAAGGCGGCGATATTTTTGCGATTCGCGGTCAGGCGGACGATTTTCATCAATATTTCGAGAACAACGATTCGTTTCGCAACATCACGACTTTTAACTTTGAACGCGAATTTTCGGGCGGAAGCAAGCTGATCGCCAAACAAAGCCTTGCCGTTTACAATCGTCAAATCGAAATTCCGAATTATCGCTTCAAAGGTCGGCAATTTAATTCCTACACGGACGTTTCGTTTTTCAAACCAATCAAAAATCACACGCTCGTTTTCGGATTTAACGCGGTTTACGACCGATTCCGCGAGAGTCAAAACAACACGAATCCGAACAGACGCGACGAAACGCGGACGACGTTCGGCGGTTTCGTGCAGGACGGTTTTGAAATTACGAACAAACTCTCGCTCGAAGCGGGTTTGCGGCTCGACTTTGTTAAAGATTACGGCACTTTTGCATTGCCTCGCGTGTCTTTGCTTTACAAATTCAACGACCATTTAACGAGCCGCGTCGGGATTGGTTTCGGCTACAAAACGCCGAGTATTTTCACGGAAGACGCGGAAATTCTGCTTTTCCGAAACGTCTTGCCGATTGGCAATACTCTCGAAGCCGAAAAAAGCGTCGGCGGAACTTTTGACGTTAATTATCGGAACACGATCGGCGAGAAATTTTCCTACAATCTCAATCAGATGTTTTTCTACACGGAAATTGATAATCCGCTTGTTTTGCAAAGCGATTCGGCGGGAATTTACAGTTTTTCAAACGCCGCCAAGCCGATCAAGAGCGCGGGTTTTGAAACGAATGCGCGGTTTGGTTATAACATTGCCAAACTGTTTATCGGCTACACATATACGAATGCCAGGGCGAAATATCTGGCGGGAAATCAGTTTTTACCGCTTTTGGCGAAACATCGAATCAACTCGGCTCTCGTCTTTGAAAAAGAAGAAAATTTCAAAACCGGCGTTGAAGCCTATTATTCGAGCAGTCAGCTTTTGAGCAACGGTTTCCGCACAAAATCTTTCGCGGAAATCGGACTTTTTGCCGAAAAAACCTTCGGCAAATTCAGTCTTTTTATCAACGCCGAAAACCTGACCGATGTTCGCCAGAGCCGTTACGGCACAGTCGTTTTTCCGCCGCATCAAAATCCGACCTTCAGCGAAATTTACACGCACACCGAAGGCAGAATTTTTAATGGCGGCATCAAAGTCAGATTTTAAAGCGAAAATCCGAATCTGTCGGCAATCGTTATAGCGAGCGGTAGCGAGTTTGTTGCGTCGTCAATAAATCTTTAGTGACGCAAACTTGCTACCGCTCGCTATACTGATGTTTTTAAAAAAGCCCGCAAAGTTTTATTATCAGTTTTATTCCGTCATATTTATCAACGCTAATCTTTTGACCGTCCTTCCATTTTCGAGATGTTCTTCGATGATTTCGGAAACGTCTTCTTCGCGGACTTGGGCATACCAAACGCCTTCGGGGTAAACCAGAACGGCGGTTCCGATCGAGCAAAATCCGACCGAACTGCAATCGGTCAAAACGACTTCACCGTGCGGATTTCTGCCTTTCGATGCCTTGCCGTAACGCAAGTTTCTTTCTTCGAGTTGCTTTTCAAACGCGGCTTTGACCTCGGCACTGCCAACCGCCGAACAGGATTTTCCGTTGCAGACAAAAACGTGCCGCTTGATTGGTGCGGTCGCGACGGGCGCGAGTTTTTCGAGTTTTTCGCGGTCTTCGATAAATTTTCTTTCGCTCATTTTGTTAAGTCAGAGTTTCAAGTTTCAAGTTTCTCGTTTCAGGTTAAAATCGTCAAACTTGAAACTTGAAACCTGAAACTTGAAACTTAAAATTTTTGCCATCAGAAATTCTTTTAAAAAGTGATTTTCGCTTATGGTTTGTGCTACCATTTCGCCTGTCGGATAATGTATATTGATAGATTGGTTTTTGGCGAATAATGGCAGGTATTATCATTCACATCTCGGTCGGCACGGAAAAGCGCACGGAATTTTTTTCCGAAGAGCGCATCAGTATCGGCACGGGCGAAGATAATGACATACAAATCCACTCGAGTTCGGTCGAAACGGGCGAAACGTGGTTTGAACTCGAACTGAGCGAAGGCGATTATCGAATCGTTAATCTCAATAAAGCCTTAAAACTGACTTACAACAATAATCAACCAGTGCGGCGTTACATTGCGATCAATGACGGCGACACGATTTCGGTGGATTTAACGGGAATCAGCTTTTCGTTTTTCTCGCTCGCCTCGAAATCAGCGATGATTACGACCAACCGCGAAACGCACGTCGCGCAATTTATCGAAGCTGCCGCGCTCGAATCGGCAGTTTCGCCGAAACGCGACGATGCCAAAGCGTTTTTGCGCGAATTCGTCCGCGAGCTTTCACGCGAGATTAGCTGGACGACAAAATTGATCGTGCTGGTTTTGGTCAGCGCATTTCTGGGCGGAATTTTGTATCTCGGATTTGCATTTAATAAAGAACTGAAACAGGCGCGTCAGCAAACCGAACAGCAAAATGAAGTTGTCCGCAAACTCGAAGAAAAACTCAATCAAACCAGCGACCAAATCGGAAATATCCAACAAGACAATCAGCGGGTTTTTGATATTTTTTCGCTTGCGCCGCGGATTAACGGTGATTATCGAAACGGCGTTTGTCTGATTGTCGGCGTTTATGATTTGGTCAGCAAATCGAACGGTAAAACCCTGCGTTATCCCGATCCGCAAGCCGTTCAGCCCGACCCATATGAACCGATGCCTTCGCCGCAGGAAGATCAGGTTCCGCAAGCTCCGCAACAGATGGGTTTGACGACCGACGGCAACGGAACGCCGATTGAATACGATTTTATCGGCACGGGTTTCCACGTCGGCGGCGGCTATATCATTACCAACCGACACGTTTTACAGCCTTGGGGCGAAGACGATATGGTCAAACAAATGATGCGTACCTCAAACGGTCGTCCGCGCATCAAGCGTCTGGTGATTTACTTTCCGAATTCTCCGCAGCCGTTTGTCCTCAAAGTCAGACAAACCGGCGGACGCGAAGATTTGGCGGTAGCTTCGATTGATGCCACGCTTCTGCCGCCCGATGTTCCGGTTTTGCCGCTCGATACGGGTTCGGACGCGGTCGCGGTCGGCAAGACGGTCGTTTCGATGGGTTATCCGAACGGACCCGACCGGATTTTGGCAATGGTTGACGATGCCGAAGCGAAATCAATCAACGCACGTTTCGGCGGTTCGCGGCAGGCTTTGATAACTTTTCTCGCGCAAAACCGCAAAATCGTGCCGCTGACGACGCAAGGCACGATTACCGATTTAGATCAACGGCGCATCGTCCACGACGCGAAAACGGCGGAAGGCGGTTCGGGCGCGCCGGTTTTCGGTCAGACGGGCAAAGTTATCGGCGTAAATTTCGGCGTTTTTACCGAAAGCAACGCGGCAAATATGGCGATTCCGATTCGTTTTGCGGTTGATTTATTAAAACTTGCCGGTTGGAAATCACCAGAAGATATTCAAGCGGCGGCACAAACTCAGACGGCGGCGAATCCGAATGCCAATGCGAATACTTCGACGGCTGTTAAATAAATTTTTTATCCGTGAACATAAATTGTTCAAAATTCTGTTGGGTTATTGAAAAAAAAGTAACGTCATCGCCGGGAGCGCACCCCTCCTTGCGAGCTACGACGATAAAAAAAGCGGCGTAAAAGCGATAATCACTCTCTATTTTACTTTCAGCGCATTTATTCGCGCTCTGCGCTCGGCACGCAAGGATGCGTGCGCTCCCGGCGAAGAAAGTTTTTTGATAAAGCAAGTTTCGATGTAACTTGAAACTCTAAAAAGTATGGAAAATCTCGTTTTTTCAAATATGCTTCACCGTCCGGCGCGGACAATTGTCAGCGTTTTGGGAATTGCCGTCGGCGTTTTGCTGATCGTTTTTACGGTCGGACTTTCAAACGGGACGTTGCGCGGACGCGCCCAGCTCGATGCAAATGTCGGCGCGGAAATTTTCTTTCGGGCGGGCGGTTCGATTGGTCTGAGCGGCGGCGAAGCTCTGAATCTGCCCGCAACAATGAAAAGCGAAATCGAACAGAGCGAAGGCGTTCAGACGGCGGTGATGCTCGCGCAAAACTCTGTTTCGGCAACCGACAACAACACCGGAAGCCGTTTGATTGACGGCGTAAATTTTGACGAATATGCCGCCATCGCGGGTTTGAAAATTATCGAAGGTCGCGCCATCACTACCGCCGACAACGAAGCGATTATTGACACGGGTTTCCAAAAACAAAAAAAATACAAGCTCGGCGATAAAATCAATCTCTGGGAACGCGAGTTCAGGATTGTCGGAACGTATGAACCGGCTGCCGGTGCGCGGGTTAAAATTCCGCTTTCCGTGATGCAGAATCAGCTTGGCGGCGATGGCAAAGTGTCGGCGTTTCTCGTCAAAATCAAACAAGGCGCAAAGCCCGAAGAAGTTGCCGAAAAACTCCAAAACAAATTTCCGAACAATCAGATTTTGCTCACCTCGCAACTCGAAGAGCTTTATATGCAAGGCATTCCCGCGCTCAATGTTTTTCTGAACGTGATTATCGGTGTCGCGGCGGTCATTTCCGCACTCGTCATTTTGCTGACGATGTACACGACCGTCACCGAACGAACGCGGCAAATCGGCATTATGAAATCGCTCGGAATGAGCAATCCGGCAATCGCTTGGACAATCGCGCAGGAAGCGATTTTAATCAGCTTTTGCGGAATCGTCAGCGGCGTTCTTTTGACGATAATCTTACGTTTTCTTTTAACGAAAGTGATGACGCTCGAAGTCGAAATCAGCCCGTTTGTCATCTTAATCACCACCGTCGTCGGCTTAATCGGCGGCGTTCTCGGCGCACTTTATCCCGCGCTCAAAGCCGCCCGGCTCGATGCGGTCGAGGCTCTGAGTTACGAATAATTCGCGGATTCAAGTATTAACTTCACCCTTTTAACTATCAACTGAAATGAAATTAGCATCTGCTTTTCAGTTAATAGTTAAAAGTTTGGTAGTGAACTAAAAGTAATGCTTTGAAAATTGCTTTATCGGAACAAAAAACTTTCATCGCCGGGAGCGCACGCATCCTTGCGTGCTGAGCGCGTGAGCGCGAATCATTGCGCTGAATGCCGAGTCAAGATCGAGCAACGCTTTTACGCCGCTTTCCAATCGGCGTAGCACGCAAGGATGCGTGCGCTCCCGGCGAACCACGCTTTTCTTTTTGAGTCACCGTGAGAGAATCTCGAACAGCCTGACTTTCTGTTCACTACCAAAAGTTTAGAGGGGAAAGTTTCAACCGCAATTTTCAAATTTTCTTTAATTTTTGCGTAACGCCGAAATAAAGAGGAAATGATTGCTCATTTCCTCTTCCCAAATACTATTTTTTCGTTTTCGGAGCCGGAGTTGCCGCCGGTGTCGGAGTCGGTTGCGGTGTCGGCAAAGCAGGCATCACTTCCTTGCTGTAACGCGGCAGAAGCTCGTCGCGCATTGCCAGAACATAAACCGCCGAAGCAATCACAACCGCTGATTTTTTCACGTCGTCTTCGATAATTCGTTCATATGTATCGAGATTCGTGTGCCAAGTGTGCGAACCATATTCGATCGGGTCTTGCAAAACCCCGATGCCCGGAAGTCCGGCTTGATTAAATGATGTGTGGTCAGAACCGCCGAGTCCGCGACTTTTTGAGCTTAACACGCCCATAAATCCGAAATCTTCGTAAGGCTTTAAGGCTTCGCGCAAAATGGTCGCCGCTTCGGGCGGACCGAAAACCGTCATTCCCCGCGCCTTTCCGGTTCCCGAATCAATATTGAAATAGCCGCCGAATTTTTCGTAACCCGGAATCGGCGTTTCAAACGAACCGAAATGCTGTTTGACGTAGGCTAGTGAACCTAACAAACCTTGTTCTTCGCCCGACCAAAGCGCAACCCGAATCGTGCGGCGCGGTTTTACGCCGAGAGTTTTCAAGATTCGGGCGGCTTCCATCATAATCGCACAGCCGACGGCATTGTCGGTCGCGCCCGTCGCCGCGTGCCACGAATCGAGATGTCCGCCGAGCATAATCACTTCGTCTTTTTTATCCGTTCCCGTGATTTCACCGACCGTGTTATAGGAAGTCGTGCCTTCGGGAATGACGCGGTTTCTGATGTCGAATTCTAATGAAACCGCGCTTCCGTCAGTCAATAAACGTGAAATACGTCCGTAATCTTCATTACGCATCACGACCGTCGGAACGCTTTTCGTAACATCAAAACTGCGGTTACTGAAAGCACGGATTTGTCCGTGTTCGCGTCCCGCATCGTTCATTCTGACTGCCGCTTTATTGTCGAGCAGAAATTGATCGAGCTGCTCGGCGACCTGTTGAAATGTCAAAAGTGTGGGCGGCAATTGCGGCGGTTGAAAATTCGGTTGCGGTTGCTGCGGCGTGTTCGGGTCAAGCCGCTTTTTTAAATCCTCGTCGTTCAAACGCTTCGGTTGCGGATTGATATTAACCGGAATCACGGCGGGTTTGCCGACTAAAACCATTTTTCCCTTGACCTGTGCTTTAATGCTTTCAAAATAAGCCGTCAATTCCGCCTGTGTCGGCGGTGCCTGAAAATTCGGATTATTCGGCAAAGGAAAAGTAGTCGTCGGAATAATCATCTGAAAAGCCTGTCCTTTGACCGCTTTTTTCGTTCCCGGAGTCCACGCTAAAACTTCAAAAACGAGCGAATCCTGCACGGGCGCGGTGATAAATCCCGAAGCACGTTCGTTGACCCAACCCGGATGACCGAAATCCCACGGTTCGAGCTTGGCGTTTTCAAAACCCCAAGTCGTCATTTGCGAAACCGCCCAATTCCCTGCCGCTTTCAGATTCGGCGAACCCGTCAAACGCGGACCATAAACATCCGTAAAAAAATGAAGCGTCTTCATAATTTGCGAATTATCCATCCCTTCTTTGCGGATTTTCGCGTAAATATCTTCCTGATTCGGCACAGATTGGGCGTGAACTGCCGAAACGCTCTGAAATAAAAGACAAAATAGCAAAAATAAAACCGTTGTAGTTTTTTTCATAATTTTCATTTGTAAAATTTAGAAAACGGCTCAGAATTACCAGCCGCTTTAATTTGTTTGTTGAACTACTCTCTAAGACGGATTTTTTAGGAAAAGAGTTTCAGAATTTTTAACTGCCGAACCGGGCGAAAATAAATCAATGTCTCGTAATATTTGGGGTTGATTAGTGGTTAAAGTAATACCGATTCAAATGAAGTTGTGCGTATTCAACAGGTCAGAACCGCCTGCGGTAGCGGGCGGGTAAATGTTGTGCGAAGAACCCGCCCGC
>JANODL010000056.1:0-25952 GCA_031412675.1 Acidobacteriota bacterium | reverse complement strand
CGACGGCAAAACCGACATCGCTTTCTTCCGTCCAAGTTCGGGCGAATGGTTCATCCTGAGATCGGAAGACGCGAGCTTCTACGCAGTCCCGTTCGGCGCGGCGGGCGACATCGCCGCACCGGGCGATTACGACGGCGACGGCAAATCAGACACGGCAGTCTTCCGTCCCGCGACCGCGACCTGGTATATCAACCGCTCAACCCAAGGCTTGCTCATCGCAGCCTTCGGAGTGAACGGCGACCAACCCGTTCCATCTGCTTTCGTTCCGTAAGAACGTAAAAACTCAATTTAAAGGCTGAATCGTCAAATTTGACGATTCAGCCTTTTTTATCGTTTTGGCAGACAATCAAATTGACGATGCCGAAGGCTTTTTCTTTGACTTCTAAAACTTTCAAACCCGCGCTTTCGGCGAGCTTTGCTGTTTGACGGTTAAAATGATCTTCAATTAACGCGACCGTAAAAATATTGAGAAAATCAAACAGAAAGCCGGGTAAACCGTTCGGGCGAACGTGTTCTAACAGAATAATTTTGCCGTTTGGTTTGATAACTCTTTGAAGTTCGGTAAAAGCCTTTTCAGGTTTCGGAATCGAACAAAAAACCAAAGTCGCAAAAGCGGCATCAAAGGAATTTGCGGCAAACGGCAAAGTTTCGGCATCGTTTTGAACAAGCCTGATTTCATTCTTTTTGTTCCGCGCAATTTCAAGCATTTTGATTGAGATTTCCGAAGCGACGGCGCATTCCGAGTTCGGATAAAACTTGAAATTCGCGCCCGTTCCCGCGCCGATTTCGAGAATTTTCGAGTTTTCGGGCAAATACGACAAAGTTTCTTCGCGCCATTTTGAAAGAAATTTTCTCTCGAACGGCGCAAATGCTTGGTCGTAGCCTTTGGCGAATTTGTCGTAAATCATTGAATGGATTTTAACGCAAAGACGCAAAGACGCGAAGGCGCAATGATTTTGGTACTCTGCGGCTTTTCTTTGCGTCTTTGCTGCTCTGCGTCTTTGCGTTAAAAATTTAGCGAGAATTTTGGTATATTCAGATACTTATGGCGAAAAAAGGTTTGATTTTAATTTGTGATGATGAAGAAATAATGCGCGACGTGCTGGAAACGATTCTTTCCGGCGCGGGCTATAAAGTTGATTTGGCGAAAACGGGCGAAGAAGCTATCGAACTTTATGCACAGAAACCTTATGATGTCGTTTTGATGGACGTTTCGATGCCCGGAATGGGCGGACTGACGGCGTTGCAGGAAATCATCAAAATGGACGCAAACGCTTACGTTTTGATGATTACGGCTTATGCGACATTCGACACGGCGATTTCGGCGTGGGAAAAAGGCGCGACCGGAATTATTCGCAAACCGTTTCAAAATGAACAGATTCTCGCGCTCGTCGCACGCGGAATCAAGACGCAACGCAAGGAAGAAGAACGCGTCGTTTTGCGTCAGGCAATGACGCGCTCGGTCAAACGCGAAGGCTTTATCGGTCGTTCCGAGATTATGGAAAATGTTTTTCGCCTCGTTGACCGTGTTGCTCCGGCGCGTTCGACCGTTTTGATTACGGGCGAATCGGGAACCGGCAAAGAACTCGTCGCAAAAGCGATTCACGAATCGAGTCCGCGTGCCGACCAGCCCTTTGTTCCCGTTAATTGTTCCAACATTCCGTCGGAATTATTGGAAAGCGAACTTTTCGGACATACGAAAGGCGCATTCACGGGCGCGGTCGCCGCGAAAAAAGGTTTGTTTGAAGTTGCCGACGGCGGTTCGATCTTTCTTGATGAAATCGGCGATTTGCGTCCCGAAACGCAGGTTCGTCTGCTCCGCGTCATACAGGAACGCGAATTTAC
Organism: Acidobacteriota bacterium; assembly: GCA_031412675.1. Taxonomy (GTDB): domain Bacteria; phylum Acidobacteriota; class Blastocatellia; order Pyrinomonadales; family Pyrinomonadaceae; genus JAFDVJ01. The sequence goes on along the minus strand of JANODL010000056.1, from coordinate 24,107 downwards.
GCCGCTCGGCGAAACGACTCCGGTCAAGGTTGATGTGCGAATCATCGCCGCGACGAATGTTGATTTGAAAGAAGCCGTCCGCAACGGAACTTTCCGCGAAGATTTGTATTATCGCCTGTCGGTCGTGCCGCTCGAACTTCCGCCGCTGCGCGACCGCCGCGAAGATGTTCTGCCGCTCGCGCAATTTTTTATCCGCAAATACAGCAACGAAAACGGGCGTGATATTTCAGACAATCTTTCGCCCGAAGTGCTTTCACTACTCGAAAATTATTATTATCCGGGAAATGTCCGCGAACTCGAAAACATCATCGAACGCGCCATCGTGATTGCGCCGACCGACGAAATCACGGTCGAATGTTTGCGTCCCGAAGTCCGCAATCCCGAACTCGCCTTTGAAATGATGAGAAGCACCGAAGGATTTTCGGCTGACATTGACATTTCACGCGGCGTAAATTTTTACGATGAAGTCAAAAAATTCGAGATAGATTTGATTCGCCGTGCGCTTGACCAAACCGGCGGACATCAATCAAGAGCGGCGCGGCTTTTAGGATTAAATGCGACCACATTAAACTCGAAAATCAAAACTTATAACATTCCGGCACGTTCTTAAAATTTCGCAGTTCATCCTTTTTTTTGAATTTTATCCAAGAATTTATAAACGGGTCCTTAAAGTTCAAATTTTCGACCATACTTGAATTTGCGCTTCTCAGCATTCTAATCCACTAATAAATTTGCATAAATCCTTAGCTTTTTTTAGTAAGCTGCTTATTAAAAAATTTTAAGTGCAGGTAATTATTGTTTTTGGCATAAAACTTGCCACCTCAACGATAGTTTAGAAGATAGTACTGGTTTTACACCTTTAAAAATAAATCGTAATTTTACCAAAAAAATGGGGGGCTCTATGAATAGAACAAAAAAAAATATGGATTGTTTTGGGAAAATGTTTTTGTTTTTTGCACTTATGGCAATAGCAGGACTTAACATTTTTGCACAAGGCACAAGAGGCACAATTCGAGGAACGGTTTCTGACACGAATCAGGCGATCGTTCCAAATGCAACCGTTCGTTTAGTAGATATTCAAAAAGGAACGGAAGTTCGTTCTGTGCAGACTAACGAAGACGGAAATTATCAATTTACGGAGATTGAACCGGCAACATATAACTTGATTGTCACGGCTCAAAATTTTGCTGAATACAAATTGACCAATGTCAAAGTTGAACCTAATCGCAATCTGGTTTTAGATATTGGTTTATCAACAGGTCAGATAACAACTGAAGTTACCGTTACTGCGTCAACTCAGTTGATTGACCGTGAGTCAGCCGCGCTCGGAACAACCGTTGACCGTCGGCGAGTCGAAGGTCTGCCGCTAAATGGTCGTAATGTATTGGATTTGGCGTTGTTGCAACCCGGCACTACAGGAGCGGCGGGCGGTTTTGGTAATGGTATTGGCATTCGTGTTAACGGACAGCGTGGTGTTGAAAACAATGTTACGTTGGATGGCGGTAATAACAACGAAGTCGCGGTTGGCGGTACCATCGGAGCTCAACCGCGTCCGGATGCGGTTCAAGAATTTCGCCTCTTAACTTCAAATTTTGAAGCGGAGTTTGGTCGTAACACCGGTGCTGTCATTAACGTCGTAACAAAATCGGGAACGAATGAATTTCATGGAAACGGACGCTTCTTCTATCGTCCCACCAATCTTTCTGCGGCTCGTTTTCTTGATAAAGCACTGCCGCCTCCAAATACCACTTCTGCTGATAAATTGCTTCGCAAATTTGATCGCAAAGAATATGGATTTAATATCGGCGGACCGATTTATTTCTTGAACTTCGGAGAAGGTGTTCCTTTCGTTTACGATGGGAAAAACAAAAGTTTCTTTTTTGTTGATTTTGAGCGTCGCTACCAAGTTTTTGGTCAATCACAGACGCTGCCGAGTTTGCCGACACAAAATGAAAGAACCGGTATTTTCAACACGGCAATTACTGACCCGGCGACGGGGTTGCCGTTTCCAAACAACACTATTCCAAGCAATCGGATTTCTCCAATTGCCAGATATTATTTAGACTTTTTGCCGGCACCCACTTCCGGGGGACAATCTCAAGTATCGGCTAATCAAATTACGAAAAATAATTTCTTTACCACCCGGCTTGACCACAATATAACCCAGAACCATATTTTGAACTTTACTTTCAATTATTTTGATTCTGATGTTTTTTCTCCTTTTGCATTCGGCGGAGCAAATGTTCCGGGGTTTGCGGCTTCCGATTTACGCAAAACACGAAACTATGTCGGCAGATATACATATGTGATTTCATCTAATCTAGTAAATTCTTTTTTGGTGAGTTATTCAAAAAATAAACAACCCGGCGTAGCACCCGTTAACACCACTACTCCCAGTCAAATCGGGTTTACAGCTAACTTCGTTGCTAACGGTGAATTTGCCGGACCACCACAGATTCGTCTTCTAGATCGTGGGATTACTTTGGGTAATTCTATTCAAGGACCTCAAAGACGGATTACTGAAAATATTCAATTTCAAGATTCTATCAGCTGGATTGTCGGATCACACCGTATGAAATTTGGTTTTGACGCAACCCAATATAAACAAGACACCGATTTTCTTTTCATCAATCAGGCGTTGATCAGCTATTCAGCCGTCGGACTTTCCGGCATTACAAACACAACCGGCAATGATTTTGCCGATTTCTTGATTGGTAACACGCCGGCAGCTATTCAGTTTGGAGCGGCTGGTGCAAGAGACTACAGACAGAAAGCCGCGGCAATCTTCGGGCAAGATACCTGGCAGGCAATCAGCGGCTTAACATTGTCATATGGCGTACGTTATGAATATAACTCTCCGCTCATAGACAAGTTAAATCGAGTTGCTTACTATCGCCCCGGCTCAACCTCTCAACGATTGGCTACAGGGCAACTTCGTACTCCCGAAGGTCAATTAATTGTACCTGCGGGCAGACTTCCCAGAGGGTTGGTTTTTGTTGGAGATCCGGACAATGTTTTGGGAGGAACAGTTCCTGTCGGAGGAGTTGCGCCTGACAAGAATAACTTTGCTCCCCGCGTCGGACTTGCCTATGCGTTCAATCCGTCAAACGGGATATTGAAAACACTTTTGGGGGAAAATCAAACGGTGATTCGCGCCGGATTCGGTTTGTTTTACGGAGCGATTATCGGAGATACGGCGTTACAACAGTTGTCTGCACCGGGCTTTAACGGAACAAATGCGTTCTTCTTTCCGGCAAGCGGAACTTTAGCAAACCCTTTTGCTCCCGATCCTTTTCCTATTTATGGTGGAAATCAGGGACAAATCTCAAATCCGTTTGCAGCAAGTCAGTTCACGATTCCGACAATTCTGACGCAGTTTTCACAACCGATTGATCCGAATCTTAAGACACCGCAAACTACGCAATTTAACATTACATTAGAACGTGGTTTTGCAAACGACTATATTATTGGCTTAAGTTATGTTGGTAATCGCGGCAGAAAACTCTATGTTCGTGAGCAAATCAATCCTGCATTGGGAACATTTTTGTCTGCATCATTGCGTCCCGAAGTTACTCCCGCGCCAACGACGGGCAATTCTAATACGCGTCGTTTGAACGACGACATTCGTTTGGGTTTAACGCAATTAACAGCCGGCGGTAATTCAACATACGATGCTTTCCAGGTAAATCTGCAAAAGCGATTTAGCGATAATGGATTACTGTTTCAGTTAGGATATACTTACTCAAAATCAATCAATGATTCTGATTCACAACGCGGTCAATTGGACTTGTTGGACAGACGTGCCGGCAGGGGACTTTCGGAAGAGGATGTTCCACATCGTTTAGTCGGGAGTTTCATCTATGAGATACCTTTCTTTAATAAGACCAGCGGTTTTGTGAAGAGAGTTCTTGACGGTTGGAGCCTCGGCGGTATTTATACTTACCAGTCGGGACGACTTTTTAGTGTTGGAAACACGATAGATATTGATGGAACAGGCGGTGCGTTACTCAATTTTGCCGATCTTGGGACAGAGCAATATACTCAACTGAATCCGCAGGAGAACGACCGCAGAGCGTTTAATAGAAATGCCTTTGCGATTGCTAATTGCGGCACAAATTTTGCTTTGTGCGGTGGAAGAGGCAGACGTGGAACGTCAGGACGTAATCAATTTCGCTTAAACAATCCGATTAACAATTGGGATGCAATTCTGACCAAAAAAACCAAATTGTTTAGTGAAAGAAATAATCTCGAATTGCGTTTTGAAGCCTTTAATTTATTGAATAAAACGCAGTTCACAACTGTTAATTTGAATCTTAACAGTACTGATTTCGGAAGATATACTGACACCCGCGAATCGCGTTCGCTTCAATTCGGAGCCCGCTTAAACTTTTAGTTACACATCTGTTTAAGAAGAACCTTTGGAAAAGTCCGGCGGAGCAAAACCGCCGGACTTTTTTTCCCCCAAGGATTACGATATGGAATGAGAAAAGACAGAGTTAAACAATTACCGAAAAGAAATGAGTAACTCAACTAATCGTTCCGTGAAATTGAAACTTATAACATTTCGGCAAGTTCGTAATCTTTACAAAAATTTACATACAAATTCAAAATTTCGTAAAAACGAACCCATACTTTAAACAAAATGGTTCATTTCCTTTTGCTAAGTGGTCAAATAATTGACGTTTCATATTATTAATTACTGTGGCATAAGAATTGTAACAAGAATTTTGCTTTAATCCGTCATCATTAATAGAACAATTTTTTAAGAACTTTGGAGGAGCAGCATGAAAAGAATTATGTTTGCATTGGCGTTGATGATTTTTATTATTTCATCGGTCAATGCACAAACAAGTCGAGGTGTCGTTAGCGGCACTGTCACGGACGCGAACGGATCGGTAGTTCCGGGAGCAGAAGTAAAATTAACAAACACCGATACTTCGGTCGAACGCACAGCCGTTACAAATAGTGAAGGATTTTATCGCTTTGACGCGGTTGATCTCGGAACATATAGCGTTCAAATCAGCGCACCCAGTTTCACTACTGCCGTCAAAAGTGGAATTTCGGTAATCGCTAATCAAACTATTGCAGTTGATGCCAATTTGCAGGTTGGTGATCAGAAAGTTGTTGTTGAAGTCACTGCAGATGGCGGCGAAACGCTTCAAACGGAAGCTCCTGTACGCGGTGGTAATATTTCTACGAGACAAATTACCGACTTGCCTGTCGGCGCAAACCCGACTGCTTTAGCACTAACATTGCCGGGTATTGTTACAAATCGGACAGGCGTTGGTGTCGGTACTTTTTCAGTAAACGGTGCTCGCGGTCGCTCGAATAATTTTCTTATTGACGGAACGGAAAACAACGATATTTCTGTCGCCGGACAAGGCTTTCAAATAACTAACCGCGATGCCGTTCAAGAAGTTTCGGTACAAACCGCAAATTATGATTCGGAGTTTGGTCGCGCCGGCGGGGCGATTGTCAATGTTATTACCCGCTCCGGAACGAAGGATTTTAGAGGAACACTCGCTTTTCAATACGATACCAGCACGGATGATGCGATTACCAGTCTGCAATCGCGTAATCCGGCGGTGCTTCGTTTAGGAAGACCTTTGTTTAATGATGAGAAAGTTTATTCGGGTACTTTCGGCGGTCCGCTTTTCCTGCCAAACTTTGGTGAAGGCGTTCCGATTTTCGGAAGCCGCGACAAAAACTTCTTTTTCGTCGCATATTTGGAAAATCGCTTTCGTTCGCCGGGAGGTTCGGTAACATTAGTTGTTCCAACAGCTGCCGGTCGCGCGACACTGCAACAGTTTGTCGGAGTAAATCCGCGTCTGGCAGAATATCTGGCGTTGACTGCCAATACAATCGCGCCAACCGCAGACAGACCGGCAGTATCAATTGATCCACTAAATAGTACAACTCCGGTTCGCGGCTCGGTAGCTGTCGGATCTTTCTTCCGAACTTTTACAAATACGGCAACTACTAAGCAGTTTCAGATTCGCACGGATCATAAATTGGGCGAAAAAGACCAGCTTTCATTGCGTTTCTTGCAAGATTTGACAAATTCTCCTTTATCTACAGTAAATTTTGAGGGTTTCGATTCAAACCAAGCGAATGTTTATCGCAATTTTCTAATTGCCGAAACGCATATATTTTCAAGTTCGATGACTAACGAGTTACGACTTGCCTACAATCGCATCGCATTAACCTTTCCACTCGCCGACCCTGCCGGTCCGGCATCAACACAGGCGACTATAGCGGTTGCCGGACTGACTTCAGTCGGTGCGCCGACAAACATCCCGCAAGGTCGAGTAGCAAATAACTACCAGGTTCAAGACACGCTAACATATATTACCGGCGACCACACATTTCGCGTAGGCGGCGATTACCTGAGACAAATCTCCAGACAGCTTGCTCCCGCCGATATTCGCGGAACGATAAACTATAGTGCAACAACCAATTTTACCGGGTTAGCTAATTTTATTGACAATTTTGGCGGTGCTAGTGGAAGTGTTAATCGCGTTTTCGGCGACCCTACATATTATCCTAACCTGCATCGCATTGCTGTGTTCGGTCAAGATCGCTGGAAGTTTACTGATGATTTAACTTTAACAATGGGGCTACGATATGAATATTTCGGAGTTCCTTTCAACACGCTGCGCACACCTGCTTTTACAGGTCTGTTCAATGTTGATCCGATAACCCGAACCGGACCTTTCAGTCAACCTAATAAGGTGCAAAAAGATAAGAACAACTTTGCCCCGTCGGTCGGATTTGCTTATTCCCCGTCTTTTGAAAGCGGAATCGGCGGATTTATCTTCGGTGAAAAAAAATCGGTGATTCGCGCCGGTTATAATCTTGGCTACGATTCGTTTTTTAACAACATCGCATCGAACGCTGCGGCTTCCTCTCCCAATCAAGTCGCTTTTCTCATTAATTCCACCGTTACCACAGCAAATCCACGCGGTTTAGGTAATTTCAGTAGTTTGTTTCCAACATCGGCTACTATCTCACCGGTAAGTGCTCAAACATTGATTTCTCCAAATTTGGTAAATCCCTATTATCAAAGATGGTCGCTGGGATTTCAGCGTGAATTGCCATTTAATGTGGTGATGGAATTGTCGTATGTCGGTTCAAAAGGAACAAAGCTCTTTATCAACGAAGACGCAAATCCGCTCGTCCGACCTGAACTGCGCGTTACTCCGGCAGGAGTTACTACCGGGTTAACGAACAGGTTGGACAACATTCAAGGCGCACGAACGGTTCGCACAAATGGCGGCAGTTCCAGTTATAATTCGGGACAATTAGAAGTTCGTCGGCGGTTTGCCAACAATTTCTTGGTTACCGGTTCTTATACCTTCTCGAAAAACATCAACAACGCGGATGAAGTGTTTGCAGTCGGACTTGCTGGATCGGCAACTTCTGTTTCGGCAATTCCGTCAATCTTTGGCGGACAGGCTCTTGAACGAGGACTTTCCGTAGATGATAGAACTCATCGCGTCGCATTAACATATGTTATGGAGTCGCCGTATTTTAAGGAACAGCGCGGAGCTATTGGAAGAATTCTTGGAGGCTTTCAGCTTAGCGGTGTCACCACGTTTGAATCAGGTGTGCCGTTTACTGTCCTAAATCTCCTTGACGCGGACGGTATTGGCGGCAACAATGATCGCCCGACTTATAACCCACTCGGACAAAGAGGAGTTCGCGCGGTGCCGGTCGTTAATCCGACCACCAATGCAATTACCGGATATATCAATCCGGAAATCGTGCTAACGCGTAATGCCGCCGGACAGCCGCTGACTTTTGCGCCGATTGATCCTCTTACAGCAGAATTTATCGTAAATCCGGCTTATGTTGCCGGTGCCAGCGGGAGCGTTATTAGAGTCGGTAATTTGGGACGAAATACCGAGCGGTCACCGTCGGTTTTCAATACTAATTTAACTCTGCTTAAACGGACAAGACTTTTCGGCGAGCGAATGTTTTTTGAGGGTCGAATCGAACTCTTTAACGCATTTAATCATCCGAACTTTCCTTCCGCAGGCACTATTACCAGTGCTGCCAACAGCCAAACGCAAGGATTTTTCCTTAATCCTGATACGATTAACACAAGCGGCGGCGGTCGGACTATTCGTTACCAGGTGAAGTTAGTATTCTAAAATCAACTTCATAAAATTCGGCATCAAAGCCATTTCACAGTCCGTCGGTTGTAAAATCGGCGGACTTTTTTATTTTTTAACCTTACCAAAACAGGTGAAAAAAGCTATACTATGGCAAATTTGATGAAACGATGGACAACCTGACCGCCTCCAATTCTCAGCTTTCGCTTGCGCCGCTCGGGGCAGGAGATTTAATTGACCGCGCCGTGCGGTTTTACCGTAAAAACTTCTGGACATTTATCTGGATTGCCGCGCCGCCGATCTTGGTCGGAACGCTGATTTCCGTCGCGTGGAGAATGCTTGCCCGAAGTCTTTTCAATGTTGATATGGTCAACAATCCGGGCGAAACAATGTTTTATTACTGGTTTTTGTCGCTCGGCAGTCTTTTTATCTTTCTGGTCGAAGCGGTGACGACTTTTACGGTGATGGGCGGCGCATCGCGCAATTTTGTCCGCCATCTGCTTTTCGGTGAACCGATAACATTTCGGGAAACTTATCGCAATGTTAAATCGCGCGTTTTCGGGTTGTTTGCGGCTTCGACACTGATTACGGTGATTCTCGGTTTTATCGGCTTGGCTATTTTTGCCATCGGTTGGTTGGTGGCACTTATCGCGGTTTCTCTTGTCATCGTCGCATTTAGTTTTTCGCCGTTTATCGCCACAATGATTTCGATTGCATTGGTTTTGGCAATCACCTTCGGCACGGGCTGGCTTTTCTTTTTGATCGCGGCAAATTTCGCGTATGTTCCGCAGGTGATGCTGGTCGAAGGGCAAGGAGTTTTTGCAGCGATGGGCAGAAGCGCGTCGCTTGCCAAAAGCAACGTCAAACGGCTTTACGCGCTCGTTGTCTTTACTTTATTGGCGATTTATTCGGCACTCGCGCTCTTTTATGTGCCGCTCGGTTGGTATGCGTGGGCGGAAGGCGTGCAGATTTTTAATCTTAATAGCTCCGATATGATTCCGGCGTGGTATGAAATTGCCAGTCAATTTCTCGGGCAGGCGAGTTTGATTTTGCTGATGCCCGTTTGGATGATTGGTTTGTGTCTGCTTTACATTGACGAACGCGTCAGGCACGAAGGCTACGACATCGAACTTCTGGCGGCGCGGCGTTTGGGCGAAATTCCGGCAGTTCCGGGTGAATTTATCAGTCCTTTACAACCGGCTTTGTCGGAGAAAACTTATATGGCGAATAATCAAACGCAGATGGCGAATAATCAAACGCCGACGATTCAGTCGTTGCCGAAGAAAAAATCGCCGCACTCGATGCTCGGCTTGGATTAGATTTTTGTAGTGAACTGAAAATAGTGCTTTGAAAATTGTTTTATCGGAAAAACTTTGTTCGCCGGGAGCGCACGCATCCCTGCGTGCTGAACGCTCGGCGTTCAAAAAACTCGGCGTAAATTCAAGTTGAATATCGCTAAACTCTTTTATGCCGCGAAGCGCGACCTAGCACGCAGGGATGCGTGCGCTCCCGGCGATGACGATTTTTTCTTTTAATGAGGGGTTAAGAATTTCAAACGGAATTTCTTTTAGTTCAAAACTTAAATTTTCCGAACTGTTTTATGAGATTACATAAAAAGTTAAAAAGTTCTGAATTTGTCCAAAAACTTTTGGCAGTCGGCTTGTTTTGTTTGCTGGTTTTGCCCGTTCACGGTTTTGCCGAAACGCTTGCCGAATATCGCACGAGCGTCAAATCTGCCGGAGATTTTACCGCCGAATTGATTGATTATGTTGACGAGGTTTTGGACGACAGCGATTTGACGGACATCGAATACGAGCGCGAAATTCTTGCCGAACTGCGTAAAGCTCTGCCCGCGACGGAGAAAGTCGAATGGGAAGGAAGTTTGGTCGAAACGGGCAATCAATGGCTCGAAGCCAAACTCAAGGCTTTTGAAGAAGAAACCAACGATTGGACAAAACGCCGTCTGATTCTGACGGAAATCAGCGAACGTCTTTCGGCGATTGAAAATAAAATCGCTCAACTCGAAAAACCCGCGCTTTCAAATCGTTCAAAGGACGAGGATAAGCAAAAACTCGCCGAAATTCTGCGCCGCGAAGAATACCAAAAACCCGTCCAACAACAGGAAAGCTGGTTTCAGCGGCTACAGAAAAAAATCCGCGATTGGTTTAACGAAAAGTTTCCGCGCCCGAATATTCCCGAAAGTGCGCCGCAAGATTTTCAATCAATTTCGTTTGGTTTGCAGATGCTTTTATACGCGCTGGTTTTGGGCTTTATCGCGTTTCTGATTTATCGTTTCGCGCCGTTTTTTGCCGACCGATTCCGCCGCCGCGAAAAGAAAGAAAAAGAAGAGCGCGTTATTTTGGGCGAAAAACTTACGGCGGACGAAGACGCGCAGACGCTTTTTGACGAAGCCGAAGCAATGGCACGAAGCGGAAATCTGCGCGGCGCGATTCGCAAAGGCTACATCGCGCTTTTATGCGAATTGAGCGACCGCAAAATCATCGGTCTCGCACAGCATAAAACCAACCGCGATTATTTGCGCGACGTGCGAAAAAAAGGCGAGCTTTATCAAAATATGAACGGCTTAACCACAAGTTTCGAGCGTCATTGGTATGGTTTCGACAACGCAGACGAAGCGGATTGGAACGAATTTAAGCAGACTTATCAAAAGGCAGTAAGTAATGAGCAAGGTTAATTCCAGATTTCAGATTCCAAATTCCAGATTGAATGCTTAATTTGGAATCTGAAATCTGGAATTTGGAATTTGGAACAATGAAGCAAAAACTCTTCATAATTTTAGGTTTAGCCGTCCTGATTATCATTTTGATCGGGCTGAACGCCGTTTCCTACACGCAGAAGGAAAAGGAGTTGGACAGCGAGCTTTTTCCGAATCGTTCGACGTATAACACGGGCGCGACCGGAACGCGCGCTTTTTTTGATTTGTTGACGGAAACGGGCAGAAAACCCGTGCGTTGGCAGGACGCGCCCGCCGAGCTTTTGCTTAACAATAAAAACAAACCCGCGACTTTTGTGATTATCGGGAAGACGCGGCAGGAAATCAGCCCGGAAGACGCGACGCAAATTTTGCGCTGGGTTTCGGAGGGTGGAAAGCTCGTTATCATTGACCGCGAGCCGATAGCGGAATTGGTTAAAACCACCGCGAACTGGAATGTTTTTTTCAATACGACTATTCAACAGCCGTATTTTACGACCGATGCTTCCGACCAAAAACAAATGACAACGGGCATCCGCGCCGCAAAGCCGATTCAGCCGACGATTTACACAAAAGGCATCAACGGCGTGCAGACTTCCGCGTTTGCAACTTCGATAAGTTTCGAGCATTTGTCGGGCGAAGAGATTGAAAATAAAACAAACCGCCGGACATCAAAAGCCACGCCGTTTCCGACTTTTTCAAAAGCCACGCCGAAATATTCCCCGCCGCCGAAATCTTTTCCGACGGCAAACAGCAACTCGACGGCGGATTTTGATGAAGAAGAATTTGATGGACTCGGGAGCAGTTCGGGGTCGGGAAGCGGTCACGGTTCGGACGCTGGCGGAGGAAGAAGTGAGATTAACAAAATCGTTAACGGCAATGTAAAAATTGACAAAGTTATTGTCAAAAATACGCCTGCGCCGATTACCAAATCAGACGGAAAATATGAAACGACCGAGCTTTCCGCGCCGGTCGTGCATTTGAATACGGACGGCAGAAATATTCTGGTTGATGTGCCTTACGGTGCAGGGCAAATCGTCTTTCTGAGCGATCCGTATATCGTCGCAAACGGCGGAATAAATATCGTTGACAACGCGCAACTGGCAATTAATGTCGTTGCTTCAGGCGATGGAATCATCGCGTTTGACGAATATCATCAAGGCTACGGGACGAATAATAATCAACTTTTCCGCTTTTTCGCGGGAACGCCCGTGATTCCGATTTTTCTTCAACTAGCCTTGATTCTCGGGCTGATTTTTCTTTCGCAGAGCCGTCGTTTTGCGCGAGCCGTTCCCGAATCCGAACCTAATCGGCTTTCAAAACTCGAATATGTTTCGGCGATGGCTGAACTTCAACAGCGGACAAAAGGCTATGATTTGGCGATTGAAAATATTTACACGGATTTTCGTCGGCGCGTGTCAAGGCTCGTCGGCGTGGATGCTCTGAAAACGCGGAAACAGGATTTGGCTCTGCTCATTGTCGAGCGTCTGCCGGACGAAAGCGCTAACGAACTCGAACAACTGATGCAGAAATGCGAAGACGTGATGCACGGCGACAAAACGAACAAAAAGGAAGTTCTGCGCCTGACGACACGTCTGCGCGAAATTGAAGAAAAACTCGGGTTGCAAAGACGGAAGAAAAGTAAAAAGTAAAAAGTAAAAAGTAAAAAACTTAGCGTCTTAGCTACTTGGCGACTTTGCGTTAAAATTAAACGATGCTGACAACGAATGCCTTAATTTTGCTCGTCATTTTGTTCTTTTTGACGAGCATTATCGGCGTTGTCACGGGCAGCAATTCGCTGATTACCGTTCCCGTGATGTTTCAGTTCGGGATTGACCCGAAAATCGCGGTCGCGACGAATATGTTCGGGCTGACTTTTATGAACATCGGCGCGACGATTCCGTTTTTGCGGCGCGGCACGATTGACACGAAAAAAGTTACGCCTTTGATAATTATTACGCTCGTCGCCTCGGCAATCGGCGCGTGCCTTGTTTTGCTGATTACGCCCGCAAACATCAAACTGCTCGTTTCGATAGCGATGATTGCCGTAACGATTTTTACGCTCGTCAAACGCGATGCGGGAATCAAAAAGTCAGAAGCCGTCCTGCCGCAAGCGGGCGGGTTTAAGTTTCAAACACTTTTTGTTTATTTTTTGACATTTGTACTCGGCATTTACGGCGGACTTTACAGCGGCGGTTATGTCACGATGCTGACGGCGGTTTACGTCGCGTTTTTCGGAATGACGTTCACCGAATCGGTTGCGTCAACCAAACTTATCAACATTTTTTCGTCCGCAATTGCCACTTTAATCTTTATGTGGCAAGGTTTAGTAGATTACAAACTAGGCTTTATTTTAGCGGTGACGATGTTCATCGGCGCATACATCGGCGCACACACCGTCACGAAATTGAGCGATGTTTGGCTCAAACGAATTTTTATCGGAGCAGTTTTAATCTTAGCCGTAAAAACTTTATTTGATTTTGTTTTATAAACTTTCCGCGCAATTTGAATTTTGCCCGCGTAGCGGGTATCGGCGTGTAGCCACAGGCGTAAGCCTGTGGAGTGGAGTATTTCATCAATTCAAGCCCACGTAGTCGGGCGGCAGAAATCTGTCACTATCTACGATAGCTTAAAAATCTTGTTGCGTTCTTTTCCCGTAGTTCACGCTACGGGCTACATGCTTTCGCCATCTCCGATGGCTAAAAAAATTCGCATAAGGTAATCTAAAATCCAAAATTAATAATGCTGACATATACACCATCAACCGTTGCACATATTCTGAACGAACTTCGCAAAGTCATTGTCGGGCAGGACGAAGCTATCGAACAAATTCTCGTTGCCGTTCTCGCCGAAGGTCACGCGCTGATCGAAGGCGTTCCCGGCACGGCAAAGACTTTGACGGTCAAAACGCTGGCGCGAATCATCGGCGCACAGTTTTCGCGGATTCAGTTCACGCCCGATCTGATGCCGTCCGACATTACGGGAACGAATGTTTTCAATATGCAGACGACGGAATTTTCGATGCGTCACGGTCCGATTTTTACCGACATTCTGCTCGCCGACGAAATCAACCGCACGCCGCCGAAAACGCAAGCCGCGCTGCTTGAAGCGATGGAAGAACGCCAGACGACGATTGACGGCGAACGCTATCCGCTCTCGCCGCTTTTCACGGTTTTGGCGACCGAAAACCCGATTGAATACGAAGGAACTTATCCGCTTCCCGAAGCGCAGTTAGACCGATTTTTGCTCAAAATTATTATTGATTACCCGTCGCCCGAAGCCGAACTCGAAATCGTGGCACGTTGGGACCAAGGCTTTAATTCGCGCCGTTTGGAACAGATTGACGTTTTGCCGCTCGCCGATGTCAGTGCGATTCAGCATTGCCGCGCCGAGATTCGGGCGATGCGGATGGAACCCGGCGTGCAAAAATACATCGTCGAAGTTATCCGCAAAACGCGCAGTCATCCGATGATTCTCTACGGCGCAAGCCCGCGTGCTTCGGTCGCACTTCTACTTTGTTCAAAGGCTTTGGCGGCAATTCACGGACGCGATTTTGTCACGCCTGACGACATTCGGGACGTGTCCTTACCCGTTCTGCGCCATCGCCTCGCACTCCGCGCCGAAGCCGAACTCGACGGCGCAACGACCGACGCAGTAATCTCGGACATCATCAAAACGGTTGAAGTTCCGCGCTAATCGGTTTCCAAAATACGCGGCGGAAGGTTTTGAAATGCTCAAAAGCGGCGTTTTGAATCATTCCGATTCCTCGCAGAATAATTTTACCGGGTGTATTCAATCGTGTTGCCGTGCATCCAGCCGCTCGTGCCGTGTTCGCAGGTGACTCGATACCACGGGCTGTTTTCGTTTTCGCGGTCTTCGATGTTCAAACGGTCATCAATCGGCAAAACGTCAACTTCCTTTGCACTGCGATTCGGCGACGAACGAACGTAAGCATTCAGAGTTATCACGCGACCGTTGAAATCATCGTCCGATTCATCGGTGCGCTTTTCGTGTTTCGCGCTTGCCGTAATCGGAGTCGGCGTGATTTTAGGCGTTTGCGCGGAATTTGTCGGCGCGTTGCGGTTTGCCGTAGTTTCGGTTGGCGGCGTTCTATTTTGATATAAATACACGCCGAAAAGCACCGCCGCCAAGACCAAACCGCCGCCAAGAACCAAGCCGAGAACCAAAAAAAGCAAATATTTTCCCGTGCTTCGGCGTTTTTCAATGACGACCGTTTCGACCGGCGGAATTGGCGGGTAAGTAAATTGTTCGGTCGGGGCAACAGGATTTTGAGCCGAAGAAATGTCAATCGTAATCGGTTCGTGATGAATAACCGTGATTTCTTCAGCGTCAACCGGCGAATTTTCCGACGGCAAAATAAAGGTTTCTTCCAAGAGAGGCGTGCCGTCATTTGTGCAGTAGCCGAGAGCGTCCTCAAACACGCTGTTACATTGCGGACATCTTTTCATATTTATCGTTTCTCTAACATTCTTCGCACGTTTGCTATAATTATAAATCGCTTCGGCGAAAATAGCATTGGAAAGTATGAAATCAGTATAGTGAGCGGTAGCGAATACGATTCTACTTTGAAATATTTAGAGCAAACAGATGCTCACTCTTCTTCGCTATACTGATTTTGTAACAAAGGTTTTTAGAGAAATGAAAATAGCAGTAGCAATGAGCGGCGGCGTTGATTCTTCAAGCGCGGCGGCACTTTTAAAGGAACAAGGACACGAACTCGTCGGATTCACGATGCAATTGTGGAATCAGCGGCGCGGCATTTCGGTTGACGAAAACGGCGACCCGCTGCCGTCGCGTTGTTGTTCGCTCGACGATGTTTACGATGCGCGGCGCGTTGCGGAAACGCTCGGAATGCCGTTTTATGTTCTGAATCTCGAAAAAGATTTCGAGCGCGATGTCGTCGAACCGTTCGTGCAAAGTTATTTGAGCGGCGAAACGCCGATTCCGTGCGTCGCGTGCAATTCACGCTTGAAATTCGCTTCCTTAGACAAAATGGCGATTACTCTCGGCTGCGATAAAGTTGCGACGGGACATTATGCGCGGGTCGAGTATGATGAAAAAGCAAATCGCTATCGGCTCTTTCGCGGGCGTAATCATTGGAAAGATCAGAGCTATTTCTTATGGGAATTAAATCAAGACCAGCTTTCGCGTTCATGGTTTCCGCTCGGCGAAATGCTCAAATCGGAAGTCCGCGACATTGCGCGTGAAGCGAATCTCTACACCGCCGAAAAACAGGAATCACAGGAAATCTGTTTCGTGCCGGACGGCAATTATTCGGGGTTTATTGACCGTTATCTGGAACACGAAAACCGTCTGGACGAATTACCCGAAGGCGGCGAAATCGTCAACACGAAAGGCGAAAAAATCGGCGAACACACGGGAATTCACCGCTACACGATCGGTCAGCGGCGCGGGCTTGGAATTGCCCACGAAAAACCGCTGTATGTCGTGCAGATCGAACGCGCTCGTAATCAGATCATCGCGGGCGAAAAGGAAGAACTCGATTGTCTGGAATTTACGGCGAAAGGCGTTAATTGGGTCGCGTTCGACGCGCCTGACGAACCCGTCCGCGCCGAAGTCAAGGTGCGTTATCGTCACGATCCGGCGAACGCGACGATTTACGCTTTGCCCGAAAACCGTGCAAGAATCGTTTTCGACCAACCGCAACGCGCCATTACGCCCGGGCAGGCGACGATTTTCTACGACGGCGAAGAAGTTGTCGGCGGCGGCTGGATTGAAAAAAAATAATAAATTTAAAAGAGGAAAAATAATATGGCACAACCGAAAAAAAGATTAAGCAAAGCCGCCCGAGCGGCGCAGAAAATTCTGGAAGATTCAAAACTTCTGGCGACGAATAAAACAAACGACGAAGCAAAAGCCGAGCAAACCTTTCAGCCGAATGAATCGCCGCTGAAACCGACGACGATGGCAAATAAAATGCGACCGAACAAAAAGCGCGGTTAAATCTGCCTGATAGTTTGTTTCCAAAAATCGAAATCAACGCGCTTTCTCCCAAAAAGCGTGTAATTTTTAGCCATTAATCGTTTAACCCGCCGGCACTACCGCTGACAGATTTTTTCTAACCGTTTCGGAAAAACCGAGGAGAAAAACAATGCGTTTTTCTGCGGTTGAATGTGAATTGAAAAATGTGGAATATAAAATTGGTGAAACGAAATGCTCAAAACCGAACTCCGAAAAATCTATCTCGCAAAGCGCAGAAATCTCGCGCCCGAAGCGGTCGAAGAAAAAGGAGCGCAAATTGCCGAACGGTTTTTTCAAAGTTTTGATCTCAGCAAAGTCAATTACTTACACAGTTTTCTGCCGATTGAAAAATTTCACGAAATTGACACGAAATTGATTTTGCACCGCGTCTGGTTCGAGCATTCGCACATCGAAACGCTCGTTCCACGCATTAATTTTGAACGGGACGATCTCGAAAATCTAAAATTTACGCCCGTCACGGAACTCGTCCAAAATGCCTGGATGATTCACGAACCGGCGCATAACGAGCTGGTCGAAAGCGAAAAAATTGATGCTGTTTTAGTGCCGCTTTTGGCTTTTGACCGCGAAGGTTTTCGGGTCGGTTACGGCAAAGGCTATTACGATAAACTTTTGAAAAATTGCCGCGCCGATTGCCTGAAAATCGGTTTGAGTCATTTTCCGCCAATCGAGAAAATTGACGACACAGAGGAATTTGACGTGAGGCTCGACTACTGCCTCACGCCGGATGAAATTTATAAGTTTAGTTGAAAGTTGAAAGTTTGCTTTTCACTTTCAACTTTCAACTTTCAACTATTTTCCGCTTTTCAAAAGGTCACGGATTTCCGTCAGCAGAACTTCTTCGCCGGTCGGCGGCGTGGCGGCGGCTTCCGCTTCGAGTCCTTTAAATAATTTCACGGCATAACGCGCCAGAAAGAACATTACGACGGCGACAATCAAAAAAGTGATGATTTCGTTGATGAATGCGCCATAATAAATCAGCGGTTCTTTTGCTGCCACTGCCGCGTCAATTTCCTTACCATTCGTAACCGGCATCGAACCGAGATTGACAACTTTGCTTTTGAAATCAACTCCGCCGGTCAAAGCACCGACAACCGGCATAATAATTCCATCGGTTAAACTTTTGATTACCGCGCCGAACGCCGCGCCCATAATGACGGCAATCGCCAAATCAAGAATATTTCCTTTGGCGATAAACGCCTTAAAGTCACTCAACATAGACATTTAATCTTTTCTCCTGGTTTTTGTTTTGGTAAAACGGGGCAATAAACGAAAGTTATAGCAATTTAGCGACAAGGTCAAGACTCTTTGGCTATTTTCGCCGAGGCTTCGAGCTTTGTGTCGAAAGCCACTTCAAACAAATCTTTTTTTCGTTCGACGGCTTTCAGTTCGGCGGTGCAGTCATCTTTGGCAAAGAGCGTTAAATGCATATTTTGCGCGCCGCGTTTGAATTTGACATCTTTGATGCGATTTTCATAGCCGTGGTCGAGTCCTTCGGCAATTCTTAAAAGCGCACCGAGTTCGATCACCGTTTGGCGGTCTTTTTCGGGCAGTTTCACAAAATCCGAGTGCGATTCTTTCGGCATCGAGCCGCGCTGATAACGCGCCATATTAGCGATGATGAGTTTTTCGTTTTCTGAAAACCCCGTAATTTCCGAGTGTTTTATCAAATACAGCGAATGTTTGTGATGCGATTCGTGCGAGATGTGATAGCCGATGTCGTGAAGTAGTGCGGCGGCGGAAAGAATCGTGCGTAGGTGGCGTTTAAGATTGTAAAGCGGCGCGATTTGGTCAAACATTTTCTCGGCTAAATCGGCAACCTGAAGCGCGTGGCGTTCTTCATAGCCGTAGCGTCTGCCGATGGCGAACACGCCGCGCAGCCGTTTGTCTTCGACATCAGGCACGGGCGGCAACGATTCGGCTTCAATTTTGCGAAGATGGTCAATTATCACGCCTTCGCGAAGCGCAAAATAACACGGCTCCAGAACTTCTATTTTCAGCGCCCGCATCACATTTTCCAAAATCTGCCCGCCCGCGACGATAACTTCGGCGCGTTGCGGGCTGATAACCGGAAGTTTGGCGCGTTCTTCCAATGTGATTCGCGCCAGCATTTCGTTGAGCGCGGCTAATTTTTTTAATTGAATAACAGGTTTTTGTTCGGAATTCGTCTCGTTTTGAAAGTTAAGAAGCGCGGCGAGATTTAAAATCGTGCCGGAAGTTCCGGTGGAAATCTGCCACGTTTCGCCTTTTATCTTACGCAGAGGTCTTTCGACCGCCGAAGCGATTTCGGTCCGCAAATTTTCGATTTCTTTTTTCTTCGGCGGATTCGAGGCGATAAATCGTTCGGTCAAACCGACCGCGCCGAGCTTCATCGAAAAAAGTTTGTGCGGTTCGCCGTCGCGCATCAGCGAAAGTTCGGTCGAGCCGCCGCCGATGTCTATATTGAGCAGTGCGCCGCTGTTGAAATTAGAGCTTTGCGCGGCGGCAATGCCGATCAAACGCGCTTCTTCGAGCGATGAAAGAACTTCGACCGAAACGCCCGTGCGCCGTTTTATTTCGCTGACAAATTCCGATGCGTTATTTGCTTCTCTGACGGAAGCGGTCGCAACGGCGATTATCGAATCGGCATTGCGGCTTTCGGCAATCGAGCGGAATTTAGCAATCGCGTCCGCCGAAAGATTGATGGCTTCGGCGGAAAGGCGATGAGTTTTTAAGGTTTCGTGTCCGAGCCGGACGCGCTCGCGTTCCTGTAAAATGACCGTGAACGAATCGCTCGCGGCGGCTTGGACGATGGCGAGTTTGAGTGAGTTTGAGCCGATGTCAATGGCGGCGATAGTTTGTGTTTTCATCTTTTAAAACGATAATAAAACATATCAACGGTGAATTTCTAATAAGGATTTATGAAAGTTTTTGAAGTAATGACGATTGATGTCGGATTTTGTGATTTGGACGATACTCTGACCAAAGCGGCGCAGATTATGTGGCAGAAAGATTGCGGGATTGTTCCGGTCGTGACGGCAGAAAAACACGTTGTCGGGGTCATCACCGACCGCGATATTTGCATTGCGACCGCAACGCGCAACCGCCGAACGTCGAGTATCAAAGCCCGCGAAATGAATTTTGCCGCCGTTAAGACCTGCGCGATGGAAGACGACGTGAAAGACGTTTTGCGAAGAATGCGGAAATACAAAATCAAACGTCTTTGCGTCACGAATCAGGATAAAGAACTTCTCGGAATCATCTCGCTAACCGATATTCTGCTCAAAGCGGGTGAGAAAAAAAGCGTCCGCAAACTCATCTTTTCAACTCTGAACGCGATTGCCAAACCCGCGCCGATCGTGCTGAAAGAACAAGACGAAACGGCGAAAGACTAAAAACGAAAAATATTTCTTATATGTTTATCGTTTTGAGTAGATTTTTCTTATCATTCATTTTAATATGTTGAAGACTTCTGTTTATAACCATTTTGATTTAAGAAAAATTCAGCTTTTACACTAAAAAAGGGTCTCAATGAAAACACTTTTCGTCTTACGCCATGCCAAATCGAGCTGGGAAAATCCCGATTGGTCGGATTTTGAACGTCCGTTAAATTCACGCGGACTCGATGCCGCCCGTTTTATCGGTGAACTGATTTACGAGCGCAATCTTCATCCGCAAATCATCGTCAGTTCGCCCGCCAAACGCGCCACACAAACTGCTGTTTTGGTTAAGGAAATTGCCGAAATTTCAAAGCCCGTTAAATTTGACGAACGAATTTACGAAGCCAGTCCGCTGACTTTGTTTAATTTAATCCGCGAATTTGACGAAAAATACGAATCGGTTTTAATTGTCGGGCATAATCCGGGTTTTGAAAATCTGGTGCGAATGCTGACCGGCGAAGCTGTTTCGATGCCGACTGCCGCGCTTGCCAAAATCAATCTCAGCATCGAAAATTGGCACGACCTTGAAACAGTTGCAAACGAACTCGAATTTCTGATTCGTCCGAAAGAAGAAATGAAAAAATCTACTGCCAATTAAATTAGGTTTTAGGTCTTAGGTTGGCTTTTATGACTTAACCTAAAGCCGAAAACCTAATCCCTAATCCCTAATGTCTGTCTTTAATTAACATCTTTTTAATATTTTGTTCACATCGGCTTAAAATCCATGTAATATTCTGCCTTTTCATTTCAAATCGAAATGCACTTTCGTTATTTGAAATTTTGTTCTAAAGTCGTTAAGTAGTCAGCGAACTGATGAAAACAATGTCGCAGGACGCGAGCAAATCAAAGCGGCTCGCACGGCTTTTATTCGTCGCCAAAAACTTGGAAAGAATGGCGATTATGTCAAAAACATTTGCGAAATGACGGTCTGTATGAAGGAAGCAGTTTTTATTAAACACCAATAGGATTGCGGATTTGGGAATTCGGATTGCGGATTTACTTGAAAATCCCAAATCCCAAATCCCAAATCCCAAATCGAATTATGCACCAAATTTTAATTATCGAAGACGACGCGGACATTGCGGAAAGTTTGCAATATAATTTTCGGCGCGAAGGTTTTTCGCCTGTCGTTGCCGAATCGGGCGAAAAAGGTTTGCGCCTTGCGCTCAACGAAAAAAATCCGCCGAGCTTGATCGTGCTGGATTTAATGCTTCCGGGAATGAGCGGAATGGAGCTTTGCCGCAGATTAAGACGTGAACAGTTGACGGAAAAAACGCCGATTATAATGCTTACCGCCAAAGCCGCCGAAGCCGATAAAATCGCCGGACTCGAACTCGGTGCGGACGATTACATCATTAAACCTTTTTCCGTCAAAGAAGTTGTCGCCCGCGTGCGCGCCGTTTTGCGGCGGACAAACGAAACGGCGATCGAGATTTACAAAGACGAACGCATTGCGATTGATTTTGCCGATATGCGCGTTAATTGCGGCGACGAAAATGTTAAACTGACGCGCAAGGAATTTGCGTTGCTCGTTCATCTCGTCAAAAGCGCGGGACGCGTCGCAACGCGCCAGCAACTGCTTGACAATGTTTGGGGCTACAGTTATTTCGGCGATACGCGCACATTGGACGTTCACATTCGCCGTCTGCGGCAGAAACTCGGCGACTGCGGTAATTGTATCGAAACGGTTGTCGGTGTCGGTTATCGCTTTATCGGTCAAAAATAAAAGCAGAAGCCCGCACGTTAGTAAGGGCGGAAAAACTTGCGAATCAAAATCCGCCCTTACTAACGTGCGGGCTTCTGCTTCAAAGAAATGAGTTTTCTAAAATCCATATTTTCAAAAAAGCCAGCCGACTCGGATCAAACTCGGATAACCTTAAACGACCTCTTCAAAACAATGCGCGAAAGCGTCATCGTGATTGGCGAAGACACGCGCATTTTTGCTTCAAATCAGGCGGCATACGACGCTTTTGCCCGCCAAAACGGAACGCTTGAAAACAAACGCCTGAGCGAAGTTATCCGCGACCTCAATCTGCACGAAGCCTTTCGCAAAGCGTTGGAAGAAAAAGAGGTTTCGGATGTCGAACTCGAACTCGTCAGCACCGATAAAAAATACGATGTCCGCATCGCGCCGTTTGAGTTTGACGAAAAAAAAGGCGCAATCGGAATTTTTTATGACATTTCGCAAATCGAACGGCTCGAAAATGTCCGTCAGGAATTTCTCTCGAACATCTCGCACGAGCTTCGCACGCCTTTGACTTCGATTCTCGCGTTTGTCGAAACTTTGGAAGACGGCGCGATTGATGACGAAGAAAATAACCTGCGTTTTTTGAATGTGATTCGCCGCAACGCCGAACGAATGCATCATCTGATTAACGATATTCTCGAACTTTCTTCAATCGAATCCGGCAAGATTACCATCGAACCGAAAAAATCGAAACTGTCGAATTTGGTCGAAGAAGTTTTTATGAACCTCTCGAACAAAGCCGAAGAAAGACAAATCAAACTCGTCAATAAAGTGCCGAAAGACACAATCGTTTGTGCCGATGCCGTGAGATTGGAGCAAATGCTCACGAATCTGATTGACAATGCCGTCAAATTTAACCGCGAAGGCGGAAGCGTGACCGTCAGCCACGCAAACGACGCGTCAAACGACACGATTTCCGTGACCGATACGGGCGAAGGCATTTCAAACGAACATCTTCAGCGAATCTTCGAGCGTTTTTACCGCACCGACCGCGCCCGTTCACGCGAAATCGGCGGAACAGGTCTCGGCTTGGCAATCGTCAAACATCTCGTCCGACTTCACGGCGGCGAAATTTCACTAACTTCAACTCTCGGCAAGGGTTCGACATTTTCCATCGAACTGCCGAAAAACATTGCCTGAAATCCTTTTAAACTTTCTTTCCAAGTTTGCCGCCGATGTGCTATATTGAATCTATACTGAATCGGTAAAGGCTCTTTTTTACGGCGAATTTTTTTGATGATTCGCTCCTTTTCTCATCTTTGGAATTTTCGGCAGAGGAGAAAAACACATTATGGAATTGAGTATCGGGCAAAAGGTTGCGTATCCAACTCAAGGCGTATGTGTCGTTGAAGACATTAAAAAGCGCGATGGCGGCGGCGATTCGCTAGACTACTATTTTCTGCGGGTTTTGAGTGATAATTCGATAATTTTCGTGCCGACCGAAAACGTCGAAACCGTCGGAATTCGTCCCGTGATTTCAGCCAGACAATACAAAAAATTGGTCGAAGTTTTAGGCGCGGATTTCAGCGAAGTTTCGAGCGATTGGAAAGTTCGCTCACGCGAATTCGGCTTGAAACTGCAATCGGGCGACGTTTTCCAAGCCGCCGACGTTTTGAAAAAACTGACATTCCTGAGCCACGAGAAAAAACTCTCGTTCCGCGAGCAAACTTTTCTCGAAAAAGCCAGATTTTTGATTGTTTCGGAAGTAACGAACGCGGATTTGGTGAGCGAAAAAACAATTGATAAAAAACTCGACGAGCTGATCGAAAAAGCCTGCACCAAACATCTCGTCACGCAACCGCGAGTTTTAGCCGCGACGAGTCACTAAAAAGTGGAAAACTAAAAGTGAAAAGTGAAAAGTGATTTTTAATTTTCACTTTTAGTTTTTCACTTTTCACTTTTTAGTATAGCTGGCGCGAACGACCGTTTTAATATTCCCGCGAACGTGAAAATCGCCTTCGATTTCGACCTTTAACGGGTCGCAAGCCTTGACGAAATCTTCCAGAATTATGTTGATTACATGCTCGTGAAAAACTTTTACTTCGCGGAACGAATTGATGTAAAGTTTCAGACTTTTAAGCTCGATACAGCGT
>JANODL010000055.1:0-104320 GCA_031412675.1 Acidobacteriota bacterium | reverse complement strand
CACGCACGGATGCGTGCGCTCCCGGCGAACCACGCTTTTCTTTTTTAGGTAGTGAACAGAAAGTAATGCCGATCAAAATTCTCAATTGGTTCATTGAACAAAAAATAACGTCATCGCCGGGAGCGCACGCATCCATGCGTGCTGAGCGCAGGGCGCGAATAAATTGCGCTGAATGTCGAGTCAAGATCGAGTAACGCTCTTACGCCGTTTTTCAAACGACGTTGCACGCAGGGGATGCGTGCGCTCCCGGCGATGAAAGTTCTTGTTCCGATAGAGCATTTTTCAAAGCATTACTTTTAGTTCACTACCCTTTTTTAATCACCGATCGAAAATTTTAAACAGCCTGACTTTCTGTTCACTACCCAATTAATATCGCGGCTTTAATTCTTCCAACCAATAGTCAATCATTTCGTCGAGCATCGTTTCAAATGTGTAAGCCGGTTTCCAACCCGTAGCATTTCTGAGTTTGGTCGAATCGCCTTTTAAATTGTGAAGCTCTTCGGGGCGCAAAAATCTTTGATTGACCGAAACCGAATTTTCCCAATCCAAATTCAATTTACCGAAGACATATTCGACTAAATCCTGAACGCTGTGCGAAGTTCCGGTCGCGCAGACAAAATCGTTCGGCACTTCCATCTGCAAAATTTGCCACATTGCTTTGACATAATCTTTGGCGTGTCCCCAATCGCGGGTCGCCTGCAAATTTCCGAGTTCGAGCTTGTCGGTTTGTTTGTAAAAAATCCGCACGGCTTCTTTGCAGACTTTGTTCGTTACAAAATTCGTTCCGCGCCGCGGGCTTTCGTGATTGAATAAAATTCCGTTGCTGACAAAAAGTTTGTAGGCGTTGCGATAATTTCGCGCTAAATGATACGAAAAAACTTTCGCACAGCCGTAGGGCGAAACCGGATTCATCGGCGTTTTTTCGCGCTGGAAGCCGTCTTCGTCAATCGAGTTTCCGAACATTTCCGACGACGAAGCCTGATAAACCTTGATGTCGGGTTTCATCAGACGCACGGCTTCGAGAACATTAACCGTCGAAAGTCCGGTTGCATTTGCCGTGTAAATCGGCTGGTCAAACGAAATGCGAACGTGCGATTGCGCCGCGAGATGATAAAGCTCGTCGGGCTGAATTTCTTTGATAACGTAAATCAAAGACGATAAATCGGTAATGTCGGCGTAATAAAGTTTGATGCGGTCGCGGATATGTTCGATGCGCGTCGTCTGGGTTTCGGCAACCGAATTTCTTTTCAAAATCCCGTGAACTTCGTAACCTTTTTCAAGTAAAAATTCCGATAGATAACTTCCGTCTTGACCGTTAATTCCGGTAATCAAGGCTTTTTTCATACGATATTGTTGGCTTTGTAAAATTGGTAAACTTTTTTGATTCCGGCTTCGAGCGGTGTAAATTGAAAATCGGGTAAAAACGATTTCATCATTGTGTTTGAAACGTCTTTTCTAAATTGTCCGTCCGGCGAAGTTTGGTCGAAAACTAATTCAAAATCTTCGTGACCCGTTGCCTTCAAAGCGATTTCGGCAATTTCCCGAATGCTTCGATTTTCGCTGACCGCAACATTAAAAGATTCGTTGATGTCGTTGTCAATGCAATGTTTAATCGTTCGCGCCAAATCACCGCCATACATAAATTGACGAAGCGGTTTGCCCGTTCCCGAAAGATTTATTTCAGTTTTACCGTTGCGTTCGGCTTTGATGATTTTGCCTAAAAGCGCGGTCAGATAATGACTGCGTTTTTCGTCAACCTTGTCGTATTCGCCGAACAGATTGCACGGAATCAGATAATTATATTTCGTTTCATACTGCTTGTTGTAAGCATCAATCTGCACCGCCAAAGAGCGTTTCGCAATCGCGTAAGCAAAATTCGTTTCTTGCGGTGCGCCTTTGTGCAAATCTTCTTCCTTGAGCGGATAATGCTCGTAAACATCAGGATAAATACAGGTTGAAAGAATCGCCGTCAAACGCGGAACTTCGTTGAGCCGCGCATATTTGAGCAAAAGCGTGTTTATCAAAAGATTTTGCTCGATAAATTCGGCAGGGAAATTGATATTTTCGATAATTCCGCCGACTCGCGCCGCCAGATGAACGATATGATCCCAACCTTGTTCGCAAAGACTTTTGACATCCGTTTCTGAACGTAAATCGTAATCTTTTGATGAAATATAAGTTGCGTCAGGCAGAATTTCTTTGAGATGCCGACCGACGAGACCTGAACCGCCGGTGACCAGAATTTTCTTCATACATATTAAACGATACACATTTTAATTTTTGGCGACAAGTTTGGAAATTTTAAGGTTTATGACGAAAAACGCGCATTCGACCATTCTCAAAAATCGGTTCCGGCTCAAACCATTTGCTCAAAACCGTTTCGACCCGCGCATTTTTTCCCCAAACCAGTAAAGTCTTTATTTTCGGATTATTGTCCGCCAGACACGAGTCGAGTTTTGACAGTTTCTCGTCGAAATTTTGACCCGGATTGTTTAATGAAAAAGCGTTATGCTGCGTTAATTCAAAAATAAATTGCTTATCAATTGAATTTTTGGCGACAATCGGAAAAAGATAATGACCGATTTCGTAATTGTCTTGGACGATTGCTTTTTTTTCGATGCCGAGATAATTGCTCAACTGAGTCATCGGTAACGAATGAAACCGCAGACCGTCTTCGACCAAAACGACCGAAGCCAATCTGTCATCGGACGAAATTACAGATTGTGCGGAAAGAAATTCTTTCGCCTGCGCGTTGGTTTGCAGAGAATATTCCCAAAGAGCGGCGGTTTGAAAAATCACCACAAAAAGCAAACAAATCAGGGCAAATTTCTTTAAATAGCCGGAATTTTCAGCGCGAAACAGCGGAATAAAGAAAATCAAACCGCAAAGCAAAAGTCTTTCGCGCAAAACGCTGCCATTGTTCAAACCGAAATCATCAGGCGCGAACATTGCGGCAAGAACGCAAGATACGAATAAAAAAGCAAAAATCAGATTGGTTTTTGAGTAAAGATTCGATTTGTCTCCGGCAATAAACGTCGCGGTCGCCAATGAGAATAAAGCCGCCAAAATCCATAAAAGCGGCGTGAAAACCGCAAAATATTTTGAATTTTCGGCAACAAACGGAAAAGATTTGCGACTGATTAAAATAAACGGGTCAGCCGTGCGGATTTGCGAAAACCAACTGACGAGCGACAGCGGATTTTCCAAATTTCGCCAGTTCGGAATAAATCCGCCGCCGCTGACGCTGACGGATTTGTAAATAATCACGAGCGGCAAAATCGGCAGAAGAGCCGCCAAAACACTGATAAAATTCCGTTTAGTATTCGGCTTTGAGGCTGAAAATGCCAAAATTAAAACGCTTCCGGCAAGAATCGCAAAACTAACGATGTGACTGAAATAGACGAGCAAAAACACTATCGAAAGAATTATCGTTCGCCAAAGATTCATTTTTTCGCGCCAACTGAAAAACAAACCGACGGTGAAAACAAAACAACAGACACCGATTAGAAAATTGTAAAAACCGACAAACCAAAGCCAATTGAATCCGATTGCTGCGCCGATCAAAAGACTTGTTTTTAATCCTTCATTCCCGACGGTTTTCAGCCGCAACCATCCGACCGAAGCGATAAAAACCGCGAAAGTAAGTGTGACGATGATTTTTGTAACGATAAAGGACGAGAAAAAATTCAGAAGCAAAACCATCAGCCAATGACCGCTCGAATTCGGGACGGAAATTGAATTAAACGCATAAATTTCGCTGACAAACGGATTGCCTTTGAGAAGCTCGAGCATCAAAAAAGATGAATAAAGATGTGCCGAGCCGTCCTGATTGATGAAATATTCGACTGACCAAATCGGCAAACAGCAAAAAATAATCAGCAAAAGGAAAAACCCCAATAGTCGAAAATTCGGTGTTGCGGTAACTTTCATAAAAGCGAAATTATGACAACAAAATACTAAAATTCAAAACCAATCAAGCGAAATATTTTCGTCTAAACAACAAGACAGCAAATGCTAATTTTGTTAAAATTCAATTTCTTTTCAGATGTTTCTTAAAGAATAACTTTAATTTACTGTGTGCCGACACTTAGCTAAATACTTGAAGTCCGAAAATAGCAAAAAATTGAACGAGCAAAAACCGAAACAGGTAATTTACGTTTGGAATTATCTGGAATGGGGCGGCGCACAGGTTTATTTTCTCGGCGTAGCTTCGCGGATAAAAGACCGCACGAATGTGAAATTTGTTTTTCCGAAAGAAACGAATCGGCAGTTTATCAATTTTTGTGAAAACGTCGGAATCGAATACGAATTTCTCGAAAGCGTCGCCGATTTTAAACCCGCAACAACTTTGAAACGCAAGCTCGAAAGACATTTGAATAAATTTCGAGCGGAAATCTCGATGCTGAAATTTTTGCGAAAATTCGATTTTAAAGATTCGATTCTGCATATCGAACTCGCGCCTTGGCAATCGGCTTTTGCGCTGGCGTGGCTGTGCCGCCGGACAAAAGTTTTTATGACGATGCACAATGCACTTCCAACGGTTTCAAAATGGCGGGAGTTATTATGGAAGCTGAAATTTTCGCTTGTTACACGATTCGATAATTTTCGCATTTTTGCCTCGAATCAAGACGCAAAAAACAGTCTGAAGCCGTTTGTTTCAAGCGATTTCTTTAAAACAATCATAGTTACATACACCAATGTCAATCCCGACGAAGTTGATGAAGCCTTGCAATCGGAATTTAATCGCGAAGAAATTTTACAAAAATTCGGATTGCCGAAAGATAAGTTTTTTGTCTTTTGTCTCGGACAATTTATTGACCGCAAAGGTCGTTGGACTTTTCTGGAAGCGGCAAAAAAAGTATTGAAGAATTCGCCGGATGTTTGTTTTGTTTGGATTTCAAATTCAATTCTGACGGCTGAAGAATCGGCGAAAATAGAAGGTTACGGACTTGGCGACAACTTTTTTCTGATTAAATCGGAAACGGTCGGCAATGAACATCTCGATTTGATGAAATTTTTGCGCTTGGCAGATGTTTTTGCGTTGCCGAGCTTTGTCGAAGGTTTGCCGATTTCCTTGCTGGAAGCAATGTCCCTGGGTATTCCGAGTATTTCGACCGGTGTTTATGCGATTCCGGAAGCGGTCAAAGACGGCGAAACGGGAATTTTGATCGAAGCGGGCGATAGCGACGCGCTTGCCCAAGCCGTCAAAACATTGAAGGAAAACGAAACTTTACGAAAAAAACTTGGAAACAACGGAAGAGATTGGGTTTTAGCGAATTTCAATGAAAAGTCGGTCGCCGAAATTGCCTTTCAAGGCTACGCCGAGGCATTTGAGTCAAAAAAATGACGGAGAAACCGAAAGAAAACAGCAAAAGCATCTTTAGAAACAGCATTTACGGTTTCTCGACATGGCTTTTGCCCTTGGCTTTGAGTTTTATCGCTACGCCGATCATCGTCAAATCGCTCGGACACGAAGACTACGGCATCTACGCGCTCGTTTTGGGTTTTATCGCCTATTCCTTTAATTTCAATGTCGGACGCGCCATCACCAAATACATCGCCGAATATCGCGCCGTCGGTGAGATCGAAAAAGTTACTGAAGTCATTTCGGCAACGCTGTTTATCAATCTTGCACTCGGCGGACTCGGTTTAATAGCGATTTTTTCAACGGCTGAATTATTAGTTGTCGATGTTTTGAAAATCCAAGCCGAATCACAAACAAAAACCGTGTATGCGCTTTATGTCGCGGCGTTGACAATCTTCTTTCTAATGCTCAATCAAGTTTTTAACGCGATTTTGCAAGGGCTTCACCGTTTCGACGTTTATGCAAAAATCTTTAACCTGAATAGTATTTTACTGATTTCGGGCAATCTGATTCTCGCGTTAAAAGGTTTCGGTTTGCTGTATTTATTGGGCTGGAATCTATTGATTACGGCTCTGTCTGCAACCGTATCGGGGATTGCCGCGAAGCGGCTTTTGCCAGAATTTTCGTTTAATCTGAAATTTCGGCGCGAAACGCTAAAACTAGTCTTTGGTTACAGTTCGGGGATTATTGCTTATCAAATACTGGCAAATATCCTTCTGCTTTTTGAACGAAGTTGGATCACGGGAAAACTCGGCGCGGAAAGTTTGACTTTTTATGTTGTGCCGATGATGCTCGCGTTTTATATACATAGTTTTATCAGCAGTTTGATGCTCGTAATTTTTCCGCTGGCGAGCGAATTGAAAAACGAAAAAGAAAAGCTTTTACGCCTTTATCAAAAAGCGACCAAAATCGTCAGTTTTCTGGTAGTTTTTCTGGGTGCAACCTTAATTGTTGAAAACAAAACTCTTTTGACGCTCTGGATGGGGACGGATTTTGCCGAAAAATCCGCGACTTTGTTGATTCTTCATACAATAACTTTCAGCTTTTTGGCGATTGAAATTGTCGCATGGCAAACGACGGAAGGTTTGGGCTACCCGAATTATAACTGCTATTTTTTTATGATATGCTTTATTATCAGTATTTTGGGAATGGTTGGGTTGATAACTGATTACGGTAATTTCGGCGTTGCGTTTGCCAGAATGTGCGGTTTCGGAGCGTTGTTTCTCTCGGTTTTTTATGTTGAAAAACGATTTTTTGGCAAGGTTCAGGTGAAATTTTGGCTAAAATCAATTGGTATTTTGGCGATTTCGATTGCGCCGGCTGTTTTAGCCGAGAGTTTTCTGACCGCAAAATTAGGAATTAATTGGTTTTCCTTGATATTCTCAACATTTGTCAGCGGCACGATTTATTGTCTGACAGCGTGGCTTTTAGGATTTGTAACTGAAGACGAAATTGCTTTATTGAGAAGAATTCTCAAGCGATAAAAGTAGAATGAGTAAAAAATTTGAACTGGTTCAGCGGGTTGATTTTATAAAAAAAGCGTGTGAAGGAAAAAAAGTTCTTCATCTCGGATGCACCAATTATCCATACACAAAACAAGCAATCGAAAGCGAGATGCTTCTGCATTTTGAACTCGAAAAAGTTGCCAGTGAACTTTACGGGTTTGATTTTGATCAGGAAGGTCTCGATATTTTAAAGCAAGCAAGCGGCAAAAATCTATATCAGGCAGATTTGCAAAAGCTCGAAGAAGTTGCGCTCGATGAAACCTTTGATGTCATCATTGCGGGCGAAATGATTGAACATCTTTCAAATCCCGGACTTTTTTTACAGGGCATCAAGCGTTTTATGAACGCCGAAACGGATTTGGTCATCACGACGATAAATGCTTATTGTGCGATGCGTTTTTTGATTTACGGTTTGCGCGGTAAAGGCGGTGAAAACGAGCCGGTTCATCCCGATCACGTGGCTTATTATTCATATAAAACTCTGAGCTTGATGTTGAACAGGGAAGATTTGAGCGTCAAAAAATTCTGTTTTTACGACCTCGGAACCGAGCATCGCCCGTTTAGCCGCTGGTATTATAATATTTTTAACGATATTTGTGTTAAAATTTCACCACAACTAAGCGACGGAATTATTGCAGTCTGCGGTTTGAAGTAAAAAATGGCTGAATATAAACTCCAAAATCCGACATTTTTCCCCGACAAACGAACAAGTCTTCTTAAACCGATAGCGTTTTTATGGGGCTTTGCGCTAATTTTTGTCATCGGATATTTACTTATTGATGCAAGTTTGAACAATACCGGAACAAAATATTATCTGTTGCCCTGGATATTTTTGACCGGCGCGGTAATTCTGGCACCAAGCATTTATTTGTTCATTAAAAAGCGATTCGACCTCTTTCATCCGCTTGTTTTTGCGGCGTGGTCGTATTTTTTCCCGGCGTTTTTTATTGGCGGATTGGTTTTGGCAAGCGGATTTTCCAATCCGTATTTTCTAACTTTTATCCAAAACGAAGAATATGATTTACCGCTCACATTGGTTTATGTAATGCTCGGTTACGGCGGTTTGACGGTCGGATTTTATTTGCCTTTCGGTAAAAAAATCGGTGAATTTATCAGTCGCCGACTGCCGGTGACTAATTGGCAACCGGAACAAGTTATAAAACCGGGTTTATTGCTTTTGGGACTTGGCTTGGCGAATACGGTTTTAGCTTTTAGCGTCGGGCTTCTGGGATTTCAGCGGGTCGAGGAAATCGGTTCGTTTGACGGCATTATTTTTCTGCTGACCTTTTTCTGGATCGAGGCTTCTTTCCTGCTCTGGCTGGTTATTTTCCGAACGAAAAAACTCAATTTAATTCATTACGCCGTGATTGCAATTTTGCTGGTGACATCGTTGGCAAAATCTGCCTTTCAGGGCAATCGCGGAAGTTTGATTCAACTCTTTATCCTGGTGACATTTGCATTTGTATTGTCGGGCAAAAAGGTTCTGCTCAAGCACAAGGTTTGGGGCGGAATCTTCCTACTCGGCGCATTACTTGTCGGGATGATTTACGGCACGACATTCCGAACCATTAAAACGACTGAAGAAAAAATTTCGATGGATCAATATGCCTCGAATGTTTTTGAAACCTTTGAAAAAATTACCGATCAAGACCTCGGAGCGAATTTACAACGCGGCTTTTTTGCCTTGACGGAAAGATTTGAAAACGTCAGTCAGCTTGCCGTAGTAGTTTCAAACTATGAAACTTTGGCGAATTATGAATCCGACTACGGGCTTGATAATAATATCTGGAAGGACAGCATTTCATTTTTGATTCCGCGTATTTTATGGCAGGAAAAGCCGGTGGCGACCGACCCGTATAAATATGGCGATTTATATTTTAATTACGGCGAAAATGCCTTTACGCTTACTCCGATGGGTGACCTTTTGAGAAATTTCGGACCTTACGGAGTTCCGCTCGGAATGATTTTGCTCGGAATGTTTCTGCGGCTGATTTACACGAGTTTGAGAGAAAACCAGGAGTTTTCATTCTGGCGGGCGACGCTCTTTTATATGCTTCTGACAGGAATTTCGTATGAAGGCTCGTTTGGATTATTCATCCCTTACGACATAAAAATCGGTCTGGTTTCTATTCTCGGTCTTTTTATAATCGGATTTTTTATCAGGAAACTCAGACCGTCTTCTCAAACTTTAAGGAGAACATAAACTTTCATTCTAATACCAAGTTGCGTCAAAAAGTGAGATAAAAATCAGTATCGTGAGCGGTCGCGCACGCGATTGCTCTGATCGGACTTCCTTGTCAAGAACGGTGTTCGCGACCGCGCACGATACTGATTTGATCTCGCAACTTTTCTCATTGTATTTACGCAATTTGGTATAAGGAAAGTTAAAAAGTGCGAAATAACTTCAAATTGTTTCGCACTTTTTATTTTTCGGTAAAAATTACTTTCTATACTTTCTTTGCAACTGAAACGACAAAACTGCCCATGCGTAAATTGTTGGTCATAAAGCGGCTCATCGAATCGGGAACTAAATCGAGCAGTTTGTATTTCAGACGGCTTCCCGGAATCGGTAAAATTGCCGACTTCATTCCGACCACCCAAATGTCATCAACTTTCAAACCGAGATCATCCTGTTCCTTGCGCCATTCGGCAATCGAATAATAGCGTCCGATTGCGCCGTCGGTGATTTTCTGCACCGATTCGTGCAGCGAATTGCCTTTGAAAAAATAGCCTCTGCCAAGTCCGGCAAGTATTCCGAAAGCGTAATAACTCCAAAAACTGCGGTAATAAACCATCGAACGAAATTCACCGCCGGGTTTTAAGATTCGGTGAATATGCTTCAAAATTCGCGGCGTATCAGCCGAAGCGTGAACCACGCCCCAACTCCAAACAAGGTCAAATGAATTTTCTTCAAAATCAATTTCTTCGGCGTTCATTTGAATGATTTTAGCTTCATCCAAACCAAAAATCTTTAATCTCGTCGAAGTTGATTTAACACCGTAATCGGTCAAATCAATTCCGGTGTAATCGCCGGCGTGGGTTGAAAGCAATTGGGCATGACTTCCGTTACCGACTCCGATTTCGAGAACCTTTTTATCTTTCAGGCTTTCAAAATCAACCAGCCAATCAAAAGGAATTTTCTTTTCGGGCGCATATTCGCGGGCGTTGGCGAAAAAGCGGCGGTCAATTTCCTCATAGAATTCTTTGGTGAATTCGGGATAAGGAATTTTATCGTATTCTCCGTTGAGCCAATCGTAGCGCATCGGACTGGTTTCCCACCAGGTTTTGTTGGCTTTCAGCCATTCTTGACGTTGTTCTTCCGATTCGGGAAGTTGTGTCGGATTGGCAAATTTAGGGGCTTTATTTTCAGCAAAAACAGACATAGTTTTAATTTATTGGAAAAAAAGATTTTTGAAAAAAAATAATCATTGCGTTTGATAAGCTGATGATAAATTCCTGAAGCCATCAAACCAATGACTGACATTTACTCGGACAGAGCAAAACAATATGCAATAACTTTAACTTGAGAGACTTTAAGTGTCAAGTTTTAGTAAATTTTGTCCCGCAAAATAAAGAGAATTATTGTTTTGCAGGTAATGCCTCAGTCATAAGTTTTAGCGACTGGAGCGCAAGCGTCCCGCTTGCCATGAGCGTTGTTTTTTGACGCTCAAAAGCCTTGCTTTACTGAAATGATTTAGAAAATCAAACGCTTTTACGCCGTTTTTCAAGCGACGTATGCAAGCGGGACGCTTGCACTCCAGTCTTTCTAACTTTTTACTGCGGCATTACTTTCGCGGCAGTTGAAACGATAAAACTGCCCATGCGTAAATTATTGGTCATAAAACGGCTGATCGGGTTTGGAATAAAATCGAGGAGTTTATATTTCAGACGGCTTCCGGGAATCGGCAAAATTGCCGATTTCGCGCCGAAAATCCGAATGTTTTCAAATTTCAAACCGGCAGTTTCGAGTTCTTTTTGCCATTCCTTCGGCGAATAATAACGGGCAATCGCCCCGTCGGTAATTTTCTGAACCGATTCGTGAAACGAGTTGCCTTTGAAAAAATAACCTCTGCCGATGCCCGCCAGTAATCCGAAAGCGTAATAACTCCAGAAACTGCGGTAATACACCATCGCTTTGAACGTGCCGCCGGGTTTCAGAACGCGGTTGATTTCCTTCAGAATTTGGCGCGGATTTGCCGAATGATGAATTACGCCCCAGCTCCAGATAAAATCAAACGAATTGTCTTCAAACTGCAAATCTTCGGCATTCATTTGAAGAATTTTGGCATTATCAAGTCCGAAAGCCTTCATTCTTTCAGTCGTTGATTTAACGCCGTAATCGGTCAAATCA
The DNA here is from genome assembly GCA_031412675.1 of Acidobacteriota bacterium. Taxonomy (GTDB): domain Bacteria; phylum Acidobacteriota; class Blastocatellia; order Pyrinomonadales; family Pyrinomonadaceae; genus JAFDVJ01. The sequence continues at coordinate 93,099 of JANODL010000055.1, read as the reverse complement.
ATGCCCGTAAAATCGCCAGAATAAGTCGCTAAAAGCTGTGCGTGACTGCCGTTGCCGACACCGATTTCGAGAACCTTTTTATCGCGCAAACTTTCAAAATCAATCAGTCCGTCAAACGGTAGATTTTTTAAAGGCAGATATTCGTTGGCATTGGCAAAAAAACGGCTGTCAATTTCACGATAAAATTCTTTGGAAAATTCGGGATGAGGAATCTTATCGAGTTTTCCGTCGAGCCAATCGTAACGCATCGGGTTAGTTTCCCACCAGGTTTTGTTGGCTTCCAACCATTTTTCTCGTTCCTCTTGAGATTCGGGAAGCTGTGTCGGATTGGCAAAGTTCGGGGCTTTATTTTCAGCAAAAAGTGACATAATTATTGATGGGATTCAGTATAAACAAATAAATTTTGAAGGGCAAACAACTGACTTCTGTTGATAAAGAATCGGACATTTTCCTTCGTGTAGAATTTTCTTGACAACAAAAATTCTTTCGTGCTAACTTTGTTTTATAACAAAAAGCAAAATTGATTATGTAATCAATGTGTTAAACTGCTGTTGTTGGAATATTTCGCTCGCTTTGGAATTTTCTTCCCCGTGTTTTGCAGAAAATTCTCCCAAGCGTCTGAGATATTGAGAAGCCCTGAATTGTTTATTCTGAAATTTCCAGTAGAGAAAACAAAGGTTTCCAATGTTATACGACAAAGACAAGGTTTCGGGAAAATTGCATTCTTTTGCAGTTAAAATAAATTGCAGGGCAGTCAAAATATAGGCTGAGTTCTTCAATGTTGTGAAGAATCTCGGCTTTTTGTTTATTTTAATTTGAAAAAAGAGCCAAAAAAATCTGAGTAATGACAGCAATCATTACTCAGATTGTTCGGCTCAAATTTAGAATGGAATGTTCTAAAGATGGAGCAGCTAACTTTCTGCATCTTACGTCATTCCTTTCTAAATATTCAAGTAAATACAGTTAAAATGGTGGAATTTTTAAAGTTTTGGGGAATAAATGTTTTGATGGCTTGAAAATCTTTAGGTTTCACCATAACTGAATCTGTAAAAAATAAACGCTAATACAAATCGACTTAGGATTTTCTTAAAAGACTTTTGAGGTCGGTTAAGGCATTGTCAAATGAAAAGTCAGCTTGTTTTGCAACTGATTAAAAATTTCAGGGAGAAAAAAATGAAAAAATTAGCTTTAGTTACAGGGTTTTTAAGTTTAGTCACAATTTTTGCGGCAAGTAGCATTTATGGAGTAACTTGTGGAAATGGAATCACTTATACAAGCATCGGTAATCCGCGTCTGACTAGCGGAGGTCCAACGATTTCGACGACTTCACATGGACTACAATATAATGATACCTCGCGGCTGCAAGCCTTATTGACAACTTGTACGGGTAAAATCATTTTTGATGAAGCAGCATACTTTATTGATGGAACATTACCAGTTTTTGGGGCAAGAATTTTGGAAGGTTCGGGTTCTAATACGGTCGTTTCATTTCCCTCATCAAAAATCGTGCAAGAAGCAAACTTACCAATTTTCAAAATCGGGACAAATGTTTATGATGTTGCAATTCGGGATTTGGGGTTGGTGGGAGGACTTCCAACGCGAAATGGTGAAGGAACTGACATAAATACCGGTATGTACGGGATTTTAGCCGAGGGCGGAACAACAAATAATTGTACACCGAATTCAAGTCCACCTGATACAGGAAATTGCACAAGTCTCGGAGTTCAAATTAGTAATTTATCTTTTACTAATTTGAACAAAGGAATTTATGTAAATGCCCTTAATAATGGTGAGTGGCAGTTTGATAACGTCAGGCTTGACCACTCACGTTTTTACAATTGTATTATCGGGGTTCACATAAATTCATTTAATTCAGGCTGGAATATAAGTAGCTTGGATTTTTTGGTTCCTAACGGTGTTCAACAAGGTACTGACGAAACAATTTCGGGAAAAACTTATGGTATTTATTTACAAAGGAGTACATATACTTCAATGGACTTGCTGATAGGTAATGGTCCGAGTTCTACCGGACCGTCATTAGCAACTGCCTTGATTTATGTGAAAGAACACGGAAATTTAAGTATTCAAAGTACTGTTGCGGAAGGATTTCGGGAAGACCTCGTTATTGATGGTAACACAAGAAATTCTCCGATAAACTTAATGAACAATACTTTTATGAATGGTGTTAGAGTGAAAAATGCCACCATCTATTCATCAAGTAATCAGTATTCAGCTTTCAATAATCATGGTGCGCCGACGACTGCCTCAGGAACAGCACAAATTTATTCTTTAGGTGATAAATATTGTGCTGAAGGAGACTATCTTAACTGTGATGAAGGAAGAGGATTTGTCCTGTCAGGTGAAGCAAGAAATATTTTTGTTTCAACCCAAAATGGCAGCAGAACCCAAGTTCCATTTTTTATAAGCAAGGATATTTTTACTTCCAGTGATCCCATTATCAACCAGTTTACTTCAGCACCTGCGTTATCACTTATCGCCCCAAACCAATCAAGCGGTCCACTTTTAAGAATTGGTCGAGGCATCTATGTGTATGACATAACCAGAAATGAAGGAGGCGGTTCAGATGCCGGCTATCTGGAGTTTCAGGGAACTCAGTCAGGTTATGGTGGATATTCCTTCAAAACAACGGGCGGAACAGTTACTGTGAACTATAATGGCTCGGTTACATATGGAAGTGCAGGTTATTCAAGTCTCGGTTCGCCGGCAAATGGAACTGTAATCTATTGTTCGGATTGTCAGAAAGCAACTCCTTGTTCGGGTAGCGGAAACGGTGCATTGGCAAAACGAGTAAACGGAAGTTGGGATTGTGATTGATAATTAAACCTTGTCATTCGAGGCGTATAAACCTCTTGCAGATTCTAAAATATTCTGCAAGAGGTTTATTTTTGCAGATTAATAATTTTGGCTCGACTGATTGCAAATAACTTTTTGGAATAATAAACTTACTTTTTTACCGATTATTATCAAAGTATTATGAATGAATGGTTGCGAAGCCACCTTGTCTGTCCGCGGGATAAACAAACATTAGAATTATCAAAGAATGAATTAATCTGTTCGGAAAAACACAAATATCCGGTTTTTGAGGACATTCCGGTGTTGTTAATTGATGATACCGAAATTACTCACGATTATATCAATCGCACTTTTGAAAAAATTTCTCAACCGGAAAATGAGAAAAATGGAAATTTCAATTCGCAAAATAATTTAGATACTGAAAATGCAATTGACGAGTTCGTGCAGGGCGAAATTCCATACACTTCGGGAACTATGTATTTTTCGGTTCAGCATAAATTAACACGTTATCCGATTCCCGAATCCCGTCTGCCGCCAGGTAAAAGCGAAAGACTTCTGGACATTGGCTGTAATTGGGGCAGGTGGTCAATTGCCGCCGCGCAAAAAGGTTATCAGCCGATTGGAATTGATCCGAGCCTCGACGCCGTTTTGGCTGCCCGCCGCGTTTCAAAACAACTCGGTGTCGAAACAAATTTCGTCGTCGGCGATGCCCGATTTTTGCCGTTTGCCGACGATTCTTTCGACACGGTTTTTTCTTACGGCGTTTTTCAGCATTTCAGCAAGGAAAATGTCAAAATATCGCTCGATGAGGTTGTCAGAGTTCTCAAACAGAACGGCAACTCACTTATTCAAATGCCTAATAAATACGGCATCAGGCAATATCAGCAGCATCGGCGGCGCGGATTTACTGAAGGCGAAGGCTTTGAAGTTCGTTATTGGACACCGGCGGAATTAATGGAAACTTTCGAGAAAAAAATTGGCGAAACAAAAATGACGACCGATTGCTATTTTGGGTTGGGCATTCAAGCAAGCGATGCTGATTTGCTTCCGCCGCACTTTAAAATGGTGGTGTATTCTTCGGAAATTTTGCGGAAAATAAGCGGTGTCATCAAGCCTTTGACCAAAGTTGCCGACAGTGTCTATCTCGAATCCGTCAATCAAAAGAAAACTTAAATAAATGAGTGTAATTTTAGGAATAAATACTTTTCACGCTGGTTCGTCCGCCGCGATTATAGTTGACGGTGTGCCGATTGTCGCACTTCCCGAAGAGCGTCTGAACCGCGTCAAATATTACGCCGGTTTTCCGAAACTCGCCGTTGCGCGTTGTTTGGAAATTGCCGGACTGAAGTTTTCAGATATTGACGCGGCAGCAGTCGGACGCGATTCGTCAGCAAATCTGCACAAAAAACTCGAATTTGCCTTAAAACATCCGACCAAACTTTTGAATCTGGCACGAATGCGCGGCAAGAGCAAAACTTTCGATGATTTAAAAAGTTTGATTGCTCATGAATGCGAAGTCGATGCTTCAAAACTGAAATTCAAATCTTACAACGTCGAGCATCATCTGGCGCATACCGCAAGTGCTTATTTTGCGTCCGCTTGGGAACATTCGGCGGGAATTACGATTGATGGTTCGGGGGATTTTGTCTCGTGTCTTTTGAGCGAATGCGAAGGCGACAAAATTCGTCCGCTCAAAAAAGTTTTTGTGCCGCATTCTTTAGGGACATTTTACACGGCGGTTTGCCAGTTTATCGGCTATGGTAAATACGGCGATGAAGGTAAAGTGATGGGACTCGCGCCGCTCGGGGATGACAAATATCAAGATTTTTTTGAGAAGATTCTGAAGCCGACCACGAACGGTTTTCAACTCAATCCAGAATATTTTCTGCCGTTTGGAAGCAATCAAGGAATGGAAATCAACGATGCGGGTGAAATGGTCGTGCATCGGCTTTACTCGGATTTATTCATCAAGAAATTCGGCGAACCACGCGAAAGACATGCTGAAATTTCACAGCGCGATATGGACATCTCGTTCGGTTTGCAGAGAGTTTTTGAGAAATATTACATGCACTTGCTAAATTCTCTTCATAAACTCGTGCCGACTGAAAAAGTTTCGATGGCTGGCGGCTGCGCTTTAAACAGCGTGGCGAACGGGAAACTTTTGCTTGAAACGCCTTTTCGTGAAACTTGCATTCAACCGGCGGCGGGCGATGACGGTCTCGCACTCGGCGCGGCACTCTATGTCAGCAATTCGGTCTTGAAGGAAGGAAAACGCTGGGTGATGAAAAATTCATATCTCGGCGACGAATATTCGGATTCGGTCATCAAAGCGGAACTTGACCGATACAAAATGTCTTATCAAGAGCTTGACCGCGAGCAGCTTCTCGAAAAAACTTCGGAAGAAATTAAAAACGGTAATGTCGTCGGCTGGTTTCAGGGAAGAATGGAATGGGGACCGCGTGCGCTCGGCAATCGTTCGATTCTCGCACATCCGGGTTTTCCGAATATGAAAGACATTCTTAATGCTCGAATCAAGCACCGCGAATCATTTCGCCCGTTTGCGCCGTCGGTTTTGCAGGAACGGCAATCGGAACTTTTCGAGCAAGATCATCCGTCGCCGTTTATGCTCCACGTTTACAAAATTCGTCCCGAATGGCGCGAACGGCTTTCCGCCGTTAATCACGTTGACGATACCGGACGACTGCAAACCGTGGCGCGTGAAGAAAATCCGCTGTATTACGATTTGATCAAGAAATTCGAGTCAAAAACGGGTATTCCGGTCATATTGAATACGAGTTTTAACGAAAACGAACCAATTGTTTGTCAGCCTTTTGAAGCAATCGAATGTTTCTTACGGACAAAAATGGATGTGCTGGTCATCGGCGCTTTCTTTTGCAAAAAAGACGATTAAATTTTATGAATTGGACGGTCGAAAATGTTCCCGAATTAAAAGGTTATACGATTGAATGGGCGGAAAAAGGAAATTTCTATCTTTCGCGCCGCAATGTTTTGTATCAGACGGAAAATCTGAAACCGCCGTTTAAACAAATCGCGGTAATTGATGCGCCGTCCTGGAAACAGACGGCAAGCATTTTCAGACTCGCGCAAAGGCTTTTGCGATTTCAGGTGACCAATGTAATACCGCTTTCAAACGGGGAAATTTTTGTCACTTTCGATAAATCGGTCGGGCTTGTCCGAAACGGCAATTATCAAGAATTAAAAGGTTTGTCGCGTCCGTGCCGCGTTTTGCGGGCGGCTTGTGCGCTCGACGAAAACGGCGATATTTTTTTCGGCGAATATCTCGCCAACGACGAACGCGGCGAAATGCGGATTTATAAATATTCAGCCGGGAACGATTCGGTTGAAACCGCTCACACATTTCCGCCGAATTCCATCAAACATATTCACGGTATTTACTTTGATAAATTCACAAAATCGCTTTTCTGTCTGACCGGCGACGATGACAAGGAATGTCAAATTTTGCGTTCGTGCGACGGCTTTCAAACAACCGAAACAATTGGGCAAGGCGATGAAACCTGGCGAGCCGTGAGCATTTTGTTCGACGAAAACTCGTATTTCTACGGAATGGACGCGGAGTTTCGCACAAATCATATTTATAAAGTGAATCGGGAAAGCCTGGAACGCAAATCGCTCGGCGAAGTCAACGGAACGGTATTTTATTCTAAACAACTCGGCAAAAACTTATTCTTTACGACAACTGCCGAAAATGCGCCGAGCCAAATCGAAAATGTTGCCGCGCTTTGGCAAATTGACGAAAACGATGAATGTAAAATGTTGATTTCATTCAAGAAAGACTCGTGGCATCCGACGCTCTTTCAATTCGGGACAATTCATTTTCCGTATCAAAACAATCTCGAAAACGAGCTGTATTTTCACCTTGTCGGGGTTAAAGAAGACAACCAAACATTTCGGCTCAAAGCAAATTCCTAAAATTTTTTGATATAATTCCAACAAAATGGAAAAGATTGTTTTTACAAACGGTTGTTTCGACCTAATTCATCCCGGACATATTGATTTACTCGAACGAGCCAAAAAACTCGGCACAAAATTGATTGTCGGAATCAATAGCGATGAGTCGGTCAAAGCAATCAAAGGCAGAGAGCGACCTTTTTTGTCGCAAACCGAACGGGAAGCAATCTTGCGCGGGTTGAAATCGGTTGATGAAGTCAAAGTTTTTGATGAAAACACGCCTGAAAACCTCATTAAAGAAATAAAACCCGATGTTTTGGTGAAAGGCGGGGATTGGAAAATCGAAGAAATTATCGGCGCGGATTTTGTCATTAAAAACGGCGGCGAGGTTTTTTCTTTGCCGCTCAAAGATGAATTTTCTTCAAGTAAAATTGTCGAAAAAATCAGGAGAGTCGAGAGTCGAGAGTCGAGAGCGGGGACTAAAGCGGACAGCTTAATTCTAAATTCGTTGAACGAACATTTTGAAGTCTTCCAAAAGATTTTGGCGCAAGATACTGAAAACATTGAAAGTTGCGCCGAATTGATTTTTGACACATTTCAAAAGGGAAATAAAGTTTTGATTTGCGGGAACGGCGGAAGCGCGGCGGACGCACAACATATTGCCGCCGAATTTGTCGGACGCTACGAAACCGAAAGAATCGCGCTTCCGGCGATTGCTTTGACGACCGACACATCGGCTTTGACGGCTTTGGCAAATGATTACGATTTTGAGAGAATTTTTGCCAGACAAATCGAAGCCTTGGCGCGTGAAGGCGACCTTTTAATTGCTATCAGTACGAGCGGAAATTCGCCGAATGTCATTTCGGCAGCGATGAAAGCCAGAAAAATCGGCTGTAAAATTCTCGGAATGACCGGCGCGAAAGGGAAAAAACTCGCATCATTATGTGATAAAACCGTGCTTGCGCCGTCCGAAAGAACGGCAAGAATTCAGGAAGCGCATATCACAATCGCGCATATCTGGTGCGAAATTATTGACAAAAAAATTGATAAAGAAAAAGTTTAACGGCTAAAAAATTGCAAAATATCAAAGAATTAATCGAAGGATTTTCAAAAGTAAAAGTTTTAATAGTCGGCGATGTAATGCTTGACCGCTATTGGTGGGGAAGTGTCCGCCGAATTTCGCCCGAAGCTCCGGTTCCGGTCGTCAAACTTGAAAGAACCAGCGTCGCAGCCGGGGGCGCGGCAAACGTCGCGGCAAATGTCGTCGGACTCGGTGCGGAAACCTTTTTAATTGGTATTGTCGGCTACGATGCGGAAGCGACAATCTTGGCGAAAATTTTGAACAATTCAAATATTTCCGCTCAATATTTAATTTCCCTTGAAAATCGCCAAACATCTGTTAAAACAAGGATTATCGCGCACAGTCAGCAAGTTGTGCGGCTTGACCAAGAAAATACTACACCGATTACCGAAATTGAAGCCGAAAACATTTTTGAAAAAATTGAACAAGTATTTGAAGAAGCGGACATCGTGATTATTTCCGATTATGCAAAAGGGTTTTTGGTTGAAAATCTGTTATCGCGTCTGATAATGAAGTGCAATAGCGGAAAGAAAAAGATTTTGGTTGACCCGAAAGGCAAGGATTATACGAAATACAAAGGCGCAACGCTTTTGACTCCGAATCAAAAAGAAGCGACCGAGGCTTGCGGATTAGAAGAAGGTGAACTGAATGTCGTTGAAAAAGCCGGAAAAACTTTACAGAAAAATATCTCGACTGAATCTGTACTGATTACACAAGGCGAAAAGGGAATGACGCTGTTTCAAAATGACGGTGAAACCTACCGATTCGATGCTTTGGCGCGAAAAGTTTATGACGTAACGGGCGCGGGCGATACCGTCATCGCAGCATTGGCGGTTGCCATCGGCGCGGGCTTGAATTTTTTTGAAGCGGCAAAACTTGCCAACATTGCCGCCGGATTGGTCGTCGAACAAATCGGAACAACCGCTATTACAAAGGAAATGCTGGAAATCGGACTTTCTGAAAGCGCGTAACAAACAAACCTCTCAAATACTTATGAAAACGAAAATTCTTTTTATCGAACGAAAATTCTGGAATAAAAATTTTCTGGCATTCAGCATCGAAAAGATTTTTGAACAAATCGCCCGGAATCTCCCACAAGACAAATTTGAACAATCAATCATTAAAGTTCCTTACGGAAATTCTTTTTTTGATACGCTCAGAAATTTTTTTCTCTTTAAAATCCCAAAAGCCGACCTTTATCATGTGACGGGTCAAGTTCATTATCTTGTTTTGACTTTGCCGCGCAAAAAAACTGTTCTGACAATTCACGACCTTGAATTTCTGAAAGTTAAAACCGGACTGAGAAGATATTTCATCAAGAAATTGTATCTGGACTTTCCGGTTAAATGGTTGGATTTTGTTACAACCGTTTCTGAGGCGACTAAACAGGAAATCATTGACAACACAAATTGCCCGAATGAAAAAATCAGAATCATCGAAAATCCGATTCTGGAACATTTTATAACAGGCGAAAAGAGAGTATTCAACAAAGATTGCCCGACGATTTTGCAGGTCGGAATCGCCCATAATAAAAATATCTCGAATTTGATAAAAGCACTAAAAGGGATAAATTGTTGTCTGAGAATTATCGGAAATTTACCTGAAGATTTATTGTCGGAATTAAACGCCTCAGGGATTAAATATGAAAATGCCTTTGGTCTAACTGATTCAGAGATGAAAGAAGAATATGAAAAAGCCGATATTGTGGCGTATTGTTCAACCAGTGAAGGTTTCGGCTTGCCAATTATCGAAGGACAAATAATGCAAACGCCGGTCATCACGAGCAACATCAGCCCGTTGAAGGAAGTTTCGGGTGGTGCCGCTTTTTTGGCAAATCCTGATGATGTTTCGAGTATCAAAGAAGGCATTTTGAAGATCATAAATAATGACGAATTTCGGGAAATAATTATCAAACAAGGGCTGGAAAATGTAAAAAGATTTGACCTGGATTTTATCGCCGGACTTTATGAAGAACTTTATCGAGAAGTTCTGAAAGACTCAGATAAGTGAAGTTATTTTGGCAGTTACGAATAGAAAGCTAAACTAGATTATAAGTAATAACCTTTACCTACTTCAAACTTTTATATATATCAATCCATTTATCAATATTCTCGCCAATATCAAATTCACGCTCGACAAATCCGCGACTTCTTTGGCGATAACTTTCGTATTCAGTCTGCGGCATCTCCAGTATTACTTTAAATTTCTTAGCCAGCATTTCTGCGGAATTTTCTGTCCAAAAGCCGATTTTTTCATTTTCCAGACTTTCCCAAGGACTTCCTTTTGAGGCGATAACAGGCGTTGATTGGGCGAGCGATTCAAGCACGACAATGCCGAAATTTTCGGTGTGCGAAGGCATTATCGTCCAAAAAGCATCTGCCAGCATCTTTTGTTTTTCTTCGCCTTCAATCTGACCGACAAAGATTATTTTTTCAGTTAACCCGAGTTTTTCGACAAGGTTCCGTAAATCGTCCTCGAATGCTTTTTTACCGACTCCGGCGATCTTTAGAACATATTTAGATTTTAGAAATTCTTCCGAAATTGAGCAGGCTTTGATCAAATTATCAATTGCTTTTTTAGGATGAATGCGACCGATATATAACAGATAATCACCGCTTTTTCGCTCAACCTTGGCGGGAATTTCTATGTAGTTTGGAATTTGAACAACTTTTGTGTCGCTGCCGAAAATCAATTTGATGTATTCGGTTTCTTCAACGCAAGTTGAATGAAAGACCGGATATTTTCCGATAAATTTTTTGACGCACCATAAAATCGGACGTTTTCGCAGACGTGAATGATTCAGGGCGTGTGAATCGAGTTCGCCTCTCGCCGACCAAACCATTTTTTTTTTCAAAAGACGTGCCACCAATGCCGTGATAAATGCCGTCGGGAAAAAAAATGATGAAATATGAACAATGTCTGCACGATTAAAATTTAAAAGCGAAATAATAGTTTGATAGATAGGGAAATGTAGAAATCGGGTTTTTATATAAATAGCTTTTCCGCCGTCCATTTCTATCCATTGATTGAGCGGAACTTCGGGCTGAATGCCTTTGTCGGTTGCGACTATAATCGGCTCAAAACCGTTTTTGGAAAGATTTTTGGTTAACCAATAAACCGTGTTTGCGGGACCGCCTGCTTGTGAAGGGTAAAAAACCTCAAGCGGAAAGAATATTTTCATCACCATTAAAATTTATTGTTTTCAAGCCATTCTGTCAAAACGACTAAATGCCACAGATGCGACCAGAGAACGCCGTTTGAGCCTTTTTGAAAATCATCCCATTTTTTCAAAAGTTCGGCAGAATTGAAAATTCCGCGTTCGGCTAAAATTTCCAGACGGCTTTGGCAAAATTCCTTGAGTTCGTTTCGCATCCAATGTTCGAAAGGCAGGACAAATCCCATTTTCGGACGGTGAACCACTTTATCAGGCAGCATCGGATAAAGTGATTCAACTAAGAGACTTTTCGGATATTTGGGATATTTAATTTGGTCGGGAATTTGGAGAACATATTCAACCAATTTGTAATCAAAAAAAGGTTCACGAACTTCGAGTGCGGAAGCCATACTGAACTGATCGGTGTCTTTCAGCAAAACATTTTGTGTGTAACCAAGCAATTCGGCGATTGAAAACTGACTCAGAAGCGGAAAATCTTCAATTTCTGTTTCTTTTGCTCGGAGAATCTTTTGAATGCTGATTTCGTAATGCCCATTCTTATAAAAATCGCTGACAGTTTGTTGAGACATTATTTGACGAAACATCGGATAAACACCTGAAAGATTGACTTTATCTGCGGATAAAATATCAGCCATTCGTTGATGCTTTGAATTATTTGAGGTAGAAATCGCAAGCGCGAAAGACTTACGTAAAATAGCCGGAATTTTCGTCAAAACACTTTTTTGAGTTTTCATCCAGTTAAGAAAATTCGGATAACCCACAAACAATTCATCGCCACCGAGTCCAGACAAGGCGACCGTAATGCCGGATTTTTTGGTCGCCTTTGAAACGACATAAGTGTTTATCCCGTCGCCGCTTGGCGAATCCGTAGACTTGAGTGCGTTTGGCAATTCAGCCAAAAAGTCTTCGGCAGTAAGTTGGACGCTGGTGTGATTGGTTTTATATTTTTGGGCAATCAAGTTTGAAAAAGGCGATTCGTCAAACTCTTTTTCTCCAAAGTTGACGGAAAAAGTATTAATCGGTTGTTCGGAAATTTCGGACATCAAAGCGACGATTGCGCTTGAATCAATTCCGCCCGACAAAAATGCGCCAAGCCGGACATCGCTGATCATTCGTCGTTCGACCGATTTTAAGAGTAAATCTTTAACATTTTTCTTAACGGTTTCCTCATCATCAGTAAATTTTTCAAGAGGTTTTTCTTCGATTCGCCAGTAAGATTTCTTTATAAATTTCCCATCTGAGAAAACACCGAATTCGCCTGCAGGAAGTTGATAAATATTCTCAACGATTGTTTCGGGAGCATAGACCGATTGATACATCAAGTAATCATAAAGCCCGTATTTGTTTAGCTTACGGGGAATTAAATCCGAGTTTAAAATTGCCCGAATCTCCGAAGCGAAAACAAAAGTGCTGTCATTATTTTGAGCATAATACAGAGGCTTTACGCCGAGCCGATCACGTGCCGCAAAAAGCTCCTTTCGTTCTCTGTCCCAAATCGCAAAAGCAAACATTCCGTTCAGAAGCGAAAGAGAATCTGCGCCGTATTTAATATACGCGGCAAGTATAACCTCGGTATCGGAATCGGTGCGAAACGGATATTCGGGCAATAATTTTTTTACTTCTTGAAAATTATAGATTTCGCCGTTAAATGTAATGGAATAACGACTTGTTGCATCAAAAAAAGGCTGATTGGCAGTTTCCGAAAGGTCTATAATCGAAAGCCTTAAATGTCCGAGAGCGATTTCTTCATCAACAAAAACGCCGGTTGCATCGGGTCCTCGATGCTTGAGACTTTCGGTCATTAAAACAATTTTTGTTCTAGAAAGTTCTTTATTTTTTAACCCGACAATTCCGGAAATTCCACACATATTTCAAATATAGCAAACATAAAGAGTAACTGTTGAATAAAAACGCGGAAAATCTGTTTTCAAAAAGCAAAGATGGTTTTTTTTGTGTAAAATGTAATTTATTTGAGGTTGCCGAATCAATTTTTTTATTCCACATTCTAAACCAAAGTATGACAACTTTATTAGATTTGGAGTTAAGAAAAGGAATTTATATATCCGGAATAGTTTAATGTAAAACTTTAATAGTGATAAAATAACCACAAATAATATTGTTTAATAAATATCTTTAAAATATCTAAATAAACTACTTACCATTGAAGCAATAGGTGAATTGTCTTGAGGCGGACACTTAAAAAAGACTTTAACAAAATTTATGAAGGTTTTGGTTATCGGTGCGAGCGGAATGCTCGGACATAAGTTAATTCAAGCGTTGAATGAGCGATTTGAAGTTTGGGCAACCTTAAAAGGGAACTTCACGGATTACGAAAGATACGGAATTTTTAATAAAAAGAGAACTTTAGATTTAATTGACGCAGAAAGATTTGAAACGGTTGAAAAGGCTCTATTGGAAATTCGCCCGCAAGTTATTTTTAATGCGGTCGGAATCATCAAACAGCTTCCGACTTCAAAGAATGTCATCAAGACTTTGACAATAAACTCGATTTTTCCGCATCGTTTGGTGGAAACGGCTGAAAAAATCAATGCGAGATTGATAAATATCAGCACGGATTGCGTTTTTGATGGCGAAAAAGGCAATTATACGGAAGAAGATGTTTCAAATGCGTTGGATGTTTACGGGAAAAGCAAAAATTTAGGCGAAGTTATGGGCGCAAACTGTCTGACGTTGCGGACTTCGATTATCGGCAGGGAAATGCAGACGAGTCATAGCCTGGTCGAATGGTTTTTGAGCAATCGCGGAAAAAAGGTCAAAGGCTTTGTCAATGCGATTTATTCGGGCTTTCCAACAATTGTATTAGCGGATATATTTGCCGATTTGATTGAGAATCAACCGAATTTAAACGGTCTGTATCACGTTTCTGCCGAACCGATAAATAAATTCGGGCTTTTACAGTTAATTAATGAAGCCTATCAAGCCGACATCGAAATCGAGCCTTTCACGGATTTTCTGATTGACCGAAGCCTCGATTCGACAAAATTCAGAAAGGAAACAGGCTTTAATTCGCCAAGTTGGCGTGAAATGATAAAAATTATGGCGGGCGACCCAACGCCTTATGACGAATGGAGAAAATGAACGAACTCGAAGGAAAAAGAATTTTAGTCACGGGCGGCACAGGTTCGCTCGGAAAAACGCTTGTCCGCAGACTTTTGACGGGCGAGATCGGCAAACCCGCGCGCATCACGGTTTTTTCGCGTGACGAAGCCAAACAGCATTTTATGCGGCTCGAATTTTTGCACCGCGAAACGGCAACTGATGACATTATTTATCAGAATTCGCAGAATTTGTTAAATTTTCGGATCGGTGATGTCCGCGATTGTTCGGCACTTTTAGCGGCGATGCGTGAGGCGGATGTGGTTTTTCACGCGGCGGCTTTAAAACAAGTTCCGTCGTGTGAATATTTTCCGTTTGAAGCGGTTTTGACCAATATATTCGGGGCTGAAAATGTCGTTAAATGTATTCGTGAAAATAATTTGTCAGTTGAAAAAGTTGTCGGAATCTCGACCGATAAAGCCTGCAAGCCGATCAATGTGATGGGGATGACGAAGGCTCTGCAGGAAAGAATTTTGATTGAAGCCAATCGCGATTGTTCGAACACGACTTTTACCTGTGTGCGTTACGGCAACGTCATCGCCTCACGCGGTTCGATTATTCCTTTGTTTGTCGAACAGATTCAAAAAAATCAGGCTTTAACGGTTACTCTGCCCGAAATGACGCGGTTTTTATTGAGTTTAGACAAGGCGGTTGACACGGTTTTCGCGGCAATTCGCAACGGAAATCGCGGCGAAACCTATGTGCCGAAGGTTCTGGCGGCGAAAATTACGGACGTTGCAAAGGCTCTGATGGGCGAAAAAGATTTGCCGATAAATTTTACGGGCATTCGACCGGGCGAAAAAATTCACGAAATAATGGTTTCCGAGGAAGAGTGTTTCCGAACAGTCGAACGCGGGGATTATTATGTGATTTTGCCGGTTTTGCCCGAATTACGCGATAAAACGGAAGTTTTAACCGTCTTGGAAAATGAATATTCGTCCAAAGACAATAATATTTCGGTCGAAGAATTAAAGGAATTGCTCGGAAACGCGAACGAGGAAATCGGACAGTTTTTAACGGCAAATAAATAAATATGAAGATAATGACGATTTTCGGGACACGACCCGAAATTATCCGTTTGAGTCTGGTAATGAAAGTTCTCGACCAGTATTGCGAACAGATTACCGTTCACACGGGACAAAATTTTCAGGAAAGTCTGAGCGATATTTTTATCAAAGACCTGGACGTTCGCACGCCCGACGAACATTTCGGCATCAAATCGAAGAGCTTTGCCGAACAAATCGGACAAATTTTGATAAAAACCGATGAGGTTTTGGAAAAATATAAACCCGACAGAATTTTGATTTTGGGCGATACGAACAGTGCTTTGTCGGCAGTTATTGCGGCGCGGCGCGGAATCCCGGTTTTCCATATGGAAGCGGGGAATCGTTGTTACGACGACCGCGTGCCGGAAGAAGTAAATCGCCGAATCATTGATCATTCAAGCACATATCTGATGCCTTACACCGAGCGTAGCAAAGATAATCTGGTCAGAGAAGGCATCGAACGTGAACGGATTTTTGTAACGGGAAATCCGATCAAAGAGGTTTTGGACACTTTTACTAATCAGATTGAAGAGAGCGATGCGCTGCAAAAATATGATGTCAAACCGTTTGAATATTTTTTGGTTACTATTCACCGGGCGGAAAATGTTGACATCGAAGAGCGTTTGGTTAAAATTCTCAAAGGGTTTGAAAAGGTTTCCGAAAAATTCGGCAAGAAAATGTTGGTTAGTGTGCATCCGCGAACGGCGGAAAAATTAGTGCGATTTTCGCTCAAACCCGAAACAGACAAAATTAAATTATTAAGACCTTTAGGATTTTTCGATTTTGTAAAATTGGAGAAAAATGCACTCGCGGTTTTGACCGATAGCGGCACGGTGCAGGAAGAATGCGCGATTTTCGGCGTTCCGAACATCACCATCCGTGATGTTACCGAACGACCCGAAACAATTGAATGCGGCAGTAATATCGTAAGCGGCGCGGAAACCGATTCAATTTTACGCGCGACGGAGATCGCCATTTCACAACCGGCAAACTGGATTGCGCCGAAAGAATACTTGGTTGAAAATGTTGCACAAACGGTCAGCAAAATTGTTTTGGGTTATACGAGTTTAAGAAAACACACAAGTTAGCCGATCGTGAAAAAACAGGAAAAATTAAATGCAAACTCTGAGATCCGGCAAACGCTCTGGGTTGTGACGGAACTTTATTACCCGGAAGAAACTTCGACAGGCTATTATTTGACGCAGCTTGCCGAAGGTTTGACGGATGATTTCGAGGTGAAGGTTTTGTGCGGGCAGCCGAATTATTCAGCCAGAGGCACAAAAGCTCCGAAAAGAGAAACGCATAAAGGAGTGAAAATTTTTCGCGCCGCCGGAACGACTTTGGACAAAAATGTCATTGTCTTTCGATTGCTGAATATGCTGACGCTGAGTTTTTCGGTGTTCTTTAAAGCCGTGCGACATTTTCGGAAAGGCGACAAGATTTTGGTTGTGACAACTCCGCCGAGCTTGCCTTTTATCACGGCTTTTGCTTCGTTGTTAAAAGGCGCGAGCTACATTTTGCTGATTCATGACAACTATCCCGAAATTTTGATTGCGGCGAACAAAACAAATGAAAATTCCTTTGTTGTCAATGTACTAAACTACTTCAATCGTTGGCTTTACAAATATACGAGTAAAATAATCGTTTGCGGACGCGATATGTTTGAACTTGTCACGAAGAAAACCGAGGGCTTGGATATTCCGATTGAAACGATTCAAAATTGGGCGGAACTCGAAAATGTCAGACCGTTTCCGAGAGTTGAAAACAAATTGCTCGAAGAACTGAATATTAAAGATAAACTCGTCTTTTTGTATGCGGGAAATATGGGTTATCCGAACGACCTCGAAAGCATTATCGAATGCGCCGATAAACTCAAAACCGATGAAAGATTTTGTTTTGTTTTTCTCGGTGCGGGGGTGAAAAGAAAATGGCTGGAAAGGGAAATTGAAGAAAAGTCTCTGAAAAATGTCAGATTACTCGATTCGCGTCCGCGCAGCGAACAGAATATTTTTCTCAACGCCTGCGATGTCGCAATCGTCACGCTGGTCAAAAAAATGTGGGGCGTTTCGATGCCGAGCCGCACATACAATATTCTGGCGGCGGGCAAACCGATTCTGGCTTTAACGGAAAAAGGTTCGGAGATTGCCAAAGTTGTCGAAGAAGAAAGTGTCGGCTGGACGGTTTCGCCGAATGAATCCGAGAAACTTTTGCAAAAGATATTTGAAATCCACGAAAATAAGGAAAAATTTGGAGAAATGGGACGAAATGCCCGCCAATCCGCGCTTGAAAAATATTCTTTGGAAACCGCTCTGAGAAAGTATAAAAATGCACTAAAATAGTTGCCTCCGATAACGAAAGCGAATGAGTGAAAAGGAAAAAATTTTGGTGACGGGTTCTTCCGGTTTTGTCGGCAATTCTTTGGTAAGAGAACTGCAAAATATCGAAAAATATGAAATTTACGGGTTAGCCGGAAATCGAAAGGGAAGCGGCATTGATAGCCAAGCCGGATTAAAAAAAATATTCCAAAGTGATATTTCTGATTACGACACGCTTAAAAAAGCAGAAGAATTAAAAAAAACAGATATTCTCGTCCATACTGCCGGATTGGCGCATCAATTCGGTCGCGTAAAAAAAGAAGATTTTTGGCGTGTAAATGTTCGTGGTACGGAAAATATCTGTCAGTTGGCGCAGAAAATCGGGGTTGAACATTTTATCTTAATCAGTTCGGTCGCGGTTTACGGCGATTATGCCGGCAGAGAGATTGATGAAACCTTTGTCTGTAATCCGCACGGCTTTTACGCGGAATCGAAGCTGGAGTCAGAAAAGAGCGCGGTTGAATTTTGCGAACGAAACAATATTCGTCTGACAATTTTAAGACCGGCAACCATCATCGGGGAAGGCGACCATGGGAACACATCGCGTCTGATAACGATTATTGATAAAGGAAGATTTATCTGGGTTGGTGATGGCAGTAATAAGAAAAGCCTCATTTATAAAAAGGATGTTGCCGTCGGAATTCGGGAAGTCATTGAAGCCAAAGAAAGTTTCAAAACAGAAATCTATAATTTAACGGGCGAAGCCGTTGCGATGCGGGAAATCGTCAAGTCAATTGCCCGGAATTTACATAAAAAAGCGCCGCGATTGAAAATCCCAGAGAGTGTGGTTCGCGGATTTTTCCGCGTAAATAAAACAGGGCTTTCAATAGAGTTTCTGAAGAAGTTTGAAAAAACATTTGAGAAATGGCTTTCGGACGATATTTTTTCCGGGAAGAAGTTTTCCGAGAAATTTGATTTCAAACCGGAAACCACGGTTTACGAAGCCCTCGCTAAACAGGTAAATTATTATTCGAGTCAAAAAAAAGTAAAAACGTAATAAACAAAAGCTATTGTGTATAAAATCTTGGCGGCTTATTTTGCCGTTTTCGCGGTATCATTTTTAGGTGTGGAATTGTTTCGGCGTTGGAGTTTGAAGCGCGAAATGCTCGATATTCCGAATGAGCGAAGCTCGCACATTATTCCGACTCCGAGAGGCGGCGGACTGATTATTTGTTCTGTTTCTGTTCTGACTCTCTTTATTCATTCTTTGGTTACAGGCGTAAATTTTTATTGGTCATACTTTGTCGGTGCGATAATTATCACGGTTATCAGTTTGATTGACGATCTCAGGACAATTTCGCCGTTTTGGCGGATTTTGTTTCATGGTTTGGCGGCGGGATTGGCGGTTTGGTCGCTCGGTGGTTTCAGCGAGATTTTGATTCCTTTTTACGGAATTGTTCAGATTGGTTTTGGCGGAAAGATTTTGGCGTTTTTATGGATTGTTTGGCTGATTAACGCCTACAACTTTATGGATGGCATAGACGGCATCGCGGCAACGCAGGCGATAACTGCCGGAATCGGCTGGGGTTTAATCGGTCTTATTTGGGGAATCGCCGATGTCGGCTTTTACGGCGTGGTATTGGCATTGTCGTCTTTTGGCTTCTTGCTTCTCAATTGGCAACCTGCAAAGATATTTATGGGCGATGTCGGAAGCGCATTTTTGGGTTATTCTTTTGCCGTCATACCGCTTTTTGTCATAGAGAGAGGCGGTAATCCAATTTTAGAATCAATGCTGCCGTGGATAGCTGTTTTCTTGGTTTGGTTTTTTGTTTTTGATTCGGTTTTAACATTACTCAGGCGACTTTTTCGGGGCGAAAAAGTTTGGCTTGCGCACCGCGAGCATATCTATCAGAAATTGGTGATTTCGGGTTTGTCGCATTCGACGGTAACGGGATTATACGGTTTGACCTCGGCAGTTTTGGTTTTGGTTTTGGTTATTACATTAAAATATTCGCTGAATTTTGAAAGGACGGTTTTTACAGCGGTTTTGTTTGAAACGGTTTTGCTGATTTTATTTTGGCAAAAAATTGTCAGGTTATTAAGAAAAACATAATAAATTGGAATAATATGGAACGCGGCACGGAAGGAATCAAAAATTCTTCACAAAATTACATTGCGATTGAATCGTTCGGGGTCAGGCTCAGAGTTCACGCCGGACGAACAGAACTTTTGAAAGAAATCAACGAGCGGATATCCGGAATAATCCCTGACGGTTTATATAAAAAAATAGCGCCGCGTAGGGCAGTTCATTCTTTTTCGGTCAGGCGCAACAGTCTAGCCGAATATGTTCTGTTTAAAGGCAGACAAAAAATTACCTTCGGTGACGATAAGGAGAATTTTTTAAAGTTTCTGGATTGGCAAATCCGTATGACGATTGCCGAATTTGCCGTTTCGAGAGTTTTCGTTCACGCGGGCGTAGTTGAATGGGAGGGGAAAGCGATTATTTTGCCAGCCAAAAGTTTTGGGGGAAAAACAACTCTCGTCAAAGAATTGACTAAATTAGGGGCGAAATATTATTCTGATGAGTATGCGGTTTTGGATGAGGACGGATTTGTGCATCCGTTTCCGAAAATGATTTCAATCCGCGGTTTAATTGATAAATATCGGCAAATTGATTATCCGATTGAAACATTCGGAGGCATCAAGGGAGTTGTCCCCGTGCCGGTCGGAATGGTTCTGCTGACCGAGTTTGAATCCGGAGCGGAGTGGCACGCGCAGGTTTTAAGTGAAGGTATGGGAATGATTGAGTTGCTATCTCATACGATCCCAATCAGATACAACCCAAAATTTTCATTAAAAGTCTTGAACAAAATCGTAAATCGTGCCATAATCGTCAAAACTAAAAGAGGCGAGGCTGAGGAGTTTGCAGTAAAAGTGTTAAGTTTCTTTGAAAGTAAAGCGTTTTAATGCTTTACAATTGTTATAAATATTGAAAAAAACTGAAATATATTTTTGTCTAAACTTAGGAGAAATCAATGAAAAGTTCACAAGTCCCTATTGCCCGAAAAGAAGGTTTGGTTATACAGGAAACTTCGGATGAAGTTTTAGTTTATGATCTGACGAGTAATAAAGCACACTGTTTAAATCAAACGGCGGCATTCGTCTGGAAATCTTGCGACGGCAACAAATCAATTTCGGAAATTACGAAATTACTGGAAAATGAAAGCGGTTCGGTGATTCACGAAGATTTGATTTGGTTGGCGATTGATCAACTAAACGAGAAAAATCTTTTGAAAAAAGAAATAGCGACGAATTTTGGCGGACGTTCGCGGCGCGAAGTTATCAAGAAGATCGGCTTGGCGGCGGTTGTCGCTCTCCCGTTGGTCGTTTCGCTGACCGCCCCGACCAGTGCTTTAGCGGCAAATTCTTGTGCTTGTGTCACACCGGGTGATTGCACGACGCAGACAGGCTGTCCCTCGCTTGTCAACTGTAACCTTGGAGGACTTTGCGCTCCGTAAATTTTCCGATAAGTCAGATTGAAAGAGTAGTGAAGAGGAAGAATCTTCGCTACTCTTTGTATTTTGAATAGTGAAATAAATGAGCTGTGAGAAAAAAGTTAAAGAGGATGAAACGCGCTGGCTGATCATAAGGGCAAAGGTTTACGAGGAAACAATCAAAGCGGCGTTCGAGTTGTTTCGTGCTCATGAAGTTGAGCCGATTTTGATCAAAGGATGGGCGGCGGCGCAGGAATATCCCGAAAATTATCGAAGAATTTCCAGCGATATAGATTTGTGTGTGTCCCCGGCTGTTTATAAAAAGGGTGTAGAAATTGCTGACGCGCAAGCAGCCAAAGCACTTAACATAGATTTACATTGCGGTTTGCGGCATCTGGATACGGTCGAATGGGAAGATTTGTTTGAAAACTCGGTCATCCGTTGGATTGATGATGTTCAAGTAAGGATTTTGCGACCCGAAGATCATTTGCGTGTCCTCTGCGTTCATTGGCTCAATGACGGAGGTGCCTTTAAGGAAAGGCTTTTGGATATATGTTATTTGCTCGAAAATCATTCAAAAGATTTTGATTGGGACAGATGTCTCGGGAAAGTCAGCAAAAATCGGCGTGAATGGATCATTAAGACAATTGCGATTGCACATAAGTATTTTAATTTGGATGTTTCCGAATTACCGTTTGCGGGTGAAACAAAATCAATTCCGCGTTGGTTCGTGAATACGTTGGAAAGCGAATGGGCAAGTACCACGAAATTGATTCCGTTACACACTCTGCTGGGAAGCCGAAAAGAGTTTTGGAAACAAGTGAAAAAGCGTTTTCCGCCGAATGCGATCGAAGCTACGATCGAGATGGAAGGACCCTTTGATGATTCTTGGCGAGGTTACTATCAAGCCGGGAGCATTATTTTGAGGCTTAAGCCTTCACTGAAAAGAATTTATAATTCGTTGAAAATTTATTTGCGAAGAAAGCACAGATAATTTATGGAAAACCCTTATGGGAAGATAATTTTGGCATTGGAAACCGCATTGAACGGCGGAAGCGTTTCAATTTTGAAGAACGGCAGACAGATCGATTGGGAGGTCGGAATGGGAGAATTGTCTAAATCCGAAGATATTCTTCCTTTAATTGAAAAGCTTTTGAAGAAAAACGGAGTTGACCGAAGGGAAGTCGGGCTAATCGCCGTTTCGGACGGACCCGGCAGTTTAACCGGACTCCGAATCGGTTTGGCGACGGCACGGGGACTCGGCGATTCCCTGTCGGCAGAAGTTTATCAAATCTCGGTACTGGAGGCGCAGACCTATCGGATTAATCTGGAAGGGCGCGTATTGTCTGCGCTTTATACGAAAAAAGGCGGAGTATTTTACCGGGAGTTTTTGATTAAGGACGGACAGAGTGTTCCTTTTGGGGAAATTGTTCAAAACCCGGAAATCTCGGATTTTGCCCGTAAATTAGAAAACTTGAACGAAGAAATTGACGGAGTGGTTTCGGATAAGAATCTGTGGGAGCGGCTGAAAATGGAATCGGGAGCCATAAAAAAAAATATCAAGATTGTTTTACCTGTAAAAGCTAATTTGGCGGAAACAATCGGTCTGGCTGCTTTTGAGAATCGCGTCCGATAATGTTTAATAATGAAAAATATTTTGATAGAAAGGGTTTGTCGAAAGGACTTGGATTTTATAAAAAGGCTCGAACTTGAAAGTGGATTGAGTAATTGGTCTGTCAAAGACTATTTACAGGAAATTGTGGAGGGCAATAATTTCTTTCTGATTGCTCGAAAAGACGGAGAGCCGCTCGGGTTTATTTTGGCGCGTCTGATAATGACTAACTGCATTCCTATTCCCGATACTGAAATTAATACCGGATTGAGAGCAACATACGAATTAGAAATCTATAACCTTGCTGTAAGAGAAGAATTTAGGCGGGAAAAAGTTGCATCGCGGCTCATGAATAGGCTGCTTAAATTAAGAAAGTTAAAAACTATTGAAAAGATTCATCTCGAAGTAAGAGAATCAAATCGAACTGCCCAAAAATTTTATCATCGGCAATCATTCAAAATAATCGGTGTCCGCCGAAACTTTTATAATAATCCGTCTGAAAACGCAATTCTTATGAGTCGCAGCTTAATCGAAGAAGAGCCAGCCTAACTTGAAAATAACAGGAATTTTAGTATAACATTTGACAATACCGAATCGAAAAAACCAAAGAGCAGTTCGGTATATAAATTAAACTAAAGTGAGGAAAATACCGCCATGGATATAACAACCATTGAATCATTAAAGGAAGAACTTTTAAAAGAAAATCAGGCTTTCAGAGAACTTGCCAATCAGCATCTAAACTATGAAAAGAGGTTAAGTGAGCTTGCCGGATTAGCATACCCGAATGATGAAGAATTATTGGAAGAATCGGTCCTTAAGAAAAAGAAGCTGGCGGTTAAGGATGAGATGTACGCTATTCTACAACAGTATTCAGCGGCACATTAAAGCTATAAAAAACCTTTCGATTCCACTACAATAAAATATTTTGTTATTTTTACGGGAACTCAGATTCCCGTTTTTTTACGGGCATTCGGCATCTGTATTCGAGAAAAGGTAGATTCCTTTAAGGGTTTGAAGAATCAAAAAGTTCTTAAAAACAAGAGAAATACCTGAAAAGTAATTTTCGCCTTCAATCTGTAATTGGTTAACAACTTTCCCGTCCTGTAAACTAATGACGGTTGCAGCATTATCGGCAGAATTTATAACTATCGCAAAGTTATCGAATATTAAGGGACTGTGGCTGATTCGTCCGTTTACTCTTCTTTTCCATTTGATTTTACCGCTTTCAGGAGAAAACAGATACATAAAATTATCGAGGGAAGTTGCTAAAACACCTCCGCTCAGAGCAGTTAAATTTGAAATACTTCCGCCTGTTTTAATTTTCCAGGAAATTCTGCTTTTACCTTTGCTTTGAACAATCTTGATTACTTCACCCGCCGAATTACCGAGAATTAAGTAATTTTCCTTTAAGACAGAGTGTTTTGCAGAATTATTTTCCACTCTGATTTCCTCTACAATTTCACCTGTATCAGCTCGAATTCTAAATAGTTGATTTTCCGTTAAAACCTTTATATCGGTTGCTATTGTGCTTCCCAACGAAGAAATAGAATCCGGAAAAGTTTTGTTCCAACGCAGAGTGCCATCAGCTTTCTCGAACGCGGAAAGTATTTTGTTATCAACCGTGATGAATAATAGATATTGATGTTGGAAAATTTTTATTTCTGTCTGTTGACTTCCGTCTATTATTTTTTGCCATCTCGTAATGCCTGTTTTTAGACTTATCGAATTGAGAGTAAATCCTTTTTCTTTCTTTACTTCATCCGAGGTATTTAATTTCGTGTTTGTTTCAAGGTTTGCTATGAAAAACAAACTGTCCTTATCGGAAACAGTTACCGGCAGTAATTCTCCTCTGATTTCCGTTCTCCAGTCCTCAAGTTTGGTAAAAGGGTCAATTGAAATTAATGATGAAGCATTGTTTAATATAATTAGTTGTGAGTCATTATCAGACGCGATAACAATTGAACGTCCGTTTTTTACACCGAATTCCCGACATTTTTTAAAGGGCTTTCTAAAATCGGGTTTTTCCAGTCCTTTATTCGTCACCGAAAAGCCCGAGAATGAAACAATCAGGAGAAAGAACCATCCAAATATTTTCGCGCCGCCGAGCTTGTCTAAAGAGGTGTTCGTTTTATACATCAAATATCCAACCTTTTCCGGTATTTGAATTCAGACTCTATTGTCCGAATTCAAAAAAATAAAATCAAACTTGACCGACACGATTGATGCGGGTAATATCCGAAAAAGTTTGCTAAAATCTTTATTTAAAACAATCAAACATTTTTACAATTTTACAAATGGAGAACAAAACGAAATGTCTTTCAACAAAATTACAATAATCGGAAATTTAGGGCGCGACCCTGAACTCAGATACACTCCGCAAGGCGATGCAGTCTGCGACTTTTCAGTTGCCGTTAATGACCGTAAACGCGACAAAGCCGGCGAATGGCAAGACGTGACAACTTGGTTTAAGGTTACTTTTTGGCGCAAACAAGCTGAAAATGCCTCAAAATACTTAACTAAAGGAAAATCGGTTTATGTCGAAGGTCGTCTGCAAGTCGAAGAATGGACAGATCGTGACGGAAACAATCGCTTTACACTTACAATTCAAGGAACCGATATGCACTTTATCAGCGACGGTCGCGGAGAAGGGAATGAACAAAACTCATCTTCCGAGAGTTCTTATTCATCTTCACCGACAGCAGCATCAGACGATGATTTCAGCGGTCAAACGCCCGCCGCTTCCAATGACGATGATATACCTTTCTAGAACTTACATTTTGGTGAAGAAAAAAGGCTTGAGTTTGCAAACTCAAGCCTTTTTTTCTTCGAGCCATTCACCCATTTTACGGAATTTTTGGTATCTGTTTTCCAAAAGCTCGGGTTTTGAGAGTTTTATTAACTCTTTAAGTTTCACAAAAATACGTTCACCCAAATTTTTGGAGATTTTATCAAGCTCTTCGTCCCGACCTTCCAGCAAATTTACTTTCCAACCGTAACTTTCGGAAATAATCTCGTCCACCAGTCCGAATTTTTTCAGCTCTGCTGCTGTCAGACGAAGTTCTTCCGCCGCCCGCGGTGCTTGTCCCGCATCCTTCCACAAAATCGCCGCACAGCCTTCGGGCGTAATCACCGAATAGACGGAATTCTCCATCATCAGGACACAATCGCCGACACCGATTGCCAAAGCCCCTCCCGAACCGCCTTCACCGAGGATGACGACAACTGTCGGAACTTTTAATCCCGCCATTTCACGCAAATTAAACGCGATCGCTTCGGCTTGTCCGCGTTCTTCGGCATCAATTCCTGGGTAAGCACCCGGCGTATCCACAAACGTCACAATCGGTCTGCCGAACTTTTCCGCCAGATGCATCATCCGCAAAGCCTTCCGATAACCTTCCGGTTTCGTCATCGCAAAATTACGGTGGCGGCGTTCGTTTATATCGCGTCCTTTCTGTTGCCCAATCACGGCAACTTCGAGTCCCTCGATTTTTGCTAAACCGCAAATCATCGCCGCATCGTCGGCAAACCGCCGATCACCGTGAATCTCCACAAAATCGGTAAAAATTGCCTTGAGAAGATCCAGAGTATATGGTCTTTCGGGATTTCTCGCTTCCTGCACTCTCTCAAACGCCGTGTTTGTCGCCATATTTAATCCCTCCACAAATTATAAAACCCATTCAACGCTACAACCTTTTGTCTTAAGTTCATTTTCCAAGGTCTTTGAACCCTGAATACGTAAAGGCTGCGAATAAATTTTGACATTCAAATCCGACTCTAATTTAAAATTTAAGAAAACCTCGCATTTTCCCTTATCTTTGCTCAAAAGCGTCAGCAAGCTATCCAAGTAAGCCTCGCTAAAGCCTTCAGAGGGAAGCGAAACCAATAAATGCTTCGCTTTCTGCGGAACGGCATCCGCCAGTCTTTTGGCTTCATCGAGAATTATCGTAATTTCCGTCCCGTCACTGGCTTCGACCTTGCCTTCAACGATAATTATCTCGTCGTCTTTAAGCAATTCCGAATGCTTTGCGTAACCCTCCGACCAAGCCAGACATTTTACTCCCGCTGATTGATCTTCCAACCTGAAAATACAAAAGCGATTGCCTTTCTTACTGTGACGCACCTGCATTCCCGAAACTATTCCGGCAATTGACATTCTATCACCGACGTTAATACCTTCGCGGTCGGCAATCGCCAAAATCCGCAGGTCGCTTAAAACTTCCTGAAACTCATCGAGCGGATGCGACGAAAGAAAAAATCCGACTGATGCTTTTTCCTGTTTAGAAAGTTCGGATTGCGACCAGGCTTCAACCAACGGAAGAACAGCATCCATATCGGAATGGATAGAATTATCATTACTGCCTCCGAATAGAATACTCTGCCCGCGAGATTTATCGTTCCAAACTCTCTGACCATGCGAAATAATCGAGTCAATCCCCGCAAAAAGTCGCGCCCGCCAACTATTAATCGTCGCCGACTCCGGCTTTAGAGAATCAAAAGCCCCGGCAGTCGTCAAACTTTCAAATGCCTTGCGGTTAACCGAACCTTGTTCCAGCCGCTCCGTAAAATCCAAAACCGAATTGAATCTGCCTTGTTCACGCGCCTCGACAATTGCCTGCACGCTTGACGTGCCAATCCCTTTGATCGCACTTAAACCATACCTCACGGAATTTTCCAAAGGCGTAAAGCCGTGGTCCGAATCATTTATATCGGGCGGCAAAAGACTCAACCCGGTTGACCTCAGTTCATTCGAGTATTTATATACCTTGGCACTATCCTGAGATTCATGTGATAAAACAGACGCATAAAAATAAGCAGGGAAATGTGCTTTAAGATAAGCGGTTTGATATGCCAGATAAGCATACGCGACGCTGTGGCTTCGGTTAAACCCGTAATCGGCAAACTGCGCCATCAGCCGGAATATTTCTTCCGCTTTGTCACGCGGAATTCCGCGCTCGATAGAACCGCTCACAAATTTCTCTTCGTGCTTTGCCATCTCTTCGCGTTTCTTTTTGCCCATTGCCCGACGCATCATATCGGCTTCGCCCAGACTATATCCGGCGAGCTTTTGGGCAAGTTGCATAATTTGTTCCTGATAAACGAGAATTCCGTAAGTATTTTGCAGAATTTCTTTCATTTCAGGAACGATATACTGGACTCTTTTTTCGCCGCGATGGCGGGAAATAAAATCGTCAACCATCCCTCCGTCAAGCGGACCGGGACGATATAAAGCATTTAAAGCCGCCAAATCTTCTAATTCTTTGGGCTTCAAACGGCGGCAAATCTCCTGCATTCCCGAAGATTCAAACTGAAAAATCGCTTCCGTTTTGCCATCGCCGAACAACGCCATCGTTTTTTCGTCATCGAGCGGAATTTTACTCCAATCAATCTCTACACCTTTTCTCAGCTTTAAAGATTTTAAGCAATCGCTTATCACCGTAAGCGTTGTCAGAGCGAGAAAATCCATCTTAAGCATGCCGACTTTTTCAAGGTCGGTCATCGTATATTGACTCGTCAATTCACTCTTGGAAGAAATTGCCACCGGCACAAGTTCGTGGAGCGGTTTCGGTGAAATGACAACTCCGGCGGCATGCACCGATGAATGACGGGCGCAACCCTCAAGTCTCCTTGCCAAATCCACCAAATCCCGAATCTGCGGATCGGTATCCATCGCCTTTCTTAAATCCGCAACTTGCTCCAATGCCTGCGAAATACTGATATTTCTTCCACGTACCGGCGGCGGAATCATTTTGGCAACCTTTTCGACATCGCCATACGGCATATTCATCGCCCGTCCGACATCTTTAATGGCGGCTTTTGAAGCCATCGTACCAAACGTGATAATTTGGCAGACCGATTCCCGACCATAGAATTCCGTCACGTGATTGATCACTTCCGCTCGCCCGCGAACACAAAAATCAATATCAATATCGGGCATCGAAACTCTTTCCGGGTTGAGAAATCTCTCGAAAAGCAAATCATATTGGAGCGGGTCAACGTCCGTAATACCTAAACAATACGCGACCAGAGAGCCTGCCGCCGAACCTCTGCCCGGACCAACCGGAATCTCTTTTTGGACGGCATATTTAATGAATTCCCAGACAATCAAAAAATAACCCGGAAATCCCATATCCCGAATCGTTGAAATTTCCTTTTGAATCCGTTTATCGTAATCTTCATAAGAATATTTTAATCGCTCAACATCAGCGAGCGGTTTCCAAACCGTACTCTTTCGCACTTCAAAGCCTTCGAGAACCACTTTTTCAAAATATTCATCGGTTGTCCGGCAGTTTGAGTCAGCGGGTATCGGAAATTCCGGTAACGTCAGTTCGTCGCCCTTCGGTAACTCCGTTTGACACATTTCCGTAATTTTCAAAGTATTATTCAGCGCATCGGGCAATTCATCGCCGAAAATTTGCCACATTTCTTCTGCCGAACTGACGTAAAATTTTGAACAACCGAAATTTGTGCGTGTCGAATCATGGATGGTTTTGCCTTCGCCGATGCAAAGCAATAATTCGTGCGCTCTCGAATCATCTTCCGTCAAATAGTGCGCTTCGTTTGCCGCGACCAACGAAAAATCGTTTTTCTTTGTGAATTCAACCAATGTTCGGTTTATTTTTTTCTCTTCATCCAAACCGTGATTTTGAATTTCAATATAAAAATTCTCTTTCCCGAAAATATCTTCAAATTGTTTAGCTTTTTCCAGTGCCTTCTGTTCATCTCCGTTTGAGAGGTAATGGTGAATGGCACCCGTTCGGCACGATGTCAGACCGATTAAACCCTCGCTTCGCTCCGCCAGAAGTTCCAAATCAATGCGCGGTTTATGATAAAAGCCTTCGGTAAAAGCCTTGGAAGCCATATAGACGAGATTTTGATAGCCTTTCAGATTTTTTGCGAGTAAAACCAGATGATAAAAAGGTCTCTCACCTGATTTTAGCGAGGCATTACGGTCAAAACGGCTTTCAAACGTCAAAATCGCCTCATAACCGAGTATCGGATGAAGTCCGTTCGATTTAAGCGTATTGTAGAAGGTGATTGCGCCATACAGGTTTCCGTAATCGGTTATTGCACAAGCGTTCATCTCCAATTCTTTGAGCCGTGCCGTCAGAGGCTTGATTTGGATTGCGCTCTGCAAAAGGCTATAATCCGTATGTAAATGAAGATGAACGAAATCTTTCGCTTTACGTGGCTTATTTTCGTTAATTATCTGTTCCATTTTCTTAAAATTATAAGGTAAGAAAAAATCTCAAAAAGAGTTTTTATGAAAAAAGTTTATCTCGAAACTTTCGGGTGTCAAATGAATGTATCAGATTCCGAGCGAATTGCCACGACGCTCGAAGCCGACGGTTATGAAATTACGCCCGATGAAGATGCGGCTGAAGTTATCCTTTTTAACACTTGCTCGGTGCGCGAAAAAGCCGAACATAAACTTTACACGAGAATCGGACAAGTTCGTAAAACAAAGCAGAATAAATCGG
The DNA here is from genome assembly GCA_031412675.1 of Acidobacteriota bacterium. Taxonomy (GTDB): domain Bacteria; phylum Acidobacteriota; class Blastocatellia; order Pyrinomonadales; family Pyrinomonadaceae; genus JAFDVJ01. The sequence continues at coordinate 63,037 of JANODL010000055.1, read as the reverse complement.
CATTGGTCGGAGTTCTCGGTTGCGTCGCTCAACTCGAAGGCGAAACGCTTTTTAAGAACACCGAGGGAATTGATTTTGTATTGGGAACAAAAGCCGTCGGGCGAATTTCCAACGCTATTGAAAATACTCTCGGAAGACTAAAAACTTTTATTGATTTGGGTGAACGTGAGGAGAACTACGACTGGTCGGTTTCCGAAAAACAGAGGCATTCTCCTTATGTTGCTTTCGTTCCGATTATCGAAGGCTGTAATAAATTTTGCACCTATTGCATCGTCCCTTTTTCGAGAGGCAGAGAGCGTAGTCTGCCGGCTTCAAGCATCATCAGACAAGTCTTGGATTTGCGCCGACAAGGTGTTGAGGAAATTCACCTAATCGGTCAGAACGTCAACAGTTACCGTCCCAAAACTGATACGGGACTTGAGAAGTTTATCGGAGCTACGCCCTTCTCCAGATTGCTGCGTGCCGTAGCGGCGACAGGTATCGAAAGAATTAAATTTACAACGTCTTTTCCGAGGGATTTTCACCCGGATATAGTTGATGCGATTAATGAAAACGAAAATTTATGCAACTGGGTTCATCTACCTGTTCAATCGGGAAGCGACCGAGTCTTAAAAATGATGCGGCGTGGTCATTCTATCGAAAATTATCTAAGAAGAATTGATAAGATTCGAGAAAGCAGCCGAAATATTTCATTGACAACCGATATTATCGTCGGATTTCCCGGCGAAACGGAAGAAGATTTTCAAGATTCCGTTAGATTGGCTGAATATTGCCAATTCGATATGGCATATATGTTCAAATATTCCCCGAGACCGGGAACGCCGGCTTTTGAATTACTCGATGATGTCCCCGACAAAATAAAAACAGAGCGTTTTTTGGAACTTGAAAAAACTTTAAAGCACAGCCAATTGAAGAGCTTACAAAAAGAACTTAATAAAACACACAAGGTATTGGCAGAAACCTTTTCGAGCAGATCAAATAACAATTTGAATGGTCATACAACCTGCCATAAGATTATCAATTTTGAAGCCGAGAGTGATTTTTTGGGAAAAATTGTTAATGTCAAAATTACCGAATGCAAAACAAATAGTTTATTTGGTAAAATGGTGTAAAATTTATCCGTAATAATTTTTAAAATGTTAGTTGAAGTAAAAATCGGTGCATTAATAATGGACCCCAACAGTAATTCACCAATCGTCGTCCTGAAAGGCGTTGATTCGGATACCATTCTGCCAATTTGGGTCGGAGCTTTCGAAGCCAATGCGATTGCTTTGGAGATAGAGAAAATCGTTCCGCAGAGACCAATGACCCACGACCTGATTCGTAATTTAATTACCGAAATCGGATTTAAAGTAGTTCGTGTGATAATTACAGACTTACGCGAAAACACCTTTTATGCGCTAATTGAGTTGGCTGATGACAACGGAAAAATCGTCGCTCTCGATGCTCGTCCATCAGACGCAATTGCACTGGCTTTGCGTTCGGATTGCGCTATCTTTGCAGAACAAAAAGTGTTGGAAATTTCTGCATCATCAAGCAATTCGGAAACATCGGTAGAGAGTGATTTGCCTCAACCTAAGGAAGACTGGCCCGACTTAATCGGCTAATTTCTAGTTTATTTACCAAAAATGATAATTGTCATTGCAAACCAAAAAGGCGGTGTTGGAAAAACCACTACAGCCATCAATCTTTCGGCGGCTTGTGCTTTAAAGGGGAAAAGAGTTTTGCTGATTGATTTAGACCCGCAAGGGAACAGTTCGCTTTCTTTTGTGGATTCTAAAGATATAAACGGCAGCGCGTTTGAGCTTTTAACCGAAGTTGAACAGCCTTGGTCAAATTTTATCCATAAAACAAAGGTTGAAAGACTCGATCTTGTTCCGTCGAAAATAAGTCTTGCCAAACTCGAAGCCAAACTGGTCGGGGATTTTGATGCCATTTTCAGGCTTCGTGATCGAATTGAATTGATTCGCAAAGACTATGACTTAATACTTTTTGATACACCGCCAACCCTTGGAATAATTACGGTTAACGCACTAGTTGCGGCAACTCACGTTTTGATTCCGATTCAGTCTTCATATTTTGCGTTAGAGGGAACCGACGATCTTCTGGAAACTATCGAAAAAGTTAAATCGCGTCCCAATCCCGAATTAGACTTGCTCGGTGTTCTTGTGACTCTTTTCGACAGACGAACCGCGCTTTCGAAAGATGTTGAAGCTCATATTCGTAAAGTATTCGGTGCGAAGGCATTTAAGACAATTATTACGAGAAGCGTGCGGCTTGAAGAATCGCCCGCGCACAAAGAAACGATTTTTTCTTACGCGCCAAACTCATCCGGCGCAAATGAGTATCTGAAACTTGGCGAGGAGGTCTTAAAACGTGGTTAAGAGAGGTCTTCCGACTGATATAAAAATGCGCCATGACGCGCATTATGTCGAAGAATTTGTCAAAACAAACCGGACTATCGGCAAAATTATTCCGATTAATCAAATCGAGCCGAATCCCGAACAACCGAGGGTCGAAATCGGCGATTTGACCGAGTTGACGAGTTCCATCAAACAAAAAGGTGTTTTGGAGCCTTTACTGGTCAAGCCTGTCCGTGAAACCGGAAACTGGATGATAATTGCCGGCGAACGGCGTTGGCGCGCCGCAAACCTGGCTGGATTAAAGGAGGTTCCATGTATCGAACTCGATATAGATGAGAAATCCATCGCCGAAATTGCCCTGATTGAAAATCTGCAAAGAAAGGATTTGACCATTTGGGAAGAAGCCGACGGTTTAGCCGCACTTGCCGAATCTTACGGCTACACGCACGAAGAAATTGCCAAACAAATCTCAAAGAGCCGCACAACCGTCACCGAATCAATGACAATTGCCGGAATTCCGCAAGAAATCCGCGATAAATGCCGCGAGGCAAATATTTCAGCTAAATCAACTCTGCTTGAAATCGCCCGACAATTTGATGATGCGGCGATGCTGGATTTTGTTCAAAATATCACAGCCAAAGGCTTAAAACGCGAAGAAATTAGAAACACGGCACGACCTCAAAATAAAAGTGCTGAAAAAAGATTACAGAAAATCGAAAACGCCACTCAGGAAAATGTCTTCAGATACAATTCAATAAACAGTAATTTCAATTTGGAAATAAGATTTGACGATAAAAGCGAATTTGTAAAGAAAGACGTTCTTCAAGCCTTAAAGGAAGCGTTCGACACGGTTAAAGCCAACAAATAATAGATAAATAACATAATCTTTATTATAGGACGCGGCGTATATAAGTTATTATGTAGTCATTTTAGTAAAAATCATTTTCCCTTTTAATATTTTAACGTATGACCTGGGCTTTAGATGAAATTGAAAGTTTTATAAGAGCGCACGAAGAATTTCATAAGAATAGATCTGTTATTTACGATTCTCTCGGACGTAGAATGACTTTTGCTGGTAAAAATAAACAGCCGATTGAAAGATTTTGCCAAAAGATTTTAATAAGTAACGAAAGTAATTGCTGGGAGTGGATTGGCGCAAAATCTACAATCGGTTATGGTCAATTTGCTCCTACTTCTCGCCGAAAAGGCGGTATTTTAACGAGTCCACATCGTTTTATTTGGGAATATATTAATGGTGAAATTCCCTTCGGACAAGAAGTTGATCACCAATGTCGTAATCGCGCTTGTGCGAATCCGAACCATCTGCGGATAGTTACCCATCAGGAAAATCAGGAATCAGCTCTTAAAAAAGATTTTTGCAAACACGGGCATCCTTATAGCGGCAATAATCTGCATATCAACAGTCAAGGTAAGCGAATTTGTAAAAAATGTCGAAGTATCAAAACTAATCTCTCCATGAAAAAACGTTTGGAAACCGATGCAGAATTTAGAAAGAAAAGACTTGAGTACCTAAATACACGAGCAAAGCAAAAAAGATTATCAAAAAAGCAATAATTTCGTGATGAAATTATTGTGTTATCGGACGCAATGGGTTTTAGTTTGAGATATAAATTAATAGTCTTGAATAGTTTTGTAAAGACTAAAATCTTTCTCCTTTGACACTTCGGCTTCAAAAAGATAAAATTTCCCTTTTGTTATTCTACCCGAATAAATATTTTTCTCTATATAAGGAGTTTTCAACAATTGAGTAACGCAAAATTTTTATTTACTTCCGAATCTGTAACGGAAGGACACCCCGATAAAATCGCCGACCAGATTTCCGACGCGGTTCTGGACGCGATTTTGGCACAAGACCCGACAGGCAGAGTTGCTTGCGAAACACTTGTAACAACCGGACTTGCGGTTATCGCCGGTGAAATTACAACCGACGCAAGAGTCAATTACAAGCAAATTGTTCGTGATACGATTCACGAAATCGGCTATAACGATGCCAGCTACGGCTATGACAGCAATACTTTGAGCGTGATGGACGCGGTTGGAACTCAATCGCCGGACATCGCTCAAGGCGTTGACACGGGCGGTGCAGGCGACCAAGGATTGATGTTCGGTTTTGCCTGTAACGAAACACCCGAATTGATGCCTTTGCCGATTCAGCTTGCCCATAACTTAACGAAAAGATTATCCGACTCGAGAAGAAGCGGCGAACTTCCCTATCTGCGCCCCGACGGAAAATCGCAAGTGACCATCGAATACCGCGACGGACGACCGTTTCGGGTCGAGGCAGTTGTCATTTCAACACAACACGCCGACGATGTGACGACCGAACAGCTTCGGGCGGACATCTTGGAAAAAATCATCAAAACAACCGTTCCGGCTGATTTGCTTGATGACGACACCAAGTTTCACATCAATCCGACCGGACGTTTTGTCGTCGGCGGTCCGATGGGCGATGCCGGATTAACCGGGCGCAAAATCATTGTTGACACCTACGGCGGCTATGCCCCGCACGGCGGCGGCGCATTTTCGGGCAAAGACCCGACGAAGGTTGACCGTTCGGCGGCTTATATGGCACGTTACATTGCGAAAAACATTGTTGCCGCCGGATTGGCTGAGAAATGTACCGTTCAACTTGCCTACGCGATTGGTGTTGCCGAGCCGGTTTCGGTTTACGTCAATACACACGGCACGGGTCGCGTCGAAGACGACAAACTTTCGGAAATCGTCCGCAACAATTTCAAATTAACGCCGAAAGACATTATCGAAACGCTCGATTTGCGCCGTCCGATTTACAAAGAAACGGCGAAATTCGGACATTTTGGACGCACCGGCGACGAATTTACATGGGAACAGACCGATAAAGCCGAAGCCTTACGCAATGAAGCGTTGGGAACCGGCACGGGAATCTAATTCGATTTGGGATTGCGGATTTGGGATTGCGGATTTTTTACTTTTAATGAGAAATCTTCGCGCTCAAACAAATCCCAAATCCGCAATCCCAAATCCCAAATCAAATATATGGCTAAAGAAGGAATTTCAATGGAATACGACATCAAAGACATCAATCTTGCACCGCAAGGCAAACAAAGAATCGAATGGGCTGACCGCGAAATGCCCGTGCTGCGCTTGATCCGCGAGCGTTTTGAAGCCGAGAAGCCGCTTGAAGGCATCAAACTCGTCGCTTGCGCTCATATCACGACCGAAACTGCTAATCTGGCTCGCACACTGCAAGCGGGCGGCGCAGAAGCGATTCTGATCGCTTCAAACCCGCTTTCGACACAGGACGACGTTGCCGCTTCGCTCGTTGCCGATTGGGGCATTCCGGTTTTCGCGATGAAAGGCGAATCAACCGAAACCTATATGCGCCACGTCCGTATGGCACTCGAATCGAGTCCGAATATCATCATTGACGACGGTTCGGACGTGGTTGCAACAATGCTCAAAGAGAAGCCCGAACTAGCCGGACAAATCATCGGCACGACCGAAGAAACGACGACCGGAATCGTCCGTCTGCAAGCGATGGTCAAAGCCGGCGTGCTGAACTTCCCTGCAATGGCGGTCAACGACGCGCAAACCAAGCATTTCTTCGATAACCGTTACGGCACGGGACAATCAACGCTCGACGGAATTATCCGTGCGACGAACATTCTGCTTGCCGGAAAAAATATGGTCGTCGTCGGCTACGGCTGGTGCGGAAAAGGCGTGGCGATGCGCGCCCGCGGTCTCGGCTCAAATGTCATCATCACCGAAATTGATCCGATCAAGGCAATCGAAGCCGTGATGGACGGTTTCCGCGTAATGCCGATGAGCGAAGCCGCGAAAATCGGCGATTTCTTCGTGACCGTCACGGGCAACCGCCACGTTATTGACAAAGAGCATTTTGAAGTTATGAAGGACGGCGCAATCGTCTGCAACAGCGGACACTTCGATCTCGAATTAAACCTCGAAGCCCTGCGCGAAATGTCTTCGGAAGTTGCCAAACGCCGTCCGTTCGTCGAAGAATATGCCAAAAATGACGGCAAGAGCGTGATCGTTCTCGGCGAAGGTCGTTTGATCAATCTCGCGGCGGCAGAAGGTCATCCCGCATCGGTGATGGATATGTCTTTCGCCAACCAGGCACTTTCGGCTGAATATCTCGTCAAAAATCAAGGCACACTCGGCGCAGGCGTTCACGTCCTTCCGGCTGAAGTTGACCAGGAGATTGCCAGTTTGAAACTCCGCTCGCTGGGTGTTTCGATTGATACTTTGACCCCCGAAATGCTCGAATATATGTCGAGCTGGGAAACAGGCACTTAAAAGTAAGTAAAAAGTAAAAAGGTAAAAGGCAAAAGTTAGGGTAACCTCTTAACTTTTGCCTTTTACCTTTTTACTTTAAGAAGTCGGAGACTTCTTCGTCTGCCATTCAAACAACGCTCATCGTCATCAACACAACGCACAGCCTAAAAAAAAACAACGCGCATCCAGATTAAAATAAGGCGCATCCTTATCAGAACATTACGCATTCTAAATAAAACCTGCCGCATCGTCAATCAACAATCGCGCATCGCCATCAAAACATCGCGCATCGTAAAAAAAACTACTGCAATGAAAAATAAGCAACGCGTTTTTTCAAAAAATTATCCATTAATCGAAAACTTGCTGTTTGTTTTTGCAATAGTGAAATTCGTCAACTCGACAAATGGATATTCCGCTTTTGATCGTAGTTATAACCGCGGAACTAGATTCCACCTAACTTTTTGACTGAGAGCAGTCGGTAATCGCATTTTTTGCTAGATAAAACAACATTATAGCTAACGATTGTTCTAGAATTAACTGTTTCCTCATTTATAGTCGAATTATTAGCTAATTGAATTATTTCGACGGCAATCGGAAATTTAATTATTATATTAAAAGAACCTTCCTTTTTAGTTTTTATTTTGAAGTATCCATTTTTATCCAGTTGATAATTTAAGGTTTTACCGGCATTTTTCACCGATATTGAAATTCGCTCTAACTCTTCTTTTTCTAACCCTTTAATCTCTCCAACGATTGATTGAAAAGAGATTTGAGAGTTTAAACTATCAATATACTCGACATCAGCTTTGGCGTTTGCAATTTGGTTTGACCGTCCGCACCTGTCAATTTCCAGTATATTCTCAACATCATTCTTTTTAGCGTAAATAAAATAGGTTTCTTGTGGTTTTATCAAAAATCCGCAATCCCCGACGGGAATTCGCACCTTAATCTCCTGCGGTATATTTCCCTTGGAAATACGACTTACGGAGAACTCGCCGATTGATATTGGCGTCCTCTCCTGAGAAACATTCATGTCGGACATTCTTTTTAGTGTTCCAATGAAAACCACATCAGCTTTTTCAAATGCTTGACAAGGCGGAATATTGCCTAACGGACAAGTACAGGCAAAACTTGATTGAAATGTCAAAAAAATAGATATTATGCATAAAACTATTTTTATTATTTGTTTTTTGTGGCTCTTTATTTTCATATCTATTAATCTCATCCTTATTTACCTCATTTCAAAGTGTTTAATTACCTAGCAAACTACAGAATTGTTCGATTGCATTTCTAGAAAGCATTCTCTCTGCTTGCAACTTGCTGAAATCAGGATTTGCTTTCATAACATCTTCAACAGTTTGTTTGAAACCTAATGATCGTGCTGCCGTAACAAAATCCTCATCCTTGTAAAATGATCCTCCGTCAGACCTTTTTCCAGCCCAGTGTAAGAACTCATGAACAGCTACAGCCCCAGCGGCTGTCCAATTTTCCCAAAAATCCGAGTAACTTCCAACACTTTTGGTAGCAAGAGTTTTAGGATTTATACTTTTTAGCGGTCTTCTTAGATTAGGATAATTAATTAAAATCGTATGCCACATTTCTCCACTTCCTGCTGAAACTTCAAAGCTATCGTCGAATAATACTGCTCCTTTGCTGTTTCTACGAAAATCTGCAATTACGCCTCTTATAGAACCCGCTAAGGGAGGTTTATTTTTATTTACTGATAATATATTTATCATTTGATTCAAAAAATCTTCACAGCTTTTATTTTTATTCAAATAGTCTTCAGCCAATGTTGCAATCAAATTCGCCGCCTCTTTCGTTGCATAAGATCGATATTCAATTGCTTTTGTTTGTATTTTGGGGGAATCGTCATCGCCCCCAAATTCAGCACTAATATTTGCAATCGGGTTCGATTCCTCGCCTTGCCATGTTACAACGCAATTCGGATTGCCGTCATCGTCGTAAGTGCAACCGTCTGCGCTCGGCATTTGGCTCGGTGGTATCGAGTAACTGCCGCCTTGCGCCGTCGGTTTATTCGTTGGTGTCGGGTTGACCGGCATTCCTTCCTCACCGCCTGAGCCGTCCGTGCCGTCCGTTTCGGCGGGCGGAGTGGTGACGGCGTTCGGATTGCCTTCTTCGGATGGAAACAGGCTCTGCAAATCAATCTCGCCGCGCTCCAACGCCGCGATCCGGCAATGCACCGGCTTGGCGAAGAAATCTTTGCCCATCGCTCCCGCCGCTTGGCATTGCCATTCCGGTTCGCTCGCCGAAAATTTTGCATTCTCCGGTGACGGCGACGGCTGCTGCGTGGGCGGTTCGACCGGCAGCACTTCTTGCCCGAGCGGTTCGAGTTCCTTGCAATGATAATTGTCAAACATTTCATTACACGCCTTCAAAACCGAACGTCACCTGTTCGGCAATGACCGCCGCACCCAGATAAATCTTCGTTTTCGATTTCTACTGTTAATCAACCGAAATATTTTGAGTTTTCTGTTCGTAATACTGCTGAAATGCAGTAATTATTTGAACTAACAACAATACAACAAGCAATAAAAAACTTATAAAATCAAGCAGGATTGCATTAACTAGCAGATTACCGAAAGTATTATTAATTTGACTAAAATAAACTTCTTTCTGTACGTATATCTTCTGAAAGATAAGAGTCATCCAAACTAAAGAAGTTGTACAAACTATTTGAGAGAGACTTTTTAGTCTAATAAGTTTCCCAACAGAGAAAATCAGAAGAAGAACAATAATATAAAAATAACAATCACCAAGAAAACCATAAGCATTTCCAGTTCCGACGCTTATAACTTGACGTATTTTTATTGTTTCTTGATACCCAATATCAAAACCTCGATGCAAACAATACATTAAAACAATTATGAAACTCACAATAATTGTAATAAACTTTGATGCTTGATTTAGAATTATTTTTTTTCTTGCGGAATTCGACAATTTTTTATGACCTCCTCGTAATTTTTCCTTCCTGATAAGTCAGTTCCATATCTAAATATTCCTAAAAAGTACGCGTAGTTATTGTGACTTGCGCCTGCTGTGTGCATTGTTTCATGTGGAAAAACGACATCAAAAACATCTATTTCCCCGCTAAACGCTTTTTCTTTAAGAAAAATATAATTTTTACCTCTATAAGGTTTATCCGTTGCAATAGCCGGAGCATCTTCGTTATAGAGTTCACCTTGTAAATCTAATCTTGCGCTCTCTAATAAACCTAACTTTGTATTATTTTTAGTTTCCTTCAATAAATCGGCATGGGCAATGATTAAAGGAAATTCCTTAATTCTTTCACCTAAAGTTGGAAGACCATCTGCCTTGAAGGCATCCGAACAAGGCTTCCAAAATAACATCCAAAATAATCTTAGTTTAGTTTGACCCTCTTGTTCCCTTGATAAACCAATGAATTTTACCCTTTTATCAACAAAATTCATAACTAGAAACATTTTGCCAAAAAAATCACCAAGATTATCATTCTCTGGATCAAATGGACTAGGAACATCAGGAAGCGATTGAACGACAGCAATCGGCTTTTCCTGCTCCGGTTTGATTTTCGTTTTGCTTTTCTTTTTCTTTTTCGGCTTCGGTTTATCATCTTGTTGTTTCGAGGTTGCTGATAATGTGTAGGTCATCATCTCGTCGTCGCCTGAATATGAATCCGGCAACGGCGAATCGGTGAATTGGATAAACTGAACATTATATTCGGTCTTTGACGAGAACAATCCGCTGAGCCAGATACTGCCGCTCTCCATTTGCGCCTTTTGACAATGCACCGGCTGGGCGAAGAAATCTTTGCCCATCGCTCCCGCCGCTTGGCATTGCCATTCCGGTTCGCTCGCCGAAAATTTTGCATTCTCCGGTGACGGCGACGGCTGCTGCGCGGGCGGTTCGACCGGCAGCACTTCTTGCCCGAGCGGTTCGAGTTCCTTGCGGTCATCATCGTAAAACGCGCCGTTTTTCAAGATTCTGACACTGCTGCCCGTCACCGGATCGGCACTGATCCATTCCACACGGTTGCCCGTCTCGACATTCTGCTCGGCGATCACCGCTCCTCCGGCAAACACTTTCGTTGTCAACTTCGTGCCCGTATCGGAGATTTTCGTCAACGGCGAGTTCAACACGCTCGACCACATCTGATACCTCGGCGGGGCGGTCAGCGGCGTTTGCGTTCCGGTCTGCCACGTTTCCTGTGATTTCACCGCCTGTCCGTCGCCGTCGAAACTCTGCACGAGAGTTTGCTTATGCCAGTAGCCGGCAAACTCCTGACTTCTCGTGGTGACGGTCGTCGAACGGTTCGCCGCATCGTAAATAGTCGCCTGATGCTCGCCGCCCGAGCGCGTGTGTGTGCTGAGCAGATTGCCCGCCGCATCATACATACTGCCGCTGTACGAAGCTTGTCTGCCGTTCGTAAAGCTCGCACTGAAACCGCTCGACGTTCCCCAATGTGTCATTCCGCGCGAAGTCATCTGCGAAAATGCGTCGTAGGAAATATACTGCGAATACGGCGCGGTGCCGGATTGCCCGCCGCCGAACACGTTCTGTGTCAAACGCCCCGCGAAATCGAATCTGAAGGTGCGGTCGAAATGATTGTTCACTTGATTATCCATCGCTTGCGGGCGGGAATCGGACAAGTAATTAAACGCCGCTTTTTGGACAAACCCGTTCACCGCGTTGCTCTGCGACGAACTCGTTTGATGACTGCCGACGCGCAGACGGTTGTCATACTCGATCGCCACCAGGTTGTTGTCGGCGGTCTTCAAATTCATCTGCTTAACCGCCCCGAACGCCCGGTATTGAATCTGCCCGACATAGTTACCGTCCGTGTTGTCGCCCCACGGTGTTCCCGCCACGCTCGTCAATCTCCCCGTTTTATCGTTGGTATAATTGACCGTCGAATTAAACGGATCGGTGTATGATTTCAAACCGCCCGCTAAATTATACTCGTAGCCGATTGTAAAACTTCCCGAAAGACCTGTAAAGGTTTTCGTTTCGCTCGTCAAACGGGAAAGTTCGTTGTAGTTGTAATCGGTCGTTCCCGTCCCGTCCGTCATCTGTGTCCGGTTGCCGAGCGCGTCGTAGCTGAAATTAACTGTCGGTGTCGTCTGCATATTCGACGGATTCGGATTCGGCACCGAGTAGCTGATTTGACTCATCAAGCCTCTGGAGTCGTATGAAAATGAAGTTATCGCGCCGCGTGGGTCAATCACTTGTTGAATCGAATCGTCAATGTTGTAAATCCAGGAAGTTTCCCGATCCGAATCTTCAATCGGGTAATGACGGGTTTTCATCCGTCCGTGTCCGTCATAACTCATCGAAACCGTTTGATTGGTGTTGCTTGCGCTTTCCGTTCCGGCGTATTGCGTGGTTTGCAGAACCTGGTCGCGCCCGTTATATTTCTGCGTCGTCGTGGTATAAACGCTCAAACCGTCCCAATTGTAAATCTCCGTCTTTTTGGTTCTGCCGAGAATGTCCTCATAAATTTTCTGCGTTCTTCTGGCGTTCGTGTTCGGGTTATCATCTCTTGGCACAAGTTCGCCTTGAATGGTTGTAACCTGTCCGCCCGCGCATCCGCATCCGTCGTAAGAGATGAGTTGGTCTTTTCCGTCCGAACCGTTGGAATCGGTCGGGATTGAACGAACGACTCTACCCATCCAGTCGTATTCTTGCGAGTTCCAAAGCCAGCCTCTAGTTGCGTCATCACCAGCGGGTTCGTAACTCGAATTGATTTCAGTCGGGATGGTCGAGCGCGTTACTTGACCTAAAATGTCGTATTCGACCAGACTTCCCGTCCATCCTCCCGTCGAGTTCGGATGTTCGGTTCTGCTTTTCCGCACTCGTCCCGCACCGTCCGTCCAACTTTCGGAGAAAACTTCATCGTTTGCGTCTGCGCCGTTGTTGTTGGTATCAATGACAGTTGAATAAACTTTCGAGTTTATCTGATTGGTCGGATATTCGTAGCGCGTATATGCACCCGTGTTAACGAGCGTTTCCTTTTCCAGTCTGCCGATTGAATCGTAAATTCGCGCGGTTTCCTTGCCTGTCGAATTTCCCGCCGGAGCAGGTGATTTTGCCCAGACGTTTGCACCGATGTCGAAGCGATATTTGACCTCTGAATAGTTATTCAACGGATCATAAAGTTTCGTCGGATAAGCATAAGTATTGCGGCTTGTGGTTGTATCGTTAAAGTTATCGGCATAGTTGATTTTGACGGTTCTGCCCAAAGCATCAATCTGTTCTACAGGCGCACCTGCCGTGTTGTATTTGATTGATGTCGAAACCGCCTCGCTCGAATTAGTCGGATACTCGACATTCCAACGCTTCGTCGAAGTCAGATTTCCTCTGCCCGTCGTCAAACTCGCCGAAAAGTTTGTATTATCATGCTGAATCGCCGTCGAAATATTTTGCGCCAGATTCGTATCACTAAAATCGCCTTCGTCATAATTGTAGGTAACTTTTGACACCAGATTTAACGCGCTTGATTCTCTGCCGTAAGGGCGAACTTCCGACACCAAGCCGATGATTCGGCGGGAAACGTAAGCATTGCCGAGATTGTAATCGGTTTCGACCTTTTTCAAAATCGTCGTTTGGTCCGTGTCATAAACATAAACCGCATTGACCAACCCGTATTCGGCAATCGTCGTTAAAGGAATAGTCCGATATTCGATTGTGCTTCGTTTGATGTTCGTCGCGTCGCCGACTTTCGATTCGATGACGCGCGGATTTTGAATGTTCGGGAGATTCGGATCGTCCTGTGTCCAGTTCGTCCAAGTCCAGCGTTTGCGCTCCGTTCCGCCCGTCCCGTTTGCCCAATCTTCCGACGCAATCGGCAAACCTTCACGCCAGCCCGAACCGCCGACAAAGGTTTTCGAGATTGCTCCGTGCGGATGATTCGGCATCGAAACCTCGATCTTTGTGCCGCTTCCGCTGATTCCGCCGACATTATAAGTTTGGTTTTCGGTCAGCGAATTGTTGATAACCGTTTCTTGCGCCGCATTATTGACGAGATTAAAATTCTCCACCCAGTTGCGCGTTTCGGTAAAGCGCGGACAATCCGTTTGATCGGCGGCGGGATTGTCGAGATTCGTGCGCGTGTAATTCAAAAGATGCGCGTCCGCTGCGTAATTGTTGACCTTTTTGACTTGTCCGTAGCCGTTATATTCAAAAGTCGTATGGCTTCCGCTCGGAAAGATAATCTTTTGCAGAACCTTCAAAACCGTCTCATTGGCAGGTCCGACAATGTTGATGCCGCTTGCAAAACTCGTGCTGATGTTCGTGGTCGTATAATTGAATGTCGCCCAGGTGTATTGATAATCGCCGCTTTCACCGTTGTTATTTTTCCAGGTCTGCGTAATCGAGATCGGATAAAGTTCCGCGTTGTAATTGACCGAAATTACTCTGCCGAGCGTGTCCGTGACGGTTCGCAAAAGTCCCTGTTCGTCGTGATTAATGGTGATGAAATTGCCGTTGCGGTCTTTAATCTCCGAACAGCGAAACGCGCCCGCCTTCCATTGATAATTCATTTTCGAGCCGTCCGTTCCCGAAAGCGTGATGGTGATGTTTTCGACCGAATCGTTCGGATTGCTTGCGCCTGTTGTTTTGAGTTGAGTGTAGCTCGAATCTGCCGTTTCGTAGGTGTCCGACACGCCGATTTGACGAAATTCGACCCGTCCGCCCGACGGCGTAACCATCAGATAATTGAATCTTTCCGCGTCTTTGTCCCAATAAACCGGCTCGATTGTCGGAAATCCGAAACGAAATCCCGGACTGACATTTGAGTTGTCGGCATCGAAATACATCGCGTTCGATTCGGGTTCTTTTGTCCAAACCAGCGAATTATATGAAATCCCGAAACCCGCGCCCATTCCGGCTCTGCCCGAAAGCCCGACCAGCGAAGTTCCCCAACTGAAGTTTCTCGAATAAAGGTCTGTGCCGCCCGTCGAATTCTTCGGCGAAAGCCGCGCTTTTGCCAGATCGTAGCCGGCAACCGCGCCGCCGATTTGTTTCAAATAAGCCGACAAAATTGCCGTGTCGCCCGTCTGTCCGAGCGTTTGATAATCGTAATTGGCATTGGAGCTTTTGATGATGTGCCAAACGCCCGTCGTCGGTCGCCAAACAGCAAAATCTTCTTTGCCGTCGCCGTCATAATCTGCCGGAACGGGCTGGTCGCCGTAGTTTCCCCAAACCTGCGTGAAATATTGAGCGTTATTCGTCGAGCTTTTTGAAACATACCAAGTTCCGCTTGCGCCTCGATAAACCGCAAAATCCGTCTTGCCGTCGCCGTCGAAATCTGCCGGAACCGGAATGTCCGCAGCGATTCCCCAATGTATCGAAAAATAGCCAGCCGAACTGCCGAGAACGTACCAATCGCCCGTCGAGGGACGAAAAACGGCAATGTCGGTTTTTGAATCGCCGTCGAAATTTCCCTGCGCCGTGATGTCGCCCGTTGCGCCGAAAGCCGTTGAAATGTAATTCGCATTACTGCTCTGCAAAATCCACCAGGTATTCGTCGAAGGACGAAACAAAGCGCAATCTGCCAAACCGTCGCCGTCATAGTCGCCGACGACCGGCTTATCGCCCGACGCGCCGAATGAAACTGTGATTGTTTGATTGTTCGAGCTCTTTTTAATCGTCCAAGTACCCGCATTAAAAACCGCCGCATCCGTGCGCCCGTCGCCGTCAAAATCGCCCGGCGCGATGATTGACGAACTCGAACCGATGGTCGTCGCCGTCAAATTTCCCGTCGAACTATTTTTAACTTTCCATTCGGTCGCCGAAGATTTCCAACGCGCTAAATCTGCCTTGCCGTCGCCGTCAAAATCAAACCGCACACTTCCCGTCGGAAGCGTTAAAAGAGATGAAGGCTGAGTGATAAGCGATGAATTATTTTCTGCATCGGTGTCGAATAACCCCAAAATTGTTTTTAGAGACATTCCGAATGATGTTGCAACATTGTCGCTCAACCAACTTGGAACTCGGAACTTGGAACTTGAAACCTCAAACGCTTCGGGCGGCGCGGAAACCGGCGCGGAAGTTTGAATCATCGAAAAACTTTGCAAATTTTGTGCGCGTAGTTTTCCGAGTTCGCCGAAAATAACCGTCGGCGAAAACATCCCGATAATCAGCAAAACTGAAATTAATCGTCGGCTCATTGCTCTCGATTTACCGAAAACCGAAACACGAATATCCGCTAAGTTGTTTTTTTTGTTGATTTGCAGAAAAAACATCGAATCACTCCTTTTGGGTTAAGGAAGTTCTTTTTAGGAGAACTTCTTCGGGTTAAAAAAGTTCGGACGGCACTTCGCATTTATGAAATGTCGCGGGAAACTGTTGCGATTGATATTTTAACTTTTACGCCTGTTTTGAAATTCTGTCAAGAAAAAATTTTTGGGCATTTTTTACTGTTTGCGAAATAAACCGCAATTGCCGCCAGCGCAGACATCCCTTGTGTGCTGCGTCGCTTGCAAAGCGTTCTAAAGGCGCGACTCAATCTTGAATTTACTTTCAACGAATTTATTCGCCTTTCACGCTCAACAGGCAGGATGTGTGCGCTCCCGGCGAAAAAATTTTGGTAGTGAACAGAAAGTAAGGCTGTTCGAGATTCTCGATCGGTGATTGAAAAAGAAAAGCGTGGTTCGCCGGGAGCGCACGCATCCCTGCGTGCTGCGCCGCTGGAAAAAGCGGCGTAAAAGCGTTGCTCGATCTTGACTCGACATTCAAGCGCAATGATTCGCGCTCGCGCTCAGCACGCAAGGATGCGTGCGCTCCCGGCGATGAAAAGTTCTTGTTCCGATAAAGCAATTTTCAAAGCATTACTTTTAGTTCACTACCAAAATTTTTAACATTTCATTAAATTTCTTTTCGTTTATGTCCGAACTTTTGAGAAGAGGTAAATTCCAATCATCGAGAATAGAAAAAGCGGTGTCCAGACGGCGATTTTCGGCAAAATATTTCCGCTTAAACCGGCTTGCTCGAAACCGCTCGAAATTCCCATAAATACGAGCCACAAACCGACGGCATAACCAATGGTAAGGACTTTTCCTTTTCTACTCAGCGATAAGGCAAACGGCGCGGTAAAAAGCGCGATGATGAAAGGTAAAAACGGCGTGGTGTATTTTTTTTGCAAAGCGATTTCGAGATTCCGCGCTTCCGTTTCCGATTCGGCTTCGATTAATTGTATTTTCGTTTCCCTTGAATTTAAATGACTCGGCTTTTGATTCAGATTATTAAACGGATTTTCGCTGTCGGTTAATTCAAACTCCGACAATTTTTGAGTTTCCAAAGTCTGATTCTTCAAAATCGTCTTTTCCGTGGCAGTCAAAGAAACTTTATTTGCCTGCCAAATCGCGCTCGGTGTTTTGTAAATTGCCAGAAGTTTCTGGTTTCCGTCGGCAAACTCGTAAACCGTCAGATTTTCGACCATTGTATTCGAGGCGGATTGCCGTTCGACCGTATCGAACGAATAGATGCGGTTTTGGTTGGCAACCCAATACTTCCCTTCCTTTCCTGCCAAGATGCCTTTATTGCGAATCTGTGTGCGAATCGTGTCCTGTTTTTGATTGGTGCGCGGCGCAACATATTCCTGAATTCCCCAGTTCAGCAGTCCGATTGCGATCATTAATGCGAAACACGGAAAAAGAAGCCGATAGACGCTCTGTCCGGCGGCTGTCCAAGTAACGATTTCATTCTGTCTGGATTTAATAACAAAGGTGGCGAGAGTCGCAATCATCACCGCCGACGGCGCAAGCTGTAAATAAATAAAAGGAATAAGATAGAATAAATATTTGATTAAAAGCTCGATTCCGTTCGGAGCCGAACCGGCAAACTTCCACATCTCGAAAGTCGTGAAAATCAGATAAATTGCGGTCAAAAACGCCAATGTCAGAAAGAAATATTTCAAGAGATTGAGAATAATGTCAAAATCTCTGATTCCCGTTGTTAAATCTATGTAAAAATTACTTTTAGAAACTTTTTCGCGTTTTGTTATAAACCCGAAATCAAAGTAGGCTTTCAGATTTTCAAAAGAATTCCGGCGAAAAACACGGCTTGAAAGCGAAAACCATAATATCGCTGAAAGACTAACCAATATCGGTATTAATCCAGCCGTTAAAACACTAATTTTGCCCGTTCGCGCCAATTGTTCGCCCAGAAGCGTGACGAGATAATAGCCGATCAAACTTACCAACGCCAAAAATATTCCGAAACCTCTGCCGCCGCGATTGAATCTTAAAACCAAAACCGTCCCCAAAAGCGCGAAGATGAGCGGCGTAACGGAAAGCAAAAGCCTTCTTTGCCATAAAATCTGCGCTTCCATTTTTTCCTTCCCGTCTGTCGAATTGGCAAGCGTCGCAAGGTCGTTCAAGCCGAGTTCTTCGGGTGTTCCCTTATTTTGCGTAAGTTTTTTGACTATGTCATCGCGTTTTGTTTTGATTGCCAGACGTATTTCACTAATATTTTCGGAGGTTGCTTTGCTCTTTATGTCAGATTCAGGCTTGAGAGGCAAAGTTATCGAAACGGCATTTTGCAAAACCAATTCGGCAATTTCACTATTCGTATCAATCGTCGAATCAATCTTTCCGCTTTTTGCTGTTATCAGACGCACTTGATTGTTTTTCTTGTCTTCATTGTAAATAAAGATATTTTTCCAATCGCCGTCTATTTTGTCGCCGGTCTTCACATAAATCGTATAACCGCCAATTTCCGTATTAAAAACACCGGGTTCGATCGGCGATTCCAATTTGTAAAGCGCGGTTTGCAAGGCGATGCCGCGGACAATATTCGAAGCAATCGGAACGCCTTTGAGATTGATAAAAAAAGCGAAAATTGAAAGCAGAAGTCCGAGAGTGAGAATCGGCAAAGTTATCTGAAAATTCCCGACACCCGATGCGCGAATCGCAATCAATTCACTGTCGCCCTGCATTTTTGAAAGCCCGATAATCACGCCGATTAAGATCGCCATCGGTGCGGTAAAAGCAATGACGTTCGGTATGAGGGCAAAAGTTAACTGCCAAACAAGACTTTTGGGAATATTGACGCTGAAAAAAATGTCGGAATAGCGGCTCGCTTGTTGGACGAATAAAATTACACTAAGCAGAAGCCACGTAAATATGAAGTAAGGCAAAACATTCTGCAATAAATATTTGGAAATTAACCAACTAAATTTTTTCATTCCGACTAATTACCGGCAATCAGAATCTTCTCGCCGACGGTTTCCCTGCCTAAAACATTTGAAATAATACGTTTAAGAATATTTGAAACCTCGCGGGCTTCTTCAAATTTATCCTTTGTCAGTTCCAAAAACTTGGTCGGCGAAACTCTCTGTGCAACTAAAAATAGTTCTCTTTCGCTCGCTGCAATCGTCCAGTTATTGCGGCTTTTACGGCAAATTTGACAGGCAAGATGAAAATTTATTTGAAGATTTGCCTTTTCCGCCTTGTTAAATTCCCGCTTGCAGATGTCGCATTTTTCCCAGGAAGGTAAATAACCGCCGAGCTTCAGAAGCCAGAGTTCAAAATACAAAACCGTCTGCAAAAGCTCTTCGGGATTTTCACCCGAAGTTTCAAGGCAAACCTTTGCCATTCGATAGAGCCGCTCGTTCGGGTCGGACGGCGGCGCAAAATCGCTCAGAAGATCAACAATATAAGCGAATTTTTGAAAAAGATTCGGATTTCCGGCTTGTTCAAAAAATGATTTGACGATTTCGGATTGCTGAATCGAAACCAATTCCCGGTCTTCTTTTTGAAAATAGGTCAGACGGACAATCGAAAACGGTTCGAGACTGCCGCCGAATTTGCTTTTCAGGCGTTTCGCGCCTTTCGCCACTCCGCGCACAAGCCCGTGTTCCTGTGTCAGAAACACGACGATTTTATCGGCTTCCGCCAACCCGTAGCTTTTTAGGACAAGCCCTTCCGTTTCAATAAGTCCCATCGTTTTACCAAGGTATGAAGTAGAAAACCCACGCCAGCACTAAACTTATCACGACAAATTGCGCGAAAATCTTTACACCGAAAATAATCCGTTCTTTTGAAGTTCCGTTCGCAAACACACCGAACGCGACCGCCACAAGCAGTGCAAAGGCAAATAAATAAGCAAAATGAATCATTTCTTTCTCCCCAAATGAATATCTATCGCATCAATGACCGCTAGATAATTCAAAAGACCGGCGACTTCCAGGAATCTTCCGCCGTATTCAAAAGTTGCCCAAGCGGCGACATTCGGCGGCGGATTAATTGCCGCAAG
The DNA here is from genome assembly GCA_031412675.1 of Acidobacteriota bacterium. Classification (GTDB taxonomy): domain Bacteria; phylum Acidobacteriota; class Blastocatellia; order Pyrinomonadales; family Pyrinomonadaceae; genus JAFDVJ01. Next base: position 43,127 of record JANODL010000055.1, on the reverse strand, counting down.
ATAGCCGATAACCGCGCCGATTCCGCTTCCCAAGCGTCCGAAAATATTCAGCAAATATAATAATGCGCCTTCACCAAAATTAAATCCGGGATAGTGTGCGCCGCCGCTGAGAATTGCCGTAATAAACATTATCCAAAAGACCAATAGAATAAAGATACCGCGTTTCCAACGCTTTTGGATAAGATGTCCGGCACCGGGAAAAACCCACGAAATCAGACCGATAATAAATGTATTGTCCATTATTTTTCCTAAAATTTATTAAACCTTTGCGTTATTTGTCTGCAAATCAACAATTAAAATATAATGCAGATTCATCTTGCTAAATTACTATAAGTGTTATTTTTAACAGTTTTCGAGAAATCACTTTAGCTTCAATACAAAAGGTATTTTTCCCGAATCACTAAAAAGTCTTCAATTCCTGTTTTACAAAATTCTTTTAAATCTTCCCAACTCGCTTTCTGCTCAAACATTTCCCTGATTTTTGCCGTGCCGGCGATCACATCAAACGGATTACGATCAAAAACATATTCGTAGGGCGTAGTTTTCCACGAAAATTCTTCGGGATATAAATCAAATAAGACCTTAATCATCGCAATTCCGGTAAAAACCGGCTCGAATGCCAATCGGTCGGTGACGTGCAAAAATACGCCGCCGCAACCGTTTCCCGAATGTTTTTGAAATGTCGGTAAAAACTCTATCGGTTGAAAGATAACCCCCGGAAGCTCCAGCGAAATCAGAGCATCTGCAAACTCTTTTGAATCAATATAAGGCGCACCAACAATCTCAAATGGGCGCGTTGTTCCGCGACCTTCGGAAACCTGCGTTCCTTCAAAATAGACCGTTGCCGCAAAAACGACCGATGTATCAACCGTCGGCATATTCGGCGAAGGCATCACCCAAGGCGCATCGGTTTCGTCATAAAAATCCTCGCGCGCCCAATCATCCATTTTCACAACTTCGAGGTCGCAACCTATTGAAAATTCTTGATTAAAGAGTTCAGCAAGTTCGCCCGCCGTCAATCCGTGCCGCATCGGAATCGGATATTGTCCGACAAAAGATTCGTGTCCGATTTCCAGCACATTTCCCTCGACGGCAATTCCGCCAATCGGATTCGGTCGGTCTAAAACGATACACTTTTTACCGAATTTGGCGCAAGCCTTCATCGCATTTGCCATCGTGTAAATAAACGTATAAACGCGGCAGCCGACATCTTGTAAATCAAAGACCAGAACATCTATATTACGCAGCATTTCCTCGGTTGGTTCACGAGTTTCGCTGTAGAGCGAAAAAACGGGCAATCCCGTATATTTATCCGTCGTGTGAGTGGTCTCAATCATATTGTCCTGCATATCGCCACGAATTCCGTGCTGCGGACCGAAAAGCGTCGTCAGATTGATTTTCGGATGTTCAAAAAATAAATCCGCCGCGTGCTGAAAGTTATGATTGACCGTCGCCTGATTGCAAATCAAGCCGACACGCGAATTCTCCAAAAGATTTATTTGTTCGTCTAAAATCTTTTCTAAGCCTAGTTTAATTGGTTTTCGTTCAAGTTTTGCCACAATGTTCTCTAAATATCTTTTCTCTATTTTTTACAGGCTAATATAAAACTCTCAAAAATATTTCTCGATAAACTATCGGTTCTCCAAGATAATTCGGGGTGCCATTGAACACCTAAAACGAATCTGTCTTTTCGGGTATCTTCGATGCACTCAATCACGCCGTCCTTTGCCCACGCAGTTGATTTTAAATGCTTCCCGACTTTTCCGACGGCTTGATGATGATGCGAATTAACCCGCACATCATTTTTATTCGTTATCAGACGCGATATTAAACTTTCGTCTTCAAATTCGATGGTGTGCGAATTTCTGGCTAAAGGTTTTCCCTGCTCATGTTTGACGCAGTTTTCAATGTCCGTTTCAATATCCTGAAATAATGTTCCGCCTCTGGCAACATTTAAAACCTGCATTCCGAAACAAATCCCTAAAACACTTTTTTTCAATTTTTCCGCTTCCGCTAAAATCATCAAATCCGTATTCTCTTTTTCGGGAATGATTTTTTTCAGATTCGGTCGCGGCTCTTCGCCAAAAATTAAAGGATCAACATCGGTATCGCTTCCCGGCAGCAGAATTCCGTCAACATTTTTGACGATTTGCGACAAATAATCTTTATTCGGAATCAAACTGATATGATAAGGTATCGCACCCAAAGCCTCCAATGCCTCGCTGTAATCGCGTCCGAGATAAAAGCGGTCGGTTTCCAATTCCAGACGCATCGTCAGACCAATAATCGGTTTTCTTTTCATAAACTTTACAATGTTCAGATAAATCAATAGCCCGTGTCAATTTGAGCATTTCAATTTTAAGATTTATCATTGAGTTTTATGCAAATTGATAGAAAGTCCCAAAAAATTCGCTCAACGACGGTTTTGCTTGTTCAACGCAACGGACAGATAGCAATGGCTGGCGATGGACAAGTTACTCTCGGCGAAACAGTCATTAAAGGCAATGCCAGAAAAGTGCGTCGTCTCAAAAACGGCGAGGTTTTGGTCGGTTTTGCTGGCGCAACCGCTGACGCTTTTACGCTTTTGACGAAATTTGAAGCCAAATTGGAGCAGTTTCAAGGACAACTTGAACGTGCGGCAATCGAATTGAGTAAAGATTGGCGAACGGACAAATATCTGAGGCATCTCGAAGCACTTTTGATTGTCGCCGATAAAACGGATGCTTTTTTGATTTCCGGTAAAGGCGATGTAATTGCTTCGGACGATGGTTTATTATCCGTCGGTTCAGGCAGTATGTATGCGCTTGCGGCGGCTCGCGCATTGATAAAACATACGGAACTTTCGGCAAAGGAAATCGCACTTGAGTCATTAAAAATTGCCGGAGAAATTTGCATCTATACCAATTCCGAAATTTTGGTCGAAGAAATTCAATAATTTAACCATGGCTATTTTTTTAGGTGGAGAAGTAAAAGATACGGCATCAAGCCCCAAACTTGACGATTTAACGCCTCGTCTGATAGTTGCCGAACTTGATAAATACATAATCGGTCAGGACAGCGCAAAACGCGCCGTGGCGGTCGCCCTGCGCAATCGCATCCGTCGTCAGAAACTGCCGCCCGAAATTGCTCAAGACGTTTTACCGAAAAATATTTTGATGATTGGTTCAACCGGGGTCGGTAAAACCGAGATTGCCCGCCGTCTCGCTCGTTTGGCTAATTCGCCTTTTATTAAAATCGAGGCATCGAAATTTACAGAGGTCGGCTATGTCGGGCGCGATGTTGAAAGTATGGTTCGGGAACTCACGGAAGTTGCTGTAGATATGACCAAACAAGCGGCTTTTGAAGAAGTTCGCCGACGTGCCGAAGAAAATGTCGAAGAAAAGATTCTCGATATTTTATTGCCGTCTTCAAGTGCATACTATCCGCAATCTTTTGACAATAAATCTGAAGATTTCGACGACAAACAACCGAATCGAACCCGTGAAAAGTTACGTGAGCAATTAAGAACCGGTGAATTCGATGACCGTCTGATTGAAATTGAAACGCAAGACCGTTCAAATGCGATGATTGATTTCGTCGGCGGACAAGGAATGGAAGAGATGGGCGTAAATTTACGCGATATGTTCGGTAATATGTTTCCCTCAAAAACCGTCCGCCGCAAAATAAAAATCTCCGAAGCCAAAAACTTTCTGCTTCGTGACGAACTGGAAAATCTTATTGATATGGAGCAAATCACGCGCTCGGCAATCGAAAAAACGCAATCGTCTGGAATAATTTTTCTTGACGAGATTGATAAAATTGCCGGACGCGAATCTGGAAGCGGTAATCCAGACGTTTCCCGTGAAGGCGTTCAGCGTGATTTGCTTCCGATTATCGAAGGGACAACCGTTAATACGCGCTACGGAATGGTCAACACAGAGCATATACTTTTTATCGCGGCAGGCGCATTTCATGTTTCAAAGCCGTCGGATTTGATACCCGAACTGCAAGGTCGTTTTCCGATCAGAGTTGAGTTGGAATCTTTAAGATTTGAAGACTTTAAGCGCATTCTCGTTCAACCTAAGAACTCGCTTATTAAGCAGTATCAAGCACTTTTAAGCACTGAAAATATTAAACTTGAATTCACGGATAGTGCAATTACTTCGCTTGCCGAAATGGCAGTTAAAATCAACCAAACCACAGAAGATATAGGAGCGCGTAGGCTTCACACGCTCTTGGAAAAACTGTTGGAGGAAATAAGTTTTTTAGGTGAAGAGATTGAAAATAAAAATCAAATTATTGACGAGCATTACGTCAGCAACAAACTCGACGAACTCGTCCAAGACCAAAATCTACGTCAATATATTCTTTAGTTATACAGATGCTTTTACACACGCTTAAACATATTAAACATAAACACAAAAAACCAGTATTAGCGTTTATTTTTATCGCTTTGCTTATTTCAGCAGGTTGCGGAAAACGCAAGCCGCCACTTCCGCCGATTGAGAAAGTTGCACAGAGAGTTGAAATAGCAGGTTTTCAACGCGGCAATAAAATTCTTCTCTCTTGGACGATGGCGGCACGCAACGCATCGGACGGAAGTGTTTTAAACATTAGTCGGGCGGACATCTATCGCTTGACCGAACCGGCAAATTCATCCTCAAATCTTTCAGAAGAAGAATTTGCTTCGCGCAGCACTTTAATCGCAACTCTCCCGATAAGCGATACTGACTTTGCCCGTAAACAAATGACCTTTTCCGATACTTTAAATTTTGCCGGACAATCGGCACGTATCCGATATGCAATCAGATTTGCTAATGCGACCGGGCAAAAAGCGGGGTTTTCAAATTTTTTAGTGATTGAACCAACTGCCAAAGTTGCCGATATTCCAAAGGATTTGTCCTCTCAGATTTCACAAAATTCGATTGAAATCAGTTGGAGTTCACCGACCCGAAATATTGACGGTTCAACTCCGGCAAATATTTTGGGATTCAATATATATCGCATTGATGTTGAAAAAAATTCACAGAAAGTTTTGAATAGTTCGCCGGTTACTAACGAAAAATTCACCGATAAATCTTTTGAATTTGAAAAAAATTACACTTATTTTGTAAGAACGGTTTCGCTCGGTTCAAATGGCGAACCGCTGGAAAGTGCGGATTCAGGTCTTATCAAAGTGTTGCCGAAAGATAACTTCCCACCAGGTGCGCCGAGTGCCGTGACAATCGCTACTTCGCCAAATACGATTTCGATTTTCTTCGCGTCAAATGTCGAAAATGATATTGCCGGTTATAAGGTTTATCGTTCGACCGACCGTAATTTACCAAAATCGGATTGGAATTTGCTGACTCCGCAATTACTGACAACCAATACTTTTCAAGATACGACCGTCGAGATCGGCAAAACATATTTTTATTATTTGACTGCAATTGATAAATTTGGAAATGTTAGTGAAAGTTCAGAGTTGGTCAGCGAAACCGTGCCTTAAACTTAATGAAAATCTGTCACTTTTTACATAATAATACTGAATACTGGGGAATGTTCCGTGACGGTCGCGTATATCCTTTCCCAGATAAACTGATTCCAAAAGTCTTTGATTATGCTAATTCAACCCAAAGCATCGAGATTAAATCGGTAAAACTGCTCCCGACCGTTTCGCCTTCAAAAATAGTATGTGTCGGCAGAAATTATGCGGAACATGCGGCTGAACTTGGTAATGCAATTCCCAAATCGCCTTTGCTTTTTCTCAAGGCACCGTCGGCTTTGATTACCGAAGGCGATGCGATTCTTATTCCCGAACAGTCTATTCAAGTTGAACACGAAGGCGAGCTTGGAATTGTTATCGGTCGAGAATGCCGAAAATTAACCGAGAATGATAATCCTTTTGATTTCGTTTTGGGCTATGTTTGTTTAAATGATGTCACGGCACGCGATATACAGCGTCAGGATATTCAATTTACCCGTGCCAAATCTTTTGATACGTTTTGCCCGGTTGGAACTTTTATCGAAACAGAATTGGATGTTACGGATATTCGGGTTCAAACAAGAGTTAACGGAGTTATTAAGCAAGACGGAAGAACTTCGCAGATGGTCTTTCCGGTTGATTTCCTGCTACGATATATTTCAAATCAGATGACGCTTTATCCGGGTGATTTAATTGCGACGGGAACTCCTTCAGGTGTTTCAAAATTAAATGAAGGCGATATTTGTGAAGTTGAAATTGATGGTATTGGAATTTTAAGAAATCCTGTTTCAAAATAATTTAGAGGAAAATATGAAATTTTTTATAGATACGGCAAATTTAGATGAGATTCGTGAAGCCACTGAAATGGGCTTAATTGACGGTGTAACGACAAATCCTTCGCTCGTTGCCAAAGAGGGTAATGTTGATTTTAAAGAACATATCGCCAAAATTTGCGAAATCGTGAAAGGCGATGTTTCTGCTGAAGTGACATCTTTAGACACGGAAGGAATGTTGCGCGAAGGTCGTGAACTCGCAAAGATCGCACCAAATGTTGTAATCAAATGTCCTTTGACTTTGGATGGTCTTAAAGCAACCCGCACATTTCGGGATGAAGGAACAAAAGTAAATGTAACACTTTGCTTTTCAGCCGCCCAGGCACTTCTGGCAGCTAAAGCCGGAGCATCCTATATTTCACCTTTTATCGGCAGACTGGATGATATAGCTCAAGACGGTATGCAATTAATCCGCGATATTGTCCAGATTTATGACAATTACGGTTTTGCAACCGAGGTTTTAGCCGCTTCAATACGGCATCCGGTGCATATTGTTGATTGCGCACTAGCCGGTGCAGATGTTGCCACAATTCCTTTCAAGGTTATTCAGCAACTCGTAAAACATCCATTGACTGATAAGGGACTTGATTCGTTTTTGACGGATTGGAAAAAAAGCGGTCGCTCATAATTTGCCGTTCTTCTACATAAAAACTAATAAAAAAAGCGTGAAAATTCCACGCTTTTTTTATTTGACTAATAGTTGGCATGCTAATAGAATATCATTTGCTTGCTGATAATTAGTAAGCAAATGATATTCTATTAGCTAGATAATAATTATGAATTTTAATGAAACTCTGTCTTTTTTATTTGCTCAAATTTCTACTTACTACAAAGTAGAAATCGAGAAGCAATTAAACGAATTCAATCTGCACGCAGGACAAATTTTTATACTTTTTGAGCTTTGGAGAAACGACGCGTTAAGCCAGATTGAACTTGCAGGCAATCTTAAACTTTCCCCGCCGACAATAAATAAGATGGTTAAAAGTTTAATGAAAAACGGTTTTGTGGCTACCGCTGTCTGTCCAAATGACGGTCGTGTGATGCGGGTTTATTTAACCCCGCAAGGAGCGGCGATACGTCCGCAAGTCGAAGAAAAATGGCGAAACCTTGAAGAAAAATTGGTTGCTAATCTGACGGCAACCGAACAGCTTGTCTTATCACAATTATTTGGAAAGCTTATTGAAAATTTGGTGGAGCCGAAAGTTGAAGATTCTTGGTAAACTCTTTCCGACTAATTCTTCCTTTCAACTTTTTACTAAGTTTTTTTAGATGTAAAATACAAAAATATGAAGGTAATTTTAGCAACCGACGGGACAAAACAAAGTGAAGCAGCAATTGAGATGACCAAAACATTGAATCTTAAAGAAGGCGATGAAATACGAGTAATTTCCGTTATGGATATGGCACTTCCCTTACCCATAGATGTTTATGCAGGTTATCTGCCTTCAACGGATGAAATCGAAACGGCGGTTAAGGAAAATGCCGAAAAAATTCTGGAAACAACGGGAAATAAGCTAAAGGAACTTTTTGCGGATAGGAATATTTTTATCGTCGCGGAATTGCTAAACGGTTCGCCCGAAAGCCGGATTGTCGAAAAAGCTGAAGAGATTGAAGCCGATCTGATTATTGTCGGGTCTCACGGCTACAATCGTTGGGAAAAACTTTTGCTCGGATCGGTGTCCGATTCGGTTATTCATCATGCGCCTTGTTCGGTGCTGGTCGTTCGAAGCAAATAATTTTGATATGAAACTATCTTTTAATGATATTGGAAACGGCACCCCAATCATATTGATTCATGGTTTCCCGCTTTCCAAAGAAATGTGGCAAAGCCAAGCCGATTTACTCGCAGCTAACGGTTTTCGCGTTATTTTGCCTGATTTGCCCGGATTTGGCGAAAATAATCCGCCGTCAATTTTTTATTCGATCGAAGAAATTGCGGTGCAAATCGCCGAACTTCTTGAATCATTAAAAATTGAGAGGGCAATTATCGGCGGATTATCAATGGGCGGCTATGTTTTACTTAATCTTTTTCGCCTATTTCCCAAAAAATTTTCTGCATTAGTATTGTGCGATACAACTTATCTGGCTGATACGGAAGAAAAGAGAAATTCGCGCATTGAGTTGATTTCAAAAATCGAGAGCCAAGGCACGAGCGCATTGATTGAAACAATGCTTCCCAATCTCATTTCCGAAGATACAAAACAAAACAATCCGGAATTAAACGCTAAACTCGAAGAGACTTTTTTAAGAGTTAATCCTGTTTCTGCCGTTAATGCGCTTCGGAGTATGGCAGAAAGAAAAGATAACTCCGATACATTAAAACGAATTTCCGTTCCAACCCTTCTGATATTCGGCGAGTTTGATAAGATTACAAATCTTGAAAATGCGAGGACGATGAATCAAATGATTTCTGAATCCGAACTCGTTATCATTGAAAAAGCCGGACATTTTTCAAATCTGGAACAGCCTGAAAAGTTCAACAAAGCTTTAATAAATTTTTGCAACCGAATTGAAATTTAATGCTCAAACCAAATTCACAAAGCATCATCAACTCACGAAAATTTAATGGAGAAATTCATCGTTCATGGAAAGCCGATTTTATCGAAAGGCGCGATTCCCTGCTGATTTTTGTCGGCGAATTTGAAAATGAAGTCCGCCATTCAAAACTAGGAGTTATCAGACGCGGCACTATTTCCTACGAATATTATTGGCTTAATCGCTGGTATAACATTTTCAAATTTCACGAACCTGAAGGCGAATTGCGAAATTTTTATTGCAATGTCAATATGCCGCCCCGTTTTGAAAATAATGTTTTGGATTATGTTGATTTGGAAATTGATGTGCTGGTTTCAAAGGATTTTAGCGTTGAAGTATTAGACCGTGACGAATTTGAAGAAAACTCTCAATTATTCGGCTATTCGGAAAGTTTAATTACAAAAACCTTGCAAACATTGGATGAACTTTTGGAAATGATTCATGCCCGTACTTTTCCGTTTTCTTAATTGCAACAATTTTCATCAAAGCGCGTGCAATAAAAAGATTTTAAGGAGAAGTGTAAAATGAAACTGTTACTTCATTGTGCCTTTGTACTGCTTTTTTCGTCCCATTCTTTTGCCCAAGCCGCGCCGATTGTTGTCAAAAATGATGAAAAAACTCAACAAACTTTGGAAGTTATTTCGACCGAATTAACGCAGCTGACAAAATCATTCCAGACATTTAATCAACGGCTCAATGATTTTCTGGAAAGTGTCAATAAATACAAAGGCATACAGCTAAGTGAAAAGCAGCAAAAACTTCTCTTTGGCTATGTAATACTAAATTAAACCGAGCAATTAGCGGCGACGTTACGAAAATCTTTGATTGAAACCGGCGAAAGAGAGGCGACGATCAAACGCCGCATCGGACAAGTTCAGTTTGATTTGCGACCGGAAAACATTGAAAGAAGCATACAGCTTCAGGGAACGACAAAAGCCGAAGAAGCCCGTGAGAGTCGGCGGAGAACATTGGAAAATGAACGAAATACTCTGCAAAATCTTCTCTTTGAAATTGAAACCAGTCGCGCACAAATTACCGAAAACCTCCGACAAACCGAATTATTTGCCCAAAGTTTCCGAAAAAGTCTTTTTGATCAAATCCGAAATGCGATGGAAGATTTTTAATTTTTGACTTTCACAATTTAACCGACATTATTATTCTCTTGCGGTTTGAGTATTTGCTCAAAATCAATAAACTAAGTCTGTATGAAACCGCAAATACAGGACAAATCTATGGATAAACTGGAACTTTTGCAAGAAAAATCACGGCTTGCCGAATTGGGCGGCGGCGCAGAGCGGCTCGAAAAACAACGCGCTTCCGGTAAGATGACTGCCCGCGAAAGAGTTGAATTTCTTTTAGATGAAGGCTCGTTTGAGGAATTTGACAAATTTGTCGTTCATCGCTCGACCGATTTCGGGTTGGAAAGCCAAAAATATCCCGGCGATGGTGTTATTACGGGACACGGACTCGTTGACGGGCGCGAAGTTTTTGTTTTTGCCCAGGATTTCACGATTTTCGGGGGATCCTTGAGCGAAACTCACGCCCGGAAAATCTGTAAAATAATGGATTTGGCGATGAAAACCGGCACTCCGATTATCGGTTTGAACGATTCCGGCGGCGCACGGATTCAAGAAGGGGTCGTCAGTTTAAGCGGTTATGCCGATATTTTCTTGAGAAATACGCTTGCCAGCGGCGTTGTTCCGCAAATCAGTTGTATTTTAGGACCTTGCGCGGGCGGCGCGGTGTATTCTCCGGCGATTACGGATTTCAACATAATGGTCAAGGATACTTCGTACATGTTCATTACCGGACCTGATGTGATAAAAACCGTGACGCATGAAGACGTAACAAAAGATGAACTCGGCGGCGCGATGACGCACAATGCAAAATCGGGGGTGGCGCATTTTGCCGCCGATTCGGACGAACATTGTTTGCGCTTAACCCGTGAATTGCTTTCATTTATTCCCTCAAATAATATGGAAAATCCGCCGTTTGTCGCAACAAATGATCCGTCAAATCGCGCCGATGAAAAACTGAATTCCATCGTTCCGGAATCTTCTAGTCAGCCTTATGACATTCGTAACATCATTCATAATGTCGTTGACGAAGGTTATTTTTTTGAGGTTCAGGAACATTTTGCACAAAACATTGTGATTGGTTTTGCGCGTTTGGGTGGATTCTCAGTCGGCATAGTTGCCAATCAACCTGCATTTTTAGCAGGTGTTTTAGACATTGATGCTTCGGTCAAAGCGGCGCGGTTCGTTCGATTTTGTGATTGTTTTAATATTCCTCTGATTACATTTGAAGACGTTCCCGGATTTTTGCCGGGAGTAAATCAAGAACATTTCGGCATTATCCGGCACGGCGCGAAACTTCTCTATGCCTTTGCCGAAGCAACTGTGCCGAAAATAACCGTTATCACACGCAAGGCTTATGGCGGCGCATATTGTGTAATGGCTTCAAAACATATTCGGACCGATATAAATTTTGCGTATCCGACCGCTGAAATCGCGGTGATGGGCGCGGAAGGCGCAGTTGGTGTGCTTTATCGAAAGGAAATTGCTGAGAATGATGAGCAATTCCGCAAATCAAAAGTTGCCGAATTTGAAGAAAAATTCGCTAATCCTTATATTGCAGCAGAACGCGGATTTATTGATGAGGTAATCGAGCCAAAATACACACGACCGAAACTTATTCGTGCTTTATCGCTGTTGCAAAACAAACGTGAAAGCAATCCGCCGAAAAAACACGGCAATATCCCACTTTAGAAATAGCTTTAAGTGTCTGCGGGCAGACACTTAAAGCTATTTCTACCTAACAAACCCTTTATTTATAATAATAACAAACATTATTTAGATTTTGCTTTAATACATTCAATGTCGGAACAGAACACACAACGACCAACTTGGGCTAAAATAAATCTTGATAATTTAGCTTTTAACTTTCATTCGGTCAAACATTTTGTTGGTCAAAATCTCAAATATATGGCAGTCGTAAAAGCCGACGCATATGGTCACAATTCGATTCAATGCGCCCGCCGGCTAGAAGCTGAAGGAATTGATTGGTTCGGCGTTGCTCTGCCCGAAGAAGGTATCGAATTGCGAGACTTAGGCATAAAAACCCCAATTCTGTGTCTGGGAAGTTTTTGGTTTGGACAAGAGAAGTCTTTACTGGACAATAGTTTAACACCTGTTATTTATCAGATTGAGAAAGCTGAAAGTTTTAACGAATCGGCAAAAGAGCGCGGAATGATTGCCAATGTTCACATCAAAATCGATACCGGAATGGGCAGAATCGGGGTTCGATTTGATGAAGTTAATGCTCTTGCCGAAAAGCTGAAGGACTTAAAAAGTATTAAAGTTGAAGGTTTAATGACGCATTTTGCGGCGGCAGATAATTTAAGTGAAAATGATTTTACGGATTTGCAGATAAAACGCTTTAAAGAATCTGTCGCAATTCTTGAAACTAAAGGGTTTCATCCTGTTTATAAAGATTTAGCAAACTCACCCGGCGCGATTGTTCACGAGAATTCCAGAGAAAACATGGTGAGGCTCGGCGGAGTTTTATATGGTTTGGGCGATGATGTTTTGCCGAAAGAAGTTAAAAAACCGGAATTAAAACCTGTTATGTCAATTTCCACCCGAATAGCGCATCTGAAGAAAGTGCCAAAAGGCGAAACTTTGGGTTATAGCCGCACATTTCAAACGCAAAAAGACTCTTTAATTGCAACAATTCCAATCGGTTATCAGGATGGTTTACCACGTATTTTATCAAATCAAGGCAGAGTTTTGATAAACGGACAATTTGCTCCGATTGTCGGACGGATTTCGATGGATTGGACGATTTTGGATGTTACCGATATTCCTAATGTTAAACTTGAAGATGAAGTTGTTATACTTGGTGAGAAAAATGGTTTAAGAATTACGGCGGAAGAATTAGCTCAACTATCAGACACAATTTCATACGAGATAACTTGTGGAATCAATCGGCGTGTAACCAGAAAATATGTTGGAGGCAAATAAAAGCAAAATTTTTGAGAAAATTTTCTCGATTTATAACCGCAATTTGCTGAAGCGACGGTTTTATTCTTATCAAGTTTTAGGGTTAGATTATTTGCTTAACAAAAAGGTCAATGAACCTTTGATAATTTACTGTAATCATTCAAGTTGGTGGGATGGTTTAATTACTTTTCAGATTTCACGCGAAGCAACTTTTGACAGTTTTTGGATGATGGAAGAAAAGCAATTGAAGAACCTGTTTTTATTTCGCAAGCTCGGTGCGTTCTCGGTTGTTCGTGAAAAACCGCGTGAAGCCTTAAAAAGTATTGATTATGCGGCAAAACTATTGATTGAAAGTTCAAAAAGAACGCTTTGGATTTTCCCGCAAGGCGAAATTTTACCGAATGAACTGCGTCCAATCAAGTTTTATAACGGTTTGACCAAGATCATCAAAAAGGTCGGAAATTGTTCAGTTACTTCCCTTTCTATACGCTATGAGTTTCTCGGCGAGTTTAAGCCGCAGATTTTTGTTAAAGTTGAAGAACCGAAACTGATTTCCACGGCAGCCGATTTTAACGCAAAACAATTGACCGAAGAGTTTGCACATAATTTAACTGATAACCTAAATTCATTAAAATCTGATGTAATCAATAAAAATCTGGCGGATTACAAATCTGTTTTCTAATTTTTAAAAAGCCAACGATTGAAAAATGCCTTTGCCTTTGTCGTCAAATATTGAAACTCCTGTTTTGCAAGAACTTTCTGCCGTCGGCGGAACTGATGACGTGCGGTTTCTTTATGAACGGCTAATTTCCTATTTTCCTTCGTTATCAGACGCGGAGATTTCGGCGATAAAATCCGGCGAACATAAGTATTGGAAAAAAGCGGTTCAGAAAGCCGGAAAAGTCTTGGACGAATTCAATTTAATTCGGCGTGAGCGCGGAATCTGGACTTTGACAGAAAAAGGCAAAAGATTGGTTGAAGCTGAAACGGATGGAATAATTTTTTCCAAAATCGAACCTGAAAACGAATCGCTTTCGCATAAACAAATACAGAAAATACTTGTAAAAATCGGCGAAATTCTGGGATTTTATCCTGAAACGGAGTTTCAATATTACGATGTAGTCTGGCGCGAAACGCCGCAAAGTCAACGACTCTCGCACGTTTTTGAAGTGCAGAGCAAGGGTAATATTGATTCGGCTTTTGCGAAACTGAAACGCGCACACGACGCACAACGCTCGAAAATCTTTTTGATTTTATCGAACGAACGCGACACAAACCGTGCCAACAAATCGCTCACTCAAGAATTTCGTGAACTCGAAAATGTTTTGACCATTCTGAGTTTTGTCGAACTCCGAAAATTGTATGACAATTTATCAGCAATCGCGGATTTTTTGCCGAATTTTCTTCGTGCTTAATTTTTTCCGCGTAAATACTGTAAAATATAATAGCTTTACTAAATTTGTTCTTGAAAGGAGATAAAATGAATTTTCCCCTGAGTTTAAGTTTCAAACTACTGGCACTGACAAACCAGATTTATGTCCGCGACGCGAACGGCAATTTGCTCGGCTACGTCAAGCAAAAAATGTTTAAGTTAAAGGAAGACATAAATATTTTTGCCGACGAACAGCAGACCCAGATGCTGTTCAACATCAAAGCTGACCGGATGATTGATTGGTCAGCTAATTACAGTTTTACGGACGCACGCGGCAGCTTTCTCGGCTCGATCAAACGGCAAGGAATGCGTTCGATTTGGAAGGCGAACTACGATATTTTCGATTCCGCCGGCAATCAGGCTTACAAAATTAGTGAAGAAAGCGGTTGGATAAAAGTCGGCGATGCGCTTTTTGGCGAAATACCGATCATCGGAATACTTTCAGGCTATGTCTTTCACCCTTCGTATTTGGTTTCAAGAATGGACGGAACGCCTGTCGCCAGAGTCAAAAAACAGCCCGCGATGTTTGAAGGTAAATTTATCATCGAAAATCTGACACAGTTTTCGACCGAAGAAGAAACGCGGATTGTGTTGGGCGTTTTGATGATGACGCTTCTGGAACGCCGCCGCGGTTAGTTTTATGAAGGATGAAACGCCGGTTCGTCGGCAGTATCTGGAAATCAAGGCAAATCACCAAGACGCAATTTTGCTTTTTCGTCTTGGTGATTTTTATGAAGCGTTTGACGATGACGCGCGTCTTTTGGCGCGTGAACTCGACATAGTTTTAACTTCTAAACCGATGGGCAAAGGAATGCGTGTGCCGCTTGCCGGAGTTCCGCATCATTCGCTCGAACGGCATCTTGCAACTTTGATTTCATGCGGTCATCGGGTCGCTATTTGCGAACAACTTTCCTCGACTCCGATTAAAGGAAAAGACGGTAAACGATTGATTCAGCGTGAAGTTGTGCGAATCGTGACGGCGGGAACAATCATCGAACCGCAAATGCTTGAAAGCAATTCCAATAATTATCTATGCGCCTTTATCAGCGACGGAAAACGCGCCGGAATTGCCTATGCCGACATCACAACTGGCGATTTTGCCGCGACGGAAATTGATAATAAAGACGCTTTGGCGGAAATCTCGCGGCTTGCGCCAGCCGAAATTTTGATTACCGAAACACAGGAAGAATTGAGCAACCGCGATTTGCCGCATTTTGTGACGAGATTAAGAACGGAAGTCTTTGCCTTTGAAAAAGCGCGGAAAACGATTCTCAAACATTTCACTACGACGACCTTAAAGCCTTTCGGTTTAGATGAATTGCCAATGGCGGTTTCGGCGGCGGGCGCGATAATTTCATATCTTCAGAATTCGCAATTCGGCACGGCTGACCAATTAAATCGGCTGACAAGTTATGATTTTTCGGAGTTTATGCTGCTCGACGGCAATACACTGCGAAGTCTCGAAATATTTCAGAGCGCTTCGGGCGCGAGTCTTTTATCCGTCATTGACCGCACCAAAACGCCAATGGGCGGGCGGCTTTTGCGCCGTTGGCTCAGGCAGCCTTTGCTGGACGTGACGGAAATTTTTCGCCGCCAGGAACATATCAGTTGGTTTAAGGAAAACGCGAATGAAAGAAATGCTGTGCGCGAAATTTTGTCGCAAATTAAGGATTTGGAAAGACTTTCGAGCCGCGCCAAGGCGAATTATATTTCAGCTTACGAGCTTCGCACTTTCGGACAAAGTCTGGAACTGATTCCGGATCTTAAACAAATTTTGCAGAAAGATACGATCCGTTTCGGTCAGCTTCTGGCGCATCTTCCCGATTGTGAGACAACCGCAAAACTGATCGAATCATCAATTTCCGAAGAATTGCCGATGCGCCAAACCGATCAGATCGGTATCATCAAAAAAGGTTTTTCAGAAGAATTGGACAAACTGCGTGAAACTCTGCAAAACGGCAAAGGTTTTCTTGCCGCGCTCGAACGGCGTGAGCGTGAACGAACGGGAATAAAGTCTCTCCGCGTCGGATTTAATAAAGTTTTCGGCTATTACATCGAAATCACTAAATCAAATCTTCATCTTGCGCCGGCGGATTACACGCGCAAACAAACGCTTCTTCCGGCGGAAAGATTTGTCACACTCGAATTAAAAGAACACGAATCTTTGGTCATTCACGCGCAGGAACGTGTCGCCGAACTGGAAAATAATCTGTTTCGGCAAATTTGTTTTGAGGTCGGCAAAGCGCGTCCCGAAACTTTATTATCAGCACAGACTGTTGCCTATCTCGACACGGTTTGTTCGCTCGCGGAAGCTGCGGACGAAATGAATTACGAGCGTCCGACCGTCAACGAAACTTCCCTTTTGCGAATCAAAAATGGTCGTCATCCCGTCATCGAAAAAATTTTGTGCGAAAAAGAATATAAATTTATTGCCAACGACGCGGCTCTCGGCGGCAACGGCGCACCGCAAATTGCTTTGATAACCGGACCGAACGCGAGCGGAAAATCAACCTATCTTCGGCAAATCGCCTTGATAGTTTTGCTCGCGCAAATCGGTTCATTCGTTCCGGCTGATGAAGCGGTCATCGGGATTTGCGACCGGATTTTTACGCGCATCGGACTTTACGACCGAATTGGCGCGGGCGAATCTACGTTTATGACCGAAATGATCGAAACTGCCGAAATTCTTCATCACGCTTCGCCACAATCTCTGATTTTGTTTGACGAACTCGGACGCGGAACTTCGACTTATGACGGTTTGGCGGTGGCGCGTTCGGTCGTCGAATTTATCCATAATCATCCGAAACTCAAAACTCGCACGCTTTTTGCGACACATTATCACGAACTTGCCGAACTCCAGGGCGTTTTGCCGCATCTTGAAAATCTACATTTTTTAATCGAAGAAAACGCGGGCGAACTGACCTTTAAATACCGACTCGAAAAAGGCACGGCTTTGAAAAGCTACGGCGTTTATGCCGCGAAGCTCGCCGGATTGCCGAAACCCGTTATCCGACGCGCCGAACAGCTTTTGCACGAATATGAAATTTCGGGCGATAAAACGGCTTTTCATTCCGGCGAAAACAGCGAACTGGAAAAACATCTGAACGATTTGGATTTGGATTCGATTTCGCCCGTCGAAGCGATGATGAAACTTTATGAGCTGAAAAAACTGGCAAAATCTTCGGCGATAAGCGAAAATAAAACAGAACTAAAACGCGCAATCGGGTAGTAAAAATATGTCCTCAACCTTCGGCGAAAAATATCACGAAATCAAAGCTATTCTTTTTCGTCTGTACGATGTTTTCTGGGATGAAGATATTCTGAGCCGTTCGGCGCAGGTCGCATTTTACCTGTCATTTTCGCTGTTTCCGTTGTTGTTATTTTTGGTCAGTCTGTTCGGTCTGATTTTAGGACAAGCCGACGATTTAAGGCTCGAATTATTTTCATATCTGCGCCAGATTATGCCTTATTCGGCTTATGAATTGGTGCAAAAAACGATTTTGGAAGTTACCGAAAACAGTTCGGGCGGCAAACTGACATTCGGCTTTTTGATTGCGCTCTGGTCGGCTTCGGCGGGAATGGATAGCTTGCGAGTCGCTTTGAATCACGTTTATAAACTCAAAGAAACGCGTTCATGGTGGAAAACCAAGCTCGAATCTTTGCTGATGACGTTGATTCTGATTTTTCTTTTGTCGTTTGTGCTGGGCATTGTTTTCTACGGTTGGAAGTTTCTTTCGCTTCTTCTGGGACTGATGAAATTGCCGATTGAATCTTTCATAATTCTACAAATCATTCAATGGGTTTCATTTATTGCCGTTTTGTTTTTAACATTCGGACTGCTTTACAAATATTTGCCCGATCAAAAAGAAGACTCAAAATGCAGTTGGATTACGCCGGGTTCGATTGTGGCGATTATTTTGTGGGTTTTGTTGACCAACGGTTTCCGGCTTTACCTCAACTTTTTCAACAATTATGATAAAACCTACGGTTCGCTCGGCGCGGTGATAATTTTAATGCTCTGGCTTTATCTGACGGCTTTGGTTATTCTAATCGGCGGTTCGTTAAATTCGGTGATTGCGGAGACTGTCGGTAAAGAATCTGCTGAAATTCTGCCGTGTAAAGAAGATGAATCAATTGCTGACAAACCAGTAGCAGAAGTCTGATTTTTAACTTTTAACTTTTAACTTTTAACTTTAAAAATGTCTTTAATGCTTCAGGAAATCTCGGAACAGCCCGTCGTTTTGGAACGAACGATTCAGGCTGAACGTGCAAAACTTGGCAAACTCGGTGAATTTTTACGCGGGCGCGATATTGATTTGATTGTTTTGGTCGCACGCGGAAGTTCGGACAATGCTTCGCTGTTTGGGCGTTATCTGCTTGAAATTACGACCGGAATTCCCGTTTCGCTGTCCGCACCGTCAATTTTCACGCTTTATGGCGCAAAATTGAATCTGAAACGCGCCGTCGTCATCGGCGTTTCGCAATCGGGCGAAGGCACGGACATCAACGCGGTTCTGGAAAGCGCGAAAAATTCGGGCGCATTCACAATTGGAATCACCAATGAAGCCGATTCGACAATGGCGAAAATTGCCGACGAAACTTTGCTTATTCACGCCGGACGCGAAAAATCAGTTGCGGCAACGAAAACCTACACGGGACAAATGCTTCATTTTTATATGCTTGCGTCCGCGCTCGCCGATTCAAAATTAGAGTTTGAACGCATTCCGCATTATTCCGCGCAAGCCTTACAACTCAAATCCGAGGTTGAAGAATTAGTCAAACGCTATGTTTTTATGGAAAACTGTGTCATCGTCGGGCGCGGATTGAATTACGGGAATTCTTACGAACTCGCGCTGAAATTGATGGAGACCTGTTATGTCGTCGCCGAAAGATTTTCGTCCGCCGATTTTTTTCACGGTCCGCTCGCAATCGTCGAACGCCGCTTTCCCGTAATTTTATTTGCACCGCAAGGCGTTACGCGCCAGAGCAATCTCGATTTATTGGAAAGACTGCACGAGCTTCACGCCGATTGTCTTTCGATTACCAACGACGAAGAAATCGCCCGAAAAAGTCCGCGTGTCTTGCAGATGCCGACCGACATTGACGAATTTCTTTCGCCGATTCCGTTCATCGTTCCCGCACAACTTTTCGCCGCGCTGCTCGCCAAAGAAAAAGGAATTAACCCGGACGCGCCGCGTTCGCTTTCAAAAGTTACGAAAACGCTATGAATTCAAAATTCAAAATTCAAAATTCAAAATTCGTATTTCTACTGGCTTCTGTCTTCTATCTTCTGTCTTCTCCGGCTATGGCACAAAATACGCCTTGCAAATTTGATGAAAAAACTCTGCAATTCGTCGGCACGCCTGTCGAGCAAGCGCGTTGTTTACTGCGCCCGAACAAAATCGGCGGCGTTTTGGGCGATGAGTTGAAATCACTTCCGAAACCGCTCGAAAGTCTGATTGGCGAAACCATTAAAATCAAAAAGGAAAATCTTCGGCAGTTTCTGAAAAAAAACAAAATTGACGAAGAAAAAATCGGCGGAAGTTTAGATAAACCGCTGTCAAAAGCCAAGTTACCGAGCGGCGCGGAGATTCAAACCCTATATTTCATCATTCACGATACGTCTTATCCGTATCTCAAAGACGCGCCTTTTCCCGACAATTTCGACACGGACGCAAATTGGAAAGGTAACGACATCTCAATCTGGCTGAAACAACCCGTCGCGCATATATTCGTCAATCGTCTCGGTGAATCAATCACGACCACGCCGTTTGACGAAACTACGCGCAAAGGTTGGGGAACAAAATTCGCCCGTGATTTTCTGAAAGCTGACGGCAAAGCCTTGCAAATTCACATCGAATTGATTCAACCGCGAAGACGCGACGCAACCAAACCGAATCCAGAAAACGATTTATTCGCGCCGTTTCCGGGTTTTACCGAAAAGCAATATGAAAGACTCGCTTTGCTTTTCGTGGCGGCAAGCGTTCGGCGCGGAACTTGGCTGATTCCCGCCTATCATTCGGCAATTGATGCCGGAATCAAAGACGCGCACGACGACCCGCAAAATTTTGAATTGGTGAAATTTGCCGAAAAGCTCAAGAAATTAATCAATAAATTGAAATGATTTTAAAAATTGCCAACCGGTTGTTTCTGCTTCTGATTATTTCCCTGCCGCTGATTCGTCCTTTTAATACGGAAATTTTCGGCTTGCAAGTTCCCTACACGGATTTTATTTTTCTCGCAGTTTTTGCATTTTGGTTGCTCGCTTTGATTCGCGGCGAAGCTCAATTTAAATTTGATAAATTCTATCTTTTCATCGCCTTCTACGGCTTTGCTTTAACGATTTCGACAATTTTTTCGATTCAGCCGCAAAAGAGTGTTTTCAAACTTTTGGGCGAATTCTATCTTTTTGCGCTGGCGATTTTAACGCTCAATCTCGTTCAAGATAAGACTTTTTACAAACAAATCGTCATCGCTTGGCTCGTCGGAACAAGTCTGACGATTTTGGCTTCGATGTGCGGATTTGTGTTGTTTTATCTCGGTTACAAAACTCAAGCCGACAATTATTTTCTCTCGCATTTCGGAAGTCTTCCCGCCGGAAATTACCCGCGAATTCACGCGCTTTTTGCCAATGCCAATATGATGTGCAATTTTCTCAACGTCAGTTTATTGTTGGCGGTTTTGGCTGAAAGATTAAATTGGTTAAAGCAAATTTGGGCGAGAATTTTGCAAATCGGCATTCTGTTGGCGGCGATTTTTACGTTTTCAGCCGGACTCGGCGGAATGATTTTGAGTTTGGGAATTTGGTATTGGGCAATATTCAAGACAAAGCAAAAGCGTTTTTTTTCAACAGTTGTGTTGGTTTGTGCGATTATTTTCAGCCTTTTTGTTTTCGCTTCAACCCTAATCTCACCTGACACAAATAACACGACACAAGAATTTGCAGTTCCGTTGACGGATAAAAAGTTTGAAGCGTCGGTGCGCGTGCTGGTTTGGGAAAATTCGCTCGAAAATTTCGCTCGATTCCCTTTTTTCGGCAAAGGAACAGGCACAGACGCGGCAACATTGAGATATGAAACGCTTTCGGGCGACCGACAGATTTTGCTCGACGCGCATAACAATTGGCTCAATATTTTGGGTCAAACAGGTTTGTTCGGACTTTTTGCTTTTATCTTGCTAAACGCTTTTTTGATAGCAAGATGCCGTTTTAGATTTAACGAATTAAATGAGCAAAATCTGATTCATTTGGGGCTTTCTTGCGCTTTCGTCGGAGCATTTTTGTATCAAGGTTTGAGCGGTTCGTTTGAAGATGCGCGGCATCTTTGGATTTTGTTCGGTTTGTTGGTCGCAAAGTCAGAACCATCTGCGGTAGCGGATGGTTTAATGTCGCCATCAAAATCTTTACCTGATAAACTTCAACCGCCCGCTACGGCAGGCGGTTCTGACTCCAATATTTCAGAAGCGTTAAAAGAGCCTTAATGCCGTCCTTCCATTTGATTTTTTTGCCTTCAAATTTCGTGCGCGGACGATAAGAAATCGGAACTTCGAGAATCGTAAAACCTTTGCGCGCAATCTGTGCCGTTATTTCGGGTTCGATTTCAAAACGATTTGCTTCGAGCGACAAATGCCCCGCAACTTCCGCCGTAAAAACTTTATAAGCCGTTTCCATATCGGTCAATTTTGTGCGGAACAGAAGATTTGTCGTGAAAGTCAGAAAATAATTGGCAAAACGCCGAAGCGGCGCGACGCGGTTTTCACCCAAAAACCGTGAACCATAGACGACCGAGGTTTTCCCGTCAAGAATCGGTTGAAGAAGTTGTTGGTATTCGTTCGGATTAAGTTCGAGATCGGCATCCTGAATCAAAATTATGTCGCCTTTGGCAAGCGTCAGACCGATGCGAACCGCCGCGCCTTTGCCGATATTTATCGGTGTCAGATAAGTCTTGGCGAGTTTTACTTTGTTTGAATGAAGAATTTCGACCGTGCCGTCGGTCGAGCCGTCGTCAACCACGATAATTTCCTTATCAATCGGAAGCGCGACCGCCGAAACTTTTTCGATAACTTCGGAAATTGTGGTTTTTTCGTTATAGACAGGAATTATGACCGAGAGAAGTTTGTAAGATTCCGGCATAATTTTTTAAGTTTAATTCATCGCTCTGAGTAAAGCGTCGCGCATTTCGCCCGCCGAACGCCAACGTAACTCAACCTGTTTGGCAATCGCGGTTTCAATGACTGATGCGATCCGAAGCGGCACTTCGAGAGTTCTTTGAGAAATCGGAATAATCGGTTTTTCAAAAATCGCTTTGACGGTTTCGGCAATTCCGGCACGCGGGCTGATGTCGAGCGCGTGTGCGCCGGTCAGCAAGCTGTAAGCCGTCATTCCGGCAGCGTAAATATCCGACGGCGGCTGAACTTCCTTAAAATCGCGGACTTGTTCGGGCGGCATATAAGCAATCGTTCCCGCTACGTCTCCGACCATTGTGACGCCGCTCATTCCGGTTTGTTTATAGCTTTTTGCCAACCCGAAATCGGTCAATTTCGCGGTATAATTCGGGTAATTTCCGTCAACCAGAATGTTTTGCTCCTTGATGTCGCGGTGAACAAACCCGAGCGAGTGCGCGAAATCGAGCGCGGCAAGAGTTTGTTCCATAATTTTCACGACTTCCTGATAGGTCAACTTTCCGCCGCGACTTTTGGCAAGTTTCGAGGCATCCATTCCGGCGACAAATTCCGTCACGAGATAAACGATTCCGTTGTGCGTTCCGTGTTCGATATAGCTGACGACGTGCGGATGCTGAAGGCTCGCGGCAACTTCGATTTCGCGCAAAAATCTTTTCAAAGATTGTTCGCTGATCGCAACTTCGGGCAGAAGTGTTTTAATCGCAACCGGACGACCGTCCTTCATCGAACGCGCCAGCATGACGCTTCCCATTCCGCCTTGTCCGAGAATGCGAATCATCTGATAATTCGGAATCGGCTGCGGATTTTGTTTGAGTTTTTCGCGGCAATCGTCGCACAGAAAAGTCATTTTCGCGTCAGGGCGCGAGGCTTCGGCTTCCGACGGAATTCCGCAATTCAGGCATTGAACAGTAATCAGCGACGGAACGGTCGTGGTTCTTAATGTTTGCAGTTGCCCCGAAACAACCGGCTTAAATGAATTTTCGGTTGAAACGTCAACTTCGAGAACGGTTTCGCCGCCTTGGATTCGGTCGCCGTTTTTCAGATAACAGGTTTCAACCCTGATTCCATTGACGAAAGTTCCGTTGGTCGAACCCAGATCGCGCAGAAAACATTGCGGCGGCGCGATTTCCAAAATGCAATGATGGCGCGAAAAATAGCGGTCTTGAGGTAAGCAAAAATGTGAGTCTTCGCTACGCCCAATCATAAAAGTCTCGTGTTGTTCAAACGTAAAGACGCGTCCGGTTTGCGGACCCGCAATCACGCGGAGTGTAACTCGCATTTGTTCAAATTTTACTTAATTTCGCGCTTTATGCAAAAAGTCGGAATCAATTGACTTTCAAATTAGTCGGCAATTGCCGCTAAGATTACTAAAATACTTAAACAAAATCCGACTATGCCCGTAACAATTCCGGCAATTGCCAATCCCTTTCCGCCATATTTTGACGGGTCGTTTTTCTCATAATTTAATGCCATTATGCCGAGTCCGACAGCTATCGCACCAAGCGGAATGCCTCCTAAAAAACAACCGATTAAAACTGCAAAAATGCCTAAAATCAATGAAACGGTCGCCAAAGTTTGATTTTGCGAATTAATCCGCATCGGATAATTTGTTGGCTGATTTTGGAGATTTTGCTGATTTTGCCAAACTGCCGGCGGCTGATAGTTTGGTTGTTGTCCCCAGTTTGTCTGATTCGTAATCCGCGCCTGATCCATATAAACCGTTTTCGGTTCGCTATCGGCAGTAGATGTCAGAAAAGAGCCGTCGGTCAAACAGAAATTCAATTCATCATCAGTATAAGTTTGCCTACAGCTTGGACAAATTTTCATAAATTACCTAAAAAATTTTCAGTCGGACGAAATCATTATAACGTATTTTATTGATTTTTTGTTTTCGGCAGAGAAAATTCGAGAAAAATCTCGATGAACGATTGCTTTCTTTAGTTGAGTTTTAACGCTTTATCACAATCCTGCGCCGCAGCGTCCGCAAAATTTGATGTGCGGCGGAAATGATGCGCCGCATTTTCGACAGATTCTTTGGACAGGCTGCGGAGTTGACTGCGCTCCGCTTGAATGAAATCCGACCGATTGCCCTGTTTTACCCGTTGTCGGTGATTGCACAAAATTCATCCCGCAACGACCGCAGAATTTGGAGTTTTGCGGCAATTGGGTCGAACAACGCGGACAAACCGTGTAGCTTTTTGAATTTACGCCCGCACTGACGACCGTGAACGAACGATTTCCGCAGCGTCCGCAAAATTTTACGCCTTCGGCAAAACGTGCCTGACAATTTGTGCAGGCAACAATGCCGGGCATTATGCTCGATTGCGCCATTCCGCTCTGGCTCGATTGCGACGGCGACGGCTGACTGGCTGTTCCCTGCAAGGGTTTTAACTGTGCTTGAATAACCTGTTCCTGTCCGCCTTCGCGTAATTCGATGACGCGCTCATCATCTCTTTCGTTCGCTTTTGAAACGCGCAAAATATGCTGTCCGGTCGGAATGCTCGATAAAACCAGTTTGCCGGAGCTTCCGATACTTCCTTTGCGTTCGTCGTTGATATAAACTTCCGCGCCAATTGGAGCTAAAATAACCAGCCGCGCCGCGCCTGATTTATTTTTATCGTCAACATCTTCCGCCGCCGCTTCGAGTTCCGAAATCCATTCGGTGACGGTTGCCGGACGGCGGTTGGCATCGGTTTCGAGCGACCGCATAATCGTTCTTTCGACATCAGACGGTATATCGGTTCGGAGCGTTGAAAGAAGCGGCGGCGCGTGCATAATCTTCTGCATCACCAATTGCATCAAATCGCCCGTGAACGGCGTGCGACCGCCGAGCATCAAATACGCAATCGTCCCGAGCGCGTAAAGATCGGCGCGACCGTCAACGCGCAATTCGGGCTGCATCTGTTCAGGAGCCATAAATTCGGGAGTTCCGATAATTCCGCGTGATGCCGGACCGGCTTTTGAATCAATGTCCGCCATCGTTTGATTGACGATTTTCGCCAAACCGAAATCGCCGACCTTGATAAAACCGTCGTCATTGGTTCTGCCCGTCTGCATAATGAAAATGTTTGCGGGCTTCAAATCGCGGTGCAGAATTCCGGCATTGTGGGCGGCTTCGACACCGTCGGAGATTTGCCGCAAAAGTTTGACGGCGCGTTTAACGGAAATTGTTCCTTCGCGACGCAAAAGACGATGGAGCGTTTCGCCCTCGACATATTCCATCACGAGATAAAAAACGCCTTCGGGAGTTTCACCGAAGTCCGTGACGCTGACAGTATTCGGATGCTGAATCGAAGCCGCCGATTCGGCTTCGCGCTCAAATCGTGAAATCGCCTCGCCTTCCTGCAAATCTTCGCTGTTGAGCAAATCCTGCCGAACCGTTTTAACCGCAACTTTTCGCGCTTTAAACTTTCTGTCCGTCGCCAGATAAACCTGTCCCATCGCGCCTTTGCCGAGTTGCCTTTCGAGAAAGTAACGGGTTGCCAAAAGTTGACTTCCCGGCAAAGCGTGGCGTGTCGGTTTCTGGTCGTTCGGACAAGTCTCGACTTCATCGCTGTAACAGGTTTTACATTCGGCACATTCTCTCATTCACGTTATATTTTCCCTATAAGCGTAGTTTTTGCAAAACAAAGAACGCGAAAAACAAAGCAATTTTGCAAAATTCCGCTTTGGTTTTTCAATTTACTGTTGCTATAATCCAACTCGTTCGTTATTTTGGGTCGTTAGCTCAGTTGGTAGAGCAGAAGACTCTTAATCTTCGGGTCGCTGGTTCGAGTCCAGCACGACTCACCAAAATTTCAAGGTAAAAAGTAAAAGGTAAAGTGTAAAACTTAGATTATTTTACACTTTACCTTTTACTTTTTACCTATTTTCTTAGTTAGCCTCAAAAGAAACTATTTTCTATTTTTGAGGTATCAAAGATTTTTGCTTAAAATCAAAGGCTATGAGAAAACCTGTCATTGCGGGAAATTGGAAAATGTATAAATTGCACGGCGAAGCGGTTGAAACGGCACTTGCATTAAAATATTTGGTCACGAACGCAAATCATTGTGAAGTCGTGATTGCGCCTGTTTTTGTTCATCTGAAAACGGTTGCCGACCGACTCGAAGGCTCGAATGTTCAGGTCGCGGCGCAGAATTGTTCGTATGAAGCGAAGCAATCGGCGAACACAGGCGAAGTTTCCGCCGAAATGATTAAGGATGTCGGTTGTTCGCACGTTATTATCGGACATTCCGAGCGTCGGCAGTTTTACGGCGAAACGGACGAATCGGTCAATAGAAAGACGAAAGCCGCGCTCGCGTCGAATTTAATTGCAATCGTTTGTGTCGGCGAAACTTTGGAAGAACGCGAGTCGGAAAAACTTTTTGAAGTGGTTGAAAGACAACTCCGCAATGGTTTAGGCGGTTTGACAACTTCGGATATGGAACGTATCATAATCGCTTACGAGCCTGTTTGGGCGATTGGAACTGGTAAAACAGCCACGCCGGAACAGGCTCAAGAAATGCACGGCTTTATCCGTTCAAAACTTGCCGAATCGCACGGTGAAAACACGGCAAACGCCACACGGATTCTTTACGGCGGTTCGGTCAAACCCGAAAACATCGCGGTTTTAATGAACGAAAACGATATTGACGGAGCATTAGTCGGCGGCGCAAGCCTCGACGCAGAAAGTTTTGCGAAGATTGTTAATTACAAGTAGTTTTTTAGGTGGTTTAGAACTTTGACTTATTTTTTATACGGACTATTTTTTCTTTCTTGTATCGTGCTGATTATCACGGTTTTACTTCAACCGGGTAAATCCGATGCCGGTGCGCTTTTTACGAGCAGTGTTTCGAGCAACGCTTACGGCGCACGCGGCACGGCGACTGTTTTATCAAAAACCACGATTGTCGCGGCAACTGTTTTTATGTTGTCGGCGTTGATGCTGGCGATGCCCGCATTAAACGGCGGCGTTTCGGTTTTGTCAACGAATCCCGAAACAACGACCGAATCTCCGGCGGCGAATACGAATGCTAATGTCAGTTCAAACGCTGATGCGAATTCGATTTCGCCCGTTACTGTTCCGCCGATTACGAATGTTTCAAATGTTGCGACACCCGCGAACACGGCAACGAATACTGCGGCAAATGCGCCAAAAGCGAAATAGACTGATATTTGAGAAAACAAAATTTGGGGACGTGGCGGAATTGGTATACGCGCATGCTTGAGGTGCATGTGGAGAGATCCGTGAGAGTTCGATTCTCTCCGTTCCCACCAATTTAGAAAAAAAGACAGGTTTTGTAGCCTGTCTTTTTTTGTCTTTAAAGCCTGAGCGCGAAAATTCTTGTTCACGTTTCAACGAGTTTGTTCTGAAAGTACGAATTTAGTTTGCCGCGGCTTTGTAGGCTTTGCGGTAATTGTCATACGCCGATTTGAAGTTTCCGGCAACTTTGTCGGCGTTGGCTTGCGTCAAAAACGATTGCGCGTTGCCGATACTTCCGCCCGCCGCGACCATATTCGCCAGCGTCAGCGTCACGATCTGTTTGACCAAATCGAGTTTTCCGCCGTTCGCCGTCGGAGTCATATACCACGCGACTTTGACACCGTTGCTTTCGGTCGCCAAATCAGCTTCGATTTGCGAACGCAACACCAAATCGTTTAATGCCGTCGTGTTGGCATTGCCGTTGTTGAGGATGTTGGTCGCGTTGGTGTTGTCATTGGCGACAATCGTATTTTTGTTGGCGTTATCGTTATTGACGATGTTCGTCGTATTGGTATTGTCGTTAGCGACAATCGTATTTTGGGCGTTGGTCAGATTGGTGTTCAGCGTCTGCGCGTTCTGGTTGCTGGTGTTGACGATGTTAGTTGTATTCTGATTATCGTTGTTGACGATCTCGGTTTTCGTATTCGTCAGATTGGTGTTCAGCGTCTGCGTGTTCTGGTTGTCGTTGTTAACGATCTCGGTTTTGGCGTTGGTCAGATTATTGATGATTTCCGTTTTCGCGTTGGTCAGATTGGTGACGATTTCCGTTTTGGCGTTGGTCAGATTGGTGTTCAGCGTCGTCGTGCCAGTGTTGGCGTTGTTGACGATATTACTCTCCGCGTTGGTGAGGGCGGTGGTGATGTTCGCGGTATTGATGGTGGCGTTGTCAGTGATCCTCGTCCCGGTATTGATAATGTTGCTGTTAATTATCCCATTTAAATTACCTATCTGGGTAAGAAGAAAAAGGTCTGATTGATCTATTTTGCCGAAAACTTCTGATTGCAAAATGTCAAATTCGGTGAAAGTCACAAGTAGGGATTCTGTGATCTGATCTCTAAGACTCTCGAAATCTTTATCGCTCTGACACCGGTCAAGAATTTTGTTGAGCGTGTCAAGCACCAGCGCAGCTTCCCCGGCGGCTACATATGCAGCAGTTGCCCCAACATTAAAAGGCGGAGGTATAAGATTTTGTGCCCCGTCCGCTGCAATCGTAAAACCTTGAGCCAGAGACCAATCCGCATACGAAGGGTCGGCATTAAAGGCATCCTGACAATTATCGTTAATAGTCGCGTCGGAGGTGGGTGAGGCATCGCTTTTCTTGGCAATTTTATTCGCAATTCCGCCCAGTAATTGCGGCAATTCGCGCCAGTCGGGAAACTGAGTGGTAAATGCCTTATACACTATTGCGAGTTCTTCGTAATTCATCTCTCGAAGCTGCTGCCGCACCTGTGCCAAAGCCGGAGCGGATTTGGAGTTGGCATTTTTTTCCAGCACTTCTCGCACTAATTTATTTTGTCTGAGCGTTTCCCGATTCCGATACAATTCCTGCATCATTTGATCCATCTCTTGGCGAAACTCTTCGAGTTCGACGGTGGTTGGCGGTTGGTAAAATTCCTGTGCGAAGGTTGACGACGTGCTGCCGATTAGGACAGCAAACATCACGATTGAAACAACTAATAAACTGCGTAGATTTTTCATAATTTTCTCCCTTTTTTTCAATGATTTGAATTCGTTTTGATTAACTCTAAGACTTCAAGCAAATTTTCCTTTCGCACATAACCTAAGGCTCCGGCTCGGTGAGCTTCTTCACGAAGGTCTGTTTGGTCATAATTGGTCACGATAATTATTTTGGCGTTTGGGTCGTTGGCTTTGATTTTTCGAGTGGCGGTAATTCCGTCCATTTCGCCTAAATCAATATCCATCAACACAAAATCGGGTCGTCCGCTTTGATAAAGTGCAACTGCGTCGCCGCCGTCGCCGCATTCGTCAATTTCGTTTGCCAACGGTGCAACCACCGATCTCAATATCCAGCGTACCGATAAACTATCTTCGACAATTAATAACTTCATAAAATTTGAGTGAAAACTGCTTGATGATTGGAGTTTAAGGCAGAGGGAAAAGGATTGGAATACAGAGAACTACACAAATTATCTATGTATTTCTACATAATTTTCTGTGTAGAAATACGCTTTATGATTAATTTGTTCGGCTGATATTAAATTTCTAATTTGTGTTCGAGAGAGAATTTGAGTAGTGCATTGTAACCACTCAAATCGAGTTTTTGGCAGATATTGGTGCGGTGGGTTTCAACCGTGCGGTAATGTATGAAAAGCTTGGTTGCAATTTCCTTATTCGATTTATAATCGGCGATCATTTGCACGATACGTCTTTCGGTTGGTGTCAAGCGTACGAGTTTAGGTTGGTTTTGTTCAAAATTTTGAGCGCGTTGCCATCGCTGTATGAGAAACGAGGTCAACGACGGCGTGACGAAATATTTTCCCTCCGAAACGGCTTTGATGCCGTTGACAATTTCAAAAACCGCGCTGTCTTTTAAGATGTAGCCGCTGACACCCAAATCCATCGCAGCGTGAAAAAGGTCTTCTTCCGAGTGAATAGTCAGGAAAACGATTTTGGTCGGAAGTTTCGATTTTTGCAGTTCGCGGGCAACGCCGAAACCGTCGAGTTTCGGCATATCAACATCAAGGACAGCGATTTCAGGCTTTAATTCTTCGATCAAAGCAACTGCCTCTTCGCCGTCGACGGCTTCCGCTAAAACTTTCAGCCGCACGTCGGCTTCGATAATTTGGCGCAAGCCTTTTCGCACAATCGGATGGTCGTCGGCAATAATAATACTAATGTCGTTGCTCATTATATTCTATGAATCTCGCAAAAAGTTTCGTGAATTTAAGTGTATTTTAATTTCCGTTCCTTTTTTTGGTGCGGATTTTATTTCGACCTTGCCGCCGAATAACTCGGCTCGCTCGACAATTCCGATCAGTCCGAAACCGCCCGTTTTCGATTCGGTTTGATTTGGAGTAAAACCTTTGCCGTTGTCATTGATTTCAAGCTCAAGCACTTCACCCGACCGTTTAATACCAATAAAAGCCTTGTCAGCCGCAGAATGCTTGACCAGATTATTGACGCATTCCTGCACGATCCGGTAAAAATTTATTTCAGTCTCGTGCGGAAAATAATCATCAATATCGCCTATTTCCGACGAAAATTCAATCTCGGAAGCACCTTGCGCCGAACGGACGATGGCTTCGACAGCTTTAGTTAGCCCAATGCGGTCAAGTTGATACGGGCGTAAATTGTAGGAAATCTCCTTAACCTCACCAATCGCTTGCGAGGCTTCGTCGGAAATTGCCTTTATTTGCTCGCTGTCCGTCGTCGCACTAATGTTTTTCGCATTCAAAAACATTAGTGCCAGATTTTTGATAACAACCAGTCTTTGACCAAGCGTGTCGTGCAATTCAGCGGCGATGCGTTAACGTTCCTGTTCCTGCGAAGCGATAAGTTGACGCGAAAACGCTTGTTGAACGGTGTGTTCCTTTTCTAATTGCCAAATACGGCGTTTTACAAGCGCGAAAACCATTCCGACTGCCAGCACAACGATTAAAGCGATAAACCAAAAGTGTTGATAAAAAGGCGGTTTGACGGAGATCGTAATTTTGGATCCTTGTTCATTCCAGACATTATCGCTGTTGGCGGCGATGACCTGAAAAACGTATTCGCCGGGCGCGAGACGCGGAAAAAAAGCCGTCCGGCGGTTTCCGGCTTCCGTCCATTTTTCGTTTAAGCCTTCGAGCCGGTAGCGAAAACGCACTTGTTCGGACTTGATAAAGCTCAAACCAGTGTAATCTATTTCAAGATTTTCCTGACCCGGAAACATCTTGATTCCGTTTTGTAAACCGCTGATTTTCCGGTTATCAATGCGCGCATTTTCAATCACGACGGTCGGCGGCAACTCATTGAATTTGACCGCTTCGGGATTAATTACCGCCACGCCGTCCTGCGTCGGAAACCAGAGACGACCGTCGGAAACTTTTATTCCGGCAGGTTGCCCGCCGCCGTTGGCTTCGGTTGTCAGCATTCCGTCGGATTTCCCGAAAAGCGTCGAGTTGACAAACTGCCGCTGACCATCGGCGAATTCATTCAATTGTTCGCGGCTGACGCGGTAAATACCTTGATTGCTCGAAATCCAGAAATTCTTCCGATCATCTTCAAGAATCTGAAACACGCCGTTGCTCGAAAGACCGTTTTCGACCGTGAAATTCGTAAATTTGCCGTCTTTAAAACGCGATAAACCGCTCTCGTAAGTGCCGATCCAAAGCGTGCCGGTTTCGTCCGTGTAAAGTGAACGAACGTGGTTTCCTGCCAAGCCGTCTTTTTCGGAATAAGCGGTGAATTTCTCATCTTTCATCAGCGCGATTCCGTTGTAAGTTCCGATCCAGAACGAGCCGTCCGGGTTTTCGATCATTAGTTTTATATTATTTTCCGTCAAACCGTCTTCGGTGGTCAAAGTCTTTACCGATTTGCCGTCATACCTGATTAAACCGAGCGAGGAGGCAAACCATAAAATTCCGGTGCGATCCCGGTGAATATCGGTAACTGCCTGTGCTTCGATGTTCGGAAAAAACTTTTCGCTTATATCATAAAATTTACCGTTTTCGAGATATTGAATTCCGTTGTATGTGCCGATCCACAAACGTCTGTCCGTATCTTCAAAAATTGACAGAATTTCCATAAAGGTTAAGCCGTCGTTTTTATTATAATTGGCAAGTTTGCCGTTTTTGTATCGGGCGAGTGATCCAAGCGAACCGAGCCAGACCGCGCCCGACTGATCCTCTAGAATCGGATAGACGTTTTTTCCGGCAAGTCCCTGCTTGGTTGATACAGCGGTGATAAATTGTTCCGTTACCCGGTAAATTCCTTTATCCTCCGTCACAATCCAAAATGTTCCTTCACGGTCGGTTAAAAAAGCATTGATATTATTGGTCGCCAGACCGTTTTCGGTGTCATAGCAGGTAAATTCGTTTTGAGTCAAACGGCACACACCGTTTGACTCCGTGCAGAGCCAAAGATTTCCCTGAGGGTCTTGCGCTATGTCGTTAACAAGACTCGGCGGCATTCCGCCAGCCGAAATTTCCTCAAATTTGTCATTCGCAAATTTGAATAATTTGCCGCCTAAAAATTCCAATTTGAGGCTGTTGGTCGAAATCCATAATACACCGGCGCGATCTTCAAATAGATTGACCGATAAAACAAGATCGTCGGCGGGAGAAACTTCATTTTTCAATTCTGCCGGTAAATCGAAAACAGACTTTTGCCCATTTCTAATGACGCTCAGAGAATTTTCATTGATTTCCCAAAATGTGCCGGAAGGAGCATAAAGCGATTCGGATTGATGCAATTCTTTGATTGACGCGACGCTTATAAAGCGCGAACCGTCGAATCGTGCCAGACCTGCGGACGTGCGGGCATAAAGATTTCCGTCGGGTTTCATCCGCATTTCAAAAACCGAATTGGAAGGTAAACCGGCAGCCGTCGTAAACGATTGAAACTCGCCGTTGCGGTATCGCGCCACACCTTCTTCTTCACTGCTAATCCAGAGCGTATCGTCGGAATCCGCAAATATATGAGTAAAACGATTACTCAGCAGATTTTTCGAGTTTGATTTATTAAATACCGTAAAACGAACGCCGTCGAAGCGAACCAGCCCGTCGAGGGTCGTAAACCAAATATAACCATCCGAAGTTTGGACTATCCGGCGAACGGAATTTTGCGGCAAACCGTTATCCGTCGTCCATTGGTCGAAGTGATACTGAGCCTTCGCCGCAACCAGCGGGAAGCACAATAAAAAACAAAACAACAATTTTTTCGACAAACACATAAAAGTTTTCGGTTTGACGATTGATACTGTAATTTTTAAGAGATGAACTTAAATCTAACTTATAAAAAAGCCTATTGGCAAGCCAAACTTTGCATCTTAGAACAACTTAAATTTAATTGATAAAAACTTTTTGGGATTTTGACGAAAATCATACAACAATTTTGTCGCTTCCGATGAAAATTGATTGATATTCGACATTGTTTGATTGGCATTGTTATAAAGCGTTTCGTCGGTGATTAGCTTGCCGATGGTGCCTTTTCCGCTTTGGGCATCGCCGAGCAATGTGTCAATCTTTTCGGCGGTTGAATTAAAACGTGCCAGCGTAGTTCGCGCATCTTCGTAAAGTTTTTCGTCCTTTAAGAATTTCCCTGCCGTGCCTTTGCCTTCGTTTAAATCGGTCGTAATTAATTTGAAGTCGTCGGCAATTCCGTTGATTTTTGCCGCTGAAACGCGCAAGTCGGCGATTGCCTGCCGGGTTTCGTTGTAGAGAGCTTCGTCGGTGACGAATTTCCCGACCGTGCCGCGTCCCGCACGAATATCGCCGGAAATCGCTTCGAGCTGTTTAACGGTCTGGTTCAAGTTGTTGTAAAGTTCGGGGTCGTTAAGCAATTTTCCCGCGCTTCCGTCGCCTTTATTCACACGGTCGAGCATGTTTTGCAGTTTGAGCATCGTCAGTTTTGTTTCGCCGACGGTCGAATCGAGATTTTTGTAAAGCTGGTCGTTATTAACAATTTGTCCGAGCGTACCTTCGCCCTGATTGGCTTTGTTGAGAATTTCGTTTGCGGGAGTCGCAATTTTGTTAATTTGCTGTAAAAGTTCGTTTCCGGTTTGCGTCAATTGATTTATGGAAATTGCCTGCGTTGAATCGAGAACGTGATTTTCCGCGACCGCCGAACCTTTTGAAGTTCCGGGCGTAATATTAATCATTTTATCGTTGGCAAGCAATGTCGCAGCAACGAGTTGGGCGGTCGAATCGGTACGGATTCGTTCGGTGATCGGACGATTGTTCAACTCATTATCAACGGCTAAAACCGCTTCGATTTTCGCGTCTTCGGGGCTGTCGGGCGGCAGAAGCGATACCGATTCGACCTTGCCGATGTGAACTCCGGCAAGCTGAACTTCCGCGCCTTCGCGCAAACCGTCGGCTTGTGAAAATCGCGCTTTGAGTCGGAATTTTGTCTCGAACGGATTAAAATCGCCCGTCGAATTCAGAATCAGAAAACCTAAAATAAAGAGTCCGAATAGAACGAATATGCCGACACGAAGCTGGCTTAAAGTAATATTTTTTGTGCTTGCCATAATTTCACCTCAAACTTATTTACCGCGAATAAATTTTCTGATATACGGGTCTTCGTTTTTTCGTAACTGCTCGTCTTTGCCGCTGAAAATTATTTCCCCGTCACGAAGCATAATAACTTCCGTGTTGATCAGACAAAGTTTTTCGCCTTCCATTTCATAGGTAACTTCGCCGTCTTCGTTGACGGTCGCATATTCCGACGAAAGATATTCGAGATTGTTCATCTCGTGCGTCACGAAAATCGAAGAAACGTCTTCCAAATCACGCAGTTTGATCGCCAATTCACAGATTGTCCGCGCCGTCGGCGGATCGAGTCCGGCAGTCGGTTCGTCGAACATCACGATTGTCGGGTCGCCGACGAGTGCGCGGGCAATACCGACACGCCGCCGCATTCCGCCCGAAAGCTCGCTCGGCATTTTATCGAATGCATCTTCAAGATCAACGAACCTCAGCATTCGGCGAACTTCTTTTTCGCAGGTTTCCTCGTCAACACCTTGTTCCTGCAAACGATACGCGACATTTTCAAAAACCGAAAGCGAATCGAACAACGCTCCTTCCTGAAAAACCATCCCCATTTTTTGGCGAACGCGCATCATTTCTTCTTCCGTGAAATGAGTGATGTCTTCGCCGTCAACCAGAATTTGCCCCGAATCGGGTTTTAAAAGCCCGAGAATAAGGCGAATCGTGGTGGATTTTCCGCCGCCGCTTCTGCCTAAAATAATTTTCGTTTCACCGCGCCGCACGGTAAAGCTCACCCCGTTCAGAATCTTTTTATCGTCGAACGAAAGATGCACGTCCCGAAATTCGATTGCCGGAAGTATGCGGTCAGGTTCGTCAACGGCATCCTGAATATCGGCAGTCGGAGCCAATTCTGCTTCGGTAATGGTAATTTCAGGTTTTTCGATCTCGGAAGAGGGCATAATAAGCTTTACTGATTATAAATATTAAATAGGTCTTATGTCGAGAATTGTCTGCAATGCTTTGGAGATAAAAAAGTCAAAGACAATCACCCAGATTGATGCTACGACCACCGCATTTGTAGTTGAACGACCGACTCCGACCGTTCCGCCCGTCGTGCTTAAACCCTTGTAGCAAGAGATACATCCGATGATTAGACCGAAGAATAAAGGCTTGATAATCCCGCCGATTAAATCTTCGGTCGTGATGCCGGTGCGAACCGATGTGAGAAAAACATTCGTTTCCTGATTAAAAAGTCCCGAAGCGATGATGGCACCGCCGATGATACCGAAAATGTCGGCGGCAACCGTCAGAAGCGGCAGCATAAAAATCAAAGCAATCAGGCGCGGCGCAACGAGTTTGCGAATCGGATCTGTCCCGAGTGCGCGCATCGCGTCAATTTGCTGTGAAACGACCATCGAGCCGAGTTCCGCCGAAATTGCCGAACCGATGCGTCCCGAAACCATCAACGCCGACAAAACGGGTCCGAGTTCACGGATCAGCGAGGTTGCAACAGCGCGTCCGGCTTCGCTTTGTCCGCCGTAATAGGCAAGCGTCGGATAAGTTTGGAGAATCAAAACGCCGCCCGTGAAAAATCCAGTCAGCAAAACAATCGGCAAAGAACCGACTCCGATTAAATCCATCTGGCGAATTGTTTCCCCGATATAACGCGGTTTGCGGAAAAGCCCGATAAACGCTCGCCAAACCAATAAACTAATTTCCTGTAACTGAAATAAAAAATTTTTGAGCGGTTTCATTTGCTGTTTTAAAACATAAAAAGACTTTTGCAAAGATTACAACGAACCGCACAAAAAAAAAAGCCGAACTTTTTGAAAATTCGGCTCAAATAAAATATCCAAGAAAATGATAGTTAAAATTTACTGCGGACGATTCTGATTTTTGCGTTGCTGAAAACGATTTATCGGTCGTTGCGGCTCATCCATTTGCTTGTTCTGATTTTTCATATTCTCGACTCGCCGGCGAATTTGTTCGCGCAGTTGACGGAATTTGACGAGCTGTTCGGGCGTTAAAACTTTGCGAATCAGATATTCGGTCAGAGTTCTTTCTTTCAGAAGTTCGGCTTGAGCAATCTGCGCGGTTTTTGTCAATTCTTTGATTTGTTCTTCGGTCGAATCGTCGGCATAAATCGCTATGTCCAAATCGCGGTTCGCTCTTCGCCAACGCATCTGCGCTTCCTGCATAATCGGTTTTCGTTCCTGATTGATGCGGCGGATTTGCTGAATCTGTTCGCGGTTCAAGCCTAATTCCTGCAAAATCTTAAAAGGTCGGACGGCTTGATTCGGATTATCGTTCTGCGGCGTTTCTTGCGCTTTGACATTCGTAAAGGTCAAAACCATCAAAAAGCACGTCAAAATTAAACTTAAAATATTTATCTTCTTCATTTTGTTTCACCAAAAGCTATTCTTTTGTATCAATCTCGTCAAAAAGCTCGGCGAGTCTTAAAGATTTATCTTCCTCTTCGTCATCCACCGCAATTTTCGGCGCGACTTCATTGTTTTTGTTGGTGCGCTTTTGTTCGTTGTTCTTCGGCGAATTTGCATCAGCCTTTTGCGTCGAACGCGGAGTGTTTGCAATTTTCACGACGCGATTGTTTTTCGTATCCGGCGCAACGGCGACTTCGGATTTCGGTTCACTCGACGGTTTTACTACTTTATCAGGCTGATTATTTGCGTTGCTGTTCGCATTTGTTTCAGGCGGCGTTTTTTCGACCGTCGGCAAAGGCAACGGATTTGTTTTATTGCTTTCCGCGACATCGTTGTCTTTGCGGGCATTCAACGCAAAAAGCGCGATCAAGGCGCAGACTGCCAAAACTGCAAATGACGCGGTTGCCAGCGACCAGCCGCGAGGAGAGAGCGAAAATAATTCGCGCAGGGCTGACAACCACGAACCTTTAACGCTTGAAACTTCCGCCGTTTTGTCGGCTGTTCGGTATGGAATCTCGATGGACGGCGTAGCGAGATTCGCAAATTCATTCAGCTTCCAATCGTTGATCGAAAATTGCACACCCGAAAAGGCTTCGAGTTCGTCGGCACAGACCGAACAACCGTTCAGATGCGCTTCAAACGCAGTAATTTCCGCGCCGACCGTTTCGCCGTAGAGATACGAAACGAGCTGTTCGGAAAAACCGCAACCTGACTTTTTATGATTGTTATTCATCATAACCTTTTACCTGAAATCTCTTGAAAGATATTTGAAAACTCATTATTGCGCTGAAAGCGCGATTAGAAAGTAGCCAGAGGTGAAACCTCTGGAACAGCAACAAACGGTTCGCGCACTGAAGATGCGCTCAGATTTGTCTTTTCGCACCTCCAGTGCGGAAAATTTCGTCAAACTAACCAGAAGTTTCACCTCTGGCTACTTTCTTTTTGCCGCTTTGCGGCTTAGTTCTGAGTTTTCAAACAGCTTATTAAACAACCTCCAAAGGCGTTCGCTCCAACTTCATTTTGAGTTGTTTCAGAGCCGTATAAACGCGGCTTTTGACCGTGCTGAGCGGCAATTCCAATGTTTCCGAAATCTCCTGAAACGTCATTTCTTCAAATTCCTTCATCACGATCACCTGCCTCAAATCCGCCGGAAGCGAATTGACCGCGTGTCTGACGTGCGAAAGCCGCTCGTTCTGTTCCGTAATCCGCGCCGGCGATTGATGCAGAGGCGCGATAAAAACTCTTTCTTCCTCGTTACTCTCGTCATCGAGAAAAGTTTCCGAACGCGTTTTCGTGCGGCGTTGTTTTGTCAAACATTGGTTGACGGCGATTCGGTGCAGCCACGATGAAACTTTTGCTTCGCCGCGAAAGTTCGCTAAATTGCGGTAAGCCGCGATAAAAGCATCCTGCGCCGCGTCCTTGGCATCGTCTTCACGACCGAGCATCCCGAAACAGAGCGCGAAAATCTTGCGCTCCCATCTTCTGACTATTTCGCCGAAAGCATCAGGTTCATTTCCAACCGCCAACTCGACTAATTGCTCGTCCGTCAAACTTTTTAACATTGCCCGTGTATATCAAATTTAACTTAGCACGAGATTATTACTTAAAAAAAATCTATCGAGAATGAATTATTTTCATCCACGGTTTTTAGACGCGGTAATTCTATAAAAAGTCGAAGCTGTTAAGAAATAATATTAACCCGGAGCGCAACAAAACGGAGCGCAGGCTGCCAGCCTGCCAGCATTTGAAAAATGCTCATCACGTTTAAATTAACCTCAGTTCGGGATAAGGAATTTGCCAAACGGAGCGCAGGCTGCCAGCCTGCAAGCGTTTGAAAAACGCTCACAACCTCCGAATTTATTCAAGATTACTGAAAAGTAAAGTTCGTGACACCGCTTTTCAAGCGGCGTGGCAGGCTGGCAGCCTGCGCTCCGTTCTGATCCCGAACTCGCTTTAATTTACATTTTCAACGCCGAACGCCGGCGGGCAGAGATGTCCGCGCTCCAATTATCTATACAAATAAAAAACGGCTCGGAATTATCCAAGCCGTTTTCAATTAAACTCTCCAAACGATTACGAAGTCGGCGGTTTCTTTGTCGGATTCTTGTATTCGCTCTTTTTCTTTAACCCGACGGCGGCAACTTCGTCCGAATTTTCGCCGTATTGCGCTTTGACCTGCGTCCGCATATTGCGAATGAAATCGTGAAATTCCCATTCGTCCAAGACCTTCGCATCGCGGTCGGCATCCGCCTGTGCCTGACTCTGCACCGCTTTGACCTGGCTTGCCGTCATCTTATCTTGCAAAGTTTTGCCGCTCGCTGAATCGAACGCGGCATTTGCCGGAGAATATCCCGCAATTCCCTTCATTCCCGCGTAAGCATCGAGGTCTTCCTGTAAAATCTTCGGACTTAATTGTTTCGTTTTTTTATCTGCCATTTCAAATTTCTCCTGTCTTTATTGATTATCGTCCTGCACGTTTCAAGCAAGACAATCAATGAACGATGAAAACCGCTCGATTTGCCATATATTCTTTCAAGATTTGTTTATCGTCAGCAAAATTTCCTTTATCAGCAACTCTGATTCCTTAGTAAGATTGTCTGATGATAAAGAAATCTGCTCGTCTTACTTAATAAGACGGACAAATTATCAAGTAATTCGTCAGTCTTATTAAGTAATGTGCGCGGATTATCAAGCAATTTGTCCGTCTTACTTAGTAATCAGAACGGATTTCATCACAAAATCATAACTAAATGCCCAACAATTTAATGGACGTGGGGCGAAACCGCCTACAAATTAGCAACGGTTTTACAAGTTACGTTAAAAGAAAGTCGCTGTTTCGCCCTCACGTCCATTGAATTGTTCGGCGTGTCTTGATTTTCAACACGCCGTTTCAAAAACAATTCTCGTTAAGCTAAGGTTAGTTGTTTACGCAGAATTTGGTCAACTACCTTTGGCACTGATTCGTGCGAAGACTCGGCTTTCTGCCGCAACTTCTGAAAAACATCTTCAGCGACTTGCACCTCGAAAACTCGATTCTTTATCTCGATGACATCATCCACAGGCTCGAAGTATTCGATGTAGTCCATTGTGCTGTGAGTATCCCAAAACGCTCCGGCTTCTTCTTCCGTTGCAAATGAATCGGGCAAAGGGTCTTTTATTTTATTTTTGTTTCCCATAGTATTTTCTTTCACCATCGTCCATATCGCGGGCTGAGATTGGCAAGGCTGCGCCTGTCAATTTGCGAATGTAAAAGACGACTAAATAACGTCCACCAGCAGTTTGACCATACGCGGCATAAACATTTTCGCCTTTGACATTGCCTTTGCCGACTTTCCGAATATGTGGTTCGTAGCAAAGAACATCTTCGGCTTCTTCCACCGATACGTCGTGTTTTACTTCTAACTTCTCAACGAATTGGTCTTTCCAGATAATTTGGCTGATGACCATATACCGGAATTATATCACGAAATCAAATCTTGTCTGCCCGATACGTCTATCGCAACACGAAACGCCAACGGCTGAGATGACGTGGGGCGAAACCGCCAACACGCAAGTTTAGGGAAACAAAACAACGTGATAAGAAAGTCGCTGTTTCGCCCTCACGTCCATTGAATTGTTCGGCGGCGGCAAATATAACCGCGCAACTTTCCATAACGATTTTGCTTGACTCAAAATAACCATTGCTAAATAGAAAAAGAACACTGCCAAATCGAATCAAGCGAAAACAGACAAAATCCATTTGATAGGTTTTACCATCAGAAAATCCAAGACAGCAAATGGAATAAACAAGATAAGCCCAATTAGTAAGAATGAAACAACGCTTGCAAAAATGATACCGAAAATCTCGGCAGCTTCCCATTTGAAAGTAGCGGCAGATACCGAGTAAGCGAGGTAAATCGTTAAACTGGCTGTTGTTAAGAACCAAATGGCAACAGATATGCTCTCAAAAGGTAAATCGTTGGAGTGGTCACTATAGAATCTTTCAGACGAAGGATTAATGGCAACCGAAGAAACCCTATTATTGTTAGCAAGAGTAGAATAGTATACCTGATTAGGGTCTTGTATTCCATACAATCCGCTGTTAACTGAAGAACTACTGTCCAACGAATTGCTAGAAGACGAAATACTACTGCCCGACGAAATATTAGGAGGCGAATAGGTAATATTGTTAGCCAAAGGATTGCTAGTGCCAGCAATCTCGTCCTTCCAGTCTGGTGTATTTACATGATTCGGGTCATGCGAACCGTATAAACCGTAACCCATATCTAACCTCCATTTTGTAATTCCTAATTTTCCATTCTGACTTTTTCAAAATTTCTCTCATTTCCCCAGATGAAAAGTCGCCAAGCTAACGATTACTATTGCTGTTTGAGTTGGCTGTTCCCTTTGGCATATCGTCCTCGAAACAGGATAAAACCCGATTGATGTTTAACCAAGAATGACCTTCCCATTTATCGTTTGAATAGTGTTGAATATATAACCATCCGTTTTCGTCAATCTTCTCAACTTTGCCTCTAACCCTTCCATCAACAACGAGTATCCCAAGCTGAAACTCGTAAAATTTGCCTACTTGAATAAATGCAGGCGGCGCGGCTTTGACGGTGGAAGATTCAAGAAAGGGAATTGAAATAGTTTTTCCACCATCACCCTTAAAGCAATTCAAAAATAACAAGCCAGCAATTACAACGAGCATTATTTTTACAAATCTATCAGCTTTCATTCTTTTTTCTCCAATGATTATAGATATTTCATTTAAGCGCGTTACCTTTCGCCACATCTGTTGTCAACGATAGCCGCCGAACTTTGATTTAAACCGACTTAAGTCGTGTTAATTCTGTAACATTCTTCGTAACTATTTAATACTGATATTACGCAAGAGGCAGAAAGAGTAATAAAATCAATCTGCTATGAACGATTCAGTTACCAAACTACCGCTTGCAATGCGATTTTACTTGATTGGTTTGATTTACCGCAACAGCCGGATGAGCTGTATCTGTTTGGCAAGTTTGGTCGAGGTTTCGCACGATCTTTTATATCGCGTGCTGTATTTGGCTTTTCCATATTCGAGACGATTATGGGAGTGGTTTGCAGACGAGGCGATCAAAGAGGGTTACTTACTGATTGACGACACAATTTGGCAGCGATTTGGTAAAAAACTCGAGGCAGTTTCGTTTGTGTGGGATTCGACTATCGGCAAGAAAGTGTGGGGAACGAATGTTGTTTTATTGATTTGGACAGATGGGAAGCGGCGGATTCCGCTCGGGTTAAGGATTTGGCGAAAAGGGGGGAGATCAAAGTTAAAGCTGGCGGAAGAAATGCTTTGGGAAGCGCGGCGGCGCGGCATAACTCCAATGTATGTATTATTTGATGCCTGGTATTCAGGTGAGAGTCTGCTGAATTTGCTTAACCGGTTCGGTTGGCAATACTGCACTCGAGTCAAGAAGAATCGGCTTTTTGAGGGAGTTAGAATTGATAAAACATTTCGCCACCATTACGGCAGAAAAACGGGAAACTTGAAGAAAATCGGACACAAGGTATTGATTGTCAAAGACGGCGAGAGATTCTTGTTGACGAATAATTTGGAGTTGACATCTGCCGCCGTGAAGCGAATTTATCCGATCAGGCAGCAAATCGAAGAAGTCTTTCGGCTGCTCAAACAAGAATTCGGATGGGGCAGATGTCGGGCAAATTCGATGCAGGCGCAAAAGGCGCATTTGCATCTCGGATTATATGCGTTTTGCTTGACCCAAACTAAGGCAATCAAAGAAAAGCAGACGATTTATGCTTATAAACAAAATCTATTTCGGGAGCAAATACCAACGCAAAGTCAGTTTCTACAATGCTTTTCTAACTTTGCGTAATATCAGT